>NZ_PNRE01000001.1 GCF_002879645.1 Halomonas heilongjiangensis | reverse complement strand
AAAAACATCAATCGGCGGCGCGCCGAGGAGGACCCGATGAGCACCCCAGAGAACCAGGACACCCGCAGCGTCGTGCAGGGCAAGCAGACCATGACCCCCTCGGAGGCCTTCGTCGAGACGCTGGTCGCCAACGGCGTGACCGACATGTTCGGCATCATGGGCTCGGCGTTCATGGACGCCATGGACATCTTCGCCCCGGCCGGCATCCGGCTGATCCCGGTGGTCCACGAGCAGGGCGCCGCCCACATGGCCGACGGCTATGCGCGGGTCTCCGGCCGCCACGGCACGGTGATCGGCCAGAACGGCCCGGGCATCTCCAACTGCGTGACCGGCATCGCCGCGGCCTACTGGGCGCACAGCCCGGTGGTGATCGTCACCCCCGAGGCGGGCACCACCGGCATCGGCCTGGGCGGCTTCCAGGAGTGCCACCAGCTGCCGATGTTCCAGGAGTTCACCAAGTACCAGGGCCACGTCACCCACCCGGCGCGCATGGCCGAGTACACCGGGCGCTGCTTCGACCGGGCGATGGCCGAGATGGGCCCGACCCAGCTCAATATCCCGCGCGACTACTTCTACGGCGAGATCGAGTGCGAGATCCCCCAGCCCTCGCGAGTCGACCGTGGCCCGGGCGGTACCAAGACCCTCAACGAGGCCGCCGAGCTGCTGGCCAAGGCCGAGTTCCCGGTGATCGTCTCCGGCGGTGGGGTGGTGATGGCCGACGGCGTCGAGGCCTGCCAGGCGCTGGCCGAGCGGCTGGGGGCGCCGGTGGTCAACAGCTACCAGCACAACGACTCCTTCCCGGCCAGCCATCCGCTGTGGTGCGGCCCGCTGGGCTACCAGGGCTCCAAGGCGGGCATGAAGCTGATCGCCCGGGCCGACGTGGTGGTGGCGCTGGGCACCCGCCTGGGGCCGTTCGGCACCCTGCCGCAGCACGGCCTGGACTACTGGCCGCAGGACGCCAAGATCATCCAGATCGACGCCGACCACAAGATGCTGGGGCTGGTGAAGAAGATCGCGGTGGGCATCTGCGGCGACGCCAGGGAAGCCGCCGAGGCGCTCACCGAGCGCCTGGCCGGCCGCGAGCTGGCCTGCGATGCCAGCAAGGCCCAGCGTGCCGAGCGGATCGCCAGCGAGAAGGCGGCCTGGGAGCGCGAGCTCGACGAGTGGACCCACGAGCAGGACCCGTTCAGCCTCGACGCCATCGACGAGGCCCAGGGCGAGACGCCGTTCTCCGGCGGCGAGTACCTGCACCCGCGCCAGGTGCTGCGCGAGCTGGAGAAGGCGATGCCCGAGGACGTGATGGTCTCCACCGACATCGGCAACATCAACGCCGTGGCGCACAGCTACCTGCGCTTCGACCGGCCGCGCAGCTTCTTCGCGCCGATGAGCTTCGGCAACTGCGGCTATGCGCTGCCGACCATCATCGGCGCCAAGGTGGCGGCGCCGCACCGGCCGGCGATCGCCTACGCCGGCGACGGTGCCTGGGGCATGAGCCTGATGGAGACCATGACCGCGGTGCGGCATGACATCCCGGTGACCGCGGTGGTGTTCCACAACCGCCAGTGGGGGGCGGAGAAGAAGAACCAGGTGGAGTTCTACAACCGGCGCTTCGTGGCCGGTGAGCTGGACAACCAGAGCTTCGCCGAGATCGGCCGGGCGATGGGCGCCGAGGGCATCACCGTGGACCGGCTGGAGGACGTGGGCCCGGCGCTCAAGAAGGCCATCGACCTGCAGATGACCGAGGGCAAGACCTGCATCCTCGAGATCATGTGCACCCGCGAGCTGGGCGACCCGTTCCGCCGCGACGCGCTGAAGAAGCCGGTGCGCCTGCTGGAGAAGTACCAGGACTACGTTTGAGGCTCAAGCGATCGCGAGCGAATAGCGGAAGTGGTCTTCCCCCGGCTTGGCCGGGGGTTTTTTCTCCAGGGCTTTGTCTCCAGGGCTATGTGATGCCCGAGTGCAGGAGGTCTATGACATGAAAGCACTGAACCGGATACTCGATCGTGCCCGCCACTCGCCCCGACGCATCGCGCTCTGCGAGGGGGAGGACGAACGCATTCTCCGAGCGGCCGTCAGGGCGGCCAAGGATGGCATCGCCCGCATCCTGCTGGTAGGGGATCGTCAGGCGATCACCTCGACGGCGGCCACCCACGGGGTCGACCTGGCAGGAGTCGAGCTGATCGATCCTGCCGACTCTTCCCTGACCGGCTCTTTGGCAGAGGCGCTCCATGCGCTGCGGGAAAGGAAGGGGATGACGCGCGAGCAGGCCGAGCAGGCGGTACGCGAGCCGCTGTGTTTCGCCAATTTATTGGTGCGGGAAGGGCACGCAGATGGCTCGGTGGCCGGTGCGGTTCACACCACGGCCGATGTGGTACGCACGGCGATCCAGCTTCTTGGGGTGGCGCCGGGGTGTCGGTTGGTGTCCAGCTTCTTTCTGATGATGCTGTGCAAGCCTTTCCATAGCCTGAAAGGGGGCATCATCTTCTCCGACTGCGGCCTGGTCATCGAGCCGGATGCCGACGAGCTGGCGGATATCGCCATGGCGGCGGCCGACAGCGCCGAGTCGCTGCTGGGCGAGCCACCGCGGGTGGCCATGCTGTCGTTCTCCACCAGCGGCAGTGCTCGCCACGGTAACGTGGAGAAGGTCGTGCAGGCGGCACGGCGGGTCAAGGCGCAGCGTCCGGCCCTGGCCATCGACGAGGATGTCCAGCTCGATGCCGCCATCGTCGCCGAGATCGCCGAGCGCAAGCTGCCGGGCTCCCGGGTCAGGGGCAACGCCAATGTGTTGATCTTTCCCGACTTGGAGGCCGGCAACATCGGCTACAAGCTGGCCGAGCGCATCGGCGGCGCCGAGGCCATCGGCCCGCTGCTGCAGGGGCTGGCCAAGCCGGCCAATGACCTGTCCCGGGGTTGCAGCGTCGACGACATCTACCACGTCATCGCCGTGACCACGGTGCAGGCCCAGGCGGCCGATAGTCGCCGCCGGTCGGCTGGTGGCGACTGAGGCCGTGGGTGTCGAGCACCTGCTGCCGTTTCTGGGGATTGCCGCCCTGGCCGGCTACTTCCAGACGGTGACCGGCTTCGGCCTGGGCATGATCGTGATGGGGGCGACCAGCGGGCTAGGCATCGCCCCGGTGGCCTCCGTCGCCGCCGTGGTCAGCCTGATGACGCTGATTAACTGCCTGGTGGCCCTGCCCGGCAGGCTGCAGCACATCGACTGGCCGTCGGTGCGGGCGGCCGGCCTCGGCATCGTGCCGATGATCGTGGCAGGGGTGCTGTTGCTCGAGTACCTCAGCGGCAGCGCCGCCTCGCTGCTCAGGCTGCTGTTGGGGCTGGTCATCCTCTACGGTGGCGCGAGCCTGCTGCTGCGTCCGAGCCGTCAGATCGCTCTCTCTCCGCGGCGCAGTTTCGTCCTGTTCGGTGGGCTCTCCGGCCTGCTGGGGGGGCTGTTTGGTATCGCCGGTCCGCCACTGATCTATCACTGCTACCGTCAGCCCATCGAGCCGGTACGCATCCGTAACCTGCTGATTCTGCTCTTCGCTGTGACCTCCGGCGTACGTACCCTGTTCGTGGTCTCCCAGGGGCAGATGAACACCGAGATCCTGCTGCTCACGGCCTGGTCGGTCCCGGTCATCGCCCTGGCGACCTATCTGGGGCGTCGTTTTCCCCTGCCGTTTGCTCCGCTGGCGATGCGGCGGATCGCCTTCTTCGTGCTGATGCTGATCGGCATGAGTCTGATTCTGGCGGAGCTCATCTGAGGCAGCGATCGCGTGGTGGGCCATGCCTGAGCATGGCTCAGGGCTTCGCCCGGTCCGACGGCGCCGCGGTGGCACTGGTGGAGGGCATCGGCCGGGCGGTGCGGGTCCGGTAGTCGGTGATCTCGCCGCTGGCCAGCTTGCGGTGGTAGCGTTTCAATTCTCGCTTGATCACCGGTGCCAGCAGGTAGATGCCGAGGATGTTGGGCACGCAGATCACGAACACCAGGGCATCGGAGAGGTCGAGCATCGACTGCAGCTGGATCATCGAGCCGATCACGACGAAGCCACAGAACAGCAGCTTGAACAGGTTGCGTCCCAGCCGCCCCTCGCCGAACAGGTAGCTCCAGCCCTTGAGGCCGTAGTAGGACCAGGAGATGGCGGTGGAGAAGGCGAACAGCAGGGCCGCCACCGACAGCGGCAGCGGAAACCAGGCCACGTTGCGCTCGAAGGCCCGTGAGGTCATCTCGATGCCGCCAGAACCGTTGGTGAAGGCCGGGTCATAGTAGAGCGTGGTGACGATCACCAGGCCGGTGAGGCTGCAGATGATGATGGTGTCGACCAGGGGCTCGAGCAACGAGACATAGCCTTCGGTCATCGGCTGTCGAGTGCGCACCGCGGCATGGGCGATGGCCGATGAGCCGATACCGGCCTCGTTGGAGAATACCGCCCGCTGGAAGCCGATGATGATCGCCCCCAGGGTGCCGCCGGCGACCCCTTCGGCGGTGAAGGCGCCCTGGAAGATGGCACCGATGGCGTAGGGAATGGCCTCGGCGTTCATGGCGAGGACCAGCAGTGCCATGCTGCAGTAGAGCAGGGCCATGACGGGCACCACCTTCTCGGTGACCCGGGCGATCGACTTGATGCCGCCGATGATCACGATGCCGATCAGCGCGGCCATGATCAGGCCGAATAGCCAGCCCTTGTCGGCAAACCAGCTGACCTCGGCGCCGCCGGTGACATTGACGAACTGCATGAAGGCCTGGTTGGACTGGAACATGTTGCCGATCCCCAGGCAGCCGATCACGATCCCCACCGCGTAGAATCTACCCAGGGCGCGCCCCAGGCGCGGCAGGCCGCGCTCGGCCAGGCCGCGGGCGAGATAGAACATCGGCCCGCCGGAGACGCTGCCGTCGGCATTCTGGCGGCGGTAGTGGGTGGCCAGGGCACATTCGACGAACTTGGTCGACATGCCCAGGAAGCCGGCAAGTACCATCCAGAACAGCACGCCGGGGCCGCCCAGGGAGATGGCGATGGCGACCCCTCCGATGTTGCCGATCCCCACGGTACCGGAGACCGCGGTGGCGAGTGCCTGGAAGTGCGAGACCTCCCCCTGGTCACCGGGGTGGGCGTAGTCGCCGCGCACCAGCTTGAACGCATGGCCGAGGCCACGCACGTTGATGAAGTTGAAATAGACGGTGCAGAACACCGCACCGGCCACCAGCCACAGCACCACCAGCGGCAGCTCGGCGCCGAACAGGGGAAGGCTGAAGAAGATCAGCGAGGAGAACAGGGACGCCACGGGGGCGATCAAGGCCTCGGTGGCCTGGTCGATGCTGGCCGCCTGGGCGCTGGAAGTCGCGCTCAGCAGCAGTAGGGGAAAGGACCAGAGCGGTGGGCGCGACGGGAGAGGGAGACTCATAAGCAGGGTGCCTCGCGAGTCGTTGTCGTTGTATCGGGGCCAGGGACAGGCCACTCGGCTGTCCGCCGAGTGGCGATCCGTTGTCTCGCTAGTCATGACCCTAGCAGGGCTGGCCCCCTACCGTTGGGGCCAGTTGGGAGACAATGATGGGACCTGTGGCCGGCAACGAATGGCGGAGGCGGAAACCGGCGGTGTCGGCCCGGCGGCCGATCAGGCCCCGCCACCCGTGCTCAGCCGCCACTGGGCAGGGTCGATCGGCAGCAGTGCCGCGATCGCCGCCGTGGCAATCACATGGGTGGTGTCGTTGTCCGGGTCGTGGACGTTCAGCCCGCCGTGCACGACGTTGACATCGGCCCGGCCGCGGGGCAGTTCGGCCGTGACCACGTCGACGTCGACCCGGTCCGGCTCCTGCACGCCGATGGTGACCTGCACGCGCATCTCCCGGTGGTCGTAGCCCAGCGACTTGAACAGCACGATGGAGGAGTGGTGCAGTGCGTCCTGCACCGCGCGGCAGGCCGCCTTGGTGTAGTCGCCACCGTACAGGTCGTTGCCGGTCCCCATCTCGAGGATGATACGACGCTCAGTCATGGTGGGGCTCCATGTCGAAGGAGACGATGACGGCGGCATTGGCGATCACGGTGAGCCCACTGCCGTCGGGCTTGGTGACGTCGAGTCCGCCCTTGACCAGGGTGATCGAGGGCTGGCCATACGGGAAGATATCGAGCAGGGCGGCGACATCGACGGCATCGGGGTGCTGCACGCCGACCTCGACATCGATCAGCATCGCCTGCTTGGGAAAGCCGAAGGCATCGGCGACGTTGAGCGAGTTGTGCCACAGCGCATCGCGAATCGCCCGCGCCGCGGCTGCGGTGTAGTTCCGGCTGCGGATCGAGGTGCCCATGCCGAACTGGGTCACCATCCGGGTCTTGGCCATGTGAGTTGCCCCGTGGTTGTGTGTAGAGAAGCGGGCCGGCTCCGACCTCAGCGCCGGTGGCCGCCCGCGATGAGAGTGACGATGTCCTGGAACAGGGCACCGTCGAGGGCTTGCGACATGTCGGTGGCAAGCGAGCGGCGATAGAAGGGGCTGAGGTCCAGGCCCACACCGAGCCCGAGGATCTCCACCTCGCCCTCCCGGGTGCGCCGCGCCACGACGTCCTTCAGGTGGTTGTCCAGGTAGAAGCCGTCGTTGGCCAGGCCGGTGGCGCTGTCGGCCGGGCAGCCGTCCGAGATCACGACCAGGATGCGCCGCGTTTCACTGCGCGCGAGCAGCCGGTTGCAGGCCCAGTCCACCGCCTCGCCGTCGATGCCCTCGCGGAAGAGGTCGGGCTTGAGCAGGGCGGCGATATCGGTACGCGCCCGCCGCCAGTGGCGGTCGGCGCTCTTGAACACCAGGTGGCAGACCTCATTGAGCCGCCCGGGGCCGGGGGGCCGGCCGTGGCTCATCCACTCCCGGTAAGGGCGGCCACCGTTCCAGGCCCCGGTGGTGAAGCCGAGCAGCTCGCTGCGCGCGCCGATCATCTCCAGGGCGCGGATCAGGCTCTCGGTCATCATGGTGACCGGCTCGATATGGTGCTTCATCGACCCCGAACAGTCGATCAGGAAGCTGACGACGCAGTCGGCCGTCGGCTTGTATTGCTCACGGCAGAACAGGCGTCGCTCGGTGGGCGAGCTGACCAGCTGGGCGAGGCGGCGGCCGTCGATGCGCCCCTCTTCCTCGCCGAACCGCCAGCCGTCGCGGTGAGGCTCGGCGAGCACGGCGCCGAGCAGGCGCGCCAGGCGTGGCAGGTTGATGGCCTGCTCGGCGAGGCGCTTGTCCAGGCGCTCGCGGTATTCGTCGAGCAGCGCCCGACGTACCAGGCGGCCGGCCGCCACCTCTCGGTCGAAACGCGTGGTGTAGACACGATAGGCCAGGGCGGCCTCCTCGAACACCTTGCTGGTGCCGGTTGCCGCGGTGGCCATGCCGTCATCGTCGCCCTCGTCCTGGTCGAAGTCGAGCAGCAGGGCAAAGCCGTGCCTGGCTTCGTCTTCGGCGGCCTCGTCGTCGTCTTCCGCGGCGGCGCGTGCGGCCCGCACCCGCTCACCGACGAGGCGAGCGATCGCCAGCGCATGGGGCCCAAAGGCCTGCTGGTCGTCGCGGTGGCGACGGATGCCGGCCAGAGCACCGCCCAGTGCACCGACCAGCGTCACCCGCATGCTCTCGATGGTGTCCTCGGTCTCTTCCAGCACGGGCCGGGCCGTCAGTCGCGACCAGCACATCTGGGCCACGCAGTAGAGCAGCATGCCGATGCTGCCCTCGGTCAGCCCCGAGCGATGGAAGGCGCGCGACCAGTTCTCGAAGCGATGCCGCAGGTTGTCGGCCATGCCGGGCATGTCCGCCGGTACCCGGGTCTCCACCCGCAACTGCTCCAGCAGCTCGAAGACCAGGCGCTCGATGGGGTCGTCGGGGCACAGGCGGCGATGCAGCGCCGGATCGGAGTGCAGCAGGCGCAGCGCCATGCCATCGGCGGCGGCGCGGCAGTCGGCCAGGGCGTCCTGCTCGGGGTCGATGTGCAGGTGAGGGGCGTGGATGGGCAGCCGGGTTTCCCCCCGGTAGAGGTGTCGCCCGCGGTAGTGTAGATCGGCATCGCCGGTGAGCGCGCGCAGGGTGGCCGCACACAGCTCTTCGACCTTCTGCTGCCGCTGCGCGAGCTGCTGGGCGCTCGGGGTCATGACGGGGTCGCCTCGTGAATCCAGGATTCGTCCAGCTCCTCGCCGAAGCAGCGCTGATAGTACTCGGCCACGGTATGGCGCTCGGCCTCGTCGCACTTGTTGAGAAACGACAGGCGGAAGGCTAGGGCGGGGTTGCGAAAGATCTCGCAGTTCTCCGCCCAGGTGATCACCGTGCGCGGCGACATCAGCGTGGAGAGGTCGCCGGCGGCGAAGCCCTTACGCGTCAGGTCGGCCACCGCGACCATGGCATCGATGAGCCTGCGCCCCTGCTCGTCGTTCTTGCTCGGCACCCGCGCCAGCACGATGGCGGCTTCCTCCTCGTGGGGCAGATAGTCGAGGTTGGCGACGATGTTCCAGCGGTCCATCTGGGCGTGATTGAGCACCTGGGTGCCCTGGTACATCCCCGACAGGTTGCCCAGGCCCACGGTGTTCGAGGTGGCGAACAGGCGGAAGTGGGGGTGGGGATCGATCACCCGGTTCTGGTCGAGCAGCGAGAACTGGCCGTCGCGCTCGAGGATACGCTGGATGACGAACATCACGTCGGGGCGGCCGGCATCGTACTCGTCGAAGATCAGTGCCACCGGGCGTTGCAGCGACCAGGGCACGATGCCTTCCTGGAACTCGGTCACCTGCAGGCCGTCACGCACCACGATGGTGTCCTTGCCCACCAGGTCGAGGCGGCTGATATGACCGTCCAGGTTGACCCGCAGGCAGGGCCAGTTCAGCCGCGCCGCCACCTGCTCGATATGGGTCGACTTGCCGGTGCCATGCAGGCCCTGGACCATCACCCGCCGGTTGCGGGTGAAGCCGGCGAGGATCGCCAGGGTCACGTCCGGGTTGAACCGATAGGCGTCGTCGATCTCGGGGACATACTCGCTGCGTTCGCTGAACGCCGGTACCTGCAGGTCACTGTCGATGCCGAAGAGTGCCCGGGCCGACAACCGGGTGTCGGGTCTGGCGTTGATGAGGTCTGTCATTGCTGCCTCCTCGGCCCGCCTGGGGGCGCTGGCCGTTGGTGCGTGGCCTTGTCTCGGGGGCTGGCGCCCATGGGCCGCCAGTGCGTCGAGGCAGCATACACCGATTTCTTAAAATCAATCAAATTGTACCGTTTTATGAAATTTATGTTGACGGGCAGCCGCGGGGGTAGCTAGATTTTGATCAGGTTTCGTTATCCGGAACTTTTCGTACCATAAAAACATCAATCGGCGGCGCGCCGAGGAGGACCCGATGAGCACCCCAGAGAACCAGGACACCCGCAGCGTCGTGCAGGGCAAGCAGACCATGACCCCCTCGGAGGCCTTCGTCGAGACGCTGGTCGCCAACGGCGTGACCGACATGTTCGGCATCATGGGCTCGGCGTTCATGGACGCCATGGACATCTTCGCCCCGGCCGGCATCCGGCTGATCCCGGTGGTCCACGAGCAGGGCGCCGCCCACATGGCCGACGGCTATGCGCGGGTCTCCGGCCGCCACGGCACGGTGATCGGCCAGAACGGCCCGGGCATCTCCAACTGCGTGACCGGCATCGCCGCGGCCTACTGGGCGCACAGCCCGGTGGTGATCGTCACCCCCGAGGCGGGCACCACCGGCATCGGCCTGGGCGGCTTCCAGGAGTGCCACCAGCTGCCGATGTTCCAGGAGTTCACCAAGTACCAGGGCCACGTCACCCACCCGGCGCGCATGGCCGAGTACACCGGGCGCTGCTTCGACCGGGCGATGGCCGAGATGGGCCCGACCCAGCTCAATATCCCGCGCGACTACTTCTACGGCGAGATCGAGTGCGAGATCCCCCAGCCCTCGCGAGTCGACCGTGGCCCGGGCGGTACCAAGACCCTCAACGAGGCCGCCGAGCTGCTGGCCAAGGCCGAGTTCCCGGTGATCGTCTCCGGCGGTGGGGTGGTGATGGCCGACGGCGTCGAGGCCTGCCAGGCGCTGGCCGAGCGGCTGGGGGCGCCGGTGGTCAACAGCTACCAGCACAACGACTCCTTCCCGGCCAGCCATCCGCTGTGGTGCGGCCCGCTGGGCTACCAGGGCTCCAAGGCGGGCATGAAGCTGATCGCCCGGGCCGACGTGGTGGTGGCGCTGGGCACCCGCCTGGGGCCGTTCGGCACCCTGCCGCAGCACGGCCTGGACTACTGGCCGCAGGACGCCAAGATCATCCAGATCGACGCCGACCACAAGATGCTGGGGCTGGTGAAGAAGATCGCGGTGGGCATCTGCGGCGACGCCAGGGAAGCCGCCGAGGCGCTCACCGAGCGCCTGGCCGGCCGCGAGCTGGCCTGCGATGCCAGCAAGGCCCAGCGTGCCGAGCGGATCGCCAGCGAGAAGGCGGCCTGGGAGCGCGAGCTCGACGAGTGGACCCACGAGCAGGACCCGTTCAGCCTCGACGCCATCGACGAGGCCCAGGGCGAGACGCCGTTCTCCGGCGGCGAGTACCTGCACCCGCGCCAGGTGCTGCGCGAGCTGGAGAAGGCGATGCCCGAGGACGTGATGGTCTCCACCGACATCGGCAACATCAACGCCGTGGCGCACAGCTACCTGCGCTTCGACCGGCCGCGCAGCTTCTTCGCGCCGATGAGCTTCGGCAACTGCGGCTATGCGCTGCCGACCATCATCGGCGCCAAGGTGGCGGCGCCGCACCGGCCGGCGATCGCCTACGCCGGCGACGGTGCCTGGGGCATGAGCCTGATGGAGACCATGACCGCGGTGCGGCATGACATCCCGGTGACCGCGGTGGTGTTCCACAACCGCCAGTGGGGGGCGGAGAAGAAGAACCAGGTGGAGTTCTACAACCGGCGCTTCGTGGCCGGTGAGCTGGACAACCAGAGCTTCGCCGAGATCGG
>NZ_PNRE01000085.1 GCF_002879645.1 Halomonas heilongjiangensis | reverse complement strand
CGCCGACCTGGCCCGCGCCCGCCGACGCTACGAGGCCCTGCGCGAGCCCGACGGCCTGCCCGTTTCCTACCGGCTGCTGACCCTGGTGCTGGAGCGCTGAGATGCCCGCCTACTTCGTGACCGGTACCGATACCGACGCCGGCAAGACCCTGGTCACCACCGGCCTGCTCGCCCTGGCGCGCCGCCGCGGCCTGAGCACGCTCGGGCTCAAGCCCATCGCCTCGGGCTGTGAACCCACCGCCGACGGACTGCGCAACGCCGATGCCCTGGCACTGCAGGCCCAATGTGCACCGGCCCAGCCCTACGCGGCGATCAACCCCTTCGCCTTCGCCCCCGCCATCGCCCCGCACCTGGCCGCCCGCCGGGCGGGCGTCGCCCTCGGCCTCGACGACCTGGTCGATCCTCTTCGGCCCATGCTCGCCCTCGAGCGTGGCCTGACGCTGGTCGAGGGTGCCGGCGGCTGGCGGGTTCCCCTCAACGACGACGAGGATCTCACGGGCCTCGCCGGGCGTCTCGGCCTGCCGGTGATCCTGGTGGTGGGGCTGAAGCTCGGCTGCCTCAGTCACGCCCGCCTCACCGCCGAGGCGATCGTCGCCGACGGCCAGCCCCTCGCCGGCTGGGTGGGAAACCTGCTCGATCCCGCCTTCGCGTCCGACCGCGAGCTGTACCGCGACAACCTGGCGACCCTGACGCATCGGCTGCCCGGCCCCTGCCTGGGCGTGGTGCCACGCCTCGCGGCGAGAAGCCCCCGGGCGCTGGCCGAGGCCGCCGCCGACCACCTGGTGCTGCCCGATGTCGATTGACTTGCGAAGGCCCGTCCGTACAATGTGGACGCCTGCCCGACCGTGCGGATGTGGTGGAATTGGTAGACACGCCAGATTTAGGTTCTGGTGCCTTCGGGCGTGGGAGTTCAAGTCTCCCCATCCGCACCATTTCAGCTCCTCGATTGCAAAAGCGAATGTCCGTCTTCCCCCGGGGAAGCACGGCGCCTGCGCGTCCCCGTCGTTTCGCTCCGCTCGCCCGACCCTGTTCGCCACCCTCGTCCCCCGGAGGCCCGCATGACGTCCCCCGTCTGGCATCCCTATGCCCATCTCAAGACCCAGTCACCGGCGCCCAGGGTGATCGGCGGCACGGGCCCGCGCTTCACCCTGGAGAGCGGCGAGTCGCTGCTCGACGCCACCTGCTCCTGGTGGTGCATGATCCACGGCTATGCCCACCCGCGGCTGGTGGCGGCGATCCGCGAGCAGGCCGGCGAGCTGTGCCACGTGATGCTCGGCGGCCTGACCCACGAGCCCGCCGACCGCCTGGCCCGGGAACTGGTCAGGATCACCCCGGCGGGGCTGAACCACGTCTTCTACTCCGACAGCGGCTCGGTGGGCATGGAAGTGGCGATGAAGATGGCCGTGCAGTATCACCAGCTGCGCGGCAGGCCCGGCAAGCATCGCCTGCTCTCGCTGATGAAGGCCTACCATGGCGATACCGCCGGCTGCATGGCGGTGTGCGACCCCGAGGAGGGCATGCACTCGCTGTTCGCCGGCTACCTGCCGCGGCATCACTTCGCCCCGGCCCCCACTGCACCCTTCGACGCCGAGCCGGCAGCGGTCCGGGCCGACCTCGACGCCCTGCGCGCGGTGCTCGCGGCCCACCATCACGAGATCGCCGCCCTGCTGATGGAGCCGCTGCTGCAGGCCGCCGGCGGGCTCAACATGACCTCGCCCGACTACCTCAGGGGCGCGCGCGAGCTGTGCGACGAATTCGACGTGCTGCTGGTGTTCGACGAGGTGGCCACCGGCTTCGGCCGCACGGGGAAGCTGTTCGCCGCCGACCATGCCGATGTGACGCCGGACATCATGGTGCTCTCCAAGGGGCTCACCGGGGGCTATCTCGGCCATGCGGCGACCCTGGCCACCGACCGGGTGCATGAGGCGTTCGTCGGTGACAGCCCCCACCATGCCTTTATGCATGGCCCGACCTTCATGGGCAATCCGCTGGCCTGCCGGGTGGCGCTGGAGAGCCTCGCGGTGTTCGAGGAGGAGGACTACCTGGGCCGCATCGCCGGGCTCAACCGCGTGCTGTGCGATGAGCTGCTCGAGGACGCGACGCTCGCTGCCCATCCCGCGGTCGAGGACGTGCGGGTGCTCGGCGCCACCGCGGTGATCGAGACCCGCGATTCGGCGGACCTTGCCGGCGTGGGCGACTGGGCCCGCGAGCAGGGCGTCTGGCTGCGTCCCATCGGCCGCTGGCTCTACACCATGCCGGCCTATATCACCGACGATACCGACATGCGGCGCATCACCGACGTCATGAAGGGCTGGTTCCGCTAGGATAGAAGGCATTATCACCCAGCAGAGCACTGCCGCAATGACTGCCCTCACCAAGACGAGATCGAGCTTCTATCGCCGCCTCTATGTCGCCCACCTGGTCGACAGCGGCGTCACCAGCGTACCGGCGATCATGGCGACCACCGGCATGCCACGACGCACCGCCCAGGACACCCTGGGCGCCCTGGCCGAGCTGGACATCGTCTGCGAGTTCGAAAAGGACGCCGGCGAGCGGCACAACATCGGCCGCTATGTGATTCGCGACTGGGGGCCGTTCGACCCGAGCTGGATCTCGGCCCACGCCGCTCGCCTCGGCGCCGAGCTCGGCTACCCACCACCCTGAGCCAGCCTGCGACTCACCGCCACCGATAGGTGACACCGCCGATCTCGACTTCCATGATCTCGCCGAACGAGACCATGAAACCGTCCATGTCGCCGGGCGCTCCGTGGCTGCCCTGCAACGCCGTCTCCGGAATGACCTTCACTCCGGTGGCGCCGACATGCTGTACCCGGGCCGAGAAACGCTTGCCTTCATGCTCGACCACCAGTCGCTCGCCGGCCATGCAGCGCTCGACTCGGGCCAGCAGTTCCGCTTCGGTTACCTGCTGTACGCTCATATCCGTCACCTCCTCCCTGTGTCTATCCGTCGCTCGTCATCCTCCGATGGACCAGCGAGAGGCCCGCGAATTCAACTATCCGCCCGCCTGCACGCCTGCAGGACGGGGCGCTGTACCGCTCGCCTACGTAACCGGCGTTGGCCTGATCAAGTTTAGACAGGCCCGGCCGACCGACTCCAGCGGCGCCTTCTGTTACCCTGAGACTATCCTTCAAGCACTACAGGAGGCCTTCCCCATGTCCCTGACGCCCTCGAACATGGCCGAGCTCGGCAGTCCCCTGCCGCCCTTCCGCCTTCCCGACCCCCACGGCACGGAGATTGACAGCGCCGACTTCCAGGGCCAGCCGATACTCGTGGCCTTCATCTGCAACCACTGCCCCTTCGTCAAGCACGTTGCCGATGCCTTCGCCGACTTCGCCCGGGAGTATGGCGAACGCGGCCTCGCCGTGGTCGCCATCAACAGCAACGACTTCCACAGCCATCCCGACGACAGCCCCGGGCGCATGATCGAGGAGGCCCGCTCGCGGAACTACGGCTTTCCCTACCTGGTGGACGAGCGCCAGGACGTGGCCCGCGCCTTCCAGGCCGCCTGCACCCCGGACTTCTTCCTCTTCGATGCCGACCACCGGCTCGTCTACCGCGGCCAGTTCGACGACAGCCGGCCGAGCAAGGAGACCCCGGTGACCGGGGCCGACCTGCGTGCCGCCGCCGATGCCGTGCTCGCCGGCCAGGCACCGGATGCCACCCAGAAGCCATCGATGGGCTGCAACATCAAATGGAAGACGGCATGACCGGGCCCCGGCTGCCGCGGCCATGCTCCGCCGGCCCGGGCAGCAACCTCGCCCCCGAGCCGGCAGGCCTTACCCCAGAGCCACCGCCACGGCCTCCAGGGAGTCCGGCGCAATGCCGGTGCTCGGCCCGGCGCACCAGGCGTCGTGCACCAGGGCAGTGAGACGCTCGACACCCTGACAGGCGACGGGCAGATGACCCGACAACAGCGTCGTCGGCGCGAGCCGCCGCAGCGACGAGAGCGTACGACCCAGCACCTCGCGGTCTGCCGTCGCGAGCCAGGGCGCATCGATGGACGACCAGGCCACCAGGCCATCGCGCAGCGCATCCGCATCGACCCCCTCGAGCGGAGTGGCCGCCTCGGGCAGCAGGGCGCCGAAGCTGTCGGCCGCGAAGCAGGTCCCGGAGCGCGTATCGAAGAACCCCAGCGTCTCCGGTGCGTCGTAGTACGGCGGCCGCAGCGGCACCAGGCGGCGATCGCCGAGCTCTAGCCTTGCCCCCGGCGCCAGCAGCTGCACCCGGGAGAGATCGTGACCCAGCATGCCCATCTTGCCCATGCCGAGAAAGTTCGTGACCACCCTGGCCCGGGGGGCGCGCTCGAGGATACGCGCGAGATTCCCGATATGGTCGGCATCGGTGTGGCTCAGCCAGATCCAGCGCAGGTCGTCGAGATCGATCTCCGCCTCCAACGCCTCGAGGAAGGCATCCCCCAGTGTCGCCAGGCCGGTGTCGACCAGCACGGGCTCGGTCCCCTTCAGCAGGAAGGCGTTGACGGCCAGCCCCCCCAGCCCAGGAACCGGCAGGAAGGCGGGCAACACCCGCCAGTCGCTCCCGGCCGCCTGGCATTCCAGCATCACGGCATCGTGCCTGGTGGTCAGGTTGTCGTTGTTGGTCATGCGGCACTCTCCTGTTTTGAAGGAACACCATTGTTCACAAGCGACATTTAAGCCCGCCGACGTCACTTGTCAATAGTTGAACGAACATGTATGTTCAATGAATGACCACCAGACGCCGTTATACCCAGCGCAAGCGCGCGGCATCGCAGGAAGAGACCCGGCTGAGGATCGTCGAGGCGACCATGCAGCTGCACGAGGAGATCGGCCCACGCGCCACGACGATCAGCGCCATCGCCGAACGCGCCGGCGTGCAGCGGCTGACCGTCTACCGCCACTTTCCCGACGAAACGGCGGTATTCCAGGCCTGCACCCGGCACTGGCTGGAACAGCACCCGCCTCCCCATCCGACCGATTGGGCCGGCCTCGAGCCCGGGCCGGCGCGTACCCGCGCGGCGCTGTCCGCCTTCTACCGCTACTACCGCCTCACCGAGCGCATGTGGGCCGCCTCGCACCGGGACGAGTCGGCCGTGCCGGCGCTGCAGGGTCCCATGGCAGAGTTTCGGGCCCACCTGCGTCGGATCGGCGACAACCTGATCGCAGGCTTCGGCGCGAGCACCGATACCCGGCTCGCCGCCACGCTCCACCACGCCCTCGCCTTCACCACCTGGGCATCACTGAACACGCAGGGCCTGGACGACGGGGCCATGGCCGACCTGGCCCTGGTGTGGGTAACGGCACTGCTCCCCCCAAGCGACACGCCCCGGCCTGCCGAGGCTGACACCGCCACCCACCGGGAATGACGACCGGCGCTCAGCATTTCGCCTCTCCCTTGAGCATTTCCCTGCTACCCGAGAAGGGAAAATATCAAGCGTCGACGAGATGGCGCCTTGAATATGATGAGCACAGGAAGCTGCGGCGGTTTCACTTTCCCTGCAAGGGCCCGCTCGGGCAGGCCGGTGCCGAACGGCAGGGCTGCCGGGGCTCGGCCCCGTGGAGGACAGTCACATGCGTGGATCAGTCGTATTGGGAGGTGCCATCACCGTCGGACTCGCGCTGTCCGGCCCGCTGGCCAATAGCGCGAAGGCCGACGAACTCACGGGCATGGTCGAGGCGATCCGTGTCGCGGTGGAGCGCTTCGCGGATGTGAATGTCGCCCTGGCGGAAGGGTACATTCCGGACCCGTCGGGCGAGTGCGTGATGGCCGGGGCCCATGGCCTGCCTGCCGAGCTGGGCGGCATGGGCATCCACTACCTGCACCCGGGCCTGCTGGGCATCACCGCCACCGAGCCACGGGTCGACGGCACCGGCACCCACACCGACTTTCTCCAGCCCGCCATCCTGCTCTACGAACCACAGCCGGATGGCACCCTGGCGCTGGTCGGGGTCGAAAACCTGGTGTTCCAGAAGGCGTGGGAGGAAGCCGGCCATACCGAGCCCCCGCGCTTCGCCGGTCGCAGCTGGGATTACATGGCCAATGACCCGGACACGACGCTCGACGAGGCACACGGCTTCGAGCCGCACTACGACCAGCACATCTGGTTCCTCGATAACAGCAACGGCCGCCTCGAACCCTTCAATCCGGCGGTGATCTGCGCACACCACCCCCACTGACCGAGGCGCGGCCGGATCCGCCAGGACCGGCCGTCTCCCGGCGTTCATGCCAGGCGATGCGCGGGTTCCGTTCAATCGCCCCGAGTGCCGAAGATCCGGTACGCCTCGGGCGCCTGCGCTCCCGCCTCGGCCCGGCCGGCGTGGTGTGTCGCTCGAGCGGCCAGCGTAGCGACACTGGCCACGGTCAGGTCATCCAGCGCCCGGCCCGTCTCCTGGCGGGCCTGGTCGATCTCGTCGAGCAGCTGGGCCTGCATCGCCGGCCGATGAAGCGCCTCCTGGGCCTTGAGCAGCGCGTATTCGCTGCCCACGAAGCCGGCCAGGGCAATGGCGGTGGTGGCCGTGCCGATCACCATGGCCCCGGGGCCGCTGGGTGAGGCGGCGGCCGCCGCCATGCCACCCGTCGCCAGCGAGCGGGCGGTATTGACACCCAGGCGTGCCACCAGGCCGCGCACGACCACCCGACTGCCCTGTACGGCCGCCCCGGCCCCCAGCCGCTGGGCCAGGGCACGCCCCGCCACCAGGCCGACGCCGGCGCCGCCCAGGGTGGCGGTGCCCCAACGCGACACATCCAGGCCGTCATGCAGCGCCTGCCCCAGCGCCAGGTCGAGATCGAGGGCCTGGACGGGGCGTTCGCCCTCCGCCGCCGGCGTCGCCTGGCGCGGCTCGTACGCCTCGTGCAGGCGCTGCACCACGCCCTGCATCCGCTCCTGCTGCATCCGGGCCAGCTGCTGAGGGTAGTCCGCCTCCAGCTCGGCCAGGGCCTCCTCGACCCCGCTGGCGGCGACCAGGCGCTCATGGAGCTGCGCGTCCAGCCAGTCATCCAGTTCGCCGGCCACCGCCATCCCCAGCCGCAGGTAGCTGCCGGCGAGGGAGTAGTACCAGTCGAGATACCCCGGCACCGCCGCCTCGAGCGGCGCGAAGGCCGCCTCCAGTCGCTCGTCGACCCAGGGTTGCATCGAGGCCACCACGTTTTCCTGCCACCGGGCAGTGAGCCGGTCCAGGTCTCGTCCGAATTCGGCGTGGGTCTCGGCATCGAGCAGCAGGGATTCGCCGTTGACCACCACCCGGAACAGCGGCGCTTCTGCACGGCCCTGCAGCAGGCGATGGCCATGGTCGAGCAGCAGCATCAGCGCCATGACCGCCAGCAGCGAAGCGGCCCAGCGTCGCCAGCCGCACACCGGCCACCAGGCCATGCCCCGGGTGCGTCGCGCCGAGTTCATCGGGTCTCCTCCTCGCCGCGCAAACGCGACGCTACGGGAGCGGACCGGCCGCCCTCTCGGCGCAGCGCATCGGCCCCCACCAGCAGCCGGACATAGGCCCAGGCGAAGGCACTCTGGGTCAGCAGCAGCAGCGACCAGCCCAGCAGCGCCAGGGGCGCGCCGAGCTGCTGGCTCTCCACCGCGTTCTGCATGGCCCAGTACTGGATGATCTCCGCCGCACTGCCGAGCCGCTCGAAGAAGCCGAGCAGCGAAGCCGCGTCGCGCCCCTGGAGGTGGCGCAGCAGCGCCTCTTCCCAGCCCAGGCCCACCAGGTAGGGCTGGGGCAGCCAGAGCGCCACGGCCACCAGCATCAGGGACAGCAGACCGGCGGCGGGCGGCACCACCAGGCGCCGGGTCACCGCCGGGAGATGCCCGCGAATGACATGCCGGGCGAGGCGCCGACGCAGGCCGTTGCGCAGTCCCACCAGCCCGACCACGGCGACCAGCAGCATCGGCCAGTCGACCCAGGCCAGCAGGCGCAGCTTCACCAGCAGCAGCAGTGCCAGGCAGGCGCCCAGCAACTGGTGACGGGCCACCATCAATGCGCCGCCGCGCAGCCAGCGGTGCCAGGGGGAGTCGTCACGCAGGTACTGGTCCAGCCAGGCGCGGCGACGCAGCCGGGCGGCTTCCAGGCTGCCGGCGGCGATCAACTGGGTGACCAGCACCCAGGCCGGCACGAACAGCAGGCCGGCGAGTCGCTCCCCCAGCTGTGACCAGAGCAGTACCACCAGCACCGTCAGGGCCAGATGCGCGTGCCTCCAGGGGAGTGCCCACCGCCCCGAGGTCGACCTTTCCAGCATCGGCAAACCTCCCGTCCCGCCGTCTTCGACTCTGACCCCCGCCGGCCCGGCAAGGTCCCTGCTGCCTTGCCTGACATGCCCCCTGCCGGGCAGCGGCGCACGGCGTGGGCCAGCGCAGGATGCCACCCTTTTGTGAATAGCGCATAGACTGAGAGACAGGCACCGGAGAAGAGCGAGAACAACAAGATGAAGAAAGCCCTGATGATCCTCGTCGCCTGTGCCAGCCTCGGCGCCCACGCCGACACCCATCATGACAGCGAGGGCGACCCCGATAGCGACCTGCCGCCGTGGGTCGACGAGCGGCTCGATCCCTTCCACCAAAGCGTCTCGCAGTGGGTCGAGAACACCTCGCGACGCATCGATAGCTTCTTCGGCACCACCGATGCCCTGAGCGTGGAGACCGACTCCTATCTGCGCATCGGCCAGGCGTGGCGCTGGCGCGAAGGCGATGCCTTCGACCAGGACCTGGGCGCCAGCTTCCGGCTTGACCTGCCGACCACCGAGCGGCGCCTGCGCCTGGTCATCGAGAGCGACCCCGAGGAGACCCGCGGCACCCTGGCCGAACAGGAGTCGACCCTCGCCGACGAGCGCCCCGACCGGGGCGGCAGGCTGCGGATCGGCATCAATCGCCTGGGCGACCGGGACAAGGCCCTGCAGTGGAACACCCAGGTCGGCGCCGGCATCCGGGCTCGCCTGCCGCCCGATCCCTACGCGCGGGTGATCAGCCAGCGGCTATGGACCCTCCGCGATGGCCCCTGGCAGCTGGAGAGCGACAACCGCCTGTCGTGGTTCAACAAGGACGGCTATTCCGCCCGCACCCGCTGGGACCTAGGTCGGCTGCTCGACGAGCGGCGGCACCTGCGCTTTCTGACCAATGTCCAGTGGCGCGAGGAGGTGGATACCCTCGAGTTCAGCGAGGCCGTCGAGCTCAACCGTCGCCTCGACCGGCGCCGCGCCCTGCGCTACACGGCCGCGGTACTCGGCGAGAGCATCTCGCGCCCGCGCGTCGAGGACGCCTTCCTCCAACTGCGCTACCGCCGCGACGTGCACAGGGGCATCCTGTTTCTCGACATGGCCCCCGCCCTCCACTTCCCCCGCGAGGCCGGCCACGATCCGCGCTGGGCGATGACCCTGCGCCTCGAGATGTACTTCCGCCGCGAGTTCGATCGCACCCTCCTGTAACGGCCCCGGCTAGCCGGAGCCGCCCCCCATCAGGGTGCGGGCGATCGCCAGCAGCCGGTCGTCCTGGAAACGCTCACCGATCAGTTGCACCCCGACCGGCAACCCCTGGTGACCGCGGCCCAGCGGCAGGTTGAGACAGGGCACGCCGAGCAGTGTCCAGGCGCGGCAGAACAGCGGATCGCCGGTCGCCTGGAGCCCCTCGGGCGCCACCCCCTGGGCACTGGCGGCGAGGATCACGTCCACCGCGTCGACGAAGCCCCGGGAGAGCACCTGGCGCAGCTCGATCGCCGCCTGCTGCGCCTGCCGGTAGCGTGCATAGGGCAGCGTCTGTCCCTCCTCGATCAGCGCCACCAGCCGGGGGCCCATGCTGTCGGCATGCTGCCGGTGCTCGCTGGCCAGGGTCTGTGCCGCCTCGTAGGCCATGACCTCCTTCTGGTACTCGACCAGGGCGGCAAACCGCTCGTCCAGCGGCAGCGGGACGACATTGGCCCCCAGTCGCTCGAGCCGGATCCGGGTGCGGGCCAGCGCCCGCTGCACGTCGGCGTCCAGCACCCGGTCGCTCGGCAGGCTTCTCACCCCGACGCGCACGCCATCGAGGCTCGGCAGGGCGTCGATGGCCGGTGCCCGGGTCAGCGCCGAGAAGGTCGTGCAGATATCCTCGATATGGTTGGCGAACCAGCCCAGGGTATCCAGCGACGGGGCGAAGGACTTGATCCCGGCGAGGCTCACCGCATCGAAGGTCGGCTTGAAGCCGAACACCCCGCAGTAGCTCGCCGGGCGGATGATGCTGCCGGCGGTCTGGGTGCCGAAGGCCAGCGGCACCATGCCGGCGGCCACGGCCGCGGCCGAGCCGCTCGAGGAGCCGCCCGGGGTCCGCGTGAGATCATGGGGGTTGCGGGTCTTGCCGGGGGTGAAGTAGGCGAGTTCGGTGGTCACGGTCTTGCCCATGATCAAGGCCCCCTGCTGCTCGAGCAGCGTGACCAGGGCGGCATCGACCAGCGAACCCGGCGTGCCAAGGTAACCGCCGGTGCCCCAGGCGGTGGGCA
The DNA here is from genome assembly GCF_002879645.1 of Halomonas heilongjiangensis. Lineage (GTDB taxonomy): Bacteria > Pseudomonadota > Gammaproteobacteria > Pseudomonadales > Halomonadaceae > Halomonas > Halomonas heilongjiangensis. The sequence continues at coordinate 40,591 of NZ_PNRE01000085.1, read as the reverse complement.
GGTCGCGGGTCTCGATGATGTCCTTGAGCCCGACGGGCACCCCGCGCAGCAGCCCGGCGGCGGGCGGCTCGGGGGTGCGCGGGGCGAGAACCTCCCAGGCCTGCACCTCGGGCTCGCGTACCGCGATGCGCTCGCGGCAGAGATGCCACCAGTCCAGCGGCTGGCTCTCGCCGGCGGCGAGACGCGCACGGAACCGGTCGATGTTCATGTCGTCGTGTGGGTACAAGGCCTCCCTCCCCTTCTGCCTCCGGTCATGACCAAGCGTAGTGCAAGGGTAGCAGCCACGGAGGCATCGCTGGGGTAGGACATCGACAGCGTTCGGCCGACGCTACGGCATACGCAAAAAAAAAGCGGCGGGCAATGCCCGCCGCCAAGCCACCGATCGTTCCCGATCGAGAGAGAGGTATCAGATCTCGAAGCCGCGGCCGAAGTCTTCGCTGGAGAGCGCCATCAACGAGCCGGCGCCGGCCTGGATCATGGCGGCGTGGGCGCGGGTGCGCGGCAGCAGGCGCTGGAAGTAGAAGCGGGCCGTATGGAGCTTGGTGTGGTAGAAGGCGGCATCGTCGCTGCCGGCCGCCAACGCGGCGCTGGCCTGCTTCGCCGCCCGGGCGAACAGGTAGGCCAGGGTCACGTAGCCTGAGTACATCAGGTAGTCGACGCTGGCCGCACCCACTTCCTCTCGGTCCTGCATCGCCTTCACGCCGACCGCCATGGTCAACTCGCCCCACTCGGCGTTGAGCTTGACCAGCGGCGTCACGAACTCGGCCAGCTCGCCGTTGCCCTCCTCGGCCTGGCAGAACTTGTGGATCTCCCTGGTGAAGACCTTGAGGCTCTCGCCTTGGCTCATCAGCACCTTGCGGCCCAGCAGGTCGAGGGCCTGGATGCCGGTGGTGCCCTCGTAGAGGCGGGTGATGCGCGCATCGCGCACCAACTGTTCCATGCCCCACTCCTGGATGAAGCCGTGGCCGCCGAAGACCTGCACGCCCTCGTTGGTCGCCTCGAAGCCGACCTCGGTGAGGAACGCCTTGACGACGGGCGTCAGCAGGCCGAGCAGGGTCTCGGCCCGCTCGCGCTCGGCGGCTTCCTGGCCATGCTCGACGATGTCCAGCATCTGGGCGGTGTAGAGCACCAGCATCCGGCCGCCCTCGGCGAAGGCCTTCTGGGTCAGCAGCATGCGGCGCACGTCCGGGTGGACGATGATCGGGTCGGCGGGCTTCTCGGGTGCCTGGGGGCCGGAGAGCGCACGCATCTGCAGGCGGTCGCGGGCATAGGCCAGGGCATTCTGGAAGCTCGCCTCGGTCAGCCCCAGGCCCTGGATGCCGACGCCCAGGCGGGCGGCGTTCATCATGGTGAACATGCAGGCCAGGCCCTTGTTGGGCGGCCCCACCAGGAAGCCGCGGGCCCCATCGAAGTTCATCACGCAGGTGGCGTTGCCGTGGATGCCCATCTTGTGCTCCAGCGAGCCGCAGGCCACACCGTTGCGCTCGCCGGGCTCACCCGTCTCGGTCGGCAGAAATTTAGGCACCACAAATAGCGAGATGCCCTTCGAGCCCTCCGGGGCGTCCGGCAGCTTGGCCAGCACCAGGTGGACGATGTTCTCGGCCAGGTCATGATCGCCGGCGGAGATAAAGATCTTGGTGCCGGTGATGTCGAAGGCGCCATCGGCCATCGGCACCGCACGGGTCTTGATCAGGCCCAGATCGGTACCGCAGTGCGGCTCGGTCAGGCACATGGTACCGGTCCACACGCCTTCCACCAGCTTGGTCAGGTAGGTGGCCTGCTGCTGCTCGGTGCCGTGATGGCGCAGGGCATCGGCGGCGCCGTGGGAGAGGCCGGGGTACATGCCCCAGGCCAGGTTGGTGGCGCAGATCATCTCGGAGAGCACCATGGCCAGCGAGTGGGGCAGCCCCTGGCCGCCGTGCTCGGGGTCGGCGGCCAGGCTCGGCCAGCCACCCTCCACGTACTGCTGGTAGGCCTGCCTGAAGCCCTTGGGCGCCTTGACCTCGCCGCCCTCCAACAGGCAGCCCTCCCGGTCACCGCTCTGGTTCAGCGGCAGCAAGACCTCGCGGGCGAAGCGCGCGCCCTCCTCGAGGATGGCGGCGACCACGTCGGGCGAAGCCTCCTCGCCGCCGGGCAGGCGGGCGTAGTGGGCCGGGTAGTCCAGCATCTCGTCCATCACGAAGCGCAGGTCGCGCAGGGGGGCCTGATAGTCGGGCATCTCGATCTCTCCCAGATAAGGTCGCCTGAAGTCGGGCGCAGGAAGGCGGCGGCAACCGCTTTCAAACATACGTTTTAAATTAGCCGTCGCATCACAAAGAGTCAAGCGTTCGTTTTACATTGCGCGCCAACCCCGGCATGCCGCGCGGCTATCCTCACAGACAGCGACCTGGACGAAAAGAGCCCGCCGCCGGCATTGCCGGGGGCGGGCTGGATAGGGTGACAAGATCGAGGCGCCTGTCGGCGCTACCGTCGTTTCACGACGGATCGCCCAGCGGAGCTGGGCTCCTACAAGGTTGGCGCTTCAGCTCACTGCATGCGGATGCCGCCGTCGAGGCGGATCACCTCGCCGTTGAGCATGGGGTTGGTGACGATCTGCTCGGCCAGGCGGGCGAACTCCGCGGGTCTGCCGAGTCGCTTGGGGAACGGCACGGCGGCGGCCAGGGCCTGGGCGGCCTCGTCGGGGATCTCGCTCATCATCGGCGTCTCGAACACCCCGGGGGCGATGGCCATCACGCGGATGCCGTGGCGCGACAGCTCACGGGCGGCGGGCAGGCTCATGCCCACCACCCCGGCCTTGGAGGCGCCGTAGGCGCACTGCCCCACCTGGCCGTCGAAGGCGGCGACCGAGGCGGTGTTGACGATCACCCCGCGCTCGCCGTCCTCGCCCGGCGAGTTCTTCGCCATGGCGGCGGCGGCCAGGCGCATGACGTTGAAGGTACCCACCAGGTTGATCTGGATGGTGCGGGCATAGGCGTCGAGGTCGGCGGGGTTGCCGTCGCGGTCGACCAGCTTGGCCACGCTGACCACGCCGGCACAGTGGATCACCCCGGCGAGCCCGCGGCCACCGCTTAGTGCGACCGCGGCATCGATGGCGGCCTGGATATCGTCGCCCGAGGTGACGTCGCCGCGCACCGCCCGGGCGCCGTCGCCGAGCCTCTCGGCGTGGGCCTCCACGGCCTCGCTGAGGTCGCAGAGCACCACGCGGCCTCCGCCGGCGACCAGGCGCTCGGCGGTGGCCGCCCCCAGTCCGGAGGCGGCGCCGGTGATCAGAAAGGTAGTGTCCTTCACTTGCATGTCGATTTCCTCGGGGTCGTCATCTGGCCGGGGCCGCTTCGGCCTTCTCGGCGGCATCGGCGCGCAGCTTGAAGCGCTGGATCTTGCCGCTGGGGGTCTTGGGCAGCACGTCGACGAACTCGATCACCCGCGGGAAGGCGTGGGTCGAGAGCCGTTCGCGCACCTGCTGGCGGATCTCGTCGGCCAGCGCATCGCTCGGCTCGAAGCCCTCGCGCAGCACCACGTAGGACTTGATGATCTCGCCACGGATCTCGTCGGGCTGGCCCACGGCGGCGGATTCGGCCACCGCCGGGTGAGTCATCACGCTGTTCTCCACGTCGGTGGGCCCGACCCGGTAGCCCGCGGTGGTGATGATGTCATCGTCGCGGCCGGCGAACTGGAAGGTCCCGTCCTCGTTGCGGATCACCACGTCACCGGTCAGGTAGTAGCCCTCGGCGAAGGGGTGCTTCTCCTGCCAAGTGTAGCCGGCGAAGAAATGCGCCGGGGACTTGGCGATATCCACCGCCAGCACGCCCGGCTCGCCCGGGGGCAGCTCGTGGTACTCGGCGTCGAGGATCGCCAGGCGGTAGCCCGGCATCGGCACGCCCATGGCCCCGACATGCTTGGGGTGGTCGAGCGCATGGTGGTTGCAGCAGGTCATGCCGGTCTCGGTCTGGCCGTAATGGTCCATCACCGGGCAGCCCAGGGCGCGCTCGACCCAGCTCACCACCTCGGTATTGAGCGGTTCGCCGGCGGAGCTCGCCACGCGCAGCTCGAGGGTCCCGCGGGCGCCGTCGAACAGCCCCGAGGCCTTCATCAGCCGGTAGGCCGTGGGGGCGGCGGCGAAGTTGGTGATGCGGTGGCGCTGCATGAACGCCATGGCGCCCTCGGCGCTGAAGCCCGCCTCGCAGAAGTGGGTGGTCACGCCCAGCAGCAGCGGACCGGCGATGGCGTAGTAGAGACCGTAGGCCCAGCCCGGATCGGCCATGTTCCAGAAGCGGTCGTCCGCACGCAGGTCGATGGCCAGCTCCATGTAGAGGGCGAAGGCCGGCATGCCGGCCAGCGGTACCGCCACGCCCTTGGGCTTGCCGACGGTGCCGGAGGTGAACATCTGCAGGAAGGGAGCGTCCGGAGCCAGCCGCGGCGGGCTGGCCTCGATCGGCGAGTGGGCCAGCGCCTCGGCCCAGTCCAGGTCGTCGCCGTGCTCGGCGCTCGGGCCGCCCACGGCGAGCACCGGCGGGCACCGGGTGAGCCCGTCGAACTTGAAGCGGTTGGCGTGATCGGTGATCACCAGCTTGGTGTCGGCACGCCCCAGGCGGTAGTCGACGGCGTCGGGCCCGAAGGCGGTGAACAGCGGCTGGTAGACCGCACCGATGCGCCAGGTGGCGAGCACCGCCACCAGCAACTGCGGCGAGCGTGGCAGCATGCAGGCGATACGGTCGCCCACACCCAAGCCACGCTCGGCGAACCAGCCGGCGAGCCTGGCGCTCTCGGCTTCCAGTTCGGCGTAGCTCAGCTTGTTGACCCGGCCCTCGGTGTCCTCGTGCACCAGTGCGAGGACATCGCCGCGGCCGGCACGCAGGTGGCGCCCGCAGCACGACTCGAAGGCGTTGGCCTTGCCGTCGCGATGATCGTCCAGCCGCGCGATGACGTCATCCACGCTGAAGGTCTCGAGGTAGGCCCGGTACTCGGGAGTCGTCGCTGTGCTCATGTCATGCCCTCACGGATGCTTGTGCTTGTTGTCGGCAGAGAATGTCGGCGATCGTGTGACCGTGGCGCTGGCGTAGGCGCCAACCTTCTGGTTAGATGCAGTTGACGTAAGCGTCAACCTAGCAAGCGCTTGGTACAAGCTAGAGGCTCTCGCGGAAGGGAGCAACCCCTGAACGGGCAGAAGGGACTAGACGATGGTCGAGCGTGGCGGGCCGCAAGCCCCGTGAATGGCCTCAGGTGGCGGGACGGGAGATCATGGCGACCAGCTCGCGGGCCAGGTCATCCGGCGAGCGCGCCCCCGACGGGTCGTACCAGCGCACCGTCCAGTTCAATGCCCCCATGACGAAGCGCGAGACCAGGAAGCGGTCGCCATGAATCAAGCCGGCGGCCAGGGCCTCGTCGATGACCTCTTCCCACAGTGCCTCGTAGGCGTCGCGCAGGTGGCTCAGGTGGTCCCGGGCCGCGGTGTCGAGGCGCCGCCACTCGTAGAGTGCCACCACATGGGCGTTGCGGTCGGTGAGCAGGGTCTCGAGATGCGCGCGGGCCATGGCATGCAACCGCGCCTCCGGCGTGTTGTCGCACTGTTGAAGGGTCTCGCGTGCGATGGCCAGGGCGTTCTGGGTGCCCTCCTCGATCACCGCGGCGAGGATCTCCTGCTTGTCGCGGAAGTGATGGAAGAGGCTGCCGGACTTGATGCCCATCTCCTGGGCCAGCATGCGCACCGTGGTCCGGTCGAAGCCCTCCTGGACGAACAGTTGGGCGGCCTGGCGGGTGAGTTCCTTGCGGCGCGGGGAGTCATTCATTACATTCATCGACGTTTACACTAGCGCTTGCTTGGTTGACCCTGAGAAAACCACAGCCCCGACGGCAGGTCAACGCGACCTGGCCGCCGGGCCGGCAACTCGTATAACGATAATCGCACCACTCGCACTGCTACTCCGGGAGTATCCACCATGAGCCAGTCCAACGATATCGTCTTCCTCTCCGCCGCCCGCACCCCCATGGGCGGCATGCTCGGCAGCCTCTCCAGCCTCACCGCGCCACAGCTCGGCGCCGCCGCCATCCGCGCCGCCATCGAACGCGCCGGGATCGCCCCCGATGCCATCGACGAAGGCATCCTGGGCTGCGTGCTGCCGGCCGGCGTCAAGCAGGGCCCGGCCCGCCAGGCGATGCGCCAGGCCGGCATTCCCGATGGCATCGGCGCCACCACCATCAACAAGCTGTGCGGTTCGGGCATGAAGGCCACCATGCTGGCCCACGACCTGATCCGCGCCGGCAGCGGCGAGCTGATCCTCGCCGGCGGCATGGAGTCCATGTCCAACGCGCCCCATGTGCTGACCAGGGCGCGGACGGGCTATCGCCTTGGCCACGGCGAGCTCAAGGACCATATGTTCCTCGACGGCCTGGAGGACGCCGAGACCGGCAAGCTGATGGGGGTCTTCGCCCAAGAGGTCGCCAGTTCCCGCGACTACAGCCGCGAGCGCCTCGACGACTTCGCCATCGCCTCGCTGGAGCGCGCCATGGCGGCCACCAACGCCGGCCACCTGGACGCCGAGATGGTGCCGGTCACGGTCACCACTCGCCAGGGCGAGAGCGTGGTGAATCACGACGAGCAGCCGTTCCAGGCCAAGCTCGACAAGATCCGCTCGCTGCGCCCGGCCTTCGCCAAGGAGGGCACCATCACCGCCGCCAACTCCAGTTCGATCTCCGACGGCGCGTCGGCGCTGATCCTGGCCAGCCAGGCGGCGGCCGACAGGCTCGGCGCGAGGCCCATCGCGCGGATGCTCGGCCACAGCACCCACTCCCAGCACCCCAGCGAGTTCACCATCGCCCCGGTGGGGGCCATCGACAAGCTGCTGAAGACGCTCGACTGGCGCGTCGGTGACGTCGACCTGTTCGAGATCAACGAGGCCTTCGCCGTGGTCACCCTGCTAGCCATGGACGGGCTCGACATTCCCCACGACAAGGTCAACGTCTTCGGCGGCGCCTGCGCCCAGGGCCACCCCATCGGCTCCACCGGCTCGCGGATCATCGCCACCCTGATCCATGCCCTGCGCACCAGGGGCGGCAAGCGCGGCATCGCCAGCCTGTGCATCGGCGGCGGCGAGGCCACCGCGGTGGCGGTCGAACTGGTCGACTGATCGCGACCCGCTCCTGTCCGGCGCCCGCCTTGCGGCGGGCGCCGCTATTTCGGCACCGCCAGCCGATCCAGCCGTAGCCGCTCACGCCCATCGAATAGCCGCCGGCTGCCCGCCGCCACCGCGGCCAGGGTACCGAAGCCGGTGCCCAGGGTGATGGTGAACATGATCAGGATCTGGTACTTCACCGCCAGCGCCGGCGGGCTGCCGGCGAGTATCTGGCCGGTCATCATGCCCGGCAGGCTGACCACCCCGGCGGCGGCCATGGCGTTGATCATCGGCATCAGGCCGCTGCGCATCGCCTCGCGGCGGATGTCGCCGATCGCCTCCTTCCAGCGCTGGCCGAGCATCAGCCGGTTCTCGATCACCGCGCGCTGACGCCAGGCGGTCTCGGTAAGACGATCGAGCGCCAGCGCCACCCCGGTCATGGTATTGCCGAGCATCATGCCCAGCAGCGGAATCGCATACTGGGGACGGTACCAGGGCTCGGGGCCGATGATCACCGTCAGGGTCAGCACGGTGACGGTGAACGACGACAGGAACATCGCCACCGTGCCGATGCCGAAGGCCCAGCCGCCGAGCAGCCGGCGCTTCTGGCGCGCCATCACCTCGCGCCCGGCGATCAGCAGCATGCCCAGCGCCATCAAGGCCACCCAGTGCAGCCGCTCTGCCGCGAACAACGCCTCGAGCACCAGGCCGACCAGCGCCAGCTGGATCACGGTGCGCGCCGCGGCGACGAGCAGGCTGCGGCTCATGCCCAGTCGCGCCGCCGCCATGCAGCCGGCGAGCGCCACCACCATCAGTGCCGCCAGGGCCAGTTGCCACCAGGAGAGCTCGATCACGTCCATGCGGCCTGCTCCTCTTCCACCAGGCCACCGCCATGGATCCGCAGGTGACGCCTCGCCACCCGACCGATCTGCGCCCGGTCGTGGGCGACCCAGATCACCGGCCAGCCGCGCTCGCGCACCCTTTCCACCAGCCAGGCCTCGACGCGCCTCGCGGTGGCGTCGTCCAGGTTGGCGGTGGGCTCGTCGAGCAGCAGGGCCGCCGGCTCGCGACACAGCGCCCGCAGCAGCGCCAGGCGCTGCTTCTCGCCCGACGAGAGCCGGCTCACCTGCCACCCCAGCACCTCCCGGTCGAACCCCAGGGCCTCGAGATCGCGATCACCGGGGTCGGCAAGGTGCTCGCCGACGCCGTCGGCCCACCAGTGGCTCTCCGCCGGCACCAGCATCACCCGCCGGCGCCAGCGGTGACCCGGTACCGCCGACTGGGCCAGCTCGCCCAGCCACACCTCGCCGCGGTGGGGCTCGAGGTCGGCGACGGCGCGCAGCAGCCGGCTCTTGCCCGCGCCACTGGCCCCGGAAAGACAGAGGATCTCGCCGGGCTCGACGGCCAGATCGACACTCTCGAGCTCGCCGATCCCCAGTCGATCGAGTCGCAGGGAGTCGGTGGCGGGCGGTGCGGTGGCGGACAAGGAGCCTCCCGATGACGGTGACTGGCATGCGAGACCGATCATAGCAGCGCCATGCGATCGATGTGGCTCGACGAGCCGATCGATTGAAGACATATGGAAAGGCATATATTCTGTTCGCACTTCATCTCCAACCGACGGTAGCACCCATGACCATGACGCCCCGCTCCAGCACGACGGCACCGAGCTCCGCCGAGGGCATGGGCCTGTTCGAGCGCTTTCTCTCCCTCTGGGTGGCGCTGGCCATCGTCGCCGGCGTGCTGCTCGGCCAGTTCGCCCCGGCGATTCCCGAGACCCTGTCGCGCTTCGAGGTCGCCCAGGTGTCGATCCCGGTGGCGGTGCTGATCTGGGCGATGATCTTTCCGATGATGGCGCAGATCGACTTCGCCGCCGTGCTCGGCGTGCGCCGCCAGCCCAAGGGACTCGTCATCACCACCACGGTGAACTGGCTGATCAAGCCCTTCACCATGTTCGCCATCGCCTGGCTGTTCCTGATGGTGATCTTTCGCCCGTTCATTCCCCAGGAACTGGCCAGCCAGTACCTGGCCGGCGCCATCCTGCTCGGCGCGGCGCCCTGCACCGCCATGGTCTTCGTGTGGAGCTTCCTGACCCGCGGCGATGCCGCCTACACCCTGGTGCAGGTGGCGCTCAACGACCTGATCATGCTGTTCGCCTTCGCGCCCATCGTGGTGTTTCTGCTCGGCGTGTCGAACATCCAGGTGCCCTGGGACACGGTGGCCCTGTCGGTGGTGCTCTACATCGTGATTCCCTTGGCCGCCGGCTACCTGACCCGCCGCACCCTGATCGCCCGCCACGGCCCCGACTGGTACGACAACGTCTTCATGAAGCGCGTTGGTCCAGTCACACCTGTTGGACTCATCATTACCCTGGTGCTGCTGTTTGCCTTTCAGGGAGAGGTGATTCTCGAGGCGCCACTGCATATCGTGCTGATCGCCATCCCGCTGATCCTCCAGACCTTCCTGATCTTCTTCATCGCCTATGGCTGGGCCAAGGCCTGGCAGGTGCCCCACAACGTGGCCGCCCCCGGGGCGATGATCGGCGCCAGCAACTTCTTCGAGCTGGCGGTGGCCGCCGCCATCGCGCTGTTCGGGCTGCAGTCCGGGGCGGCGCTGGCCACCGTGGTGGGCGTGCTGGTGGAGGTGCCGCTGATGCTGGCGCTGGTGCGCATCGCCAACGCCACCCGAGACCGCTTTCCCGAGCCGTCGAGTCGCTGAATCGGGAAACCCTCGACTCAGGGAGCATTGCCTTGCCGCCCCCCGAAGGCGAGGATGAGGCGATGAAGACTTCCCCGTGGCAACGATACCCGCTGGCCGTCATCGTCCTGGCCCAGCTCTGCGGCACCTCGCTGTGGTTCAGCGTCAACGGCGTGGGACTGTCGCTGTCCCGCGACCTGGGGCTCTCCGAGGCCGATCTGGGTCGCTTGACTCTGACGGTCCAGGCCGGCTTCATCGTCGGCACCCTGACCATCGCCGCCACCGGGCTCGCCGACCGCTTCCGCGCCAGCCGCATCTTCGCCGCCTCCTGCCTGGCCGGCGCCCTGGTCAACGGCGGTTTCGTGCTGGCGGCGGCTCATCCGCCTCTCGACTTGCTGCTGCGCTTCGCGACCGGGCTCTGCCTGGCCGGCATCTATCCGCTGGGCATGAAGCTGGTGATCGGCTGGACGCCAAGGCACACCGGCGCGGCACTCGCCTGGCTGGTCGGCATGCTCACCCTGGGCACCGCCCTGCCCCACCTGCTGCGGGGCTCCACCCTGGGGCTGCCCTGGGAGTGGCCGCTGCTCGGCGCCTCGACCCTGGCCCTGGTGGGCGGCGCCATGGTCCTCGCCCTGGGCGACGGCCCCCACCTGCCCCCACCGGGCGGCAAGGTTCGACTGCTCGATGGTCTCGCCGCCCTGCGCGAGCGGCGCTTTCGTGCCGTGGCCGGCGGCTACTTCGGCCACTGCTGGGAGCTCTACGCCTTCTGGATGCTGACCCCCTTCCTGGTCATGCGCGAGGTCGAGCGACTCACCGCGCCACCGGGTCTGGTCTCCTGGCTGTCGTTCGGGATCATCGCCCTGGGGCTCATCGGCTGCGTGGGCGGCGGCAGCCTGAGCCGCCGGCGGGGCAGCCTCTGGGTGGCGCGCCGGGCCCTGGCCACCTCGGGGATGATCTGCCTGGCCTACCCCCTGCTGCCCGGGGCACCCCCCGAGCTGTTGCTGGGTCTGCTCGGCGTGTGGGGACTGACCGTCATCGCCGACTCGCCGCAGTTCTCGGCCCTGGCCGCGGCCACCGCGCCACGGGAGCGGATCGGCTCGACCCTGGCGGTGATGAACGCGGTGGGCTTCGCCCTGACCATCCCGGCGATCTCGCTGACCACCACGCTGTGGAGCCTGCAGGGCACCTGGGTGCTGTGGTGGCTGCTGCCGGGACCGCTGCTCGGACTCCTGGCGCTGCGCGGCCTCATGGAGCTCGAAGCCCATCCCGATGCCGGCACGCCCACACGCTGAGACCGGGGCGCGGCGTCACCAGTCGTGACGTCCTCGCTCAGCACAAGGCCAGGCGTCGCTCGGGGCGATTCCCCATGTCCCCGAGCCGCGACCGACATTCGCCGAGCCTGGCCGCCTCGCCCTGCGCGGCGGCCTGCAGGGTGGTGATCGCCCAGCCGGGGAGCCCGGGCGCGAGGCTGTAGTAGACCCACTGCCCCTCGCGGCGGTCATTGAGCAGGCCACAGCGGCGCAGCTGCGCCAGGTGCCGCGATACCTTGGGCTGGGACTGCTCCAGGGCATGGGTCATCTCGCAGACGCAGAGCTCCTCCTCGACCTGGATCAACAGCAGCAGCATCAGGCGGGTGTCATCCGCCAGGCACTTGAAGAAGCGAACCGGTTCCAGCAGTGTCAAGGCAGTCTCCACCACGGTGATCGATCCCTGTCATTCTACGGGAAGGGGGCACAGGCCGACAGCGGCCCGCTTCATGCGTGCTGGCGCGGCAGCGCCAGGGCCAGCGCCGCACTGGCCACCACCAGCGCCGCCGAGATCCACAGGCAGGCGGCAAGCCCGAAGACCTGGTAGACCCAGCCGGAGAGCAGCGTGCCCAGCAACCGGCCCATGGCGTTGGCCATGTAGTAGAAGCCGACGTCCATGGAGACGCCGTCGGCCCGGGCGTAGTGCACGATCAGGTAGCTGTGCCAGCTGGAGTTGATGGCGAACAGCACGCCGAAGGCCAGCAGCCCCGCCACCAGCCAGCCCACCTGGGCCAGCGGCAGCAGCGCCAGCAGTGCCGGCAGGCCGGCCAGCGCCAGGGCCCAGAACACCGTGACCCCGCGTGCCCCGCCCTTGACCAGGCCGGTGAGGCGCGGCGCCTGGGTCTGCACGCCGCCGTAGCCGATCACCCAGATCGCCAGCAACCCGCCCACCGTCCAGTGGCTCCAGCCGTGCTGCTCAAAGAGGAAGACCGGCAGGGCCACCACGAACCACACGTCGCGCGAGGCGAACAGGCAGAGCCGCGCCGCCGCCAGCACGTTGATGGCCCGCGACTTGGAGAACACCTCGCGGAACTTCGGCTTGTGCTTCTGGCGCCCCAGGTCGGCCTTGAGGCGCACCAGCGACAAGCCCAACACACCCACGAGCATCAGCGCCATGACGCCGACCGCGCCTTGAAAGCCGATCAGGGTCAGCAGCAGGCCGCCGAGGAAGAAGCCGGCGCCCTTGAGGGCGTTCTTCGAGCCGGTGAGGATCGCCACCCAGCGGTAGAGGGCGCTGCCGGCGCTGGGGCTGTCCTTGGGCACCAGCACCTTGACCGCGCTCTTGGCGCTCATCTTGTTGAGGTCCTTGGCGATCCCCGAGAGTGCCTGGGCGGCCATCACCCAGGGCACGGTGAGCGCCGCGGCGGGCACCATCAGCATGGCCAGCGCGACGATCTGCAGGCCAAGGCCCATGTTCATGGTGCGATTGAGCCCCAGGCGCGCGCCGAGCCAACCGCCCACCAGGTTGGTGACCACGCCGAAGGCCTCGTAGAAGAGGAACAGCAGCGCCACTTCCAGCGGCGAGTAGCCGAGCTGGTGGAAGTGCAGCACCACCAGCATGCGCAGGGCGCCGTCGGTCAGGGTAAAGGCCCAGTAGTTGCCGGTGATCAACAGGTACTGGCGGACCTCGACGGGCAGCCCGCGCAGCCGAGCGGCAAGGGATTCAGCCACGGCCTACCTGCACCCTCTCTACCTGTCCCCGCCCCACCTTCAGGGCCAGCTCGGCGGTGCGGTTGGCATAGCCCCACTCGTTGTCGTACCAGGCGTAGAGCTTGAGCTGGGTACCGTTCACCACCATGGTGGAAAGGGCATCGATGATCGAGCTGCGCGGGTCGGTGCGGTAGTCGATGGAGACCAGCGGGCGCTCCTCATAGCCCAGGATGCCGGCCAGTTCGCCCTCGGCCGCGGCCTTCAGCGCCGCGTTGACCTCCTCCACCGTCACCTCGCGCGCGAGTTCGAAGACCATGTCGGTGAGCGAGGCGTTGGCCAGGGGCACGCGGATGGCATGGCCGTTGAGCCTGCCGGCGAGTTCGGGGAAGATCTCGGTGATCGCCTTGGCAGACCCGGTGGTGGTGGGAATCAGGCTCATGCCGCAGGCCCGCGAACGGCGCAGGTCGGGTTTGCGGGGAGAGCTCGGGGCATCGAGGATGACCTGGGTGTTGGTGATATCGTGCACCGTGGTCATCGAGCCGTGGCGGATGCCGTAGGTCTCGTGGATCACCTTGACCACCGGCGCCAGGCAGTTGGTGGTACAGCTCGCCGCGGTGACGATGCGATGCGCCGCGGGGTCATACAGGTCGTCGTTGACGCCCATCACCACGTTGAGCACGCCCTCCTCCTTGATCGGCGCACTGACCACCACCCGCGCCACGCCCTGATCCAGGTAGGCCTGCAGCTTCTCGCGGGTCTTCAGCTTGCCGGAGCACTCGATCACCACATCGCAGCCCGACCAGTCGCTGTCGGTGGTGGCAACATTGGCGCTGAAACCGATCCGCTTGCCGTCGATGACGATGGCGTCCTCCTCGGCGGCGATGCCCTGCCCCGGCGACCAGTGGCCATGCACCGAGTCGAACTCCAGCAGGTGGGCGAAGGTGGCAACGTCGCCGCCCGGGTCGTTGATGCGGCCGATCTCGACCTCGCCGGCCTCGACGCGGGGCCAGAGGCTGCGCAGCGTCAGCCGTCCGATGCGCCCGAAGCCGTTGATACCGATAAGCAGCGGTTGAGACATGGGTCCTCTCCGAGGTCATATATGAGGTTCCATATATACTATCAGCCTGTGTCCGTTGCATGACAGCCTGATCCAAGCAGCGTCGCCCACTCCGGCCAGACTCTTATCCGTAACGTCCGGTGATGTAGTCCTCGGCCTTCTTGGTGGCCGGGTTGGAGAACATGGTCTTGGTGTCGTTGTACTCGATGATCTCGCCCAGGTGGAAGAAGGCGGTGTAGTCGGCCACCCGCGCCGCCTGCTGCATGTTGTGGGTCACGGTGACGATGGTGAACTGCTGCTTGAGCTTGTCCATCAGGTCCTCGATGGTCGCCGTGGAGATCGGGTCGAGGGCCGAGGTGGGCTCGTCCATCAGGATCACGTCGGGCTGCACGGCGATGGCCCGGGCGATGCACAGGCGCTGCTGCTGCCCCCCCGAGAGCGAGGTGCCCGGCTGCTGCAGCTTGTCCTTCACCTCCTCCCACAGGCCGGCGTCGCGCAGCGCCCTTTCCACCAGCTCGTCCTGCTCGGCCTTGCGACCGACCAGGTCGTGCATGCGCGGCGCATAGGCGATGTTCTCGTATATCGACTTGGGGAAGGGATTGGGCTTCTGGAACACCATGCCCACCCGGCGGCGCAGCGCCACCTCGTCCATCTTCGCGGTATTGACGTCGTGACCGTCCATCTCCACCAGCCCCGCGATGCGCACCCCGGGAATCAGGTCGTTCATGCGGTTGAGGCAGCGCAGGAAGGTCGACTTGCCACAGCCCGAGGGACCGATCAGCGCCGTGACATTCTTCTCGAAGATGTCGATATCGAGGCCCTTGAGGGCCTGGCTCTGGCCGTACCAGAGGCTGAGATCGCGCACGCGGACGCTCAGGTCGTGGCAGGCCTCTTCGTTGCGGGTATGCGGTTGTCCGACCGCGGGGGTCTTGCCATGGCGGGGAGCGGCTTGCATGTTCATGTCGATGTCCTCTGTGACGCGCTGGCTCACCAGCGACGCTCGAATTTCTTGCGCAGTACCACGGCGGCGGCATTCAGGAAGATCAGTATCGAGAGCAGCACCAGGATGCCGCCGGCGGTCTTCTCGACGAAGGCGCGGTCGGGCTCGCCCGCCCAGGTGAAGATCTGTGCCGGCAGCACCGTGGCGGCCTGGGTGAACGACGCCGACACATCGGGAATGAAGGCCACCATCCCGACGATGATCAGCGGCGCGGTCTCGCCCATGGCCTGGGCCAGGCCGATGATCGAACCGGTCATGATGCCCGGCATGGCCAGGGGCAGCACATGGTCGCGCACCACCTGCCAGCGCGAGCAGCCCACCCCGAAGGCGGCGTGGCGGATCGAGTCGGGCACGCTGCGCAGCGCCGTGCGGGTGGCGATGATGATCACCGGCAATGTCATCAGCGCCAGTGTCATGCCGCCCACCAGCGGGGAGGAGCGCGGCACCCCGAAGAAGTTGATGAAGATCGCCAGGCCCAGCAGGCCGAACAGGATCGAGGGGATCGCCGCCAGGTTGTTGATGTTGATCTCGATGACCTGGGTCAGGCGGTTGTCCGGGGCGAACTCCTCCAGATAGAGCGCCGTCATCACGCCGATGGGAAAGGCGATGGCCAGGGTCACCAGCATGGTCATGACGGTGCCCACCGCGGCCGCCAGGATGCCCGAACTCTCGGCCATCTTGGAGTCGCCACGCGAGAAGAAGGTGGTGTTGAACTTCAACGTCACCCGGCCGCTCTCGGCCAGCTCGTCGACCACCTCACGCTCCGCCTCGCTGAGCTTGTTGCGATGTCCCTTCAGGTACTGGTCCACCTCACCCTTGGCCAGTACCCAGCGCTGCTCGCTGGTGCCGAGCAGGTCGGGGTCGTCGCGCAGCATCCCCGGGATCAGACGTTCGAAGCTGCGGCTGACGATCCGCGAGACTTCGGGATCCATGGCCGCGCGCCCCATGCGGCTTGCCTCCTCGTTGTAGTCCAGCTCCACCTGCACGTAGGCCTGCTGGAAGGCCGGCAGGCCCTTGCTGAGCATGTCGGCGAAGAAGAGCACCAGGAACAGGCCGGCCAGTCCCAGGGCCCCCATGGAGATCCACTTCAGTCGCGCCGACTTGCGGTGGCGCCTCTTGAGCTGGGCGCTGATCTCGTCGAAGGATTGACTCATCGGGGCGGTTCCTCGGCGTTACAGGTTGTTGACGCGGTACTTCTCGCGGAAGCGGCGGATCATGAGCACCGACACCAGGTTCAGGCTCAGGGTGACGCCGAACAGCACCAGCCCCAGGGCGAAGGCGGACAGCGTCTCGGCACTCTCGAACTCCAGGTCACCGGTCAGCGCCGCGACGATGCGCACCGTCACCGTGGTCATGTCTTCCAGCGGATTGGCGGTGAGGTTGGGCCGCATGCCGGCCGCCATCACCACGATCATGGTCTCGCCAAGCGCCCGGGAGACCGCCAGCAACGAGGCGGAGATGATGCCGGGCAGTGCCGCCGGGATGACCACGTCGCGAATCGTCTCGCCCTTGGTCATGCCCAGCGCCAGGGAGCCCTGACGCATGCTGTCGGGCACCGAATTGATGACGTCGTCGGAGAGCGAGGAGATGAACGGGATGATCATGATGCCCATCACCACGCCCGGTGCCACGGCGTTGTTGAACGACGCATCCAGACCCAGGGCACCCGCCACCTTCACGATGATCGGCGCCACCGTGATGGCGGCGAAGAAGCCGTAGACCACGGTGGGGATGCCCGCCAGCACCTCGAGGGTGGGCTTGGCCAGGGTACGCACGCGCCTCGGGGCGAACTCGGCCATGTAGATGGCCGCCAGCAGCCCGATGGGAATGGCCACCAGCATGGCGATGGCGGTGATCATGAAGGTGCCGGCGAACAGCGGCACCGATCCGAACTGGGCGGCGCTCCCCCCCTCGGCGGCACGACCGGCCGCCGCCAGGAAGCTGGCGCCGGGGTTCCAGACGGTGCCGGTGATGAAGTCCCAGAAGCTGTGCATCTGGAAGAAGCGCAGCGCCTCGAAGACGATGGAGAAGAGGATGCCGAAGGTGGTGAAGATCGAGATCAGCGCGGCACCGACCAGGATCCAGCGGATGACCCGCTCGATGGCCTGCCGGGCGTGGAAGTCCGGATGCACCCGGTTCATGCCCACCATCAGGCCGATCGCGGCCACCCCCAGGCTGCCGGCCAACAGGTAGGGCGTCGGGATCTCGGCGCCCAGCAACAGCAGCAGGAAGCCGCCCACGGCGCTGACCAGCAGGGCGGGACCGGCGGTGGCCAGCACGGCGAACCAGGCGTACTGGTCGGGCTGGGCATACATGGCCGTGCCGGTGGCGCGCACCCGCGCGGCCTTGGCACGCCCCAGGAAGAAGGCTATCAGACCCAGCAGCAGCAGGGCGCCGCTGAACAGTGCCAGGAGTTGGTTGGTCTGCATAGGATTCTCTCGGTGAATGGCAACGGCAGGCAGCCTGCCGTAACGTGCGACGGCCGGCAGCCTCGGGCTGCCGGCCAGGTCAGGCGTCCCTGCCCGAGACGTGCGTCTTACAGATCGGCGACCTGCAGGACGGCGCGCTCGGTGACCTTCTGACGGGCCACCTCGCGCTCGGCTTCGGGCAGCGGGATCAGGCCGAGGTCCATCAAGTAGCCGCCGTCACCGATCATGGTCTCGGAGACGAACATCTCGACATACTCGTACAGCGGCGGCACTTCCTCGGCGTGCTGGTTCTTCACGTAGAAGAACAGCGAGCGCGCCACCGGGTAGTCGCCGGCGCTGATCGCCTCGGCGTCGGGTGCCACGCCATCGATGCTGGTACCGATCAGGGTGTCGGGGTTCTCGACCAGGAAGGAGTAGCCGAAGATGCCGAAGGCGTTGGTGTCCTCGCTCAGGCGCTGGACGATCAGGTTGTCGTTCTCGCCGGCGTCGATGTAGGCGCCGTCGGAGCGCACCTCGGTGTAGCCCTCACCGCCGTAGGCTGCCATGTCCTCGGAGACGACTTCCATCACCAGCTCCTCGAAGGCGTCGCGGGTACCGGAGGTGCTGGGCGGGCCATAGATGGAGATGTTGCGGTCCGGCAGGGAGGCGTCGATGTCGCTCCACTTGGTGTAGGGGTTGTCGACCAGTTCGCCATCCACGGGCACCTTGGCGGCCACGGCCAGGAAGAGCTGCTCGAGGGTCAGGTCGAGCTCGTCGTTGGTGCTGGACTGGGCCAGCACGATGCCGTCGGAACCGATCTTCACCTCGGTGACATCGGTCACGCCGTTCGCTTCGCAACGCTCCACCTCGGAGGCCTTGATGCGACGCGAGGCGTTGGAGATGTCCGGAGTGCCCTCACCCACGCCGTTGCAGAACAGGCGGATGCCGCCACCGGAGCCGGTGGACTCGATCACCGGGGTCGGGTAGCTGGTCACGGCACCGAACTCCTCGGTGACGTAGCTGGCGAACGGGTAGACGGTGCTGGAGCCGACGATGCGGATCTGGTCGCGGGCCTGGGCGACACCGACCACGCCCATGACGGTGGCAGCGATGACCGTGGTCTTGAATGCACGGCTCTTGAGGATGCGGTTCATGCGAGTCACTCCTGTCGATGGAAAGGTGTCTGGCCTTCTCACGGCACACATTGCCGGAGCCGCATGACAGCTTCATGACAGGGCGAAAGGAACGTAACGACGAGTGACTGACGGTGGTGGTAGACCGCCGCTTCAGACCAGCACCCCCAGCGCCACGAGGGCGCAGAGGGCGAGCGAGCAGCCCTGCAGCCAGCGGCGATCGAGCCAGGCCAGTGCCTCAGGCATGCACCGGCCTACCCGCCAGGGTCCTCAGTCCCAGGTTGCCGACCAGCGACGCCACCAGCATGGTCAGCACCATGGGCCAGAGGCTTTCGATCTCGAAGGCCCCCACCATCACCCCCGCCAGGGCGGCGGCGCCGAACTTGATGCCCCCCATCAGCGCCGTGGCCGTGGCACTCATGTGGCCGAAATGGTCGAGCAGCGCCGACATGGCGTTGGGGGTGATCAGGCCGATCATGCCGGCATAGACCATGATCACCAGCACCACCACGAACAGCGAGGCGGCCCCTGCCGCCGCCGCCACCGCCAGGACAGTGGCCGCCGCCAACTGCACGGTGAGCCCCAGATGCAGGTTCTGCTGTGGCGAGCGACTCTTCAGCAAATGAATGTTGAGGCGGTTGGAAAGGGCGATCACCACCACATTGACGCCGAATACCAACGGGTAAATGGCCGGCGAGAGGCCGAAATGCTCCAGATAGAGGTAGGGCGATGCAGTGACGAAGGCGAACAGGCCGCCGAAGGAGGCCGCCACGGCACAGATGTAGCCCATGCCCTCGCGATGGCGAAACACACTGGCGTAGTTGAGCAGTACCTGACGCGGCGAGGCCGCGGGCAGGTTCGGATCACGGGTCTCGGGCAGCCGGGTGCTCATCAGCCACAGCAGGAAGGCGGCATAGACGGCCAGGAAGACGAAGATCAGCCACCAGTCCGCCAGGTAGAGGAGCCCACTGCCCACCACCGGCGCCACCAGTGGTGCCAGCATCATGATCATGACCATGGTCGACATCACGCTTGCCGCCTCGCGGCCGCTGAAACAGTCGCGCACGATGGCCGCCGAGTTGACCACGCAGGCACCGCCCCCCAGTGCCTGGACGAAGCGCCAGACGAGCAGTTCGGACAGCGAGTCGATGGTGGTGATCGCCAGGCTCGCCAGCAGGAACACCACCAGCCCACCGAGCAGTACCGGCTTGCGCCCCAGTCGATCGGAGAGCGGGCCGAAGAGCAACTGGCCGATGGCGAACCCCGCCAGGAAGACACTGATCGACAGCTCGGTATGATGAATGCTGGCCCCCACACTGGCGGCCAGTGCTGCCATGGCGGGCAGATAGGCATCGATGGCGAAGGGGGCCAACGCCGTGTTGGCCGCCACCAGTATCGCCACGCGTCGCGCATTGAGGCTCAAGGGATCTCCTTTCCGCAAGTCAGCGAGTTTTTGATAGGAAGCTAATGATAACCCATCACGGTGTCGCCTGCCGGTGTCTGTTCCCGCTCTCACAGCCTTGTTACAGTGGAATCATCTTAACCAAGGAGCCAGGCCCAATGGCAGACGATCTGCTTTCGCAACTCAAGAGCATGACCACGGTAGTGGCCGACACCGGCGACATCGAGGCCATTCGGCGCTTCCAGCCCACCGATGCGACGACCAATCCCTCGCTGATCCTCCAGGCCGCCCAGCAGGAGACCCGCCGCGCACGGCTGCAGGAGATCGCCCGTCAGGCCACCGACCTCGACGACGCCCTGGACGCGGTGGCCGTCGAGATCGGCAGCGAGATCAGCGAGCTGGTGCCGGGCTACGTCTCCACCGAAGTCAGTGCTCGGCTCTCCTTCGACACCGAGGCCACCCTGGTCCGGGCCCGTGCGCTGATCGAGCGCTACGACCGCCACGGCGTCGGCCCCGAGCGTATCCTGATCAAGGTCGCCTCCACCTGGGAGGGCATCCGCGCCGCGCGTCAACTCGAACGCGAGGGTATCCGTACCAATCTCACCCTGCTGTTCAGCCTCACCCAGGCCCAGGTCTGCGCCGATGCCGGCGTGACCCTGGTCTCGCCCTTCGTCGGCCGCATCCTCGATTGGCACAAGGCCCGTGACCCCGACGCGGACTTCGCCGGCGATCGCGACCCGGGCGTGCGGTCGGTCAAGAGCATCTACGAGCACTACAAGGGCCACGGCTACGAAACCGTGGTGATGGGGGCGAGCTTCCGCAACGCGGGCGAGATCCTGGCCCTGGCGGGTTGTGACCGCCTGACCATCTCCCCTTCCCTGCTCGGCGAACTGGCCGAGACCCGGGGCACCCTGGAACGACGCCTCGTGCCACTGGATGCCGAGACGCATGCGCCGGAGCCACTGGACGAATCCGAATTCCGCTGGGCGATGAACGAGGATGCCATGGCCACCGAGAAGCTGGCCGAAGGCATCCGCAAGTTCATGGACGATCAACGCAAGCTCGAGGCCCTGCTGGGAGAGCTGCGCCGGGGGTAATCGCGCCGGCGCCGCTGGGGCTGGGGTCAGTGCTGGTGCGAGGCGGCCTCCTGGGCCTCGAGCATCTCCACGAGAGGCTGGAATTCCTCGCGGTTGTGCTCGTTCATGTGCATCAGGATACGGTGCGCCTCGAGGATGCGATGGCGCAGCCCCTCCTCGTCGGCGGGCACTTCGGGGAGGTCGCTGAGCTCGCAGGGTTCGGTGATCGGCGACTCCACCAGGGTGAAATAGCGCTCGAAGCCCATGACGTCGAGCATGCGCTGGACATCGGGATGGTCGGCGACGATGGTGGGTGGCTGCTCGAGCTTGCCCTGCACGGCCATGGCCACCTTGGCGAGAAACCCCAGGGCCGTGGAATCCACGTTGGTGGCTTCACGCAGGTCGATCATCACCGCCCGGAGGCCGGGGGTTTGGGAGAGCCGCTGTGCCTGGCTGTCCAGGGTGGCACAGAGTGTCAGCCGCACGTCGCCGCACAGCTTGAGCACGAAGACCCCGGAGTCGAACGCCGCCTGGATGCGGCCTTCATGAATCATCATTGCCAAATCCGCTCAACATCATGATCGTCAGGTCGTCAGGCAGTTTTTCCAGCCCCGGGCCGTCCTCGACGACGGTCTCATCGTCGGCGGGCACGTCACCCAGGGCCAGGCTGCCCCGCAGGTCTTCCAGCGTCGCGCTGGCCTGTACCCGCTGCTCGAGCTCCCTGAGCCGCATGTCGAGCGTCTCGCCCGGCAGGCACTCCAGTATTCCATCCGAACACAGCCACAGACGGAAGTTCTCCGGCAGCGGGCACCCCAGGGGGGGATACTCGACACCCGGGAACAGCCCCACCGGCATGCCCTCACCGGGCAGCGGATGGACCTCGCCATTCGCCACCATCAACGGCATGGGCAGCTGTGCGCCCAGCGAATAGTGCAGATAGCGGCGCTCCAGGTCAATCACTCCGACGAACAGGGTGGCGTGCTTGCCGATGCCGGTGTCCAGCAGCTCGCGGTTGAGTTCCGCCAACCAGCGCGGCGCCAACTGCTCCGGCCGGGTGCCATCCCATTCGCCCTGCCAGCGATTGGAGAGATACTTCAACAGCACCGTGACGAAGGCCGACGAGGCGCCATGGCCCGACACATCGGCGAAGTAGAAGAGGATGAAGCGCTCATCGAAGCGCTGGAAATCGAGAAAATCCCCCGACAGATAGAGCGACGGGGCCAGCCAGTAATCGCAGGACACGCCGCCGACCACCTGGGGCCTCGGCGGCAGCAGCTTGCGCTGGATCTGGCCGCCGGCCTGCTGGTCCAGGCGCAGCATCGCCAGGTGGGTCTCGAGGCTCTCGTTGAGGTCCCCCAGGTGCTCGTTGAGCTGGGCCAGACGCTCGCGATCCTCGGCCCGTTCCTGGGCCAGCCGGTGCAGCTCGATCGCCTTGCGGATCATTCGTCGCAGCAGTTGCCCGTGACGCAACGGCTCGACGATATAGTCGACCAGCCCGGCATCCACCGCCTTGAGCAGGTCCGCCTCCAGTCGCTTGTCGCTGACCACCAGGGTCGGCAGACAGGCGTTGAGACGGGCCCAGTCGCGGCTGGGGACCGCACGGGCATGGGCCACCACCAGTGCCGTCTCCGGTGGCAGGTCATCCATGCTGTCGGCGGCGAACACCGCCAACCCATCCCGGGCGATGGTTTCGGCCAGCGCATCCCTGGCCTCGCCCGGAACATCGATCACTCCAATCAGCTGCTTGGGACGGTCCATGCCGGGGTGCCTCAATCGGCGAAAGCGCCGTCGTCGAAATCCGCATCATCAAACTCGAAGTCGAACTCGTCGCTGGCGAAGGGGTCATCGCCCAGTTCGCCGTCGCTGACCTCGAAACGCCGTCGCTGCAGCCAGGCATCGCGGATGAAACTATAGCGATCGCCACGGATCAGCTCTTCCTGATCCAACAGGCCGGCCCGTGTATCCACTATCCTCAATCCGGTCAGCCCGTAGCGCACCTTGTCGTCCTCCACATAGGTGACGGGATAAGTGTACATGTCCAGCGGCAAGCCGGCAGTATCACGTACGGTACTCGGCCCGAGGAAAGGCAGCACCAGATAGGCCCCTTCACCCACGCCCCAGGCACCGAGCGTCTGGCCGAAATCCTCCTCGCGGCCGGTGATCTCCATATGGGTGGCGAAGTCCCACAGGCCGCCGATGCCCACCGTGGTGTTGATCAAGAAGCGTGAGGTGGCGATGCCGGCATTCCCCGGCTTGCCCTGCAATACACTGTTGAGTGCGGTGCGGATCTCGCCGAGGTTGGAGAAGAAGTTGCCCACCCCGGTCTGCACCGGCTGCGGCGTGACGCGGCGATAGCCCCGCGCCACCGGCTTCAGCACCGCCCGGTCCAGGGCGTCGTTGAAGACGAACACCCGGCGATTGAACCCCTCCCAGGGGTCGTCGGGGTGACGCTCCTCCACCGCAGCGGTACTGGCACAACCGGCCAGCAGCACCACCGCCAGCAGCGTCGACAGGCGGCGACCACTCCCTTCCCACCCCTTACCGCTTTCCTCGCACTTCATTGCATGCTCCATCCCTGGCCGCTTGACGTATCCCGCATCTCGATGTCCGTAAGCCCTCACCGGCGGCGCACCACCACGCTGCCGGCGCTGTAGCCCGCGCCGAAAGAGCAGACCACACCGAGAGCGCCGGGGGCAAGATCCCCGCGATGCAGGTGAAAGGCGATGATCGAGCCTGCCGAACTGGTGTTGGCATAACGATCGAGAATGATCGGAGCCTGCTCGGGGCTCGGGTCGTGGCCCAGCACGCGGCGGGCGATCAGGTCGTTCATATGGCGGTTGGCCTGATGCAGCCACAGCCGCGCGAGGTCGTCTCCCGCCAGCCCGAGGCTCGCCAGGTGGTCGGTGATCAGTGCCGCCACCATGGGACAGACCTCCTTGAATACCCGCCGGCCCTCCTGGACGAACAGCTTGTCCGGCGCCCGGGGATCGCTGTCGGTGACCCGGTCGAGGAAACCGGCGTTGTTGCGGATGGCATTGGAGAAGCGCGTCACCAGCCGGGTGCCGAGGACTTCGAAGCGGCTCTCGCCGGTGGCCAGCTCGTCACTCTCCAGCACGACGGCGGTGCAGGCATCACCGAAGATGAAGTGGCTGTCGCGATCGCGGAAGTTGAGATGCGCCGAGCAGATCTCCGGGCTGACCACCAGGGCCCGACTCGCGTTGCCGGCACGGATCGCATTGGCCGCGCTTTCGATGGCGAAGGTCGCCGAGCTGCAGGCCACGTTCATGTCGAAGGCGTAGCCGCCGGCACCGAGCGCCGCCTGCAGCTCCACCGCGAGGGCCGGATAGGGGCGCTCCAGGTTGGAGCAGGCGACGATCACCAGGTCGATGTCGGCGGCATCGACCCCGGCGCTCTCGAGCGCCTGCCCGGCCGCGGCAATGCCCATCTCGCACTGGATCGAGGGCTCGTCGTTGCTGCGCCGTGGCAGGCGCGGGCGCATGCGCTCGGGGTCGAGGATGCCCTCGGCGTCGAGCACGTAGCGATTGAGAATGCCCGACGCCTTGACGATGAAGTCGCTGCTCGAATAGTCGAGGCGCTCTTCGACGCCCGCCTCGGCACGACGGGCGTTCTCCGCCTCCACCCAGGCATTGAACGCGGCCACCAGGGCATCGTTGTCGATGGCGTGCTCCGGTGTGAAGAGTCCGGTGCCGGTGATCACCACGTGGGTCATGCTGTTCTCCCTGTGAGCTCTGCCCAGCGCTTCTCGAGCCGCTTGACCGAGACCGGAAATTTCGTGCCCAACTGCTGGGCGAAGAGCGAGACCCGCAACTCCTCGATCCACCAGCCGAACTCCACCAGCGCCGGATTCTCGATGCCCCCGCGGCGCTCGCTCTCGCGGCGGGCGGCCAGACGCTGTTCGAATGCCTGGACCTCCTGCATGTGCATCTGGTCGCGCATGCGCTCCCGCGGGGCCTTCTCCAGGCGAACCAGCGCCGCCTCCATGTAGCGCGGATACTCCTCGAGCCACGCCCCGGCCTCGCCGACGAAGCCGGGATGCACCAGCCGTTGCATCTGTGCCTTGAGATCACTGTATACCAGCGCCAGGGCCAGGTTCAGGTTGCCCTTCAACGCCTTGGTCACCGCCAGATGCCCCTTCAGCGCCGCCTCCAGGGTCGCCAGTCGTGCCTCGGCCCGTGGTATCAACTCGGCCCGGGTCTCGTCGAGGCGCGCCTCGAGCTCGGCCGCCGAGCGCGGCAGCGGCGCCACCGCGACCACCTGGCGGAACACCGCCGTGACCAGGTCCTCGCTGAGCCGACGCTTGCTGCCCACCTTGGCGAACAGCAACGCACAGGTATCGAGGCCCTTGAGCTTCTCGATCGCACGCACCTGATCGGGCAGGCGACGCATCGCCAGTCGCACCACACCATCGCGGTGGGCCTCCCGGGCCTTGTCGGGATGGTCGAAGAGCTCGACTCGGAAACGCTCGCCGTCGGGCACCAGGGCCGGGTAGGCCTCGACGCGAATCCCGGCCTGGGTGGTGACCCGCGACTCGGGCAGTGCCACCTCTGGCAGCTCGTCGACCGGCGCCTCGAGCCTCGCCTCCTCGGCCAGCGCCCGGGCGCCCTGCCCCGCCGCCGCCTCGAAACGACGCTCCAGCTCGCGTGCGTCGCGCCCCTGACCAAGCGCCTTGCCGGCATGATCGACCACCCTGAGGTTCATCACCAGGTGCGGCTCGAGTTGATCCGGCTGCCAGTCGTCGGGATGAACCCGCACCCCGGTACGGCGGCGCAGGAACTCGCCCAGGGCCTCGGTGAGCGGCACGTCATCGGGAACGAGCGTCTCCAGCGCCGCATCGACCCAGTCGGGAATCGGCACCACCTGGCGGCGCATCGCCTTGGGCAGCGATTTCATCAGCGCGATGCACTTATCGCGCAACAGGCCCGGCACCAGCCACTCGAGGCGTGCCAGCGGCAACTGGGGGAGCATCGCCGCCGGTACGGTCAGCGTCACGCCATCGTCGGGGGCGCCGGGCGCGAAGTGATAGGCAAGCGGATAGCGCACCCCGTTAAGCGACAGCTCATCGGGATACTGTGCCTCGGTGACCTCCTCGGCCTCCCGGGCCAGCAGGGCGGCGCGGTCGAACTTGAGGAGGTCGGGGGCATCGGCCTCGGCTCGCTTGCGCCAGGCCTCGAAGCCCTTGCCGTTGTGGATCGCCTCGGGGATTCGCTCGTCGTAGAAGGCGAACAGCGTCTCCTCGTCGACCAGGATGTCGCGGCGCCTGGCACGGTCCTCGAGCTCCTCGACCTCCTCGACCAACGCCCGGTTATGGGTGAAGAACTCGCCCCGGGTACGGAACTCGCCCTCGACCAGCGCCCGGCGGATGAACAGCTCCCGCGACTCCTGCGGGGCGATCGGCCCGTAGTGCACCTTGCGCCCGGCGACGATGGGCAGGCCGAACAGGGTCACCTGCTCGCTGGCCACCACCTGGGCCCGCTTCATCTCCCAGCGGGGCTCGCTGTAGGCGCGCTTGACCAGGTGGCCGGCCAGTGGCTCGATCCACTGGGGGTCGATCCTCGCCACGGTGCGGGCGAAGAGCTTCGTGGTCTCGACCAGTTCGAAGGCCATCAGCCACTTGGGCGACTTCTTCGCCAGGCCCGAGCCCGGGTGGACGAAGAACTTGCGATTGCGCGCCCCCAGGTACTCGCGGTTCTCCGTGAGCAGCCCCAGGTGCGAGAGCAGCCCGGTGAGCAGTGCCTGGTGCAGCCGCACGGCGCTCTCGCGGCGCGCCTGCTCGTCCTCGCCCCCGCTGTCGGACTCGGGGCGGGGCGCCGGCGGCGGCGGCACCTCGATCTCCATGTCGCGCAGCAGCTGACGCAGCTGGCGGAAGGTATCGTGCCACTCGCGCAGGCGCAGGTAGTTCAGGTAGTGATCGCGGCACCAGCGCCGCAGGCGGTTGCCGGAGAGCTCCTCGCGGGCCGCCTCGAAGCCGTGCCAGAGGTTGAGCAGGGCGACGAAGTCGGAGTCGGGATCGTGCCAGCGGCGGTGCGCCTGGTCGGCGGCCTCTCGCTTGTCCGCCGGGCGGTCGCGGGGGTCCTGCACCGCCAGCGCCGAGACCACGATCAGCACCTCGCGCAGGCCGCCCTGCTCGGCGCCGGCCAGCACCATGCGCGCCAGCCGCGGGTCGATGGGCAACCGGGCCAGCTTGCGGCCGATCGGGGTCAGGCGATTGCGCTCGTCCACCGCGCCGAGTTCGAACAGCAGCCGGAAGCCGTCGCTGACGAAGCGCGAGTCGGGCGGGTCGACGAAGGGGAAGTCCTCGATGTCACCGAGCGTCAGCGACAGCATCGACAGGATCACCGAGGCGAGGTTGGTGCGGCGGATCTCGGGGTCGGTGAACGCGGGCCGGGCGAGGAAGTCCTCCTCGTCATAGAGGCGGATGCAGACCCCCTCGGCGACGCGGCCACAGCGCCCCTTGCGCTGATCGGCACTGGCCTGGCTGACCGCCTCTACCGGCAGACGCTGGATCTTCGCCTTGTAGCTGTAGCGGCTGATGCGCACCAGACCCGGGTCGATCACGTAGCGGATGCCCGGCACGGTGAGCGAGGTCTCGGCCACGTTGGTGGCCAGCACGATGCGTCGCCCGGCGTGGGGCGCGAAGACCCGGTTCTGCTCGGCGTTGGAGAGGCGCGCGTAGAGCGGCAGGATCTCGGTGCCCTTGAGGTCGGCGCGGCGCAGGGTGTCGGCGGTCTCGCGGATCTCGCGCTCGCCGGGCAGGAACACCAGGATGTCCCGGGGGCCATGGAACCAGCGCTGCTCGCGCTCGATGGCCTCGAGCTCCTCCACCGCGTGGAGGATGCCCTCCTGCAGGGTGCGGTCTTCCTCGTCGTCGGCCTCGCGCACCAGTGGCCGATAGCGCACCTCCACCGGGTAGGTTCGCCCCGAGACCTCGACCACCGGCGCCGGTCGCGGCGTGCCGTCGTTCCCCGGCAGGGCGAAGTGCGCGGAGAAGCGCGCCACGTCGATGGTCGCCGAGGTGATGATCACCTTGAGGTCGGGGCGGCGCACCAGCAGCCGCTTGAGGTAACCGAGCAGGAAGTCGATGTTGAGGCTGCGCTCGTGGGCCTCGTCGATGATGATCGTGTCGTAGCGCGTCAGGTCCGGGTCGTGACGGGTCTCGGCCAGCAGGATGCCGTCGGTCATCAGCTTGACCAGGGTGTCGTCGCCGGTCTGGTCGGTGAAGCGCACCTGGTAGCCCACCTGCTCGCCCAGCGGCACGGCCATCTCCTCGGCCAGGCGCGCGGCCACCGAGCGAGCCGCCAGGCGCCGCGGCTGGGTGTGGCCGATCAGCCCACGCCGGCCCAGCCCGAGTTCCAGGCAGAGCTTGGGCAACTGGGTGGTCTTGCCCGAACCGGTCTCGCCGGCCACCACTACCACCTGGTGGTCCCGCAGCGCCGCGAGGATCTCGCCGCGGCGCTCGGCCACCGGCAGCGCCTCGGGGTACTCGAGGGTCACCGGGATGGCAGCGCGACGGGCCACCGCCTGGTGCGAGCGCTCCAGCGCCTCGCGCACCTGGCCGAGCCCCCGGTCCACCGGCTTGCCCTCCTTCAGCCGCCGGGCAAGACCGCGCAGGCGCCTGTCCAGGGTCGGCACATCGCGCAGCATGGCGTCATCGAGCCCCCGGCGCAGGGCCTGGAGATCGTCGGCGGCAGACAGCTTGGCGGGGTCCTGCGGTCGGGTAACGATGGTCACGGTGGGCTCGATCGACTCCGGTGGGTGGGAGCAAAGACACTGCCCGCTCCGGAAGCCGGAACGGGCAGCTCATTGTAACGCCGTGTACCACGCGACGCCTAATCCGCGCCATTGGCATTGGCTATGGGATCGCCGCAGTCAGCCTATCGATGCGGCCGGCGGCTCAGGCCGGCGCCTTGCCCTGATCCTCGTCGCGCAACTGACGGCGCAGTACCTTGCCCACATTGGTCTTCGGCAGCTCGTCGCGGAACTCGACGAACTTCGGCACCTTGTAGCCGGAGAGCTCCTTCTTGCACCAGGCACGCAGGGCCTCGGCATCGAGGCTCTCGTCCCTGGCCACCACGAACAGCTTGATCGCCTCGCCGCTGGCCTCGTCGGGGACACCCACCGCGGCGGACTCGACCACCCCCGGATGGGCGGCCACGACGTCCTCGATCTCATTGGGATAGACGTTGAAACCGGAGACCAGGATCATGTCCTTCTTGCGATCGACGATGCGGATGTAACCGTCCTCCTGGAGTACGGCGATGTCCCCGGTATGGAACCAGCCATCGGCATCGATGGCCTTGGCGGTCTCGTCATCGCGATTCCAGTAGCCCTTCATCACCTGGGGGCCCTTCACGCAGAGCTCGCCGGGCTCGCCCAGCGGCAGGTCGTGGCCGTCGGCATCGGTCACCTTCACCGAGGTCCCGGCCACCGGCTTGCCGATGGTACCGAGCTGGATGGCGTCGACGGGATTGAAGCTGACGATCGGCGAGGTCTCGGTGAGCCCATAGCCCTCGGCGATGGCACAGCCGGTGGTCTCCTCCCAGCGCTGCGCCACCGCCTTGGTCAGCGCCATGCCCCCGGAAATGGTCAGGCGCAGCTGCGAGAAGTCGAGGCCACGGAAGTCCTCGCGGTTGCACAGGGCGTTGAACAGGGTATTCAGACCGATGAACCCGGTGAACCGGAGCCCCTTGAGCTCCTTGACGAAGTTGTCCAGGTCCCGGGGGTTGGTGATCAGGATGGAGTGGTTGCCGGTCTCCACCATGAACAGGCAGTTCACCGTGAAGGTGTAGATGTGATAGACCGGCAGCGGCGCGATGATGGTTTCGGCGCCGTCGGTGAGTGCCGGGCCGATGGCCTGGCGCGCCTGGAGCATGTTGGCGATCAGGTTGCGGTGGGTGAGCATGGTGCCCTTGGCAAGCCCCGTGGTACCCCCCGTGTACTGCAGCGCCGCGATGTCGTCGGCCCGGCGAGCGGTCTCCCTGTGGCTACGCCCGGCGCCCGTCTTGAGCGCCTGGCGGAAGGGCGTGGCAGCGGGCAGCGAGAAGCTGGGCACCATCTTCTTGACATACTTGACCACGGCATTGATCAGCTGCCGCTTGGGGAAGTCGTGCAGGTCGCCGAGCTCGGTGACCAGCACATGCTGGATGTCGGTACGATCGAGAACCTTCTCGAGCTTGTCGGCCATGTTGGCCAGGATCAGGATGGCCTTGGCACCGGAGTCCTTGAACTGGTGCGCCATCTCGCGTTCGGTGTAGAGCGGATTGGTGTTGACCACCACCAGGCCGGCGCGCAGGGCGCCGAACACCGCCACCGGGAACTGCAGCACGTTGGGTAACTGAATGGCGATGCGGTCGCCGGGCTGCAGGCCGGTCTCGTGCTGGAGCCAGGCGGCGAAGTCGCCGGAGAGACGATCGAGTTCGGCGTAGGTGAGGGTCTTCCCCATGCAGCTGAAGGCCGGCTTGTCGGCGAAGCGCTCGACCGAGGCATGGAAGACATCCATCACCGAGTCGTAATGGTCGAGCCCTTCCAGCTCGGGGCCGATCAGGATCGGGGCATTGGCGTGCTCGTTCATGAACGCGATCTCCTCGGTATCGTCGACGGCGTGCGACGGTTGTTGTTTTCCCGGTGCCATACGATATACCGCCACGGCAGCGCTGTAAAACGAACGATTGAAACAAACGTTTGCTCACGACACGCTGTCTCGCAAGGCTCCCTCTTGCAGGCTTCAAGCTGGCTCACGCCGACACGCCTGACAAGTCGCGGCTTTTCACGCTGGCACCCGGCCATGACGAGACACGATCTCGCCGGCCTTCCACACCAGCAGCTCGCCGGGCACCATGCGCACCCAGTCCTCGTTGTCGGTCAGCGGTTCGGTGGCGAGCACCGAGACGACATCGTCGGAAGTGGTGTGTTCGGCAAAGTTCACCGTCAGTTCGGCATCCGAGAGGTTCGCTCGGCCGAAGGGCGCACGCCGGGTGATATGGGCCAGCCTGGTCGAGCAATAGGTGTAGAGATAGTCGCCGTCGGCCAGCATCAGGTTGAAGACGCCGAGCCCGCGCAGTCGCTCGCAGAGCTGGTGCAGAAGGCGCCATAGCCCGCGGCGCTGCTCGTCATCGCCCGGCCGCTCGGGAAAGCGGCGGCGCAGCTCGCCGAGCAGCCAGCAGAAAGCGTGCTCGCTGTCGGTATCGCCCACCGGATGGTAGAACCCCAGTGGCAGCGTCTGCCAGCCGGTGAGCTGGCCGTTGTGGGCATAGCACCAGGGCCGCCCCCACATCTCGCGTACGAAGGGGTGGGTGTTGGCCAGGCGCACCTGGCCCACGTTGGCCTGGCGGATATGGCTGATGACGATGGTCGACTTGATCGGGTAGTCGCAGATCAGCCGGGCGATGGGCGAGCGAATCGACGGGTGTGGATCGCGGAAATCGCGATACCCCCCTTCCTCGTAGAAGGCGATGCCCCAGCCGTCGCGGTGGGGGCCGGTGCCGCCACCGCGATGCAGG
Organism: Halomonas heilongjiangensis; assembly: GCF_002879645.1. GTDB lineage: Bacteria > Pseudomonadota > Gammaproteobacteria > Pseudomonadales > Halomonadaceae > Halomonas > Halomonas heilongjiangensis. Next base: position 9,235 of record NZ_PNRE01000085.1, on the reverse strand, counting down.
AAGCCCGTGAAGCTGAAGCAGATGTCGGTGGGCACGTTGGCGCTCATGCCCAGCAGTTCACACATGAGGCTCCTCCCGACGGGCGACCCGCCGCCACCGCCGACGACGCCGCGCCAACAGCAACACCAGCATCAGCACCACCGCCAGCACCACGCCCGCCCAGAGTCGCGGGTCTCGCCCGTGGGACTCGGCCAGCCGCTCCAGCCCCGGGCGCCCTTCCTGCCACAGCTCCATGACCAGGCGTGGCAGGGCGTTGACCAGCGCCACGAAGCGATCGGCGGCATCGAGGGGCTCCTCCCCGGCCCCCGCGTCCAGGCCAGGATCGAGCTCCTCGCCGAAGCGCTCGGCGGCCAGCGTCGGGCCGGCCATGTCGGCCAGGTCGAGTCCGGTGCTGGCATCGGGATTTAGCAGCAGCCGCGGCAGGCGGAGCTCCCGGGTCTCGCCATCGAGCGTGATGCGTGCGGTGATCAACAGCGGCCGGCTGATGGCGTCGCCCAGCTCCGGAAGGGGCATGTGCCAGCGTCGCTCCTCCACGGCCTCGGCAGCCAGCGTCTCGCCCGAGAGCTCCCCCGAGAGCTCGGTGTTGTCGCGATCGAGGCGTGGATGCTCGGCGACCAATGCCACGCGGCCGGCCCGGGGCTCGTGCCTCGCGCCGATGGCGGGCAGGATGTTCACCGCCTGGATGCGCTGGCGATGGAAGTCCTCCCCCTCGGCGCGCAGCACCAGCCGCGCGCTACCGGTCAGGGCGGGGGCCGGCAGTACCCCGACGAAGCGCCCCCCCTGCTCCTCCAGGCGCACGGCGGCCTGGACACTGCCTTCCGGGTCGTAGAGCTGTACGCTCATGACGATCTCGTCGACCCCTTCGACAAGCGGCTCGCCTTCGCGCTCGAGCCAGGCCTCCAGCGGCAGCGGGAAGCCGAGGTAGAGGGTCGCCGGCAGGCTGCCGGTGTTCAGGGTCAGCGGCGCCACCACACTGATGCGGCTGTCGTCGCCGACCTCCCCTTCCAGGCGCCACTCGCCGGGCTGGGGGTCGGGGATGCGAATCAGGTCGAAGCGCGGCTCCACCTGCCAGTGGCTTCCTTCCGGACGGTCGTCGGCCCGATAGACGGTGCCATCGGGGGCGATCAGGCGCAGGGGCTCGCCGTCGGGGTCATGGAACAGCAGCGCCGAAAAGGACTCGACACCCGGGTCGATGATGAAACGCCCCTCTTCCAGCGGCACCTGGTCGGCGGGAAAGATGCGCTCGAAGATGTCGAGGAAGGCCCCGAGCAGGCTCTCGGGTGTCTCGACCATCGCCGGCAGGCCGCCGGTGAGCTGGGAGAGACGCTCCACCAGCGCCAGGTCGGCCTCCTCGGAAAAGGCGACACCATGGACCGCCACTCCCTCGGCGGCGAGCCGGGGCGCCAGGTCGTCGAGCAGCGTCTGCCGTGAGGCCCGGTCCACGCCTGGCTTGGCTCCGCGGGCCGGCGGCAGGTCGATCATGCCATCGGTGAGCAGGACCAGGTGGCGCCCGCCGTTGGCGTCGGGAGCCGCTGCCGTGCGCAGCGCGGCCTCGATGTCGGTGAACTGCTGGTATTCCACCAGGGCCGGCGACAAGGCCAGGGCCCGGCGACGCCACTCGGCATCCACGCTACCCAGCGGCAGGGGATTGTCGACTCGCTCGCCGAAGGTCCAGACCCCGGCACTGACGCCGCCCGGCAGCAGCGACACCAGCAGCTCCAGGGCGCTGGCACCGAGCTGGTTGGGGTCGTTCTCCTTCATGCTGCCCGAGACATCGATGATCACCCGCACGTCCGGCTGCTCCTCGACCTCCTGAGCCAGGCTTGGCCCCGCCGCCAGGCACAGTAGACCGGCCGCCACCAACAGCCCGCGGACTCGCCGTCTGCGCCTGTCCACCATCCACCAAGCCATCGTGGCTCCTTAGCCGATCATCGGCTCCCGACGCTCCCCGCCACCACCGCGGCGGGGAGGCATAGGCTCGTCATCCTCATCCATGTCGACGTATTCATGATGATGACGCCCCCGCCACCAGAGCAGCAGCCCCACCCCGGCCCCGGCCAGGCCGCCCGCGACCAGCAGCAGCAACGCCGGCACCATCACCGAGGCATTGCGCTCCAGGAACGCAACGGCAGCCACCATCACCGCCGGCGCGAAGCCGGTATAGAACTCGCCCTCATCGAGCAGCGGCAAGCGGAAGCGTGCCGGCACCCAGATCATGCCGGCCACCAGCCAGGTGATCACCAGCCGTGGCAAGCGTGGCAGGAAACCCAGCCCCAGGTAACCGGTCAACACCACCACCAGCGACAAAAACCCGTAGCTCATCCATAGTAGGGACATCGAATCTGTTATCGGCATCGATACCTCGCAGCCCGTGCGTCCCGCGACGCACCGTCTTGAAAATGTTCTAAGTATGGTACATCCCGCGCAATGAAAGCACAGCCGCCCCATGACAATCTCCAGCGTCCAGACGACTCTCCCGTGGCCCGCTTCCGTCGCGCCGACGACCCCGAGTGGCACTGGCTGGAGAATCGAGACGATCCGGAGGTGGTCGCCTTCCTGGAGGCGGCCAATCGCGAATCCGCGAGCTGGTTCGCCCCCCTGGACGAGCTGGTGGAGCGACTCTATCACGGCCACCTGGCTCGCCGTGAGCTCGCCGTTCATGGCCTGCGCACGCCGCTGGACCACTTCACCTACTGGAGCGAAACCGCGGTGGATGCCGACTATCCGGTATGGTGGCGCCACCCCAACGGTCGCGACGACGCTGCCGAGATCTTCCTCGACCTGCAGGCCCGCGCCGAGTCCCACCACTTCCTCGAGCTGGGCGACATGGCGCTGTCGCCGGACGAGGCCTGGCTCGCCTGGACCGAGGACACTCGCGGTGACGAGACCTTCGCGCTCTTTCTCAAGCGCCTGCCGGACGGGGAAGCGGTCAAACTGCTCGAGGAGATCGGTCCCGAGCTCACTTGGGCCGAGGACAACCAGACCCTGCTGTTCACCCGCTACGACGCCACCCAGCGACCGGAAAGCATCTGGCGGCTGCCGCTGACGGAAGGGACGGACGGGGCCACCGAGGCAGGGGAGCCGACCCTGATACTGCGCGAGAAGGACCCGGAGTTCTGGCTGGGTCTGGGCAAGACCCGCTCCCGGGAGTGGCTGGTGCTGGAGAGTGCCTCCAAGGACACCAGCGAGTGCCACCTGGTGCCTGCCCGGCAACCGGCGACCGCGCCGCGCTGTTTTCGTGGCCGCGAGAGTGGCGTCGAATACTCCCTCGACCACCGCCCCGGCCATTTCTATGTGCTGCACAATCGCCAGGCGCCCCACTTCCGGCTCGACGTGGTGGACGAAGCCGACCCGGCAGGCGACTGGCGGCCCATGATCGCCCACCGCCAGGAGGAGACCCTGGAGGGCGTCGATGCCTTCAGCTGGGGGCTGGTGATCAGTGCACGCGACCATCACGAGGCACAGGTGTACCTGCGCATCCTCGAGCTGGACGACGCGGGTGTCATCGGCCGGGACGAACGCCTGCCACTGCCGGAGACGCCCTGCAGCCTGGCGCTGGGCGACTCGCCCCACTTCGATTCACGGCGCCTGCGGCTACGCGAAGAGTCCTTCATCCTGCCGGTGACCTGGCTGGAACACGACCTGGACAGCGGCGAACGCCGTCTGCTCAAGCGCCAGCCGATCCATGGCGACCTCGCGCCGGAGCAGCTGGCCTGCGAGCGACTCTGGGCCACGTCCCACGACGGCGAACGGATTCCCGTCTCGGTGGTGATGCGCGCCAACCTCGCCGGGCACCCGCTGCCTACCCTGCTATACGGCTACGGCGCCTACGGCGAGGTGCTCGACCCCTGGTTCTCGGTGGCCCGGCTGGAATTGCTCGCCCGGGGCATGGCCTTTGCCGTGGCCCACGTTCGTGGCGGGGGCGATCGCGGCGAACCCTGGTACCTGGCCGGCAAGCTGGAGTACAAGGAGAACAGCTTCCGCGACTTCCTGGCCGCCCGCGACACCCTGGTCGAGAACGGCATCAGCGATGGCGAGCAGATCGCCGCCTATGGCGCCAGCGCCGGCGGCCTGCTGGTCGGTGCCAGTCTCAACCTGGCGCCCGAGGCCTTCTGTGCGGCAGTGCTCGATGTCCCCTTCGTCGACGTACTGCGCACCATGGAGAACCCCGATCTGCCCTTGACCACTGCCGAGTACACCGAGTGGGGCAACCCCGATGAACCCGATACGCGCAAGCGTATCCGCGCCTACTCGCCGCTGGACAACCTCTCGGCTCAGCCCTGGCCCACGGTCTTCCTGCAGGGCAGTTGGCACGACACCCGGGTGCCCTACTGGGAACCCGCCAAGCTCTACGCCAGGCTGACCGAACTCGGCACCGCCCGCGGTCCCGTGCTGCTGCGCACCGACATGGCCGCCGGCCACGGCGGGGCCTCGGGACGCTTCAAGGCCTGGCACGACAACGCCCGTCAGGATGCCTTCATCCTATGGGCCCTGGGGCTGGAGTCGCGAGAGGGCTGAGCGCGTCCCCGGGAGTGACGCGGCGCCCGTGGGATGCCCCGGTCGGGGTGTGGCGCCGTCGCCGTGCCGCCATGCCCAGGGTCCATACTGTCCAGGAACACCCTCAGGAGCGGGAGGTCCCGATGGACGACCGTATCTGCACGGGCTTCGCCGGGGCGGTGGGGCATACGCCGCTGATCCGCCTGGCGCGCTTCTCCGCCGAGAGCGGCTGCGACATCCTCGGCAAGGCCGAATTCATGAACCCGGGGGGCTCGGTCAAGGATCGTGCCGCGCTCTATATGGTCCTCGACGCCGAACGTCGGGGGTTGCTCGGCCCCGGGGGGACCGTGGTGGAGGGCACGGCCGGCAACACCGGCATCGGCCTGGCGCATATCTGCAATGCCCGCGGCTACCGCTGCGTGATCGTGATACCCGAGACCCAGAGCCAGGAAAAGATCGACCTGCTGCAGACCCTCGGAGCCGAGGTGCATGCCGTCCCCGCCAGGCCCTACCGCGATCCCGACAACTACCAGAAGATCGCCGGGCGCATGGCGGCGGACATGGACAACGCCATCTGGGCCAACCAGTTCGACAACGTCGCCAACCGCCAGGCCCACTACGAGACCACCGGTCCGGAGCTCTGGGAGCAGACGGGGGGACGCCTCGATGCCTTCGTCGCGGCCACCGGCACCGGCGGCACCCTCGCCGGGGTCAGCCGCTATCTCAAGGAGCGAGGTCACGCTGTTCGCTGCATTCTTGCCGATCCCAGCGGCAGCGGCCTGTACCGTTACGTCACCACCGGCCAACCGGAGGTGGTGGGCGGTGACTCCATCACCGAGGGGATCGGCAGTACCCGGGTGACCACCAACCTGGAGGGTGCGCCGCTCGATGATGCCGTGATGATCGACGACCAGGAGGCCGTCACCACGGTCTACCGCCTGCTCCACGAGGAGGGGCTCTTCCTGGGCAGCTCCTCGGGGCTCAACGTGGCCGCCGCCCTGCACGTCGCCCGGCAGCTGGGCCCGGGCCACCGCATCGTCACGGTGCTGTGCGACGGCGGGGGGCGCTATTACTCGCGGCTGTTCAATGCCGAGTGGCTGGCCGGCAAGGGGTTACATGCCTAGCGCCCCTCAGCCGTCGATGGGCAGGATGGCGATGATGTGGTCCTCGAGCTCCTCTTCGGGGACCTCGCCCTGGGAGACGGCGAAGCCGCGCACGCTGATGCCCTTGCGGTGGACCCGTTCCGGGTCCCCGCAGATCAGCGGATGCCAGCCGGCGAGCTTGCGCCCCTCGGCAAGGCGGCGATAGGCACAGGACTTCGGCAACCAGCGAAACTCCTCGATGCGTGCGGGGGTGAGCTGGGCGCAGTCGGGCACCTTCGCGAAGCGGTGCTCGTAGTCGCTGCAGCGGCAGCCGTGGATATCGAGCAGCCGGCAGGCGACATTGAGCACCGCCAGATCACCGCTCTCCTCGTCCTGGAACTTGAGCAGGCAGCACTGGCCGCAGCCGTCGCACAGCGCCTCCCACTCCTCGGGGGTCAGCTCCTCGAGGTCGAAGCGCTCCCAGAACCGGTCTCTCATGATCTCTCCTGCGCGACGCGGGGCGCGGCTGGGTGTCGAGGCACGATGCAGCGAGTTTCGCGCGGCGTCGGGCGCGATAAAAGCGAGTTTCGCGCGGCGTCGGGCGCGATAAACTAGTAGCGAGCCTCGGTGGGCGTGCGATAGAGGTCGAGCAGGTACTCCTCCTTGGCCGGCGGCATCTGCAGATAGAACCCCTTGTCGCGAATCGTCGCCATGACATCGACCGCCCTGGCCCGGCCCAGCGTCTTCTCCGGGGTGAGGATCAGGGTCATCGCCGGGAGCGGCTTGCCGAAGCGCTCGAGCAGCGCCTCGGGTACCTCGCCGAGCCCCTGGCGCTTGTCCACGTAGAGATACATCTCGTCCACGCGCGGGCTCTTGAAGACCTCGCACAGCAGCTTGTCACCCTTCATTCGATCGTCATTCATCCGGCTTGCACCTCGTCCAGGGCCACTCTCAGGCCCGCATTCAACCGCTCGCCGCGCCAGCCGCCGGGCAGCGGCAGCGGCTGCTGCTCGAGATCGGCGGTCACCAGCGCCTCCAGGTCGCGCCGGCGCATCAGTACCTCGGGGGCCAGCCCCAGCGCCTCGGCCTCGGCGTGCACCACTCGCTTGAGGGCCTTGAGACGCCGCTTGAAGTCCGGCGCCATCGGCGAGGGCATCGCCGGCGGCAATGCCTGCTCGTCGACATGCAGCGCTTCGCGCACCAGGGTCAGCAGCTCATCGCCTTCGCGCTTGACCAGCGGCGGCTTGACGCCCTCGACCTGGGCGAGCTCGAAACGGTTCTCGGGCAACCGCTCGGCGATGGCGTAGAGCAGGCGGTCGTTGACCAGCCAGCCCCGCGGCACGTCGCGGCGACGGGCCTCTCCCTCGCGCCAGGTGGTCAGCCGCCGATAGGCCTCGATCTGGCGCGGTGCGAGCCGCCACAGCTGGCGATTGCGCAGGTACCACTGCCCGTCGGCGGCATCGCTGCGCGCCGCCTGGGCGACCATCTCGCGACAGTCGGCCTCGAGCCAGGCCATGCGGCCCTGCCGTTCGAGCGACTCGCGCTGGTGCTCCCACACCTGCACCAGGTAGACGACGTCCAGGGCAGCATAGCTCAGCTGGGCGTCACTGAGCGGGCGCAGCAACCAGTTCGAACGGGTCTCGTCCTTGGGCAGGGTCTCGCCGGTCCAGTGCTGCACCAGACGCTGGTAGCCCATGGAGGGGTCCTCGCCGAGCAGTCCCTGGGCGAGCTGGGTGTCGACCAGCGGTGCCGGCGGCACCCCGGCCCAGTGGGCGAAGACCTCGAGGTCCTCGCTGCTGGCGTGCAGCAGCTTGAGCGGCCCCTCGCGGAGCAGGCGCCGGAAGGCGTCGGTGCATTCGACCTCGAGCGGGTCGACGACGAAGGCCGGACCGCCGGCGGAGAACTGGATCAGCGCCGGCACCGGGTGAAAGGTGTTCTCGCGGAAGAACTCGGTGTCGAGTGCGATCACCTCGGCCCCGGCCACCTCGGCGCAGGCGGCGTCCAGGGCGGCGGGGGTATCGATCCAGCGAATCTCGGGGGTCAGGGGCATGCGGTATCCGGCAGGCTAGAGGGCAAGAAAAAGGGTCAGTCACCCTGGAACGGCAGGCGACCGTTGAAGGCATGACTCAGGGTGCCGCCATCGACGTACTCGAGTTCGCCCCCCATGGGCACGCCATAGGCCAGGCGCGAGAGCTTCACGCCCCGGGACGCGAGCCGGGCGGCGATATAGTGGGCGGTCGCCTCGCCCTCCACGGTGGGATTGGTGGCGAGAATCACCTCCTCGATGCCCCCCTCGGCCGCCTCGCTCCCAGCTACCAGGGCCTCGAGCTGGTCGAGGCCGATGTCCTCGGGGCCGATGCCGTCCAGCGGCGAGAGGTGGCCGTGCAACACGAAGTAACGCCCGCGATAGCCACCGGCCTCCTCGATGGCCAACTGGTCGGCCGGGGACTCGACCACGCAGAGTACGCTGTCGTCGCGCCGGGGGCTATTGCAGAGCGCGCAGACATCTTCCTCGGTGAGGGTGCGGCAACGCCGGCAGTAGCCGACCGCCTCCAGCGCCACGCCCAGCACCTCGGCCAGGCGGCGGCCACCGTCACGGTCGCGTTCGAGCAGGTGCATGGCCATGCGCTGGGCGGTCTTGGGGCCGACGCCGGGCAACACCCGCAGCGACTCCATCAGTCGATCGACCAGGGGAGAGAAGCTCATGGCAAGCCTCCGGCTAGCTCCAGGATAAACGTAGGCGAGCGATGATCAGGCAAGGCAAAAAATCCTCGAAAAAGCGGAGTTTACACGATAGTAAATGAGCATTTTGAGGGATTTTTTAACGCTGCATGATCGAGCGCAGTCCGTTTATACGGAGCTAGAAGGGCATCTTGAAGCCCGGCGGCAGGTTCAGGCCGGCAGTCGCCTCTTCCATCTTCGCCCGGGAGCTGGCCTCGACCTTGCGCACCGCATCGTTCACCGCGGCAGCCAGCAGGTCCTCGAGCAGTTCCTTGTCCTCTTCCATGACGCTGGGGTCGATGTCGACCTTGCTGACGTCATGGCGGCCATTCATGGTCACCTTGACCATGCCGGCCCCGGCCTCGCCCTGGACCTCGGCCTTGGCGACCTCCTCCTGGACGCGCTGCATCTTCTCCTGCATCTCCTGGGCCTGCTTCATCAGGTTGCCCATTCCGCCCTTCATCATGGGGGATTCCTCTCGCGTGGTAGTGTGAATGCTGCCGTGATCGGGTGCGGCGCGTCAGCCGCGTGCCTCGGCATCGGCGGGCTTGACCGTGGATTCGATCAGGCGGGCGCCGAAGGCCTGCTGCAATTGCTGTACATGCGGGTCGTTGCTCAGGGCTTCAACCGCCTCGGCATGGCGCTCGGCGGCCAGGCGCTCGGCCTGCAGCCTGGGGGTCTCGATGCCCTCGGGCAGCGGGCCCTCCTCGACGCTGAGGCGGCGCTCGATGCCGGCCCCCGCCAGTGCCCGGGTGATCCGTTCCACGTGCACCTCGGCGTTCATCGCCGAGAGCGCCGGGTCGAGCCGCAGCGACAGCCGCTCGCCGTCGTCGGCTTCGACAACGCAGTTCGCCGCCAGGTTGCGGGTCAGGCCGCCGAGCCCCAGTGACTCGAAGCGAGCCAGCCAGCCGGCATGGTCGAGGGGCCCGTCGACT
>NZ_PNRE01000101.1 GCF_002879645.1 Halomonas heilongjiangensis | reverse complement strand
ACCGATCTCGGCGAAGCTCTGGTTGTCCAGCTCACCGGCCCGCAGCGCCAGGGCAGTGCGCGGCCGCGTCCCCTCCAGGGTCACGCCGAGGCGCGCCTCGTTGCCGGCGAAGACTTCCTGGGGCAGGCGCAGGGCGACCCTCACCCCGAGCAGGTTGCGCCAGGTCCGCAGCAGCACCACCACGCCGAGGGCGAACAGCCAGAAGGCCAGCGCATAGGCCAGACTGTTCTGGTAGTTGATGCCGAACAGCACCAGCACCACCACCAGCCCCGCCCAACCGAGGCCGAAACGGGTCGGCAGCAGGAACAGGCGGCTCTGCGGCAGCGGCGCCTCCAGCGGCGCCGTCAGGCGACCGAGCCAACGGCGGCGCAGGCGTTCCCGCCAGCTCGAGGCGACCCACGCCGGCATGGCGAGCTACCCCATCACCGGCACGCGGGCGAGCAGGTGGCGCGCCAGGGCCTCGCCCTCCTCCCGACGCCCACTGCTGAGCCGATGCCCCGCCACCGCCACCCAGACCGCCTGGACGTCCTCGGGCAGCACATGATCGCGCCCCTCGAGCAGCGCCCAGCCCCGGGAGGCCTGCAGCAGCGCCAGCGCGCCGCGGGTGGAGAGCCCCCAGGCCAGCTCCGGATGCTCGCGGCTGGCCGCCGCCAGCGCCTGGACATAGTCGAGCAATGCCTCGGCTACGTGGATATCGCCAAGGCGCGCCTGCCAGGTGCGCAAGCGCTCGGCATCGAGCAGCACCGGCAGCGAGCCCAGCGTCACTCGCCCGGCCCGGCCGCGCAGGATCTCCCGCTCGGCTTGCGGGGCCGGGTAGCCAAGGGAGAGGCGCATCAGGAAGCGGTCAAGCTGGGATTCCGGCAGGGCGAAGGTGCCCGCCTGCTCCTGGGGGTTCTGGGTGGCGATGACGAAGAAGGGGTCCGGCAGCGAGCGGGTCTCGCCCTCCACGGTCACCCGCCCCTCCTCCATCGCCTCGAGCAGGGCGCTCTGGGTCTTGGGGGTGGCGCGGTTGATCTCGTCGGCCAGCACCACGCCGTGAAATACCGGGCCCGGGTGGAAGGTGAAGCGCGCCTCGCGGGGATCGAACACCGAGACCCCCAGCACATCGGCGGGGAGCAGGTCGCTGGTGAACTGCAGGCGTTGCATGTCGAGCCCGGTGACCCGTGCCAGGGCCTGGGCCAGGGTGGTCTTGCCGAGCCCCGGCAGGTCCTCGATCAACAGGTGGCCACGACACAACAGGCAGCAGAGCGCCAGGCGCACCTCCCGGGGCTTGCCGAGCACCACGCCCTCCAGGGCGGCGACCACCGCCTCGAGGCTGTCGAGGCGCGCCTGATGATTCATGACCGCGGCTCCAGGGCGCCGCTCTCGAGCAGCGCCGCCAGGGCCTGGCGGGTATCCGGGGTGACCGCCTCCAGGGCCAGGGCCTCGGCGGGCGGCAGCCAGAAGGCGTCGGCGACCTCCTCGGCCTGCAGCGTCAACGGCCCGTCGTACTCGACCAGGAAGAGGCTGCCGAAGATATGGTGTCCCCCCTCGGCGTGCACGAACTCCAGCACAGGGCGCAGCGGCACACCCCGGATGCCGAGCTCCTCGGCCAGCTCGCGGCGGGCCGCCACATGGACCGCCTCGCCGGCCCCCACCACGCCGCCGGCGGCCAGGTCGAGCCCCCCCGGGAAGACCTCCTTAGTCAGGGTGCGGCGCTGTACGCAGATCTCGCCGCGACCGTTGCACACCACGATGTAGGTGGCCCGGTGCCAGAAACCCAGGCGGCGCATCTGCACCCGGGGGGCGCTGCCACAGGGGCGGTTGCGGGCATCCACCAGCTGGATGCTCTCGTCGGCGATAAACGGCGCCGGCAGCGCCCCGGGCCCCAAGGCATCGGTCATGGCATTCTCCCTGAGAAATGCCTTCAGCCTAACCAGTCACGTCGACAGCGTCACGCGCGGGGATCGCACGTTGACCCCGCCGCGTCCGGCCATCATGCTCGGAAGAGGCAGGCACCACGGAGTTCCCTCCCATGTCCGACCATGCCCCCCGCACGCGGCTGGCCACCCACGAGGTGACCAACCAGCCCGCCCCCGGCGGAGACCGCGACCTGCTGGCCACGGACCTGCCGCTGCAGGAGGCCCTGGACCGCGAGGCCCCCGACTGGGTCGCCCGGCGCCTCGCCGCCCTGGGGCGCGAGGCCGGCAGCGCACGCGTCCAGGCGCTGGGGGAGGCGGCCAACCGCCACCCGCCTGAGCTGCGGCTCTTCGACCGCCATGGCCGGCGCCTCGACGAGGTGGCCTACCACCCCGCCTACCACGAGCTGATGCACCTGGCCATCGACCGCGGCTGGCACGCCGTGGCCTGGCAGGAAGAGGGCCGCGGCGGCCATCAGGCCCATGTCGCCGCCCTCTACCTGCTGACCCAGGCCGAGCCCGGCTTCTGCTGTCCGATCACCATGACCCACGCCGCCATGCCGGTGCTGCGCCAGTCGTCGCGCCTGGAGACGCGCTGGGCCACCGGGCTGCTGGCCTGGGACTACGATCCCCGCCCCCTGCCCGCGGCCGACAAGAGCGGGCTGACCTTCGGCATGGCGATGACCGAGAAGCAGGGCGGCAGCGACGTGCGCAGCAATACCACACGCGCCGAGCCTTTCGCCGCCACGCGGGCCGAATCCGGGGAGGATGGCTGGCGGCTGACCGGCCACAAGTGGTTCTGCAGTGCACCGATGTCCGACGCCTTCCTGACCCTGGCCCGCAGCGACGAGGGCCTGGGCTGCTTCCTGGTGCCGCGCTTCACCCCCGACGGCGAGCGCAACGCCATCGAGCTGCAGCGGCTCAAGGAGAAGTGCGGCAATCGCGCCAACGCCTCGGCGGAGATCGAGTATCGCGGGGCCTGGGCCGAGGCGGTGGGGGAGCCGGGGCGCGGCGTCGCCACCATCCTCGCCATGGTGCAGCAGACCCGCCTGGATGCCGCCACCGCCCCGGTGGGCATGATGCGCCAGGCGCTGGGCGAGGCGTGGCGCCACGTACGCGAGCGCCACGCCTTCGGCCGCGCCCTGGCCGACCAGCCGCTGATGCGGCAGGTGATCGCCGACCTGGCGCTGGAGGTGGAGGCCGGCGTGGCGCTGGTGATGCGCACGGCACGGGCCTTCGACGGCATGGACCAGGAGCACGAACGCGCCCTGGCCAGGGTGCTCCCGGCACTGGCCAAGTACTGGCACAACAAGCGCGGGCCGGGCTTCATGGCCGAGGCCATGGAGTGCCTCGGCGGCATCGGCTACGTGGAGGAGGCGCCGCTCGCCCGGCTCTACCGGGAAGCGCCGGTGAACTCGATCTGGGAAGGGTCGGGCAACGTGATCTGCCTCGACCTGCTGCGGGTGCTCACGCGCCACCCGGAGGCGGTGGCCGCGCTGCGCACGGAGCTCACCCGGGCACAGGGCCAGCAAGCCGACTTCGACCGC
>NZ_PNRE01000053.1 GCF_002879645.1 Halomonas heilongjiangensis | reverse complement strand
TCAAGGTCAACGGCAAGGCCTACGTCGTCGAGGTCGCCGAGGGTGGCGAGATCGGTGCCGTCGAGGAGCAGGCCCCGCCCGCCGCCGCTCCGGCGCCCGCGCCCAGCGGCGAGGCGATCACCGCGCCGCTGGCCGGCAACATCTTCAAGGTCAACGTTCGCCAGGGCGACAGCGTCAAGGCCGGCGACGTGGTGATCATCCTCGAGGCCATGAAGATGGAGACCGAGGTGCGTGCCGCCAGTGCCGGCACGGTATCGGCCATCCGGGTCAACGAGGGCGACAGCGTCGCCGTCGGCGACACCCTGATCGAGCTGTAAGGGCCCTCCCATGGAAAAGTTACTGACGCTATGGGAAGGCTCGGGCCTCTACAACCTGACCCCGGGCCAGGCCGTGATGATCGTGGTCGGCCTGGTGCTGCTCTACCTGGCCATCTACAAGAAGTTCGAGCCGCTGCTGCTGGTGCCGATCGGTTTCGGTGGCATCCTCGCCAACATTCCCGAGGCGGGGCTGGCGATCTCGGCCGTGGACCAGGCCATCGAGGTGGCGCGGCCGGAGGTGCTGCACCAGCTCGCCTCGGCGCTGGGCGCCACCCTCGACCCGCTGGTCGGAGAGGAGGTGTGGCGGACGACGCTCAAGGCACTGGCCGAAGACGGCGCCTCGCCGGATCAGCTGCGCGCCGCCCATGACGCGGCGGTCAACGTCGGCTACGGTGATGGCCTGCTCTACGTCTTCTACCGGGTGGCCGTGGCCTCCGGCATCGCGCCCCTGATCATCTTCATGGGCGTGGGCGCGATGACCGACTTCGGTCCGCTGCTGGCCAACCCGCGCACCCTGTTCCTGGGGGCGGCGGCGCAGTTCGGCATCTTCGCCACCCTGCTCGGCGCGGTGGGCCTGTCGGCGCTGGGCTGGATGGACTTCTCGCTCCAGCAGGCCGCCGCCATCGGCATCATCGGTGGCGCCGACGGGCCCACCTCGATCTACGTCTCGAGCATCCTGGCGCCCGAGCTGCTCGGGGCCATTGCCGTGGCCGCCTACGCCTACATGGCACTGGTGCCCTTGATCCAGCCGCCGATCATGAAGCTGCTGACCTCGACACGCGAGCGCGAGATCACCATGACCCAGCTGCGGCCGGTGTCCAAGCTGGAGAAGGTCGTCTTCCCGCTGTCGCTGCTGCTGCTGGTGGCACTGTTCCTGCCCGACGCCGCACCGCTGTTGGGGATGTTCTGCTTCGGCAACCTGATGCGCGAGTGCGGGGTGGTCGAGCGGCTCTCCGACACCGCCCAGAATGCCCTGATCAACATTGTCACCATCGTGCTCGGCCTCGCCGTGGGTTCCAAGTTGATGGCCGAGAGCTTCCTGGCCGTCGAGACCCTCGGGATCATGGCGCTGGGCATCGTGGCGTTCGGGATCGGCACGGCGGCCGGCGTGTTGATGGCCAAGCTGATGAACGTGATGAGCAAGATGCCGATCAACCCGCTGATCGGCGCGGCGGGGGTCTCGGCGGTGCCGATGGCGGCGCGGGTGGCCAACAAGGTGGGGCTGGAGTCGAACCCGCACAACTTCCTGCTGATGCACGCCATGGGGCCCAACGTGGCCGGGGTGATCGGCTCGGCGGTGGCCGCCGGGGTGATGATCAAGTACCTGGGGTGATGAGGTTGACCCGCCCGCGCAGTCGGGCCTCCAGCGACGCCAGGTCGACGTCGGCGTCGCTGGGCCAACCCACGGTCAGCGCCACCCCGTCGGCGTCGTAGGCGGCCCGCTCCACGGGGATGTCGTGGCCGGCCAGCCAGGCGCGGGCCTCGGCCTCGCCGGCGAAGTCGACCTTCAGCTGCCGCAGGGTGCGCTCGACGACCTCGCGCCGGGGCAGGCCCTCCAGCGCCTGGGCGACGGCCTGAGCGTAGGCGCGCGCGAGGCCACCGGTGCCGAGCTTGGTGCCGCCGAAGTAACGGGTCACCACGCAGCCGACCTGGCCCAGGCCGGACCCCTCCAGTACCTGGTACATGGGGCGGCCGGCGGTGCCGCCGGGCTCGCCGTCGTCGGAGAAGCCGATCGCGGTCTGCTCGCCGGGCGGGCCGGCGATGAAGGCGCTGCAGTGGTGGCTGGCAGTGGGGTGGGTGCGGCGTGCCGCGGCCAGCAGGGTGTCGAAGGCAGCGATGTCGGGGGCATGGCAGAGCCAGGCGATGAAGCGGCTCTTCTCCACGTCCAGTTCGCTTTCGCGCCACTGCCCGGCGGGGATGTCGGGCACCGCATAGCGCATCAGGCGGCCAGCCCCGTCTGGCGCACCACGCCCATCACCAGCCCCAGTACCTGGATGTCGCTGTTCTTCAGGTAGATGGGGGCCATGCTCTCGTTGGCCGGTTGCAGGCGAACGCCCGACTTCTCGATATAGAGCTTCTTCAGGGTGACCTCCTGGTCGTTGATCATCACCACGGCGGTCTCGCCGTTCTCGGCGCTCTCCTGCCGTTCGATGATGATCACATCCCCGTCGAAGATGTTGCAATCGATCATCGAGTCGCCGCGCACCTTCAAGGCGTAGGTATTGCGACGCACCATGCGCGAGGGCACGTGGATGCTGCCGGCGTCGAGGCAGGCCTCGATGGGCAGCCCCGCCGAGACCCGGCCGAGCAGCGGTACCTCGACCAGTTCATCCCGGTTCAGGTCATCGTCCTCGATGGCCTCCCAGGCCTCCGCCAGTGGCAGGTTGGGCCGGCGATGCAGGAACTGCGGTATGACCTTTGGCATGATGCGTCTCTCCTGTCGGCAGACCGGTGGGTAAACCCCTGTCGATACGTACAGTGAATCTGAAGCATAGCAGGGAGCCGGGATCTGGCAAGGGCCGGCCTCCGACGGAAGCGTTGATGCAGGTCAACTGCGACCGGCTGACGCACGAGCTCCTCTGGCAGCAAAAGCCCTTTCCGTGTAGAGTTCCGGGCGAAATCCCCCATGCCGGGAGAGTGCCTTGCCCCTGCGTCTTGAAGCCCGTGAGCTGGCTTGTGAGCGTGATGACCGCTGGCTGTTCGAGGATCTCGACCTGGACATTCGCGCCGGCGAGATCGTCCGGGTCGAAGGGCCCAACGGCAGCGGCAAGACCACGCTGCTCAAGATCCTGTCGGGGCAGCTGACCGACTATCGGGGCGAGCTGTTCTGGAACGGGATGCCGATGCGCCGGGCGCGTGGCGACTTCCTCGCCAGCCTGCTCTATCTGGGCCATGCGCCGGGCATCAAGGCGGCCCTGACGCCGCTGGAGAATCTCGCCTGGTACCAGGCGCTGGCCGGCGAGACCGGTGACGAACGGGCGCGTCTGGTGGCGCTGGAAGGCGTGGGGCTCGCCGGCTTCGAGGACGTGCCGACGGGACAGCTCTCGGCAGGGCAGCAGCGCCGCGTGGCGCTGGCCCGGCTGGACCTGACGCCGCGGCCGCTGTGGGTGCTCGACGAACCCTTCACCGCCATCGACCGTGACGGCGTGGTGGCCCTCGAGGCGCGCCTCGTCGCCCATGCGCGAGCCGGGGGGTGCGTGCTGGTCACCACCCACCATGAGCTGCGGGCCACCGATGAGCTGACGCGTATCCGTCTCGGCCGGGGAGGGGACGATGGCCGGCACTGAGACACCGATGACCGACACCGAGGCGGCCATGGCCCTCCATCGGGAACCTCACGGCGGCCTGGTGGTCGCATTGCGGGCGACCCTGAAACGCGATCTGCTCCTGCTGCTGCGTCGGCGCAGCGAGGTGCTCAACCCGCTGGTGTTCTTCGCGCTGGTGATCACCCTGTTCCCGATCGGCATCTCGCCGGATCCGGAGCTGCTGGCCACCATTGCCCCCGGCCTGCTGTGGGTCGCAGCGCTGCTGGCGGCCCTGCTCTCGCTGGACACCCTGTTCCGCGGCGACTATGACGACGGCTCTCTCGAGCAGCTGTTGCTCACGCCCCAGCCGTTGGCTGCCCTGGGGCTCGCCAAGGTGGCGGTGCACTGGCTGCTCACCGGCCTGCCGCTGGCCCTGATGGCCCCGGTGCTCGGCATCATGCTGTCGCTGCCGGCCGGCAGCTATGGGGTGCTGGCCCTGTCGCTGGCACTGGGTACCGCCAGCCTGAGCCTGATCGGGGCGATCGGGGCGGCCCTGACGGTGGGGCTCGCACGCGGCGGCGTGCTGCTCTCGCTGCTGGTGCTGCCACTCTATATACCGGTGTTGATCTTCGGCGCCGGTGCCGTGCAGGCGGCGATCCTGGGCGATGGCGTTGCGGCGCATCTGGCCATTCTCGGCGCTCTGCTGGCGGTGACGCTGATGTTCGCCCCCTGGGCGATTGCCGCGTCGCTGCGAATCAGTATCAACGGTTGAGGAATTGACGAGGCATGTGGGCCTTCATTCACAAGCTCGGGTCACCGAAGTGGTTCTACGCCATCAGCGCCCGCCTGCAGCCCTGGTTCTGGGCCGCGGCGGCGCTGCTGCTGCTGGTCGGCAGCGTCTGGGGGCTGGCCTTCGCGCCGGCCGACTACCAGCAGGGCAACAGCTTCCGCATCATCTACGTGCACGTGCCGGCGGCCTTCCTGGCCCAGTCGATCTTCGTCTCCATGGCGCTGGCGGGGCTGGTCTTCATGGTCTGGAAGATCAAGGTCGCCGACATGGCGGCGGCGATGATGGCGCCGCTGGGGGCGGCGATGACCTTCATCGCGCTGTTCTCCGGTGCGGTGTGGGGCGTGCCCACCTGGGGCACCTGGTGGATGTGGGATGCCCGCCTGACCTCGATGCTGATCCTGCTGTTCCTCTACTTCGGCGTGATCGCCCTGCGCGGCGCCTTCGCGAGCCGCGACAGCGCCTCCCGGGCCGCCTCGGTACTGGCCATGGTCGGCGTGATCAACATCCCGATCATCAAGTACTCGGTGGACTGGTGGTACACCCTGCACCAGCCGGCCACCTTCACCGTCACCTCGCGTCCGACCATGCCCGTGGAGATGTGGTTGCCGCTGTTGATCATGGTGCTGGGGTTCTACAGCTTCTTCATCGCCCTGACGCTGATGCGCACTCGCAGCGAGATCCTGCGCCGCGAGTCGACCAAGCGCTGGGTGCGTGACCTGGCCGCGGAGGAACGGTGATGGCCTTCGCGACCTTCAGCGAGTTTCTTGCCATGGGTGGCCACGGCCCCTACGTCTGGGCCTCCTGGGCCGTCACCGCAGCGCTGCTCGGGGGCATCGTGCTGCACGCCCGCAGCGAGCGTCGCCACCTGCTGCGCCACCTGCAGCGCCGTGCGCGGCGCGAGCGGCGGCTTGCCGGCGGCCAGGCAACGGTTTCCCATCAGAGGGGTGGACACAACGATGACACCTAAACGCAAGCAGAAGCTGTTCGTGATTCTGGGGCTGGTCTCTTTGGCGGCCATTGCCGTGGGCCTGACGCTCTACGCCCTGCGCAGCAACATCAACCTCTTCTTCAGCCCGGTGCAGATCGCCGCCGGGGAGGCCCCCTTCGAGCGCCAGATCCGTGCCGGCGGGATGGTCAAGGAGGGCTCGGTGTCGCGCAACCGGGACAGCCTCGACGTGGAGTTCACCGTGACCGACTATGTCGATGATCTGCGCGTGCACTACAGTGGCATCCTGCCCGACCTGTTCCGCGAGGGGCAGGGCGTGGTGGTGGTCGGCGAGCTCCAGCGCGACGGCTGGCTCAGGGCCGACCAGGTGCTGGCGCGCCACGACGAGAACTACATGCCGCCGGAAGTGGCCCAGGCGCTGGAGGAGGCCGGCTATTCGCCCGCCGACTACCAGGCCAAGGCCGCCGAGGTCGGCAAGCGGCTCGACGCCCAGGGCGACGGCGCCAGCCAGAACTGATCCGGAGTGTCCATGCTGACCCAGATGATTCCCGAAATCGGCCACTACGCCCTGGTCATCGCGCTACTGCTGGCGGCGGTCCAGGCGGTGATGCCCCTGGCCGGTGCGGCGACCCGTCGTCCGCTGTGGATGGCCTATGCCCGCCCCATGGCGGCGGGTCAGCTCCTGTTCGTGGCCATCGCCTACGCCTGCCTGACGACGAGCTACCTGCTCGACGACTTCAGCGTGGCCAATGTCGCCAACAACTCCAACTCGATGCTGCCCTGGTACTACAAGGCCAGCGCCGTATGGGGCAACCACGAGGGGTCGGTGCTGCTGTGGAGCCTGATGCTCGCCGGCTGGGGCTACTTCGCCGCGCGCTTCTCCCGCGAGCTGCCGCGCGACATGGTCGCCCGGGTCATCGGCGTGCTGGGGCTGGTCTGCGTGGGCTTCCTGGCCTTCGTGCTGATCACCTCGAACCCCTTCGAGCGGCTGCTGCCCAACATGCCCCAGGATGGCGCCGACCTGAACCCGCTGCTGCAGGACTTCGGCCTGATCGTGCACCCGCCGATGCTCTACATGGGCTACGTGGGCTTCTCGGTGGTCTTCGCCTTCGCCATCGCCGCGCTGCTGGGCGGCCGCCTCGACGCCGCCTGGACCCGCTGGGCGCGTCCCTGGACCAATCTGGCCTGGGCCTTCCTCACCGTGGGCATCGCGCTCGGCAGCTGGTGGGCCTACTACGAGCTCGGCTGGGGCGGCTGGTGGTTCTGGGATCCGGTGGAGAACGCCTCGCTGCTGCCCTGGCTCACCGGCACGGCGCTGATCCATTCGCTGGCGGTCACCGAGAAGCGCGGCGCCTTCAAGAGCTGGACGGTGCTGCTGGCGATCTCGACCTTCTCGCTGTCGCTGCTCGGCACCTTCCTGGTGCGCTCCGGGGTGCTCACCTCGGTGCACGCCTTCGCCAACGATCCATCCCGTGGCTTCTTCATCCTGGTGCTGCTGGGCATCACCGTGGGCCTGTCGCTGCTGCTCTTCGCCCTGCGCGCCCCCCGGGTCAGTCACCAGGTCGGCTTCACCTGGCTCTCCCGCGATGCCCTGCTGCTGATCAACAACATCGTGCTGGTGATCATGACCGTCACCGTGCTGATGGGCACCGTCTACCCGCTGCTGCTCGATGCCCTGGACCTGGGCAAGATCAGCGTGGGCCCCCCTTACTTCAACGCGCTGTTCGTGCCGCTGACCGTGATCATGTGCGTGTTCATGGGGCTCGGGCCGCTCTCCCGCTGGAAGCGCATGAACGGCCGCGAGCTGTGGCGCCGGCTGGGAGGGGCGGCCGTCGCCGCGGTGTTGATCGGCGCGGTGGCCCCGCTGCTCTACGGTGGCGAGTGGAACGCCTGGGTCGCCATCGGCCTGGTGGCGGCGCTGTGGGTCGTGCTGCCGATGCTGCGTGACCTGTACGACAAGGCCCGCGGTGCCCCCTCGTGGCTCGCCGGCCTCAGGAGGCTGTCGCTGGCCTACTGGGGCATGCAGCTCGGCCACCTGGGGGTGGCGGTGACCATCGTCGGCGTGGCCGTGGTCTCCAACTACAATATCGAGCGCAACGTGCGCATGGGGCCGGGCGACAGTGTCCAGGTCGCCGGCTACACCTTCACCATGACCGAACTCACCAGCCGCCGCGGTGCCAACTTCCTGGCCGACCGTGCGGTGATCGAGGTACAGCGCGACGGGAGCCGGCGCAGTTTCACCATGAATCCCGAGAAGCGCCTCTATATCGCCCGTGGCATGCCGATGACCCAGGTGGCGCTGCGGCCCGGCTTCTTCCGCGATCTCTATGTGGCCATGGGTGAGGATCTCGACGACGGCAGCTGGGCCATGCGCGTGCAGTTCAAGCCCTTCGTGCGCTGGCTGTGGCTGGGTGCCCTGCTGATGGCCGCTGGGGGTATCCTGGCGGTGGCCGACAAGCGTTACCGGCGACTGGCCACCGCCCGGGACCCCGAGGCCCGGGGTGACGCCAAGCCCCGGGAGGCCGCCGCATGAAGCGCCGCCTACTGCTGCTGTTGCCGCTGGCCGGCTTCCTGGTGCTCTCGGTGTTCCTCTACCAGGGGCTGTCGCTGAACCCCTTCCACCGGGACTCCGCGCTGATGGCCCGCGATTTTCCCGAGTTCGACCTGGCGACCCTGGAGGACGCCGAGCGCCGGGTCGACCGCTCGCTGCTGACGACCGGCGAGGTGACCCTGGTCAACGTCTGGGGCGAATGGTGCCCGGAGTGCAAGCGCGAGATGCCGCAGCTGCTCGACCTCGCCGAGCGCGGCGTCCGTCTGGTGGGTATCAGCTACAAGGATACCCGCGAGAAGGGGCTCGGCTTCCTCGAGGAGTTCGGTGACCCCTTCGAGATCAACATCTTCGACCCGGACGGCGAGCTGGCCTTCGAACTCGGCGTCTACGGGGCACCGGAGACCTTCCTGGTGGATGCCGACGGGGTGATCCGCTATCACCACACCGGCTATATCGCGCCGGGCGAGGTCCGTGAAAAGATACTGCCGGAGGTGGAGAAATGGCGTTGATCCGATCCTGCCTGGCGGCGCTGTGCCTGGGCGTGCTGGGCCTGCTGGCGGCAGGCCTGGTCCAGGGCGCGGCGATCGAGCTGCGTGAGTTCGACGACCCGGTGCTCGAGCAGCGCTACCGCAGCCTGACGGCCTCGCTGCGCTGTCCGACCTGCGAGAACCAGGCGATCAACGACTCCGATGCGCCGGTTTCCGGCGACATGCGCGAGCGAGTCTACCTGCTGCTTCACGAGGGGGTCTCCGACATGGAGATCCGCGATCACATGGTGCAGCGCTTCGGCGATTACGTGCTCTACAACCCGCGCCTGGAAGGCCGCACCTTCCTGCTGTGGGGGCTGCCCGCGGCCCTGGTGCTGCTCGGTGGCGTGCTGGTGATCCTCGTCGTGCGTGCCCGTCGCAACGCCTCGGCCAGTGCCCTCACGCCCGAGGAGCGCGCCCGCCTCGACGCCCTGATCAATCGCGAGAGGACCGAATGACCCTACTCTGGATCGCCTTCGCCGTCCTGCTGCTCCCGGCCCTGTGGCTGCTGGTGGCACCGCTGCGGCGTGCCCGTGCCCTGCGCGACGCCCAGCGCGACTTCGAGGCCAACGACCGCTCCGCCGAGCAGAACGTGGCCATCTATCGCCGCCGGCTGGCCTCGCTGGAGGCCGCTCTGGAGCGGGGCGACATCGACCAGGCCCGCTTCGAGGAGGACCGACTCGAGCTGGAGCGTAGCCTGCTCGACGACACCGAGCACCTCAGGCGCGCCCCGCTCAAGCCCTCCGCCGCCGGCCGTCTCGCGGTGCCGGTGGTGATGGTCGTGGTGGTGGTCGCCAGCGTGCTCTGGTATCAGCGCGAAGGCGCCGAGGGGGACCTCGCCCTGCTGGCGGTACAGCAGGAGGTGATGGGGCATCCCGACCGCTCGATGGAGATGATGATCGAGCGTCTCGAGGCGCAGGCCGCCCGCCAGCCGAACAACCCCAATGTGTGGATGTCGCTGTTCCCGCTCTACCGCGACTCGGGCCGTGCCGCCCAGGCGATCGATGCCCTGGAGCGTCTGATCGAGCTCGAGGGCCGCCGCGCATCGCTGCTCGGCCAGCTCGCCCAGATCAAGTTCTTCGTCGCCGACCGGCAGCTCACCGACGAGGTGCAGGCGCTGGTCGACGAGACCCTGGCGCTGGACTCCAGCCAGCCCACCGTGCTCGGTGTCCTGGGCATCGAGGCCTTCGACCGCAGCGACTACGAGGCGGCCATCGACAACTGGCGGCGCGCCATCGCCGGCATGGATGACCCGGCCGCCGGCGAGGCCCTGCGCGAGGGCATCCGCGTGGCCCAGGAGCGCCTGGGCGTGGCCCCGGAGGACCGGGAACAGGCCGCCGCCGAGGGGCCCGGCATCCATGTGCGGGTCAGCCTCGACGACGACCTGGCCGGGCGTCTCGACGACGATGCCGCGGTGTTCGTGGTGGCCCGGGACATGGAGGGCGAGCTGCCCCCGCTGGCCGTGGCCCGGCTGAGCCTCGGCGACCTGCCGGCCAGCCTGGTGCTCGATGACACCCGCTCGATGTCCCCCGAGGCGAACCTCTCCCGGGTGAGCGAGGCGCGGCTGATGGTGCGCGTCTCGCCCAGTGGCCAGGCCAGCCCCCAGGCCGGTGATCTGTTCGGCGATCTCGAGGGCGTATCGGTGGGCAGCGTCGACGGCGAGCCCGTCGAGGTCGTGATCGACCGGGTCTTCGAATGATGGCCACGGGCTAGCGGAGGAGTCAGCAGGGATGCGCCTCAAGTCGATTCGCCTGGTCGGGTTCAAGTCGTTCGTCGATCCGGTCACCGTGCCCTTCGACGGCAACATGACCGCCATCGTCGGCCCCAACGGCTGCGGCAAGTCGAACATCATCGACGCCGTGCGCTGGGTGATGGGTGAATCCTCGGCCAAGACCCTGCGCGGCGAGTCGATGACCGACGTCATCTTCAACGGCTCCACCGGCCGCAAGCCGGTCGGGCAGGCCTCCATCGAACTGCTGTTCGACAACCGTGACGGCACCATGGGCGGCATCTACGCCCAGTACGCCGAGATCGCCGTCAAGCGCCTGGTCACCCGCGACGCCCAGTCGAGCTACTTCTTCAACGGCCAGAAGTGTCGCCGCCGCGACATCGCCGACCTCTTCCTCGGCACCGGCCTCGGGCCGCGCTCCTACGCCATCATCGGCCAGGGCATGATCTCGCGGCTGATCGAGGCGCGTCCCGAGGAGCTGCGCGCCACCCTCGAGGAGGCCGCCGGCATCTCCAAGTACAAGGAGCGCCGCCGCGAGACCGAGAACCGCATGCGCCGCACCCAGGAGAACCTGGAGCGCCTGGAGGACATCCGCGAGGAGCTCGACAAGCAGCTCGAGCGCCTGAGGCGCCAGGCCGAGGCCGCCCGTCGCTACCAGACCCTCAAGCAGGAGGAGCATCGGGTGAAGGGCGAGCTGGCGCTGTTGCGCGCCCGCGCCCTGCGCGCCAGCCAGGCCGAGGAGGAGTCCCGCGTCCGCGAGCTGGAGACCGGCGTCGAGCGCGAGGTGCTGGGGCTGCGCCAGTGCGAGACCCGCCTCGAGGAGGCCCGCGCCGACCACGACCGCCTGGCCTCCGAGCTCGATGCCCAGCAGGCACGCTTCTACGAGACCACCACCGCCATCGCCCGCCTCGAGCAGGACATCGAGCACGCCCGTTCCCGGGACGCCCAGCTCGCCCGTGACCTGGAGAATGCCCGTCGCGAGCTCGCCGAGCTCGACCGCCTGGGCGAGGACGACGGCGACCGCCTGGCACGGCTCGACGAGCGCCTCGAGACCCTGGCCCCCGAGCGCGAGGAGGTCGCCGAGCGGCTCGCCGAGCTGGAAGCCGGTCTCGAGGATGCCGAGCCCCTGGCCGAGGAGGCCGATGCCGCCTGGGAGGCCTTCAACGAGCAGTGGCGGGAACAGAGCCGCGAGGCGGAGCGCGCCCAGGACCGTCTGCGCGAGTTCGAGGGACGGCTCGAGCGCCTCGAGGCCGACGAGCGTCGCCGCCGCCAGCAGCACGAGGAGCTGCCCGACATCGCCCTGCTCGCCGGGCAGCGCGGCGAGCTGGCCGAGCGCCTGGCCGAGCTGGCGCTGTCGCGCGAGGCGGTGGAGGAGCGCCGCGAAGCGCTCCAGGCGAGTCGCGACGAGGCCCGGGAGCGGGTCCGCCAGGCCGAGGCCGAGCGCGAGGCCGATCGCCAGCGGCGCAGTACCCTGCAGGGCGAACTGGCCTCGCTGGAGGCGCTGATCCAGGCGGGCCTGGCCGATCACGAC
Source organism: Halomonas heilongjiangensis (assembly GCF_002879645.1). Taxonomy (GTDB): domain Bacteria; phylum Pseudomonadota; class Gammaproteobacteria; order Pseudomonadales; family Halomonadaceae; genus Halomonas; species Halomonas heilongjiangensis. Next base: position 7,836 of record NZ_PNRE01000053.1, on the reverse strand, counting down.
GAGGCACTCGACAGCCACCTGGCCGAGCACGGCCTGGCCGAGGCCCCGCGCCTGGGCGAGAGCCTCGAGGTCGAGACCGGTTGGGAAGAGGCCGTCTCCTGGGTGCTCGCCCCCTGGCTGCGGGCCCGACTGGGCCCGCTTGGCGAGGGGCGCGCCGCCCTCGATGGTGCCCCCGGCGAGCTCGGCCTGCTCGAGGCCGGAGAGGACGCCGCCCCGTCGCAGAGTCTCGCCGCTCGTGTGCGGGGCGCCGGCGCCGCCGCCCAATGGCTGGCCGGCATCCGCTGTGTCGAGTCCCGCGAGGCGGCCTGGGCGGCGCGCGAGGCGCTGGCACCAGGCGAGAGCCTGATCACCGCCGATGGCCTCTGGCTGGGCACGGGCTGGGCCCGGCACCGCGGTGGGGGCGAGGGGCTCGACGCCCTGCTGGTCAGCCGTCGCCGCGAGGCCGAGGCCCGCGCCGAGCTCGAGATCGTCGAGGCGCGCCTCGACGAACAGGAAGCGCGCCTCGCCGACGCCGCCGAGCGGGTCGAACAGTCCGAAACGGCCCTGGAGGCGACGCGGCTGGAAGAGCGGGACCTCGACCAGCAGCACCAGCAGCTGGCGGTGCAGGACAGCGGGCTGGCCAGTCGCCTCGAGCACCTGGAAGGGCGCGCCGCCGAGCTCGCCGAGGAGCTCGCCGGGCTCGGCGAGGCGCGCGAGGAGGCGCGACTGGCCATCGAGGAGGTGCGCGACCGCTGGCAGCAGGCCATGGCGCGGCTCGAGGAGGGCGCCGAACGGCGCGAGCGGCTCGACCGCGAACGCAGCGAGGCCCGCGAGCGGCTCGCCTCGCTACGGGGACGCCAGCGCCCGCTGGCCGAGAGGGTCCAGCAGCTCGCCCTGGAACAGGAGCGCCTGACCGCCGAACGCTCCGGGCTCGCCGAGCAGCAGGGCCGCGCCGGTGAGGCGCGGGAGCGCCTCGAGCTGCGTGCCGCCGAGCTCGAGGAGGAGCGCGAGTTGCTGCGCGAGCCCGAGGAGGAGCGCCGCGAGCGCCTCGACGAGTTGCTCGATCGCCGCGAGCGCGAAGAGCGCGCGCTCAACGAAGTACGTGGCCGGGCCGCCGAGCTGGTCGAGCGGCTGCGCGAGGACGAGCAGGCGCGGCAGGCCCACGAGCGCAACCTCGAGGGCATTCGCGAGCGGCTGCAGGAGGCGCGGATGCAGGTCCAGGCGCTCAGCCTCAAGGCCGAGACCCAGGACGAGCAGCTCCGGGAGCTGGGCCACGACGAGCGCGAGCTGGCCGAGTCGCTCGATCCCAACGCCACCGAATCCGCCTGGCAAACCCGTCTCGAGGAGCTCGGCGAGCGCATCCGCCGGCTCGGTGCCATCAACCTGGCGGCCATCGAGGAGTACGACCAGCAGGCCGAGCGGCGCGACTACCTGGAGGCCCAGCATGCCGAACTCAGCGAGGCGCTGGAGACCCTCGACCGGGCGATCCGCCGCATCGACCAGGAAACCCGCACCCGTTTCCGCGAGACCTTCGAGCGAGTCAATGCCGGCCTGCAGGCCCTTTTCCCGCGAGTCTTCGGTGGTGGAACCGCATGGTTGACCCTGACCGGTGAGGATTTGCTCGAGACCGGCGTGGCCATCATGGCCAGGCCGCCAGGCAAGAAGAACAGCACCATTCATCTGTTGTCCGGTGGCGAAAAGGCCCTCACCGCCTTGTCGATGGTCTTTGCGATCTTCCAGCTCAATCCGGCCCCCTTCTGCATGCTCGACGAGGTGGATGCCCCTCTCGATGATGCCAATGTGGGTCGCTATGCCAAGCTGGTGAAGGAGATGTCGGAGTCGGTCCAGTTCATTTATATCACTCACAACAAGATCGCCATGGAGGCGTCGGAACGCCTGATGGGGGTGACCATGCAGGAGCCGGGGGTTTCCCGTCTGGTGGCAGTGGGCGTCGAGGAGGCCGCGGCCCTCGCCGAGGCCTGACGGACTTGATCGCGAACGGCAAAAGGGGTAACAAGGAAGGCAATGTTGCTGCATTGCATGGATGCACAGGGATTATGGAAGGGCGATTGCACAGGGCACCGTCGACTCTCGGCTGAAAAAAAGCCAGGCTTGACAATCAAAAAAGTGGCCCTTTTTTTGGCAATCGCGCTATGCTGTTGACGGACAACCATCAGGCATGGCGCCTTAGCAAAAGGCATGACGACCCATGGAACTTAGAGAGTGGCTGATCATCCTGGGGTTGGCGCTGGTGACCCTCATCGTCATCGATGGGGTACGTCGCCTGCAGCGTCAGCGTCGAATCCCTCGTCTCGACGAGGTGGAAGGCGATGCACGAGGGCAGGACCTCGACCCCGAAGCGGCGGCCCGCGAGGCTGAAATCAACTGGGAGCTGCCCAACGGAGGGGCGCGAGTCGTCAGGCCCGCGGACTACAGCGGCATGCAACCCATGCCCAAGCTCGAACGCCGGGAACATCCCGGTCCTTCGCGCGTGTTGGCGGGCTTCAAGGCCAACGCCGGGGAGGAGGCGACCGCGCAACCGCGGTCGTCCGCCGAGGCGGTGTCTCCGACTCCGCCTGCATCGCGCGCCGAGCCGGCAGGGGATGCGTCAGCGGCTCACCGTGACCAGGCCCCGACGCCGCAAGTGGCGCCGGAGGCCATCGCGCCTGCGGGCGATGAGCGAGTCCAGGAAGAGCGGAACGAGCAAGCCCGGAAGAAGCAGCAAGACGCGAAGCACGAGGCAGTCAGCGCGGCAGGCAGCAACGCGGCGGCCACCGAGAGTGCCGAGGCCCGTTCACCCGACCGCCGGCACGCCGCCGCGGCGGTATCGGAAGCCACGCAGGCAGAGCCGAGCGAGCCGGCCGGCGTCGAGCGTCGCGAGCCCAGCCTCTCGGCGCTGGAAGACGAGGTGTCCATGGCGAGCGTGGCGGGACCGGAGCCCCTGGCCGCGGATCCCGAGGATCATGACGATCACCAGGATGCCGAGCGCTATCGGCTGGTCGACCTCGACGGGATGAGTGACTCGATCAAGAGTGGCACGCTGCGGGTGGGGGCCTCCATGCAGCGTTTCGGTGCGTCGCTGCAGAAGTCAATCGCCGAGCGTCGTGAACAGAAGCGGCTCGAGAAGCAGCGTCGCGAGCAGGAAAGGGCCGAGAAGGCCGCGCGCGATGCCGAGCAGCGGCGCCAGGCCGAAGAGGCGAAGGCTGCCCGCGAGGAGGAGCGTCGCCGGCTCGAGGCCGAGGCGATCGCCGAGGCCGACGATGATGACCCGTTGTTCGCGCCGTCCCGGCTGCGCGACACCGAGGCGCTGCCGTCGGAGGCGTACGCCTCCCGGGAGCCCGACGGCGACGCGGTGGTTCGTGACGCGCCCGGTGACGAGGCCGTGGTGCACGAGGAGCCCTTCCGGCAGAGCGATGTGGTGCGTGCCCACCCGGTGCTCGAGAAGGCGCTGCGTCACGACGTCAGCGCCGAGCATGCCCGGCACGCCCTCAGCCACGCCGAGGAGATCATCGTCATCAGCGTGATGTCCCGCGACGAGCAGGGCTTCTCCGGCACCGCGCTGCTCGACCTGATGCTCGCCTGCGGGCTGCGCTACAGTCGCGACATGGGCATCTTCCATCGCTTCGAGACCGAGGACCCGGAGAGTCAGCTGCAGTTCTCGATGGTCAACGTGCTCAAGCCGGGCACCTTCCCCATCGAGGCCATGGGCGACTTCCGCACACCTGGCGTGACGCTGCTGATGCCCCTGCCGGGGGCCAGCGACACCGCGGCCGCCTTCGAGGCGATGGTCGAGACCGCGATGGTCGTCGTGCGTCACCTGGGTGGCGAGTTGAAGGACGAGAACCAGAGCGTGATGACCGCCCAGACCGTGGGATTCGCCCGCCAGCGGGTCCAGGAGTTCGAGCGGCGCAATCGTCTCAATCGCTATCAGGTGAATTAGCCGTAAGCTTTGAGCTGGAAGCTTGAAAAGGAACAACCCCATGAACTCATGGGGTTGTTCCTTTATGGGGTGCGTAAAATGCGGGTATGCGAAAATAGCCCAGCCTTCGTGACACCAGACCAGGGACACCATGAGTCAGCCCGACCAGAAGATCCGCGACGAGGCGTCGCGCCTGCGCGCCGAACTCGAGGACGCCAACTACCGCTACTACGTGCTCGATGCGCCGAAGCTCACCGATGCCGACTACGACCGCCGGCTGCGTCGCCTGCAGGAGCTCGAGGACGCGCATCCCGATCTGCAGACCCCCGATTCGCCGACCCAGCGGGTCGGGGCGGCGCCGGCGGCCGGCTTCCCCGAAATCCAGCATGCCGTGCCCATGCTGTCGCTGGACAACGCCTTCAACGAGGAGGAGCTCAGCGCCTTCGTCAAGCGGGTCGCCGACCGCCTCGAGACCGACGGCGAGGCCCTCGCCTTCTGCTGCGAGCCCAAGCTCGACGGCGCCGCGGTGTCGCTGGTCTATGAGCAGGGCGAGCTGGTCAGTGGGGCCACCCGCGGCGATGGCCGCACCGGCGAGGGCATCACCTCCAACCTGCGTACCCTGCGCTCCATCCCGCTCAGGCTGCGCGGCAGCGATCACCCGGCACTGCTGGAGGTGCGTGGCGAGGTGATCATGAGCCATGCTGGCTTCGAGGCGCTGAACGACAAGGCGCGTGAGGAGGGCGGCAAGGTCTTCGCCAACCCGCGCAACGCCGCCGCCGGCAGCCTGCGCCAGCTCGACCCCAGGATCACCGCCACCCGGCCGCTGGAGTTCAGCGCCTACCAGGTGGCGCGGATCGAGCCGGACCAGGGCGACGCCGCCCACAGCGAGCTGATGGCGCACCTCGGCGAGCTGGGTTTCCGCACCAGCAAGGCACTCGAGGTCGTCACCGGCAGCGAGGGCCTGATCGACTACTGCCGCCGCCTCGGCGAGCGGCGCGATGCCCTGGGCTACGACATCGATGGGGTGGTGATCAAGGTCGACGACCTGCGCCTGCAGCGCGAACTCGGCTTCGTCGCCCGGGCGCCACGCTGGGCCATCGCCTTCAAGTTTCCCGCCCAGGAGCAGACCACCCGCCTCAACGACGTGGAGTTCCAGGTCGGGCGCACCGGGGCCATCACCCCGGTGGCGCGGCTCGAGCCGGTCTCGGTGGCCGGCGTCACGGTCTCCAACGCCACCCTGCACAATGCCGACGAGATCGCCCGCCTGGGCGTGATGATCGGCGACACCGTGGCCATCCGCCGCGCCGGCGACGTCATTCCCCAGGTGGTGCGGGTGCTGGAGGCGGAGCGCCCGGCCGACGCCCGGGAGATCGTCTTCCCCGAGCGCTGCCCGGTGTGCGACTCCGAGATCGAGCGCCTCGAGGGCGAGGTCGTCTCGCGCTGCTCCGGCGGGCTCTTCTGCGCCGCCCAGCGCAAGGAGGCGCTCAAGCACTTCGCCTCCCGCCGGGCCATGGACATCGACGGCCTCGGCGAGAAGCTGATCGACCAACTGGTGGAGCGCGACTGGGTCACCACCCCGGCGGACCTGTTCCGGCTCGAGGCCGAGCGCCTCGCCGAACTGCCGCGCATGGCCCAGAAGTCCTCCGAGAACCTGGTCGCGGCGCTGGAGAAGGCCAGGAACACCACCTTGCCGCGCTTCATCTTCGCCCTGGGCATCCGCGAGGTGGGCGAGGCCACCGCCGCCAACCTGGCGCGCCACTTCGGCACCCTGGAGGCGCTGATGGGGGCCGAGGTCGAGGCCCTCGAGGCCGTCGATGACGTGGGCCCGGTGGTGGCGGCCCATGTGCACACCTTCTTCCGCCAACCCCACAACCGCGAGACCATCGACGCCCTCCGCGCCCAGGGCGTGACCTGGGCCGAGGAGGACGTCGTCGAGCGTCCCCAGCCGCTGGCGGGCCAGACCTGGGTGCTCACCGGCACCCTGGAGAGCATGACCCGCGACGAGGGCAAGGCGCGGCTGCAGGCGCTGGGCGCCAAGGTCGCCGGCAGCGTCTCGAAGAAGACCGCCGCGGTGGTGGCCGGCCCGGGCGCCGGCAGCAAGCTCGAGAAGGCCATGCAGCTCGGCGTCGAGGTGTTCGACGAGGATGCCTTCCTCGCCCGGCTCGAGGCCTGGGAGAATGGAGAGGAAGCGCAATGAACGACGGTCGCTTTATCGAGGTGCCCCACCGCATGCTGCCGGGCGAGACCCTGGATGCCCTGCTCGAGGCCTTCGTCACCCGCCAGGGCTACGACACCACCGACACCGGCGCGGGCATGCGCGGCTGGGTCGCCGAGCTCAAGCGCCAGCTCGAGCGCGGCGAACTGCTGATCGCCCACGACCTCGAGACCGAGACCACCGAGGTGATGACGCTGGCCCAGTGGCGCGCCTTCGGCCGCGACCTGGCCGACGACGAGGAGGGGTAGGGATCAAGTAGGGTACGGCATCAGCGTCGGCCGATTGTCTGTGGGCGCCTGGCGGCGCCGATCGCCCGGCATAGCCGAGCTCCCACAAGGCAGGCATCGACCCCCTTGTGGGAGCCACGCTGCGCGGGGCGATTGCGGCGCGCAGCGGCGCCAGGCGGTCGTCCGTGAGGGTTGCCGTTGATCGCGGCGTTGGTGTGGTCTGCCGGGCGCCTGACGGCGCCGATCGCCCGGCATAGCCGAGCTCCTACCGAAGGCCTTGGTCAGTCCTGTTTCCCCCGCACCAGGTCCCGGATAATGCGCCGCCCCGGGTGCAGGTGATCCACCAGCGGCCACTCCAGCGGCAGCGGCTCGTCGCAGATCCGTGAGGCGATCAGCTCGGCGCACAGCGGTGCGCTGGCCAGCCCCCGCGAGCCGTGGGCGGCGCTGATCCACAGCCCGTCATGGTGACGGCCCGGTGTCTCGGGAATACGGGTGGCGTCCCTGGCCAACCCGGTGTAGTCGGCCCGCCAGGCCCCGGCGTCCGGCACGGGGCCGGCGTAGGGCGACTTGTCGGGGCTGGCGGCGCGGATCGCCGCCCGGCCCTCCAGCCGGCCCGCATCGAGTTCGGTGCCGGCATCGCGCAGGGCGGCCACGAACGCCGGCAGGGTGCGTTCGAGTTCGGCCAGGTTGGCGGCGTGGTCGGCCTCGCGCAGGTCGGTCCCCGCGTCGTTGGGCGCGAAGGTGGCGCCGAAGGTGAGCACGCCGTCGAGCGCCGGCGAGACATAGCCGCCGGCACACACCACCCGCTCGAGCGCGGGCACCCCCGCCGGCAGCCTGAGCTGCGTAACCTGGCCGCGCACCGGCTGCAGCGGCAGCGGCGAGGCCTGGGCAAAGCGGTTGGCGAGCTCGGCGGTGGCGATCACCACCTGGTCGGCCGCCAGGGTGTCGCCGGTCGCCAGCGTCAGCCGCCAGCCGCTCTCCACTCGCGCCAGGTCGCTGACCTCGCCGCGGCGGAAGGTCACCCCCGAGGTGTCGGCCAGGTGCGCACAGAGCGCCGCCGGCCGCACCCAGCCCGCCAGCGGGTAGTCCAGGGCGGGGGCGCCTACCCGGAGCCCGGCGCGTTCGGCGGCGGCCTCGGCGTCGAGGCCTGCCACGACGCTTGCCGGCAGGGCGTGCTGGGCCAGGAAGCGCGCCTGGCGGCCCTGTTCCTTCTCGGTCATGGCCAGCTGCAGCACGCCGCTCGGTTGCCAGAGGGTACGGGTCGGATCGAGTGCCTCGAGCCAGCGCCGGCTATGCAGCAGCCCGGCGAGGTAGACCCGGCTCTGCGGGTTGGTCGCCACCGCCAGCTTGGCGTAGAGCGCCCCCTGGCGATTGCCGGAACCGCCGGCCCCGGGGCCTTCCCGGTCGAGCAGGGTCACCGTGACCCCGCGCTGCGCCAGGGCATGCGCCACGCTGGCGCCGGCGATACCGGCGCCGACGACGGCGACATGCCGCGC
>NZ_PNRE01000008.1 GCF_002879645.1 Halomonas heilongjiangensis | reverse complement strand
GCCCGGGCCGCCCGGCGGGTGATGGGGCAGAACCTGGTGCTGTCGGCCTCCTACAACGTCCTGGCCCTGACCCTGGCGGCGTGGATGGCGATTCCGCCCCAGTTGGCCGTGCTGGCCATGGCGCTGAGTTCGCTGAGCGTGGTCGGCAATGCCGCCCGGTTGGCCTATGGTGGGCCCGGGACGCCTGTCGAATGCCGGCCACAGGCCCCCCGGCGCCGCGTGCGGGGCCGGTCGGGAGAGGCGGGTATCTAGCGCAGGGCCTCCGGGTCGCCTTCGCCGGCCAGGGCGTCCCGCTCGCGTTCGTCGAGCAGCGCATCGAGGTCGAGCCCGGCGACCTCGCTGGCGGCCTCGAGCACATGGGCCCAGGTGGCGCGGTTGGCGTAGAGCATGCCGAAGGTGTCGAGGGTCCCGCCGCGGTTGCGGTAGCCGAGAACGCGCGTGCGTGCCCCGGTATCGAGGGGGCGCACTACCCCGCACAGCGGCTCGGCACGGCAGTGGGCCAGGAACACGCGGGCGGGAACCTCCGGCACCAGCCGGCCCAGTCGGCACTGGCCGAGCACCGCGGTCGTCTCCTGCTCATCGCGTGCCTCCCGCAGCTTACCCGGTTCCTGGATGACATAGAGGCTGGCGGCGATACCGGCGGTCTCCAGGCGAGCCAGGGCGCGCTGCATCTCCAGCAACTGGTAGGCGCCCACGGCGAACAGCTGTAGCCGGGCCCGCTCGGCAGGGCGAAGGCAGAGCAGGCCGTCTTCGCAGAGCCGTCGGGCCTGGCCGGCATCGAGCTGGACCGGCAGCGCGTTCTTGGGCACCACCATCACCGCGATGCGGCCGCGGCTCGCGTAGAGCGCGCGCAGCGCCGTCACGGCGCTGGGGGCATCCACCGGGAACAGCGTCGGCGCCACGTCGTCCATCTCGCCGAGCCAGGCCTCGCACAGGGTGGGGTCCTGATGCGATTGCTCGTTCTTGCCGTTCTCCCAGGTATGGGAGCTCGCCAGCACCGGCAGGGACAGCCAGCCCGGCGCCCGGCCCGCCTCGCGACAGTGCCGGGCGAAGATGATCTCCTGGCGCATGGCGCCGAGCATCTTCACCGCGAAGGCCTCGTAGCTGGCCACCAGGTTGAGTCCCTGCTTGTTGGCCAGGGCGGCGCTGACCACCGCCTCCTCGTTGAGCGCCGTGATCACCGCGCCGTCCAGTGCCTCGGCGACGCCCGGCTCCGGGTCGGTGACGCGATGCCTGAGGAGGTCCAGGGTCCGGTCGAGACGGTTGCTGCGCATCTCGTCGGGATTGCATACCCGCACCCGCAGGGCCGGATTGGCCGCTGCCAGGGCGCTGAAGGCGGCATCGATGGCTGCCATCGGCGATACCGAGTCGCCGGTGGCGAAGGCCGCCGGCTCGGGCAGCCGCGGCAGGGGCGGATGGGGGTCGGCGAGCGGGTGGTCACGCTCCCTGGGCCGGCCAGTGGCGGCGTGATCGTTGAGGGTGGCGATCGCCGCCTGCAATGTCGCCATGGGCACATGCAGGGCGGCGGCACCCTCGTTGAAGCGAGCGCGGGCGCTGTCGTCGTGCGACGGGTTGCCGCCCAGGGGCAGGTTGTGGGCGGCATTGGTGCCGGCACCGGGAAAGCCGAAGCCCTTGACCGTCTCGGCGATCACGTAGGGCAGGCGCAGGGGGTAGCGGGCATGGCCGGTCCTGGCCTGCTCGACCTGGTCGGCGAGTTCTTCCTCGGCGGTGAGGATCGCCCAGGCGATGGCCGCCGGGTCGCGGCCATCGATGGTCAGGGGGGCGAAGCCGTTGAGCACCAGGTGGTCCTCGAACCAGTCGGTACCGCCGGCCTGGCTCATGGTGGTGCGCTGGTCGATGCGCCGACCGTTGGCGATCATCACCGGCACCACCGGGCCGCAGTCGTCGGGCCGCCACCAGCGCGCGGCCCAGTCGCTGCCGCGCTGCTCCTCGAAGGCGCCGTCGCTGAGAAAGGCCACCAGGTGCTGGCCCGGCAGCGGCATGTGCACGTACTGCAGGCCGGCGAAGCCGAGGTAGCCGCCCTCGCTGGTGCCGCCGGCGGTGTGGGCATTGACGTGGCTGCCGAGGGGAGAGCACGGCAGGCCGTTCGCATCGACGCCACAGTGGTAGAAGTCGTTGACCAGGCGGGTCAGGCCCTCGTCGGAGAGGCCGTAGCGCTCGGCGTGGGCCGTGCCCATGTTGTCGACCAGCAGGTTCACGGCGTCGATGGCCGCCACGCAGTGCCCCTGGCCCATCAGCCAGCTGCGCGTCAGGCCACAGAGGCCGTTGGCCACCAGGTAGCCGACATAGGCCGGCACCATGTTGAGGGCCCCTCCGGTGTGGCCCTCGGGGCGGGGCTTGAAGTCGTCGGCCTCGAGTGGCACACCGTCGAGACGCACGCGGCGGGCGTAGGTCATGTGTGCCACCAGCCACATGCCCATGCTGGCGAGCCGGTCGGCGGCCCGCAGACGGGCGAGCCAGGCCCGGCGCGTCGCCGGGTCCCGTGCTCGGCGCTCGAGTAGCCGGGCGATGCGCTCGATGGTCACCGCACCGTGGTCGATCACCCCCGCTCCCTCGGCCCAGGCGGCGAAGTCCGGCTCCCGGTCGCACAGGGGGTGTCGCGGCGTGGCGGCGTGGCGGCGAGAGTGGCGATCGTCGGCTGACATCGATTGGCTCCTGGCGGGTGACGGACAGGGCAGGGCACGGCCCCCGATCTCCACAGACTAGATCTCCGATCCCCCCCTGGCCATGATCGGGGACCATCGGCGCTGCGTTGAGATGGAACCTCTGGCAGGGGCGCGCGGAGTGCGTTATAACGGCATCAACTGGCCACCCCGCGTACCCCTCAATGCTGTCGAGAATCACCCGATGACCCGCTTGTCTCGCCGCCGCTTCACCCTGATGGCGCTGAGCGCTCCGTTCGCCTTGCTGGGTGCGGATGCCGCCCGCGCCAATCTGATCGAGACCCTGTTGTCGCGTGCCCATCTGCCGAAGTACCCGGACGAGCTCTGGGTACTCGTCGACGACCGCGAGGCGACCCTGACCGTCTATCGTGGCAATGCCCCGGTCGAGCGATTCGCGCCGATCTCCCTGGGTCGTGGCGGGGCCAGGATCCAGCGGAGGCGAGGCGACAACGCGACCCCGCTCGGCGAATTTCGCGTCAACCGTTTCAATCGCCAGAGCGACTGGCATATCTTCATCGGGATCGATTATCCTACGCCGGCCCATGCCCGCCTGGCGCTGGAGGCGGGGATCTACAGCCAGCAGGACTACGACGACTATTTCGACTACTATCGCCGTCGTGGCTATCCTCCACAGCAGACCGTCCTGGGAGGGGCCATCGGCATTCACGGCATCGGCAAGGGCGACCCCGATATCCACAGCCGTTTCCACTGGACCCAGGGCTGTGTGGCGGTGACTGATTCGCAGATCGAGCGATTGGCCGAATTGATCGACATTGGCACTCGCGTCGTGATCCGCTAGGCTTTACGTGCGCAAGGGACGTTCAAAGCTATGGACAAGCGCCGTTGTGTATAATAAAACAGCGTTTGACTCCTGTGCTTAGCAGCAGAAGTCGCTGCAAGAAAATCCTGCATGAGCAGGAAGCCTGAACCCAGGCATCACCAACGCACTACCCAAGGAAGACTCAAGGAGAACACCATGACTCTGAAGACCACCCTGAAGCTGACCGCCGCCGCTGCTTCCCTGGCCATCCTGGCCGGCTGTGCTTCCAACAGCGCCCTGGAAGAAGTGCGTCAGACTGCCGAAGCCGCCCAGGCCGACGCCGCTGAAGCACGCAGCATCGCCACTCAGGCCCAGAACACCGCCAACCAGGCACAGCGTGACGCCCAGGCGGCTCTGCAGATGTCCGAGCAGAACCGTGAGGAAATGAACCGCATGTTCCAGCGCTCCATGCAGAAGTAATTCTGCCGGGAGTGCCGGCATCATCCATGGATGGTGGCGGTTCTGCAGTACGAGAAAACCCCGCTTCGGCGGGGTTTTCTCGTTTCTGCCGCTTTCGTTCAGGGCAGGTCTCGGCGGGCGAAGCCTGCGCCTGCAGGGTCAGTTCAGACGGCCGCCCAGGGCGCTGAACTCGAGCTCCTGGAACAGCCCGTCGTCGGCCTCCTCGTGCTGCGGCGGGGCGGTAGGGGTGGGCTCTTCCTCGGCCTGGCGCAGCAGGGAGACCACGCTGCCGTCCGGGCTCTCCACCACGCCACGCAACATGGCGTAGTCGACCGGGGGCTGCTCCTCGCCGAAGGCGCGGGTCACCACCTCGATGGCGTTGAGGATCGGCTCGAAGGTGCCCTCGTTCTCCTCCAGTTGCGGGAAGGACTGGGCGTAGAGCACGCCATCGGCCGACCAGCCCGCCTTGAAGGGCTGGTCGATGATGTTCACCTTGGTACCGCTCGGCACGCGATCGTAGAGCGACTCGATGTCCTCGGGGAACATGCGGATGCAGCCGCGGCTGGCACGCATGCCGACGCCGTCGGGCATGTTGGTGCCATGGATCAGGTAGCTCGGCAGCCCGAGCAGGATGGCGTGGCGACCCAGGGGGTTGTCCGGGCCGGGTGGCACCACCTCGGGCGCCGGTTCGCCGCGGGCGGCGGCTTCCTCACGCATCGAACGGGGTGGCGACCAGTGCGGGTCCTTGACCTTGACGGTGGTCTTGGTCACCCCCACCGGCGTGGCGAAGCCGTCGCGGCCCACGCTGATCGGGTAGGTCTCGACCACGTCCTCGCTCGAGTAATAGTAGAGCCGCAACTCGGAGAGATTGATCACGATGCCCTCGCGGGGGGCGTCGGGCAGGATGTGCTGGTTCGGTATGACGACCTCGGTGCCGGCGAAGGGGGCCCAGAGGCTGACCTCCGGGTTGGCCATGCGGATCGCCTCATATCCCACGTTGTGTTCGCGGGCGATGTCGATCAGGGTGTCGCCTTCCTCGACCGTGACGGTATAGACCTCGCCGATCAGGTTGCCGGTCTCGGGCAGTGGATAGTGGCCGCGCGCCAGTTCCTGCTCCTCGGCCAGGGCGGCGCCGGAGAGCGTGGCGGTTGCCAGGCCCAGGGTCAGGAGTCCCGTTGCCGTACGGCTGGCCAGTCTTGAATGCTTCATCGACGTCATCATCTCGTAGTGCTGTCGTCCGGGCGGACGCTATGGGCCCGTTGCCGGTCATGACGGTTGTCACGGCATCGCCGGTGTCCTTGTCGGCGATGCCAGGGAGTCAGGCTGCGATGTCCCGCTTGGCTGACAGTATAGATTGCCCTGCCGCGCGGCGGTGCGCCAGAGCCCGGGCGGACAAAATCTCGTTCAGGCCGCTTCGGCCTTGCGGTTGAGGGCCTCGAGCAGTCGTTCGACCGCCTGGAAACGCCCCTCTTCCTTCTCCATGTTCGCCTCGAAGCGCAGGGTGTCGGCGCCATCGAGGCGATAGCGGTCGGGCGCGCGCTGGATCAGCTCGACCAGGGTCAGGGGGTCGACTCGCGTCTGGCCTCCGAAGATCACCCGGCCGCGTGCGGCACCGGCCTCCAGGCGCACGATGCCCAGCTTCTCGGCACGCTGGCGCAGCCTCGTCTGGCGGATCAGGGTCTTCACCGGCGCGGGGAGCAGGCCGAAGCGGTCGATCATCTCCACCTGCAGTTCCTTGAGCTCGGCCTCGTCGCCGGCGCTGGCGATGCGCTTGTACATCACCAGGCGCTGCTGCACGTCATGCAGATAGTCGTCGGGGATCAGCGCCGGCAGGTTGAGGCTCACTTCCACGCCTTCGTCCAGCGGTGCCTCGATGTTGGGGGTCTTGCCGGCACGGATCGCCTTCACCGCCCGGTCGAGCATCTGCATGTAGAGGCCGTAGCCGATGGCCTCCATCTGGCCGCTCTGTTCCTCGCCGAGCAGTTCGCCGGCACCGCGGATCTCCATGTCGTGGCTGGCCAGGGTGAAGCCGGCACCCAGGTCCTCGGCGCCGGCGATGGCCTCGAGGCGCTTGACCGCGTCGCGGGTCATGGCCCGAGGGTGCGGGGCGAGCAGGTAGGCGTAGGCCTGATGGTGGCTGCGTCCGACCCGGCCACGCAGCTGGTGCAGCTGGGCCAGGCCGAACTTGTCGGCGCGCTCGATGACGATGGTGTTGGCGCTGGGCACGTCGATGCCGGTCTCGATGATGGTGGAGCAGATCAGCACGTTGAAACGCTTGTGGTAGAAGTCCGACATCACCCGTTCCAGCGAGCGTTCCGGCAACTGGCCATGGGCCACCCCGACGCGGGCCTCGGGCACCAGCTCGCGGATCCTCTCGGCGGCGGTCTCGATGGTCTTGACCTCGTTGTGCAGGAAGTAGACCTGGCCGCCGCGCAGGATCTCGCGCAGGATCGCCTCCTTGATCACCGCCTCGTCGCGCTGCTGGACGAAGGTCTTCACCGACAGGCGCCGGGCCGGTGGTGTGGCGATGATCGAGAGGTCGCGAATGCCGCTCATGGCCATGTTCAGGGTCCTCGGAATCGGCGTGGCGGTCATGGTGAGGATGTCGACCTCGGCGCGCAGGCTCTTGAGACGCTCCTTCTGGGCCACCCCGAAGCGGTGCTCCTCGTCGATGACCAGCAGCCCCATGTTGGGCAGTTTCATGCTCTTCGACAGCAGCTTGTGGGTGCCGATGACGATGTCCGCCTGGCCCCCCTCGATCCGCCTGAGCGACTCGGCCTGGCCCTTGCCGGCGGTGAAGCGCGAGATGAGCTCTATCTGCACGGCGGTATCGGCGAAGCGGTCGCGGAAGTTCTCGAAGTGCTGGCGGGCGAGCAGGGTGGTGGGCACCAGCACCACCACCTGGCGGCCGGAGTGCACGGCGAGGAAGGCGGCACGCATGGCGACCTCGGTCTTGCCGAAGCCGACGTCGCCGCATACCACGCGATCCATGGGGCGAGGCGCGGTCATGTCCGCGATCACCGCGGCGATGGCGGCGCGCTGGTCAGGGGTCTCCTCGAAGGGGAAGTTGGCCGCGAAGCGGGCATAGTCGGCGTCGGGTGGCGCGCAGGCGAAGCCCTCCCGGGCCTCGCGGCGGGCGTAGATGTCGAGCAGTTCGGCGGCGGTATCGCGGATCTTCTCGGCGGCGCGGCGGCGTGCCTTGTCCCACTGCTCGGACCCGAGCCGATGCAGTGGGGCGAGCTCGTCGTCGACCCCGGCGTAGCGGGAGATCAGGTGCAGGCTGTCGACGGGAACATAGAGGCGGGCGCCGTCGGCGTACTCCAGGGCGACGAACTCGGCGGCCTGGCCGCCGGCCTCGATGGTCTCGAGCCCGAGGTAGCGCCCCACGCCATGGGCCTGGTGCACCACCGGGGCAGCCGGGCGCAGCTCGGAGAGGTGCCGGATCGCCAGTTCGCCGTCGTCGGTGGCCTTCTCGCGCCGGCGGCTCTGGCGCACCACCTCGCCGAACAGCTCGGTCTCGCTGATCACGGCGAGATCCGGGTCGGTCAGCCACAGGCCGGCGTCGATCTCGCCCTCGGTGATCGCCAGCGGCGTCTCGCCCGTGAGGAAGGCGTCGAAGTCCTCCACATGGGGCAGGTCCAGGTGCAGCGGCGCCAGGGTCTCCTCCATCGCCTCGCGTCGCCCGCGCGATTCGGCCACGAACAGCACCCGACTGGCGGTGTGCGCGGCGAGGAAGCCTTCCAGGGCGGCGAGCGGCTGCCTGGCCCGGGCATTCACCGCCACGTCGGGAGGCGCCACGGCCGCCACCGGGTGGGCATGGCGATGATCGATGTCGTCGGTCAGCGCCACCCGCGGGTGACGCTTGATGGCACCGAACACCTCGGCCACCGGCACGAAGGCGCGATGGGGCGGCAGCAGTGGCCGGGTGGGATCGACGCCGAGGTTCTCGAAACGGCTCTCGATGGACGCCCAATGGTGCTCGGCGGCCTCGAGGACGCCGGG
Organism: Halomonas heilongjiangensis; assembly: GCF_002879645.1. Taxonomy (GTDB): domain Bacteria; phylum Pseudomonadota; class Gammaproteobacteria; order Pseudomonadales; family Halomonadaceae; genus Halomonas; species Halomonas heilongjiangensis. The sequence goes on along the minus strand of NZ_PNRE01000008.1, from coordinate 55,781 downwards.
CAGCAGGGCCACCCGGGTCCCCTCGGCCAGGTGCTCGAACAGCGTCGCCGTCTGTTCGAAGAACAGCGGCAGGTACTGCTCCAGGCCGGGGGAGGGGATGCCCTTGAGGGCATCGACGTAGAGCGGGCACTGGCGCGGGTCGACGTCGAACAGGGTCTCGAAGCCCTCGCGGAAACAGGCGATGGCCGAGCGCGACAGCGAGTACTCGTGGGCTGGCAGCAGTTCGACGCGCTCGACCTTGTCCTGGCTGCGCTGGCTATCGGGGTCGAAGCGCCGCAGGGTGTCGACCTCGTCGTCGAACAGGTCGATGCGCAGCGGCGCCTCGGCCCCCATGGGGAAGAGGTCGATCAGGGCACCGCGCAGGGCGTATTCACCGGGCTCGAAGACGGTCTCCACCGCCCGGTAGCCGGCCCGGGACAGGCTCTCGCGAAACCCCTCGCGGTCGAGGCGCATGCCGACTTCCAGGGTCAGCACGCGCCCGGCGATGTATTCCACCGGCGGCAACCGCTGCATCAGGGTATTGATCGGCACCAGCACGATGCCGTGCTCGCCGTCCTGCAGCAGGCGCAGGGTGCGCAGCCGTGCCGAGACGATGTCCTGGTGGGGAGAGAAGCTGTCGTAGGGCAGGGTCTCCCAGTCGGGAAAGGGCAGCACGGGCAGTTGGGAGTAGAAGCACAGGTCGTTCTCCAGGCGCTGGGCCTGGGCGGTGTCGGCGGTGATCACCAGCAGCGGCGCGTCGCCGGCCAGCCGCGCCAGCGCGAGGGCGCTGGCGCTGCCCGGTGGCGTCTGCCAGTAGAGGGTGTCACGCAGGCCCTGGGGCCTTGGCGGGTCGAGCGGCGAGAAGTTCGGCATGGTCTCTTCGGCTGGGTGACGGTGAGGCGAGAACCCGCGCGCGATGGGTGTCGGCCGGGTTCCGGGCCATCATACCAGCCCCATGACGCGCTTGTAGTCAAGCGACCGTTCCTGTAATCCCCCTACAGGGGCTGCGACCATACTGCGATTGCCCCCGCAGGACGGGCCCCCGATAATGGTGGCGACCCCTTACACCATCAGAGAGGCTTCCCGTGAGTCAGCAACCCCTCGATACCGTCTTCCAGGAATGGCATGACAACCAGGCGATCGCCGAGCAGATGATCCCGTTGATCGGCAGCCTCTACCGTCACAACAACGTGGTCACGACCCTCTACGGGCGCTCACTGTTCAACCGCAGCGTGATCCGTATCCTGAAGGACCATCGCTTCGTCAGGAAGATCGAGGGGACCGAACTCTCCGTGCAGGACACCTTCCCGCTGGTCCAGGCGATGACCCAGCTCAACCTCGGCCCGGCCCACGTCGACGTGGGCAAGCTCGGCGTGGCGTTCAAGAGGCGCGGCGGTGGTGACGCCCTGGCCTTCCTGCGCGAGGAGCTCGCCGAGATCGTCGATGCCCACGACCCGAGCCGCGGTAACGGCGAGCCCAAGGACGTGGTGCTCTACGGCTTCGGCCGCATCGGGCGCATCCTGGCCCGGGTGCTGGTCGAGAAGGCCGGGGGCGGCAACCTGCTGCGCCTGCGGGCCATCGTGGTGCGTGGCCGTGGCGACATCGCCCAGGACCTCGAGAAGCGGGCCAGCCTGCTGCGCCGCGACTCCGTGCACGGGCCCTTCGACGGCACCATCCAGGTCGACGCCGAGGCACGCACCATCACCGCCAACGGCAACGTCATCCAGGTGATCTACGCCGACTCGCCGGCCGAGGTGGACTACACCGCCTACGGCATCGACAACGCCGTGGTGGTGGACAACACCGGTATCTGGCGCGACGAGGCGGGCCTCGGTCAGCACCTGCAGTGCAAGGGTGTCTCCAAGGCGCTGCTGACCGCCCCGGGCAAGGGCGATGTCAAGAACATCGTCTTCGGCATCAACGATGGCGACATCACCCCGGAGGACCGCATCCTGTCGGCGGCGTCCTGTACCACCAACGCCATCGTGCCGGTGCTCAAGGTGCTCAACGACGAGTACGGCATCGCCAACGGCCACGTGGAGACGGTCCACGCCTACACCAACGACCAGAACCTGATCGACAACTACCACAAGGGCGATCGCCGCGGCCGCAGCGCACCGCTCAACATGGTGCTCACCGAGACCGGCGCCGCCAAGGCGGTGGCCAAGGCGCTGCCGGAGCTCACCGGCAAGCTGACCGGCAACGCCATCCGCGTGCCGACGCCCAACGTCTCCATGGCGATCCTCAACCTGACCCTGGAGAAGGAGACCGACGCCGAGGCGCTCAACGACTACCTGCGCCGCATGTCGATCGACTCGTCCTACCAGAAGCAGATCGACTACGTCGACTCGCCCGAGGTGGTGTCGTCCGACTTCGTCGGCAACCGCCATGCCGGCATCGTCGATGCCAAGGCCACCATCGCCAACGGCAAGCACGCCGTGCTCTACGTCTGGTACGACAACGAGTTCGGCTACAGCTGCCAGGTCGTGCGCATCCTGCAGCACGTCTCCAACGTGCATTTCCTCAAGCTGCCCCGCTCCCAGCCGTAAGTCAGGACCGCGCCGCCCCTCGAGCGAGGGGTGGCGCGAGGCATTGGTCGCCCCCCCTCTCCATCGACCCGCCGCTCCGGCGGCGTTTTCAACGCAGATTCCACTGCCTGCGACAATTTTTCCCTTGCCTCGGGCCATCGTCTGCGACCTTCAGGCAGGTGGTCATCACCCAGGCTTGTCTTTATAATACCGGGGATTTTTCGGGGTGGTCCGAGCTTGCCTCGGGCCTGACTGGTAACGTACTGACACCACAAGAATTCGAATCCATTCGCACCCCTTTCCTTCGTATATCCGATCCATCAACTGGGCGAGACTATGATCGAAGTCAAGAAAGGCCTGGATCTCCCCATCACGGGGACGCCCGAGCAGCGCATCGAGGATGCGCGCCCGGTGCGTCACGTGGCGATCCTGGGTACCGACTACGTCGGCATGAAGCCGACCATGGAGGTCCGGGAGGGGGAGAGAGTCAAGCTGGGCCAGCTGCTCTTCACCGACAAGAAGATCGATGGCGTGCGCTTCACGGCGCCTGCCGCCGGCGAGATCGTGGCCATCAACCGTGGCGAGAAGCGCAAGCTGCTGTCGGTGGTGATCAAGGTCGACGAGAACGAGGAGGCGGTCGAGTTCACCGCCCACGGCCGTGACAAGCTCGAGAGCCTGGAGCGCCAGGTCGTGGTCGAGCAGTTGGTCGAGTCCGGCCTGTGGACCGCGCTGCGCACCCGTCCCTATTCACGGACGCCGGCCGTCGACGGGACGCCGACAGACATCTTCGTCACCGCCATCGACACCCATCCGCTGTGCGGCGATCCGGCCGACATCATCGCCGAGCAGGCCGAAGCCTTCGAGGATGGGCTCAAGGTTCTGTCTAAGCTAACCCAAGGCAAGGTCTTCCTGTGTACTGCGCCCGACGTGCGCCTTCCCGGCGGCGACGTCCAGGGCGTGCAGGTCGAGACCTTCGGCGGCGTGCACCCGGCCGGCCTGGTCGGTACCCATATCCACCACCTGTCGCCGGTCGGCCTGCACAAGCGTGTCTGGCACATCGGCTACCAGGACGTGATCGCCTTCGGCAAGCTGTTCGCCGAAGGCAAGCTCGACGTGAACCGGGTCGTCGCCGTGGGTGGCCCGCGTGCCGAGAAGCCGCGCCTACTGCGTACCCGTATCGGCGCCAGCACCGACGAGCTGCTGGCCGGTGAGGTGGTCGACCCCGATGGCACCCGCGTCATCTCCGGGTCGGTCTTCTCGGGGTTCACCTGCGAGGGGAGCCTGCGCTACCTCGGCCGCTTCCACAACCAGCTCAGCCTGCTGGAAGAGGGCAACAAGCGCGTCTTCATGGGCTGGATGTCGCCCGGCGCCAACCGCCACTCGGTCCTGGGGATCTATCTGTCGAAGTTCACCGGGCTCAGGAACTATGCGCCGACCACCTCGACCAACGGTTCCGAGCGGGCCATGGTGCCGGTGGGGGTCTACGAGGAAGTGATGCCGCTGGACATCCTGCCCACGCAGCTGCTGCGCTCGCTGATCGTCGGTGACATCGAGACTGCCATGCAGCTCGGGTGTCTGGAGCTGGATGAAGAGGACCTGGCCCTGTGCACCTATGTGTGTCCCGGCAAGTATGAGTACGGTCCCATCCTGCGCGACAACCTCACCATGATCGAGAAAGAGGCCTGATGATGGCGATCCGACAGACACTCGACAATCTCGAGCCGCACTTCCACAAGGGTGGCAAGTACGAGAAGTTCTACCCGCTGTTCGAGGCGGTAGACACCATCTTCTATGCGCCGCCCAGCGTGGCCAAGACCACCGCCCACGTGCGTGATGGCATCGACCTCAAGCGCATCATGATCACCGTGTGGCTGTGCACCTTCCCGGCCATGCTGTTCGGCATGTGGGCCGCCGGCTGGCAGTCCAACCTGGCCATCGCCGACGGCTACGCCTCCATGGACGGCTGGCGCGAGGCGATCATGATGATTCTCGCCAGCGGCCACAACCCCGGCAGCCTGTGGGCCAACTTCGTGCTCGGCGCGACCTACTTCCTGCCCATCTACCTGGTGACCTTCGTGGTGGGGGGCTTCTGGGAGGTGCTGTTCGCCGTCAAGCGCGGCCACGAGGTCAACGAGGGCTTCTTCGTCACCTCGGTGCTCTATGCCCTGATCCTGCCGGCCACCATCCCGCTGTGGCAGGTGGCGCTCGGCATCACCTTCGGCGTGGTGATCGGCAAGGAGATCTTCGGCGGTACCGGCAAGAACTTCCTCAACCCGGCGCTGACCGGCCGCGCCTTCCTCTACTTCGCCTACCCGGCGCAGATCTCCGGTGACGCGGTGTGGGTGGCGGCCGACGGCTTCACCGGCGCGACACCCCTCTCCATCGGCTTCCAGGAAGGCATGGCGGCACTCTCCAGCCAGTACAGCTGGTGGGATGCCTTCCTCGGCTTCATCCCCGGCTCGGTAGGCGAGGTGTCGACGCTGGCCATCTTCATCGGCGCGGCGGTGCTGCTGTGGACGAAGATCGCCTCGTGGCGAATCATGCTGGGGACCTTCCTCGGCATGGTGGCGACCAGTGCGCTGTTCAACCTGATCGGCTCCGACAGCAATCCGATGTTCGCCATGCCCTGGTACTGGCACCTGGTGATCGGCGGTTTCGCCTTCGGCATGGTGTTCATGGCCACCGACCCGGTGTCGGCCTCCATGACCAACCCGGGTCGCCTGATCTTCGGGGTGGTGATCGGCGTGATGACCGTGCTGATCCGCGTGGTCAACCCGGCATTCCCCGAAGGGATCATGCTGGCGATCCTGTTCGCCAACCTGTTCGCCCCGCTCATCGATCACTTCTTTGTACAGGCCAACATCAAGCGCCGCCTGCAGCGCACCGGTGTGCCGGCCGAGGAGACCGCCTGATGGCACAGAGCAACAACTCCATCAAGAAGATCCTGGGGGTGGCGTTCGCACTCTGTATCGTGTGTTCGGTCATCGTCTCGACGGCCGCGGTGGCCCTGCGCCCCCTGCAGCAGCTCAACCAGGAACTCGACCGCAAGACCAACATCCTCAGCGTGGCCAACCTCTACGAGCCCGGAATGGACGTGAATGCGGTGTTCGAGTCGGCCGTCATCCCGCGGGTGGTGGACATGCGCACCGGCGAGTACACCGACGAGTTTGATCCGGCCACCTACGACGGCTTCGAGGCGCGTCGCGACCCGGCGGCCTCGCGGGTGCTGTCCGGCGAGCGTGATCCCGCCGGCCTGACCCGAGTCGAGCACTTTACCACCGTCTATCTGGTCGGTGACGAGGAGGATCCCGAGCAGATCATCCTGCCGATCCGTGGCCAGGGGCTGTGGGGCCTGATGCGAGGCTTCATGGCCGTGGAAGGCGACGGCAACACCATCGTTGGCATCACCTACTACGAGCACGCCGAGACCCCGGGGCTGGGCGCCGAGGTCAACAACCCGCGCTGGCAGGCCCAGTGGGAAGGCAAGCAGATCTTCGACGAGGAGGGCAGCCCGGTGCCGGCCATTCGCGTGGCCAAGGGCAGCGGCAGTGGCGAGCATGAGGTCGATGGTCTCTCCGGCGCCACCCTGACCAGCAACGGCGTGACCAACATGCTGCAGTTCTGGCTGAGCCCCGAAGGCTTCGGCGAGTACCTGGCGAAATTCCGCAGCGGTATCGAGCAGCAGGATGCTCAGGATGCCGATGTCGAACTCGAAGCTGAAGGAGCCTGATCATGTCAGCCGCTACCCCGAAGGGCGTCCTGACGACGCCCGTGTTCAAGAACAACCCCATCGCGCTGCAGGTGCTCGGCATCTGCTCCGCGCTGGCGGTGACCACCAGCATGAGCGTGTCGCTGGTCATGACGATGGCGGTGATCTTCGTCACGGCCTTCTCGAACCTGTTCGTGTCGCTGATCCGGCATCACATTCCGTCGTCGATCCGCATCATCGTGCAGATGACCATCATCGCCTCGCTGGTGATCGTGGTGGATCAGATCCTCAAGGCGTATGCCTACGAGATGTCCAAGCAGCTCTCGGTGTTCGTCGGCCTGATCATCACCAACTGCATCGTCATGGGGCGCGCCGAAGGCTTCGCCATGACCAACACCCCGGGCCTGTCCTTCCTGGACGGCATCGGCAACGGTCTCGGCTACGGCTTCATCCTGATGACCGTGGGCTTCTTCCGCGAGCTGTTCGGCTCCGGCAGCGTGTTCGGCTTCACCGTGCTGCATCCGATCCAGGACGGTGGCTGGTACGTGCCCAACGGCCTGCTGCTGCTGCCGCCCTCGGCGTTCTTCATCATCGGCCTGATCATCTGGGTACTGCGCTCGCTGAACCCCGAGCAGATCGAGGAGAACGAGTTCAAGATGAAGCACAACACCCAGCCGAAGGAGGCCGTCTGACATGGAACACTACATCAGCCTGTTCGTTGCCTCGGTCTTCGTCGAGAACCTGGCCCTGGCGTTCTTCCTGGGCATGTGTACCTTCCTGGCGGTGTCCAAGAAGGTCTCGGCGGCCTTTGGCCTCGGCATCGCGGTCATCGTGGTGCTGACCATCGCCGTACCGGTCAACAACCTGGTCTTGACCTTCCTGCTGTCCGAAGGCGCCCTGACCTGGACCGGCATCAGCGGTGCCGAGAACATCGACCTCTCGTTCCTGGGCCTGCTCAGCTACATCGGCGTGATCGCCGCTCTGGTGCAGATCCTCGAGATGTTCCTCGACAAGTATGTGCCGGTGCTCTACAACGCCCTGGGCGTGTTCCTGCCGCTGATCACCGTGAACTGCGCCATCCTCGGTGGTGTGCTGTTCATGGTCGAGCGCAACTACAACTTTGGTGAGTCCGTGGTCTATGGCTTCGGCTCCGGGGTCGGCTGGGCACTGGCCATCACGGCGCTTGCCGGCATCCGCGAGAAGCTCAAGTACAGCGACGTTCCCGGTTCCCTGCAGGGGCTGGGCATCACCTTCATCACCGTGGGGCTGATGTCGCTGGGCTTCATGTCCTTCTCCGGCATCCAGCTCTGAGGCAGGTCGTGTTCTCCCGGCGGCGTGCTTCGTCGCCGGGAGCCAGGCAACGTCAAGCAATAGGAAACCGACATGGTTGATACAACAGTCATCTTGCTCGGTGTGGTCATGTTCACCGTGGTCGTCATCGGCCTGGTACTGGTGATCCTGGCGGCACGCAGCAGGCTCGTCAGTACCGGGGACGTGACCATCGAGGTCAACGGCGACCCCGAGCACACCCTGACCACCCAGGCCGGGGGCAAGCTGCTCAACACCCTGGCCGCCAACGGCATCTTCCTCTCCTCCGCCTGCGGTGGCGGTGGCTCCTGCGCCCAGTGCAAGTGCCGGGTGGAAGAGGGGGGTGGTGCCATCCTGCCCACCGAGGAGTCCCACTTCACCCTGCGCGAGAAGAAGGACGGCTGGCGCCTCTCCTGCCAGGTCCCGGTGAAGCAGGACATGAAGATCGAGGTGCCCGAGGAGGTCTTCGGCGTCAAGCAGTGGGAGTGCGAGGTCATCGCCAATCCCAACGTCGCCACCTTCATCAAGGAGCTCAACCTCAAGCTGCCCGAGGGCGAGGAAGTGGCCTTCCGTGCCGGCGGCTACGTGCAGCTGGTGGCCCCGCCCTACGACGTCAAGTTCTCCGACTTCGACATCGAGGAGGAGTACCGGGGCGACTGGGAGAAGTTCGATCTGTTCAAGATCTCCCACAGGAACAACGAGGAGGTCATCCGCGCCTACTCCATGGCGAACTACCCGGAAGAGAAGGGCATCCTCAAGTTCAATATCCGCATCGCCACCCCGCCACCCAACACCAATCACCCGCCGGGGCTGATGTCGACCTACGTCTTCGGCCTGAAGCCGGGTGACAAGGTCACCGTGATGGGGCCCTTCGGCGAGTTCTTCGCCAAGGACACCGACGCCGAGATGGTCTTCGTCGGCGGTGGTGCCGGCATGGCGCCGATGCGCAGCCATATCTTCGACCAGCTCAAGCGCCTGAAGTCCAAGCGCAAGATCTCGTTCTGGTACGGTGCGCGCTCCTGGCGCGAGACCTTCTACAACGACGAGTACGACCAGCTGGCGGAAGAGTTCGACAACTTCGAGTGGCACCTGGCGCTCTCCGATCCGCAGCCCGAGGACAACTGGGAGGGCCCGACCGGCTTCATCCACAACGTCCTCTACGAGAACTACCTCAAGGACCACCCGGCCCCCGAGGACTGCGAGTACTACATGTGTGGGCCGCCCATGATGAACGCCTCGGTGATCAAGATGCTGCTCGACCTGGGCGTCGAGCCCGAGAACATCCTGCTGGACGACTTCGGCGGATGATCTCCGTCGCCGCGAGGCGATACACGGGGCCGGCCTTGCGGCCGGCCCTCTTTCTGTTCGCCCTGGTGTGGCTGCCGGTGACGCTGCTAGTCGGGTGCCGCAGCCAGTCACCGCTTCACCAGTTCGAGGGCACGGCTCTCGAGACCGGCTATCACATCACCCTGTATGCCGACCTGGACGACGGCGCCCGCGAGCTCCTGAAGGCCGGCATCCAAGGTGAACTGGTCAGCCTGGAACAGGATCTGGCCCTGTGGCTGGTGCCGCTGCGCCAGGCCCTCGGGGCGCTTTCCCCGGGAACTGAGGCCGCCGACGAGCCCCTGGCGGATGTGCTGCTGCAGATGACCCGGGCGTTGGCGGTCGACCGGCTCGATGCGCTGCTCGAGAGCCATGGCATCGAGCATGCCATGCTGGAACTGGGCGGAGTGGTGCGGACCCGTGGTCAGGCGGGCGGACGCCCCTGGCGACTGGCGCTGGACCGGCCCGGACTCCCGGGCGAGGGGGCGCCGGGGCTCAGGCTGGGCGATGCTGCCCTGGTCCATCTCGATGCCAAGACCGCTGTGCTCCAGCAGGAGCAGGCCATCGTGGGGGGCGAACCGGAAGAGCAGCCCTCGGCCAGTCGACTCCTCACGGTCAGCGTGGTGGCACCCACGGCCGTCGAGGCCGACCACCAGGCCCGAGAATTGATGGCGGCCGGGCCCGATGCCGTGGCGCAGGCCGCGGATCGTCCGGTTCGTATCGTTGTCTTAACATCACAAGGTATTGAAATTCATCATGGTTCGGCGCTCGAGGCGTACCTCGAGGAATCGCCGAAGGGAGAGCACACATGACCATCTGGCTTATCGTTCTGGGCTTCATGCTGCTGATCATGGCGGCCATGGCGGTCGGGGTGATCCTCGGCCGAAAGCCGATCGCCGGCTCCTGTGGCGGCCTCAACCAGCTCGGCCTCAAGGAGGGCTGCGAGGTCTGCGGCGGCAAGGACGAGGTGTGCGAGGAAGAGAACCGCAAGCGCCAGGGCAGCGCCCGTCGCCGCAGCGACGAGAGCCGTGGTGCCGACCTCGGCTACGACGCGACCAAGCGCTGACCGGGCTTCGCCCGGAGCTGTAAGCTTGAAGCTGTAAGCGATAAGCAAAACCACTACCGCTGGCTAGCTCGGTGGCAGCATCGCGGCTTACGGCTTACGGCTTACGGCTTACGGCTTTCAAGGGAACAAGGAGACGCAACAATCCATGGCAGTCCATAACTATGACGTGGTGGTGATCGGGACCGGGCCTGCAGGGGAAAGCGCCGCGATCAATGCCGCCAAGCACGGCAAGCGTGTGGCGGTGGTCGAGAAGCAACCGACCGTGGGCGGCAACTGCACCCACTGGGGCACCATCCCGTCGAAGGCGTTGCGCCACCAGGTCAAGCAGATCATGCAGTTCAACACCAACCGCATGTTCCGCGACATCGGCGAGCCGCGCTGGTTCTCCTTTCCCCGCGTGATGGAGCGGTCCCGCGTCACCATCGACCAGCAGGTGGCGATGCGCACCAACTTCTATGCGCGCAACCGTATCGACCTGTTCTGCGGCGTCGCCCGCTTCAAGGACGCGCACACCCTGCTGGTGCGCGACGACCACGAGGGCATGGAGGAGCTGGTCGCCAGGAAGGTCATCATCGCCACCGGCTCGCGCCCCTACCGGCCGGCCGACATCGACTTCCGTCATCCGCGCATCTACTGCTCCGACACCATTCTCAGCCTGAATCATACGCCGCGCACCCTGGTCATCTTCGGCGCCGGGGTGATCGGCTGCGAGTACGCCTCGATCTTCTCCGGGCTCGGGGTCAAGGTCGACCTGATCAACAACCGCGACAGCCTGCTCTCCTTCCTCGACGACGAGATCTCCGATGCACTCTCCTACCACCTGCGCAAGCACGGGGTGCTGATCCGCCACAACGAGGAGTACCAGCGGGTCGAGGGCGACGAGTCCGGTGTCACCGTGCACCTCAAGTCGGGCAAGCGGCTGCGTGCCGATGCCTTCCTGTGGGCCAACGGTCGTACCGGCAACACCGACCAACTGGGCCTGGAGAACATCGGCCTGGAGGCCAATGGCCGTGGCCAGCTCTCGGTCGACGAGCACTACCGTACCGCCATCGCGCATATCTACGCCGCCGGCGACGTGATCGGCTGGCCGAGCCTGGCCAGCGCCGCCTACGACCAGGGGCTCAACGCGTCCAGCGAGATGGTGGAGGACGACTTCCGCTACGTCACCGAGGTGCCCACCGGGATCTACACCATTCCCGAGATCAGCTCCTTCGGCCGCAACGAGCGCGAACTCACCGAGGCGAAGGTGCCCTACGAGGTGGCCCAGGCCTTCTTCAAGGATACCGCGCGGGCCCAGATCACCGGCGACACCGTGGGCATGCTCAAGATCCTCTTCGACCAGGACAGCCTGGAGATCTACGGCATCCACTGCTTCGGTGACCAGGCCTCGGAAATCGTCCACATCGGCCAGGCGATCATGCAGCAGAAGGGCGAGGCCAACTCCCTCAAGTACTTCGTCAACACCACCTTCAACTATCCGACCATGGCCGAGGCCTATCGGGTGGCGGCCCAGAACGGGCTCAACCGGGTGTTCTAGCACGTGCCCGTTCCCTTCATGGCCTGACGCATGACGGCGCCCCTGGGGCGCCGTCATGCGTCATGGTTCGCCCTGGTGCAACAACCCCCGTCGATGGGGCTACACTCAGGTGAAGTCCACGGCGCCAGTCGTGGCGGTTCTGACGGGCTGTCCGACAACCGGTTAGCCACAGACGCGAACCGGAGTATGCCGACCATGACCCCTCCCGAGCATCCCGGGCCTGCCGGGAGCCAGTATCCGGCCCCGGAGAGGCGCGGTCGCCTCAAGGCTGCCACCACTTGCCATCTCTACCGTGCCTACGGCCTGACGGTGGCCTCGCAGATCCCCCTGCCGGAGCTCACACCCGCGGTGGATGCCGGTGCCAGCGACATCCGTATCCTCACCCCCGGGACGCTGGGCAACCTCTCACCCGAGAGCGCTGGCTGGCCGTGGCTGGAGTTGGGCGAGACGTGCTGCCAGATCCTGGTCCAGGGCATCGCTCGCTACCGGGTCGAGCAGGGGCAGCGTATCCTGGTCGACCGGCGCGTGCCGCGAGCGCAGGGCGGGGCGGGCGACGACGGCGACGTGCGGCTCTATCTGCTGGGCGTGGCGTTCGGTCTGCTGCTACATCAGCGTCACTGGCTGCCGCTGCATGTGAGCGCGCTGAACACGCCCGCTGGGGTCTGGGCCTTCACCGGCGACTCCGGTGCCGGCAAGTCGACGCTGGGGGCATGGCTGCACTACCACCGAGGGTGGCCGTTGATCAGTGACGACGTGGCCGTCGTCAAGCCCGAGGAGGCGTTGCCCCACCTCTATCCCGGTCCTCCTCGGCTCAAACTATGGCAGGATGCCCTGGCGGCGCTGGGTATCGATCGACAAGGTCTGGTGCGTGACCTGATGCGTGCCGACAAATACCACCTCAATGGTCACCGCGGCTTTCAGGAGCGGCCACTGCCCTTGCAGGCTCTGGTGTCGCTGGAGCGAGCCGAGGAGGGTGAAAGGCCGAGCCTCGCCAGGGTCACGGGTGCCGATGCCTTCAGGGTGGTCATGTCGGCGCTCTATCGGCCGGAACTCGGCCGGTCGTTCACTACGCCCGAGGCACTGCTTGGCATGGCGACGTCATTGACGATGAAGATCGCCGTGTACCGCTTCCGCCGCCCCTGGTCACTGGCAAGGATGGAGGCGAACCTCGCGCCTCTGTTCGAGCAGATCGAGGCCAGCGCCGCACGCGGTGGAGGCGCCGACTGAGGGCGTCATCGAGTATCGATCAGCCCCTCTCGATCGAGTTGCCCGAGGAATGCGAGGACCTCCTGCTCGCAGGTATCACGATCCACCTCGAACGCCTGCTGCAGGCGGCTGCAGAGGTCGTGGACGCTGATCTCGTGCTCGAGCAGCGACCAGATGTGGTGACCGACGCTCTGGGTCCCGTAGTACATCCCGTTACGCGCGCTGAAGATCACCAGGTCGTCGTCAACCCGTGATGCAAGGGGCTCCGGCTTGCGTGATACCCGTGTCTGCATGTCCATATCGGTAGCCCTGTGTGGCGTGACGGGGGAAACCCTCATGAATCACGGCGACGCGATCACGGCACCCTGAAAAGCAGTCTAGCCAGGTTTGGACATTTTTCCGGAGGAATCGCCGTAACGCTGCCACAGGTGCCAGACCCGCAGTGCGGATTCCAGGGGGACGAAACTCAGCGGGTTCTCGCCATCGCTGTGGTGCGGTCTCTCCAGCAGCCGCTCGTTGAGGGCATGCGTATCCAACCAGGGACAGGGGCGCCGGAACACGCCATGTCGGGCTTGCAACGCCAGCAACCGTCGGCATGCCACCAATTGATCCAGCCGTTTTCGCTCGTTGACCGGATCCGCCTTGCCGAGTTGCGGGGGGAGTACGTCCTGCAGTGCATGGCGATAGACGCCGCGTGTCACCCCCTTCTGCCACAGCAGCTCGCGCGGTAGTCCCAGGGTGAAGTCCAGTAGCCTTCGGTCGGTGAGTGGATACCGATAGATAAGACCATGGGGCGCGGACCAGCTCGACCAACTGGACATGCGGCTCGCCAGATGCCCGTTCTCGAGCAAGGCGATCTGGACGTCCCTCGGGTCGGCATACTCGCGCCAGGCCGGTCCACGCTCGTACCGCACCCGGTTGAAGCGTTCGAGAAACTCCCGCCGCGCGAGCAGTGAGAGTCGATCGGTACGGACGTAGGGCGACCAGTGCGCATAGATGGCGTTCGGCATCAGCGGAAGCCAGGCCTCTAACCACAGGAAACGGGCCAGGCGCCGCAAGTGGCGCAGGCCACCGGCGCGCTTGCGCGCCATGGCGACCAGGCGCAGCCAGTGGCCTCTCTTGAGCAGGTAAGCCGGGTAGCCTCGCGTACCGAAGGTCGAGACTTCATCGCCCCCCCAGCCGGACAAGAGTATCCGGGTGCCTCGCCGAGCCGCTGCCGTCATGACCGGGAGCTCCTCGAACAGGTCGCAGTGCCCTTCCACGGCCATGTCTCGCGCCAGGAACACACAGTAGTCGGCCCCCGTCGCGATGGCATGGTGGCAGGCGATCTGCTCCCGTTCGCAGACCCCGCGGATGATCCGACGCTCATCCCGGGAGTTCTCGGAGAGCGGATAGCGGTCGCTCACCGGCGGTGCCCAGGTATAGCTCATGTCGAGTGTCCGGCCCTGGGCCTGCAGCAGGCGGCTCGCCAGGATCGTCACGCCGGTGGAGTCGAGTCCACCGCTGATATGGGCGCCGACGGGGAAGCGTGTCCTCAGCCGAGCGGCCACGGCGGTGTCGAGAAGTTCACGGAAGTGCTCATGGTACTCCTGCCGTCTGGTGTATCGAATATCGGGTGCTTCTCTAGGTCGCCAGTAAGGGCGCTGCTCCAGGCCGTTACGGTTCACCGCGAACCAGTGGCCTGGCATCACTGGATGGATATTCGCGAAGAAGGACGTCTCCTGGGGATTGAGGGGCCAGATCAGGAAGGAGGCCACGCGCTGTTCGTCGATGGCGAAGGCCAGGTCACGATGGGCGAGCAGCCCGCGGACATCGGTGGCAAAGAGAAACCGGCCTTGGCTGTGGCAGAAGTAGAGGGGGCGGGCGCCGATGTGGTCCCGGGCCCCGAACAGAGTTCGGGTCCGGGCATCCCAGATCACGAAGGCGAAGTCGCCTGCCAGGCGTGACAAGCACTCGTGCCCCCACCGTTGGAATGCCGCCAGGACGATCCGGCTGTCCGGCGTGGACGAGCGCGCACACCTGGCGATACCAAGCTGATCACAGAGCGTGTCCCGGTTGTCGATGATCGCATCGGAGACGATCACCAGGCCGTCCTGGGCCAGGGGCTGCGCCTCATGGCGAGACTCGGGGGTGGTCTCGAGATGCCGGTAACCCAGGCCGACGGGGCCCTCGGTCCAGTGGGTCGCGCCTGCCGGGCCATAGTCGGCGAGGGCATCGAGCGAGGCGGCGATGATGCGTGGATCAACGGGCGCTTCGGATAAGTGGAGACGGCCGACGATGGCACTCATGTCGACTCAATCCTCTACCGGCTGAGGGTGGCGCCGGACATAGCTCGATACCGCGGTGAAACGCTCGCCGGTGTCTCCGAGCACGGTCCGACCATTCACCTTCAGCCAGGCATGTGCCTTGATCACCAACTGGTTGTCCTCACCACGCTCGGTCAGAGTGCCCAGCACCAGACTGGTCGGGACGTGTCGCCGGCTGAGCATCCACTGCGCGGCCATGGCCTGCATCAGGCAGGTATAGCGTCCACCGACAGTGCGGTTGGTGGTCCTCACCGCCCAGCCGACGTCATACGCGGCCTGTGTCTCGGGCGTGGCGGGAGGGTCGGCCTCGCCCGGCGCGGCTTCACCCAGCCAGGTGGACCAGAACCGGAACGGCATGAGCCTGACCAGTAGCCAGGCCAGTGGCAGCCCCACGGCCGCTTCCACGAGGAGCCCTCGGCGGGCGGGAGCGAGCTGGAGGAACTTGCGTAGACTCTTCACGGCGTCGGTTCCGAGCGCGCGGGCGCTGCATCGATCCGTGGCCCGCACAGTGCAGACTCTCCGGGCATGGTGCAGGTGCCCGGCTCCCACGGCAGCCCCGGCTGCCCTGTACCAGTGTAAGCCGAAACATGGTTCGACGTGGCTGCTTTCCGTAATTATGCTAACATAAAGTTACAAAGTGGGGCGCCGGTTGCGTTCAGTTCCCGGCATGTCGAAAACAGCGTTCCGAGATCGGGTCTTCGACCAGGGCAGGCTTGCCATGTCTCCACCGCGCCTTCATCCGCCACTCGATCCGGTGCTGCAGCTGTTGCTGTTGCTGGCCCGCCTGGAACTCGACGATGCTCAGTCCCAGGCAGCACGTGCGCTTTGCCAGCGGATCACGGACTGGGCGCGGGTGACCCATGAGGCGAGGCAGCGCTTCATCCTGCCGGTGGTGTATCGACACCTGCGGCTGCTCGAGGCGGAAGGGCTCTCCCAGGACCAGTGGCGTGACATGAAGCGCGATTGTCTCGCCGTCATCCAGCACAACCTGTTCATGTCCGCCGCGCAGCGGCAATTGCGCGACGAACTGCTGGTTCCCCTCGGCATCCCGCATCTGTTCTTCAAGGGGCCTAGCCTGGCGGCGCGCTACTATGACGATCCGGGGTTACGATTCTGTCGGGATATCGATGTGCTGGTGTCACCCGAGCAACTGGTCGGCCTTCTCCAGGCTGCAGTGGACAGGGGCTATACCCCCTATATGCCGAAGGGGCTGGGCCGGGATCCCGGTGGCTTGGCCTTTGCGGCGAATGTGCACCGGGTCGTGTCGCTGCTGTCCCCCCAGGGGGCGCCGATCG
Source organism: Halomonas heilongjiangensis (assembly GCF_002879645.1). Taxonomy (GTDB): domain Bacteria; phylum Pseudomonadota; class Gammaproteobacteria; order Pseudomonadales; family Halomonadaceae; genus Halomonas; species Halomonas heilongjiangensis. The sequence goes on along the minus strand of NZ_PNRE01000008.1, from coordinate 39,524 downwards.
AGATCCACCAGCAGATCGATGGTTCCCGGATGCTCTATGCCACAGGGGCGCTGCTGGACGATGCCGAGCAGCACACGCTGGACGGTACCCCGATGGCCGTCATGCCCACCGCGGAGCTGTTCGTCTATGCGTGCCTTCATCACACTCGCCACCATTGGTCGCACTTGCACTGGTTGATGGACATCGATGCCATCCAGCGGCATGCGAGCTTCGACCCGGAGGCGGTCAAGGCCTGTGCGATGCGGCGCCGGCTCGGCACCACGCTGGAGGCCAGCCTGGAACTGTATCGGGTGCTCTCGACTCCCGGCCCATGGGATGAAGCCACCATTTCCCGGAATGGCCGGGACTTGCTCGGGGCCTGCCTGACGGCGCTCCAGGGCGGCTGGGAGGAAGAAATGGCGCTGCGGAAGACGAGGATGTCGAAGGACTTCGCGTTTGCCTGGCAGGCCTCCCGGCGACACAGGCTGCATGGACGCATGCAGGGCATCCTGAAATTCCTTCTCCCGACCTATGCCGATTACCACCGGTGGCCACTGCCCCGTCGCTGGCAGTGGGTCTATCGCTTGAGCCGACCCATCCGGAAGACATACTCACGCATCACCACCGGCCGGCGGCGGCCATGAACGGTTGGAGCCGTTGCAGTCCATGAGCCGGCTCGACGGGGTGTTCGCTCCCTTCCTCTCACTGCGTCGCATCTTGCCGATGCTGTGGCAGAGCAGTCGTTACTGGACGCTGGCAGGCACGGTGCTGATGGCCCTGGAGATACTCTTCGGGCTGGCCGTGCTCTATCTGCTCAAGCAGTTGGTCGATGTGGTCACCATGATGCTGGGCAGCGAACCGTCGCCGAGTGCGACGCGGACGGTGTTATGGTCCGTGGCCCTGACGGGCGGCTGCACCCTCGCGTATCTGTCGGCGCGGAGCATGGCGAGCCTGGCGAGAGAGGCCCAGGGGCTGCTGATGGCCGAGCATATCGATCACGAGATCCATGTCCGGGCCGTGCGAGCCGACCTCGCCTTCTACGAGAGCCCACGCTACTTCGATACCCTGCAGCGGGCACGCGAGGCCGGCAATCAACGTCCGGTGCAGGTGGTCGGAAACCTGATGATGCTGATCAAGAACTGCGTGATGTTGGCCGCCATCACCGGCCTGATCGTGACCATCGACTGGTTGTTGCTGCCGGTGCTGCTGGTCGCGATCTTGCCGGCACTGCTGGTGCGAATTCGCTTTACCCGGCAACTCTACACCTGGCAGCGTCGTCGTACCCAGATGGAGCGTCGTGCCGGCTATCTCGACTGGTTGATGACCTCCGATGTCAATGCCAAGGAGCTGCGCCTCAACCAGTTGGGCGACTACCTTCGGGAGCAGTACACCGAACTGCGGGGGGTGATCCGTCGCGAGCGCCTGCGTATCACCCGGCGACGGACACGGGTCGAACTCGCTGTCGCGAGCATCGCGACCCTGGCCTTCTTCGGTGCCCTGGCCTTCCTGGCGTGGCAGACCGCCGAGGGGCACAACAGCGTTGGCGACCTGGTACTGTTCCTGCTGATCTTTCAGCGCGCCCAGTCCATGGGCCAGGAGCTGGTGCAGCAACTGGCCCGGCTCCACGAGGACCACTTGTTCCTCGGGCTGCTGTTCGAGTTTCTCGATATCCGCCCGGTGATCAGTCAACCCGAGCATCCCGTTCCGATACCCGAGCCGCTGCGGGAGGGGATTCGCCTGGAAGGGGTGACGTTCTGCTACCCGGGAAGCGACATCCCGGTGCTGAAGGAGATCGACCTGGCCATCCGTCCCGGTCAGATCGTCGCCCTGGTGGGTGCCAATGGCTCCGGCAAGACCTCATTGGTCAAGTTGCTATGCCGGCTCTATGACCCCGTGAGAGGGCGTATCACCCTGGATGGCAGCGACATTCGCGATTATGGCCTGGTGGAGTATCGCCGCCTGTTCAGCGTGATCTTCCAGGATTACGCGCACTACGCGGCATCGGTACGCGACAACATTCGCTTCGGAGACATTCGACAGCCTGCCGAGACGTCTCGCGTCGAGGAGGCCGCGGTGCGTGCCGGTGCCGATGCCTTCATCCGGGAGCTTGCGCAGGGCTACGATACGCGCCTGACGCGCATCTTCGACGAGGGCCAGGAGATCAGCATCGGACAGTGGCAGAAGATAGCCCTCGCCAGGGCCTTCATGCACCACTCGAGCGTTATCATCCTCGACGAACCGACCAGTGCACTGGACCCTGGAGCAGAGTTCGAGCTGTTCGAGAACTTTCGTGAGCGCATCGACCACCGAGCCGCGCTGATCATCAGCCATCGCCTGTCGACGGTGCGCCTGGCGGATGTCATATACGTCCTGGACAAGGGGGTGATTAAAGAAACCGGGTCTCATGACGAGCTGATCGGTCAACAGGGCATCTACTGCGAACTTTTCAGTCGCCAGGCGCACCATTATCGGTAAGGGAACATAAACGAGAGGACAGCAAAAAAGCCACCCGGGACACGCTGCGCGACGCAGTCGCTCCGGGTGGCTGTCCGAGGTTTCGCCCGGTGCTTCCCCGCCGACACGTGATGCTGTGCCGGACAAGCGGCTCAGCTCATGCCGAAGTTGGGATCTCCCGGCGCATTCGGGTTGCCCGACCGCACTTCAGAGGGGTTTGACATTACACCACCCAAGGTTTCCTCGATGCTGATTTTCGTAAGCTCGGGGGATATCCACGTACGCTTCTCTTCACGGTGTGTACTAGTGTTATCCATTGCGGCAGTCCTCGCCTGGGAGGGTGGGCAGGTATCGCGTGAGTTCAGGTTGTCATTCTTGAAGATAGTTTTTCCAGCACAAAGACTCAAGCCGTTGAGTTGCTGAAGTTCATGCCATCTATAGTCTCAAAATTATCATGAAGGGGAATGAGACACTCGCCATGCTAACCTGATTTATCCATCGAAGCCCGGGGAAAATCGTGCCGCTGGTGCGTCGGACATTGCTGTCCAGCTGTCCTGGTTCACGACTGCGCTGGTATCCAGGCGGGCAGGGGGAGTCGTCGCACCCTTGGCGGAAAGGCGAGGGCTGCTGTGTGTCTCGCTGCCCCGTGTGGGGATTACTCAACTAGTGTCAGTTTCTCGAGTTTAATAATGAGATATGTGAAGAAAAAGTATGAGGAAAATAAGGAATGCAGTTCCTCCTCACTCTATGTAATCTTATGTAGCTAAAGGTCGATGTTTCGTTTCATGTGCCACTTTCATGGAAAAAATGGCCCGCTGGTCCATATCATATATCTGCGCATGACGGCTTCGGAGAATGCCACGTGAAGACTCCCGGGCGGTAGCGTGTCCAGGACTGCACTATATGACCTATCTGTAGCGTGTCCAGGACTGCACTATATGACCTATCTAATGCATACGACATGACGAAAGGTGCGGTTAATCTCGGGATATACGAAATAAACTGGTTCCATATGATGAGAAAATTGGGGGAACCTGGCCGTCACACGGCATGACATGCCGTTCAACCATGATGGCTGGAAGGACCAGTGATGCTTCCGCCTATCCCCCGCCGCGGCGGGACAGCTACCCAGCCCCCGGCTGCCCTGCGCTGGCAATGAGCGCATCCTCTGACCGAGGCCCTGGCCCGGGCCGGTGGCGTCGATGACGAGCTGGCTTCGCACCCTCCCGGCTTGTTCATGAACCGGGTCACGCCCAATACCAGGGCTTTTCGATGTGAAAGGCCTTGTCCCTAGCGAAAAGTGGTAATGACCATGTCCAATTCAATTCAGCGTGACTCAAGGGAAGAGGTGATCGATCTTGGTCGAATCTTCGGCATCCTGATTGATCACAAGTGGCTGATTGTATCCGTAACGTTGTTCTTCACGCTATGTGGTATCACCTATGGAATGATGGCGACTCCCATTTACCAAGGCGATGCGCTAGTACAGGTCGAGCGAAGGTCTACCGTGAGTCCACTGGGTGATCTGAGAAACGTCCTTGGTGAAAGCAATGAAACGAACACCTCGGCTGAAGTGCAGATTCTACTGTCGCGCATGGTGCTGGGGCAGGTCGTCGATCGACTGGGGCAGGATACGACCATACAGCCTGTCACGGTTCCGATCATCGGTGAGTACATAGTGCGTCGCGGAATCAAGCGGCCGGAATTTCCTCTCGCCATTCCGTATATCGGCGACTATGTACTGAGAAGCGGTATTCCACAGCCGGATTTCATGAAGCGATTGCCCTATGTATGGGGCGGGGAGAGCATCGAGGTGGGGCGCTTCGAGTTGGCCGAGCAGTGGCACGGTCAGGATATCACCGTGGAACGCGATATCGGCACTCGGTACCAGGTGCTGATCAATGGTCAACCCGTCGGGAGCGGCGCCCTGAGAGAGGTCAGCACCTTCCTCGATAACCAGCTCTTGCTGCGCATCGATGCCTTCGATGCCCCCCCGGGCGTGCAGTTCACTCTGAACCGGCGCCATCGCGCCTCGGCCATAGGTTCCATCGGAGGCCGGCTGGAGGTCGCCGAAGTGGGTGGGCGAAGCTCATCGACCGGGATGCTGCGTCTTACCATGACCGGCCCCGATCCAGAGGAGATATTGCGCTCGTTGGATGCCGTTGCCGAGACCTTTCTGACACAGAATGTCGAGCGGCAGTCGGCCCAGGCCGAACAGAGCCTGGCCTTTCTGGGAGAGCAGGTCCCCGAACTGCGCAGCCAACTCACCCAGGCCGAGCAGAAACTGAACGGCTATCGAGCGGAACTCGATAGCGTGGATCTCTCCAGTGAGGCTCAGGCCGCCATCCAGCGCTATATCGATATCGAAGGCCGCCTCAACGAGCTGGAATTCCAGGAAGCGGAGCTGGCACAGCGCTATACCTCCAGCCATCCCAGCTATCAGACCTTGCTCAGACAGAAGCGACATCTGGAGGGCGAGCGCGCCGAGTTGAACGCCCGGGTGAACGAACTACCCGCCGCTCAACAGGAGGTGGTGCGCATGACGCGTGACGTGGAGGTAACACAGGCGATCTACGTCAACGTCCTCAACAAGGTACAGGAGCTCGAGGTCGCCAAGGCGGGCACCATCGGCAACGTGAGAATCATCGACCGGGCACAGCTCAGCGGCTTGATTGCCCCGAGAAAACGACTGATCGTCATCCTGGCTACCCTGTTGGGGTTGATGATCGCCATCGGCAGCGTGATGCTGCGTTCCCTGCTTCGCCAGGGAGTGGAGAGCCCCGACCAGATCGAGGCGGCGGGTCTCCCGGTGTATGCCGCCATCCCGTTCTCGAACCATCAGCAGAGCCTGGAGCGGCGGGTCAAGAAACGGGGCAGTCATTCGCCCAAAGAGATCATGGCCGGCGTACTGGCCGACCGGGATCCAACCGATGTGGCAGTGGAGGCGATTCGAGGCCTGCGCACAAGCTTGCATTTCGTCATGCTCGAGGGCCGCAACAACCGACTGATGATCACCGGCCCCAGTCCCGGTGTTGGCAAGAGCTTCGTATGCATCAACCTCAGTGCCGTGGCTGCCAAGGCTGGCATGAGAGTGCTGCTCATCGATGCGGATCTGCGCAAGGGGCAGATTCACCATGCGTTCGGCAAGCAGAGCGCGGATGGGCTCGCCGATTATCTCGCGGGGCAGGTCTCGCTGGATGACATCATCCAACCCACCGGCATCGACGACTACTGGCTGATCACGCGGGGCACTGCGCCGCCGAACCCCTCGGAACTGCTGATGCATCCGCGCTTCGCCGAGACCATGCAGCAACTCGGGGAGCGATTCGACCTGGTCATCATCGATACCCCGCCGGTGCTGGCCGTGACAGACGCCAGCGTGGTCGGTAACCATTGTGACACCACCCTGCTCGTGGCGCGCTTCGAAACCAACTCGGTAAACGAGATCCTGGCCGCCAAGCGTCGCCTGGAAAGCAATGGACTGGAAGTCCAGGGAGTGATTCTCAATGCCATGGAGCGCAGGGCCTCCTCGGCTGCCGGGCAGTATGGCGGATATTACTTCTACCAGTATCGCTAGGCCCTCGGTCTCGCCCTGAAGGAAGCGGCTAGCGTCGAAAGCGACCATGCGAGTGCCGCACCGATCGAAAACCTGCGTGGTGTTCATGGCGATTCCGGACAAGACAACTCATGCGAAAAAGAATATCGAAGGGGATGGTGTGGACGGGAGTCAACCTGGTCGTCAACAAGGGATTGAGCCTGTTCGTCAAGCTCGTCCTGGCTCGGCTGCTGCTTCCCGAGCAGTTCGGGCTCGTTTCGATGGTGCTGGTGGGGTCCGGGTTTCTCTCTATATTCGCCGATCTCGGCATCCAGAAAGCACTGATCCAGCGCAAACGTGACAAAGGATCCCTGCTGCGTTACGACAGCGCCTTCTGGTTCCTGACCATTACCGGCGGCTTGATGGTCGCCTTCATGTGGGTGGTTGGCGTTCCGTTTCTGGTCTGGTTCTACCAAGAGCCCCTCCTGGCTCCCATCGCGATGGCCTTGAGTTTCAGCATCTGGGCAAAGGCATTATCCACGATCCCACAGGTACGACTGACGCGTGTAATGCAGTTCCGGTTGCTGGTACTGGCTGAAATGGTCGGAGTGATGACGGCCTCCATCGCGGCCATCGGCCTCGCTCTGGCAGGTGCCGGGGTATGGAGCCTGGTCGCAAAGACGCTGGTCGCCAGCCTTGTGACCCTCATGCTGCTGTGGCGATTTGCCGCGTGGCGACCGAGATGGCGTTTCAACCTTGCTGTCCTGTACGACGTGAGAGGGTTCAGCGTCTACACGCTAGCGAACAGCACGCTATTCTTCCTTCGTAAACATATGGACGTGATTCTTGTAGGCAAGCTACTGGGCGCATCGGCCCTTGGCTTTTACACACTGGCCTTTACTCTCACAGAAGTCATGAGGCTACAGATCTATGCCGTTGTTAACAAGGTGCTGTTTCCAGTGTACAGTCGCTTGCAGGATGATCCCAGTGCCATCAAGCCCTATTATATGGCTGTGGTCCGTTATACTACGCTGGCCACCTTTCCTTTCGCGATGCTGTTGATTCTCTACGCCGACCTGCTGATTCCTTCACTATTCACCGAAACATGGAGCGAGGCGATCGCCCCAGTACAGATTCTGGCCCTAGCCAGCATGATCTTTTCGATGTCGGGGGCGCCGGCTGAGGTGCTGAAGGGGCTCGGGAAACCGCAGGTAGCCTTTAGAATCTCCTTTCTCAATACGACTTTTGTTGCCTTGCCGGCCATATGGCTGGGAACGCTGTGGTTCGGCCTTCAGGGGGCGGCCTGGGGCGTCGTACTGCATTACACGGCATCGAGGATTGCCCACCATGCTGCGATGCGCCGTGAAATAAGTGTAAGGGAGCATGACATCATGTTTGCATTGCTTCCGGCCTCAGCGGGATCGTGTGCAATGTTGTTGCCGTGGTGGTTGGAGCTCAATGGACTCGGTTGGGAGTGGAGAGCCTTGATGTCTATTGCATGTTATGCGGCTCTGGCCGTGCCTGTGTTCTTCTTGTTTTCGGAAAAGAGCGGCCGGCACAAGAGCAAGACAGCCCTGATCATGGGAGGGGGGAAGGCTCAGAAAAGATAATGGTTTTCGTGCCACCAGCTGCAGTGATTGACCACGGTGATTGCCTCGGATGTCGAATAAATGAAAGTCCAGTCATCCATGTCGTCGATCTCGTCACTTCCTGACGAAGTATTTTCTTTCTTCTGTTGCTGGCCATCGCCCGGCATCCCGAACGAGAGCACCATGTATCCTTGGTCGGGAGCAACGAGTTTTTCTTCCTGGCGTACAGGTGGAATTAATGGAAAAGAAAAAAGTTGAGATATCAGTCATCATACCGACTTTTCGTGACTGGGCGAGGCTAAAGACATGTCTAGAGGCCATTGAAAAACAGGATGCGTCTACGCCAAGCTATGAAGTCATTGTCGTCAACAATGATCCGCTGGACACTCCCCCCGAGGACTTTTTCTTGCCGAAAGGCTTCCTGATGATAGACGAGAGCAACCCAGGATCCTATGCGGCTAGAAACGCGGCTTTGAAGGTTGCGCAAGGGACGATATTAGCTTTTACGGATTCAGACTGCATCCCTGGCTCGGACTGGTTGTTGAATGGGACGAATCATTTAAAGAGAGGCGTAGATCGTGTGGCGGGACGCGTCGAGCTTTTTTTCAAGGGTGACAGGCTGTCATGGGCCGAGGTTTATGAAAAGGCATTTGCTTTTCGCCAGAAAAAAAATGCTGCCAAGGGGGTTTCGGTGACGGCGAATTTATTTACATGGCGAGTTGTCATGGACGAGGTCGGTCATTTTGATGATCACTTGATGTCCGGGGGAGACATTGAATGGAATCGACGCGCTACAGCAATGGGAAAAACAATCGCCTTTGGAGAAGACTGCGCCGTCTACCATCCCGCAAGATGCACGGTTGACGAGCTGGTAGGCAAGAAGAAAAGAGTGACAGGGGGGATGCATAGCATTAATGGATTCGACAAGAGCCGACTATGGAGAGGGTTGTTTCCACCGGTGAAAACCCTGCCGGAATTGATGGAAAACAAGAGCTTGAACGCTCGAGAGATAGCGGTTGCCTTCCTGGTTTATTATTATCTAAAGGTTTATGCAATCTATCTGTTTTCGAAATTGGAGTTGAGGATTGAAAAGCCGAGCAGAGTTTGATGAAGGATGCCGATGGCTTTGCCGGGCGATATCCGCCGCTGCCCGCAGGCGCGATCCTTGGGGATTCATCTCGCGAGCTGCTTCACTATATTAGGTGCCAATCGAGGATGCCAGATTATGATAGTTGAATTGGTAGGCCTGCCGGGAGCTGGAAAAACCACATTGGCGCGCATGGCAAAAAAGAATATGGAGGAAGCCGATCACCTGGTGATCAGGGAAGACTTGCATGCCAGGAGTATCGATTTTCTGATTGATCATGGGGCAAGAGGCAAGGGGAAGAGTTCGCGCTTGATAAGGCTTGTAAACTTGTTTTTCAAGATGAAAAATAGATATGGATTATGTGATTATGCAAGGATGGAGAGGGCGATAAGGCAGAGCATTTTCAAGGAGATGGTCAGCGGCCATTATAACCTTGCCGCCCATGCTGCTTTCTTGAAGCAAATGGATAAAGTCAAGGAAATAAGTCAGGAAATATATGATCAGCGGATACAGGTGCTGGCCGATATGATTTATTTAACATCATACATCAGCGAGGACGATTTTGTCTTTCTTGACGAGGGATTGTTCCAAAGGATGGTGGCCACTCTTGCGCTCATAAAGCAGTATGATAATGATACGTGCTTTGATGGGGTTTGGGAGGCATCGCAGTCCAACTTTGTCATCTTTCTTGATGTCGATCCCGAGGTGGCCCTCGAGCGACATCTGAAAAGAAACAAGAGGCTGGCTGTGGCCGAAATGAAGGGGCAGGAAGATTTTTTTCATACAATGCGAAAGGAAATCATCAATCAATTGGGCATGATACCCGAAAACATGAAAAGAATAATAAGCGAAGCTGATGTCGATTGCTGTCCAAGAGAGATGCTGTATCAAGCACGGAACACCCGTTTTCCCTTGTTCAGGCCGTCAGATATCTACCGGTGAACACAAGAGGTAGACATGCAATGAGAGTCAAGAAGTTACTGAAGCGCCGTTTTGCAAGTCTTCTCGGGCGACCCGCCACTCATCGTCGTTTCATTGATCACTCTCTTGGCGTGACTGGTTTCTTGAAGGTATTGAAAGAAAATGACGTGAATTATGTGGTGCTGCGCTGGTTTGAAGAACTTCCCGAAGTGTCGCCTGGGGAAGATATTGATATTCTGGTCGCGGATGAAGATGCTGAAAGAATGACATCTTATGTCGGTGTTGATGAGAAACGCCAAGATATCCCTTGTGACATATATAGCGTCAGCGGCTTGCCGGGAACAAGCTCACATGGCATGGCATACTACCCCGTGGCTAGTGCCAGGCAGATCTTGAATAATGCCATATGGTGGAGCGACTTGGTTAGAGCCCCTGCCCCTGACGAGCACTTCTTGTCAATGTGTTATCATGCCGTGTATCACAAGGGGTACATGTCAGGGCTGCCTTCGAGTGACCATGAGTTGAACAAGAAAGTCATTTCCCCCAGGGATCACGATTATGCAGGAGTGATCGAGAGGTTGTACGAAAACTCCAGCTTCAGGTTCGATGGCTTTGAAATGACACTTGAAGGCATCGATGGCGTCCTGGAGAAAATGGGTTGGAGGCCTGCTACTGATACACTGGAAAAGATATCACAGAAAAACCAGTGGGTTAGGGATGCTCTTTTGTCGACATCGACTGAGCTGCCCGCTTATTTGAAGGGGCTGACTGTGTTTCTCGTCAGAGAGAAGGGCGTTGACTATCTTTCCAGAATAAAGGAAAAGCTTTTTGTTATTGGGTTTGACCATATTCTGGAGGGAGAGATCTGCGCCGATCGAGTTCACACTATTGCAGAAAACATACGTGGTGGGAACTGGGGGAAGGGCCCCTGGGCTGTAAGTGGCGGTCTGCCTGTCTATTATTTCGTGACCATTGATGTAAAACCAATCGTGCCGAGTGGTGAAACGATACAAGAACATGTTGGCCTGGATAATGACAGGATACCCTTGGCAAAGCGAACAATAAGAGCAGTGTACAATAATGACAGGGCGCCCGAGGAGCGCTGTAATATCATACACTCTACGGACCATGCGGCCCAGGCTCTTGAATACTTGGAGTTGATAAATCCTGATTGTATTAGCTATGTTCAGGAAGAAGCAAGAAGGAAGCATATAGCATTTCTCACGCCGTACGAGGTCATCGAAGACCTCAGCAAGCATGCCCGCAGAGCCAAGGTCGAGTTGATCAGTTTTCACGGAATGAAAGCCATCTGCAAGACATTCAAAGAGGGTAGAGAACGCTATCTTCAGCGTGAAGTCACTGCCAGAGACATCGGGAGAGGTGTGAATGAAATTTCCAGTATTCTGGAGGTTGGAGATAACTATATCGTTATAGAGTTTTGTGGCGGCTCAATTGACAGGGTCTCCAAGCTTCGCCCACTGTTTCATAAAAACAATTATCTTCCGATCTGGGCGATTCAGAAAATGAAGAATATCATAGTGCATTACAGGTCGCGCGGGTACGAATATGTGGATTTCAATCCTCATAATGTGCTTTTTGACTCGGAGAAGGGTTTGAAAGCAATTGATTTCGAGTTTCTTCAGAAGGCCGATACTCCCTCGGATACACTGGTTGGTAATTTTGCTTGGTACTCGGCACCCGAGGGTTTCGAAGGGGATTATCCCCAGTTGCGAGACAAAGAGAATCTGTATTGGTCGAGGTGGTTTGGCTACACGGGGTTGCCGCTGTTCTTTTGTATTCATGACTTTCCCCCGCTGGTTCTTCACGCTGTCAGGGGAGGGACTTTTTTTTATTTTTCCGTCAAGAATGCCGCAAAGAGATTGAAGTCTTCTCTTTGAAAGCTTGATGGAAGTGGATGGTTATGTCTTGCGCAAGGTGCTAGCTTCCCTGAAGATCAGTCATTATAGCCGCGGGATCACCCGCATTGGGAGTTTGATAATGCCATCAATATCCATTCGTCAGTACTCTCGCAAGAATAGTCAGTCCATTACTTGATGAGTTTGTTGCCGACCAATATCCTTGTCTTATGCAGGGCAATGGTCAAGCAACCACTATGACCGGAGTCGTGGGCTCATGAAGCCGCTTAGTTCACTCACCAAGTCCTTGACTACCATGGCCTTATCTCCATTGGTTCTGATGTCCTATCTTGTCGCAAAGAATCAATCCATATGGGTCTTTGGTGCCTGGCATGGCCATCAGTATGCGGACAATCCCAGATATCTGTTTGAAACGATAGCTTCGGAAGGTAGTGGCATCCAGCCCATATGGATTTCGAAATCGAGAAGCGTCGTCAAGGCAATCAATGATGATGGGTTTCGGGCATATTACTGGATTTCGCCAAAGGGAATATTCTATTCGTTGCGTGCCAGCGTGGCAGTGGTCAGTCATTCTGCCGATGATGTCAACCCCTATGCGAGCTACCGTGCAAAGGTCTTCAAGATAACCCATGGAACGCCCATGAAAAGAATGGGTGTCGATAGCAATGCTTCCCGCCGGAGCGGAGTGTCGAGTTTCTTCTACAGAAACATAAGGGAAAGAACGCCACAGCGGCGGTCACCCCTGATCGCTTTTGTTTCTTCCGAGTTGTCCAAGCAGCGTTTCGAGAGTGCCTATGCAGGAGGGAAGACGGTCGTGATAAACTCGGGATATCCACGCTGGAAAGGAATTCTCGAGAACCGAAACGTTCTGTGGCAAGTCATCGGGAAGGAGGCTAATTTAAGGCGAGGCGACGACTATGACAAGATCATCATGTATGCCCCGACACGCCGAGCCAGTAGCAAATTCAGGCTAAGAATCGGATCCGACTTCGCGGCGTTCGTTTCGAACGCTAACCTGAACGGATACTTTGTCATCTTGCGCCCCCACCCCTCCTTGATTGTCGATCTGGAAAGTGACGCTGCTCATCAATTGAAGGGAATGGGGTTCCTTGAACTCACATGCAAACAGCTGGAAGACATCAACTCTGCTCTGCATGATGTAGATATCTTGATAACGGATTATTCTAGCATAATATATGATTTTTGCATATTGGGGCGCCCCGTATTTCTTTACGCGCCGGACCTCGAAGAATATATTGCCGAGGACACGGGACTTTACGCTCCCTATGGAGAGTCCGAGCCCGCGCTGAAGATCGATTGCCTGGATGACGTGCTCGACGAGCAATGGATTGTGAATGCGACCAGCAAGGCAGCATATTTTCAGTCGCTTCACGAAAGGGGCAGTGCCATGGAGGCCTGCTCGAGGATCGTGAGAGACATCAAGGAGAACATCTAGCCAGGGGGTGCTTAATGGACAGCAAGAAAGATGTTACCGTCATCACATATGGAACCTTTGATATGTTTCATATTGGGCATCTTAATCTGATCAACAGATTGAGCGAACTCGGTGGTCGCTTGATCGTTGCTGTTTCCACGGATGAGTTCAATCGAGAAAAGGGCAAGAGGAACCTGATGCCTTATGAGCAGCGGGCAGCCATCGTCGGGTCGATAAAGAATGTTGATTTTGTCATTCCTGAAGAAAGCTGGGCGCAGAAGCGAAGCGATATTAACAAGTACGGAGTTGATGTCTTTGCCATTGGTGATGACTGGAAAGGTCAGTTCGATTTCCTTTCCGATATTTGCAGGGTCGTCTATCTGGAGAGAACGAAGGATATTTCCACCACGGAACTCAAGAAGTCGTTGAAGAATTTCCTGTCCATTCCCCATGAAGACTTGATTAAGGCGTTCGAAGTATTGCAGATGCTGAAGCAAGATCTGGAGTAATGGCTCATCACCCGTGCGTTCGAGGTTGTCATGGCGATTCCTGTGTCGAGGCTGCAACTTTTCTTCGCGTTTGTGGCAATTTGCCTCTCTCCTATATATATATTTTCAAGTGGCAATCCTCAACCCACTGACATGGCCTGGGCCATGTTCGTGATGTCAATGCTTTTGCTCTCCCCTGGGCATCTTGTTGCACAATTCAAGAAGGATGCCTTTTCTTTCGTTCTCGTATGCTTGGGTGCCTGGGTCGTCTTCGTATCTATCGTGAATGCTATCTATTATAACGATGGGGGGATCTTTCTCCCGGCCATATACTATGTCTATAATATACTGGTCGCGGTTTGCCTGTTGACATTCCTTGGTCGGCATGGCGAGCGATACAGGAAGGTACTTATCACTTCTATTGTGTGCGCTGTTCTGGTCGTGTTGTTATACTGGTCTTACGATGTGATGCTGAGTTCAAGGAGAGCAATCGGGCCATTCAATAACCCTAACCAGTTGGCGTATTTTTCTCTGCTCATGGCCGGCATGCTGATACTGCTGACCAAGGTGGAGAGGCTGGCCTCTACCGGTAATACGATCGTCCTGGGGGTGCTTACGCTTTACTTGATGTCCGCCGCTTCACTGACTGCCTTGGCGGCGTTCTTCATGGTGGCCCTGGGCCTTCTGTTGAAGTTGAAGACATCGTTCTCCAGGACGACGACGAGACTACTGGTCATCGCTCTGCTCCTGGTTCCTTTCTTTTATGCTGTCTTGTCAACCAGTTTCGGCAATGAAATACATCGCATGCTCTTCGGAAGAGTGGACCTGATCGAAAGGAAAATCGAAAATGTTGGCGATAGTCGTGGTTACAATCGGATACTGGAGTACCCTGAACATGTGATCCTGGGCGCAGGTGAACGTGGGAGGGACCGGTTTGGCTACCGACAGGAAATTCACTCGAGTTTTGCCACGATGCTGTTTTCCTATGGCGTGGTGGGGCTCATGCTATTCCTCGCCGTGTTATGGTTGAGCTTCATCAAGGGGCGTGCTCCCCATTTTTTCATATTACTCGCACCAGCCCTCTACTCTCTGACACACCAAGGGCTAAGGTTTACGCTGTTCTGGGTCTTTCTCGTCATTGTCTATTGGACATCGATGCAACTGGCAAGCAAGGCTGATGCCAGAAGGCGTAGCGCAACGGCTGACCGACGTGGATCCCTCGCTCATCTCGATCATAGCCATGCCTCGAAGATTGATCACTCATGAGAGTGACCCGTCATGAAGGACGTCTTGAACACTCCTGGCGTTACCGATTCATGCTGTTTCCATGGGGGAAACATGAATACCAGATGTGACGATAGCGCGTTGCCCCGGGAGGGACAGGTTCTGGTCATCTCGGGCGTCGACGGGGCCGGGAAATCCACCGTCGTGGACAACCTTCTGTCGATGCTGGAGGCGACGCGGCGAGTTGAACGAGTCAGCGCCGGCAAGCCCCAGGGGGGGAGGCTCGAGGCCCTTCGCAGTTGGCTGCGCAACAGCGACGGTGGCGGCACGAACGGAGGCGACCGCCGGCCACGGCACCGGGCGCGCATACTTCGCGATGCGCTGCCGAGTCTGGTGCTGGCACTGCTGCGCCTGAAGGTCTCTCGCCGGGCCCGTGCGCTGGCGCGTTCCGGGGTCACGGTGGTCTCCGATCGTTGGCCAACCCTGGAGCATGGCAAGATGGACGGGCCGAAGATCGCCACGGATCTACCGGGCCTGACCGGTGCCGTGCTGCGGGTGCTGGCCGGGTGGGAGATGGCGATCTACCGGCGCATGGAGCCAGCGGATATCGCCTTCTATCTCATCGTGGATGAACAGGTAGCCATCCAGCGCAATGCCGAGCGGGTCAAGGCCGGCAAGGAGAGCACCGAGGACATCGTGCGGCGGTATCGCGAGAACATCGACTTCCATCCCATCGCCCATCGAGTCGAGCGAATCGGGAACAATGGCACTTTGCAGGAGGTGTTGACGACGCTCGAAGGGCGGCTGGGGGGCCTGTGACGACCTCGGCCCCCTATATCGAGGCCTTCGGCAGCCCAGCGGTGGGGAAGTCCTATGTCACTCATCGGCTCGTGATGTCGCCGTTGCTGCGGCAGGCGCCCGTCCTGACCGAAGCCTTCCCGCTGGCGGGTAGCCGGAGGGTTGGCAGGGTGACGAGGAAGCTGTGCCTCAGCTTGCGCTACCTGCCAAGCCTCCTGTCACGAGCCGACGGTCTGGTGTCACTCGTTCGGCGCACACCCTGGATGAGTGCCGCCGGCGCGGTTCGGGCGCTGGCGAACTGGGTGCAGTTGCTGGCCATGATCCAGCACTTGCACCGCAAGAGAGCCCCGATTCTGCTCTGCCAGGGCATCTTCCAGGCGGTCTGGTCGCTGCGCTTTCGTGCCGAGCCACCGGCTGGCAGGGGCTTTCCGATGCGGGAATGGATCGAGTTCTCGCTGTCATTGATGCCGTCGCGCCCGATCGTCGTATTACATGTCGTGGCCGCGCCTGCCGTGATACGACGGCGGCAGGCCGAGCGCACTGATGGGCAGAGCGTCATGGACAGAAGCGGGCACGAGCAGGAGGCAGCCAGCCAGCGGTCGGCACACATCGTTCAGGAGATCCTTGCTGAACTCCTGTCGCTTGAAGCCGAGGGGCGGCTGCGTATCGTGACCTTCCGCAATGATGCCGCCGAGATGGCGCCCGACAGGCTGTCGTCTCTCGCCGTCGAGTTGGGGCTTGACGAGGGCAAGCCAGGAGCTGCGGTGAATGAGGGGGCGGCTGGCCTGCCTACGGCGCCGTGAAGCCACGCTCGCAACCGGGGGAAACATGAAACTGGGGCTGGCATTCGATCCGGGCCAGTATGCGTACTGGCAAGAGCGGATCACCTCAACGCTGTGTGATCTCGTTCCTGATCTCGTCACCGTTGATTGCAGTACCCGGGAAGCGTTCGACCGTCATGCACCCGAGGTGATCGTCGGGCACGAGAGCGAGGCACTCATCGCCTGTCTGCAAGGCCCTCCGACCCGGCTGAAGTGGGTCCAGATCATGAGTGCTGGTCTCGACCGCACACTCGGCGTCATCGGCAATGCCCCCGTCCCGTTTCGCATCACCAACGTACGAGGCATTCATGCCGAGGCGATGGCCGAATACTTGCTGGCGGTCCTGCTGTACTTCGAGAAACGGCTTGGCTTCTTTGGCGAGTGCAAGGCGCAGAAGCGCTGGTCGCGTTCATCGTTGGGACAGCTCGCCGGAAAACGCCTGCTCGTCTGCGGTGCAGGGGGGATAGGACGGCGCGTAGGCGAGGTCCTGGCGGCCGTTGGCGTCGAGGCCGAGGCGATTGCCAGAACACCCGGACCACGTGCTCCTTTCAACCGGATCCATGGCCTGGCGACACTGCCCGGGATCGTCGGCGAATTCGACTATGTGTTCTGCGCCCTTCCCTTGACCACCGCGACCCGTGGCGTCTTCAGCCGTGAAGTCATCCAGGCCATGAGGCCTGGTGCCATCTTCGTCAATATCGCGCGTGGCGAGATGGTGGATGACCAGGCGTTGATCGACGCGCTGGCATCCGGACAACTTGCCGGGGCGGCGCTGGATGCCTTCAGGGACGAGCCATTGCCACCCGATTCCCCATTATGGGACGTACCGAACCTCCTCATCACGCCGCATGTCTCGGGTCGATTCGGCGCCGGCCATGAGCTAGGGCTGGCCGTGCTCCGGGACAACATGTCCGCCTACCTGTCCGGTGCCCCCCTGATAACCGAAGTCTTCCCCGAGAGAGGCTATTGATGTCTTATCGTGACGATCCATCCGACGAGATCGATGTCCTGTTCATCGCGGCCAATACGCGCTCACTCGCGGTCAATCGTGGCTCCCTGGTCCGGGCGTTGCAGGACCGAGGCCTGAGCGTCGGCGCCCTGGTGCCGGACGATGACTTTCTGCAGGACGTTCATGAGCTGGGCATCACGACATGGCGCTACCACCTCGAGCGACACAGCATGGGCTTGAGGGGGGAGCTGTCCAGATTCCTGCACCTGCGCAAGTTGATCCGGGAGATCGCTCCCCGCGCGGTCTTCGCCTATGCCGTCAAGCCGATCATCCTGGGAATCCCGGCGGCGAGGCTGGCCGGGGTTCGGGAGACGTACTGCCTGGCCACCGGGCTTGGCTACCTCTACGGCACCCACGATCGACGAACCCGGATCATTCGCGCGCTGGTGACTTACTGCTATGCCCTGGCGGGCGGCTTGAGCAAGGCATTCTTCTTCCAGAACCCCGATGACCGCGCCGAGCTTCAGCAGAATCTCCTGTTTCGTCACCTTGCCCGCAGTGTGGTCGTGAACGGCTCGGGCGTGGATCTCGACGACTATCCCTATGCCGAGGCACCGACTGAGCCGATCACCTTCCTGTTCATGGGGCGGTTCTTGAAGGAGAAGGGCATCGATGACTTTGTCGAGGCGGCAAGACGCCTGTCTCGCCGGTATCCGGCGGCCGAGTTCGTTGCCTTGGGTGATGCCGATGGGGCCTTGGTCAACTCCATCAGCACAGCGCAGATCGAGGCGTGGCATGAAGAGGGCATTGTCCGGTTGCCGGGCAAGGTGAGGGATGTGCATCGCTACCTGAAGAGCGCTTCGGTGATGGTACTGCCCTCCTACTACCGAGAGGGAATACCGCGCAGCCTGCTGGAAGCACTCAGCACCGGGCGTCCCGTGATCACCTGCGACTCCCCTGGCTGTCGCGAGACCGTCCAGGAAGGCGTCAACGGATGGCTAGTGCCACCCAGGGATGCCGAGTCCATCGCGGCGAGGATGGAAACGTTCCTCAACGACCCGGGGCTGGTCAGGGAAATGGGCCACAACGGCCGCAAGATGGCAGAGCAGAAGTTCTCCATCCACCTCGTCAACCAGCAGATGCTGTGCGAAATGTCGATCGCGCACGCCCTGGAACCGTTGCAGAGCTCGACATGAGGGGGGGCGATGCACCGCATGTGGCCACCAGGCGCATGAAGCGGTGCAGCGTACGAAGATGCCGGGAGGGGGCACGAGGGCCATGAACCCGAAACATTCCCTGCTGAAGCTGTTGCGGGACTCGGCGCCTGGCGGCATTCACTGGGCACTGCGAGGCGGCGAGGTCGGACTCGCAGCATGGCTGGAGTCCGCCTCCGTCAAGGATGTGGACCTGTGGGTACACAGCGAGGAGATCAAGGCATTCGCCAGGGCCCTGTCGCCCCGGGCGGTGAGCATCATTTCGCTGGAATCCGACCCGCGCTGGCTGCGACATGTCGTGCTCGTGATGACGGCGCAGTTCGGTGGTCAGCTGGTGGACATCACTTTCGGCGATCTCAAGGTCGGCGGAGCACTCACCTGTCGTGAGTCATTGATCACCACCCGGCAGGGCCCTGATGGCCCAGTGCTTGCCGGCGTGGCAGCCGTGTCTGACCTCCTCCTGCGCAAGCTCCTGCGAGGCAAGGCACCTGACAGGGCACGGATCGCCGAGGCGAGAGCGCACTGGCTGGCAGCCCCTGGCGAGACGCGGGAGGCGTGGCTGAGTGACCTGGAGCTGACATTCGGCAAGCGGCTGACCCAGGACGTCCGGGCGATCCTGAACGGGCGGGTCATCACACGCCAGTGTCGACTCGCCTTTGTGCTGGCAGCGGCACGGGCCTCCCTGCGCCATAGCGGCTTGCCGCTCATGGTGCGCCGCCGCCGCCGTATGGTCATGGGACGGCGGCGCAGGATCCTGCTGAAGCGACCGGTGGCACCGGTGCTGTTCCAAGTGAGCGGGGTGCAGGGCGACCAGGTCACATCCCTCCTCGAGGAGGTGCTGCAAGGGCTGGGGGTCGCGACGCAGCATCTCGCCGGGCGTCCCGACGCTAACCGGCTGGACAGCCTTCGGAGTGTGGGAAGGTGCATCAAGGCGGGACTGTACGGTCATGCCCTCATCGTCACCGGCGACGGAACCGGCATTGCTGCCGCGCGCGCGCCCTTCACGATTCTGACGTGGCCGTTCGGGCGAGTCATACGCATCCTGACCCCCGGGCCGGCAACCGCTGCGACGCCCCGGCCGCCCGGCACGATCCGCCCTGCGGATCACCATGCCGACACGCTTGGCTGGCCCATGACCAGGGCCGATATCACCGAGAACTATTATCTGGCGGCCCACCGTTGGTATATCGACGATATGGCGGCGGCACGCCAACTCACGGCGGCCGACTCCACCGTCGTCGATCCTGCCACTTCGGAAGCTCTCAACCCCGAAGTGTAGACGCCTCCCGCTCAGGGCTGCGTATGTCAGAGCCGCAATCTCCAATCACCATGATCGATGGAACTTGACACTGTTTCGTCAAGACGCCGGTAGGCGTTCATGGAGCGACTGTGAGATCCGCGCGCGTTAATGAGTCGCGCTATTCCGATCGACTACCTCCCGGGATCTGCCCGTCAATGGAGATTCGGTCCCTGGTGTCGTTGGTCATGGGCGAGTAGGTGGCATGGAAGAATACCTGGAGAGCATCTCATGAAGGCGACCGTGAAACGCGGCTTTGACGTGGTCGTCTCGGGGGGGGCAATCGTGCTCCTGGCACCCTTGATGTTGCTGATCTCCCTGCTGATCAGGCTGGATAGTTCGGGGCCGGTGCTTTTTGCCCAGAAGCGAGTCGGACGGGACCTGCGAGAATTTCGGATCTTCAAGTTTCGCACCATGCTGGATCGCGATCCCGAGTCGATCGATCAATTCTCCGAAGGGGTGATCTGCTCGGGTCAGGATCCTCGAATTACCCGTGTGGGGCGGATGCTCAGGGCAATGAGTCTCGATGAACTCCCCCAGCTGTTCAACATCATGAAAGGCGACATGAGTCTCGTGGGTCCGCGCCCGATTCTTCGGGAGCAGGTCGAGGTGGTTCCCGAAATATATAGGAAAAGGTTTTCCGTTCGTCCGGGACTCACCGGGCTGGCACAGGTGCAGGGCCGGCGCAGCCTTGGCTGGATGGAACAGCTTGAGTTCGATGCAAATTACGTCGATAGGGCGAGTTTTTTTCTCGACCTAAGGCTGATCATGATGACTGCTTATGTCGTCATCGCCTTCAAGGGAATCTACGGTGGGAGTGGGAAGAATTGGCGGGAATATCGTGAAGAATTACGCACACGACATGCGAGGGATTCGGAATGAAACACCTGCATTTCAAAATGATCACGGCGATGCCGGAGGTGGCGCGGCATGCCGAGGCCTGTGGGGTCGATACCATTTTCATCGATATGGAGATTCGCGGTAAGTCGGAGCGACAGGGACACCTGGATACGCAAAAGAGCGAGCACACGACGAATGACATTTCGCGCATCGCCAGGGTCCTGACGCGTGCCGAATTGATGGCTCGCATCAATCCTCCCTGGGAGGGTACGGCCGCGGAGGTCGAGGCCGCGATAGCCGCCGGGGCTGGCCGGCTGATGCTGCCGATGTTCCGCACGTGCGATGAGGTGGCGGAGTTCAAGTCCGCGGTGGCCGGCCGGGTGCCGGTGACCCTGCTGGTGGAAACCGCCTCGGGCTTGGCCAGGCTACCCGTGATCCTGCCGCTCCTGCAGGTCGGTGACCGGGTACACTTCGGCTTGAATGACCTCTGTATCGACATGGGCCTCGACTTTCTCTTCGAGGTCCTAGGGGGGCGACTGCTGGACGGTCCGGCTGCGCTCTGTCGTGACGCAGGTGTGCCTTTCGGCATTGGAGGTGTCGGACGCATTGGCATGGGCGATGTGCCCGCAGACTGGATCATCAGCGAACATGTACGGCTTGGTTCCGAGTGGGTGATCCTGTCACGTGCCTTCCATGGCGGTGCGACTTCGCTGGACAGGCTTGTCGACCAGCTCGACCTGGCGGCGGAGCTGTCGGCGATCCATCAATGCTACAGGGACCTGGGGGCCGCCGATTCGACGCTACTGAGGGAGTACCAGAGGCGCCTTGCTTGCAAGGCCGCCGAGATCGGCAGGCAGCGGTCGAGCGCGCGGTGGCTTCAGGCATCATGACACGGAGGGGCACGTCTTAGTCAATGAAATACCCGAGCCGGCTTCTTGTTTTGCGCCATGATTGCGACATGCGTCTTTTTCGCTCTTCACTGGATGGTATGTAAACATGAAGATAGATGTTGTCTTTACTTGGGTGGATGGTAGCGATCCCGAATGGATAAAGAAAAAAGACAATGCCCTGCGGGAAGCGGGGCGGTTGAGCGAAAAGGCCATCGATAAGTCCAGGTGGGATAATAAAGATGAGCTCAAGTATGCGTTAAGATCTATTCACAAGAACATGAGGTGGGTGAATAATATATATATTGTAACCGACTCCCAGAAGCCTTCATGGCTTGATGAAACCCATCCAAGGATTTTCATGGTGCCTCATGCCGATATTTTTCCAGATAACGAGGTCCTTCCTGTCTTCAATTCCAGGGCAATAGAGGCCTGTCTACATAAAATCCATGGCCTTTCAGATATTTTTATTTATTTCAATGACGATATGTTTGTTTGTAGAAAAACACCCCGTGGGTATTTTGTCATGGAAGATGGAAGGTTGAAAAGCTGGGCAATGAAAAAGCAGCCAATCCAGGCGGGTGATGTTGATAGATATAAGCATGATAGTTATGTTTCGGCCGGGGTGAATGCCGCAAACTTGATTAGAGAGAAATGGTGCTTCAATACCCTTTACAGAATGGCTCATGCCCCCTATGTGGCTAGAAAGGAACTAATGGAGTCGTTGGAGAGGGATTATATTGAGCAGTTTGATGCGACAAGAAAGGAAAGGTTCAGGTCGTACAGGGATATCCCTCCGATAAGCTTTTTTTATCCCTGGTACTATCACTTTTCGGGAGAGCAGGAGGTGGAGGTCATTCGTCGATTTTCCTCGGTTAGTAATACCGTGACATTATCAAGGTGGCGGTCGATCCTGAAGCTCCCTTATCTTGTTCTCATTTCTCCTCGGTTCTTGAATTTCAATGATGGGAAGGGTGGTGTTCCTCATGTGTTAAGAGGTGTTATTGCAAAGGTTGCGCTTTCGCTTCTTTTCTTCAGGCGTGCACCATGGGAGAGATGAGGGTGGGGCGTAAGCCATTGGCGTCTCTGAGCGAGTGGCTGCAATGCCCTCCGGCTTCTCGTTTCGGTCACTGATATCCCTTCAACAACGCAATGTTGGCGAGGTCGCGTTCAGCGGCTGACGAGGCGGTAGACTCGCTTTCCGATGAGGGGGGCGTGATCGCTGTGAGAGTCTCCAGGCCGCCCCGAGGACTGTGCGCCTGCCATATCAGGTCGACGATCGGTCCCTGCGGCTGATAGGAGGTGGGGGAGTCGAGCAGTAGCTGACGAATCTGTTCGATATCCCCTCTCTCGACAGAGAGCTGTAGCTGGATGAGCAGGGCGTCCAGCTGCATCCATTTCCAGCAGGTTTCGCGAGCACTGAGAATGCGGGGGTGGCGGGTGGGGGTGACATCGGTGCCGACGAGTAGCTCTTCATAGAGTTTTTCCCCTGGGCGCAAGCCGGTGTACTGGATCTCGATGTCGCCACCGGGGTGGCTGTCATCCTTCACCTCCAGACCGGAGAGGTAGACCATTCTCCTCGCCAGCTCGGCAATCTCGACGGGGCTGCCCATGTCGAGCACGAAGACATCGCCTCCCTTGCCCATGGCGCCGGCCTGAAGCACCAGCATGGCGGCTTCGGGAATGGTCATGAAGTAACGGGTGATCGCCCGGTGGGTGACGGTGATCGGCCCGCCCCTGGCAATCTGGCTGCGAAAGAGCGGGATCACCGAGCCGGACGAGCCGAGCACATTGCCGAAGCGGACCATGCAGAATCGGGTCGTGCTCTGTTCCATCGACAGCGCCTGGCAGATCAGCTCTGCCAGGCGCTTTGTCGTGCCCATGACATTGGTGGGGCGGACCGCCTTGTCGGTGGAAATCAGGACAAAGGTCTCGACCCGCGCCGAGATGGCGGCACGTGCGGTTTCCAGGGTGCCGAAGACGTTGTTGCGCACTCCCTCGATGACGTTGAACTCCACGATGGGCACATGCTTGTAGGCGGCAGCGTGATAGACCGTCTGTACCTGAAAAGCACGCATCATGCCCTCCAGCCTGCTGCGCTGTTGTACCGAACCCAACAGTGGCTCGATGATATCGGGCAGGTCCTCCAGGCAGGCGATCTGCCTCAGTTCCGCCTCGATGGCATAGAGGGAATACTCGCAGTTATCGAGCAGCACCAGGCGTCGGGGCCGCAGGCGCAGAATCTGTCGGCACAGTTCCGAGCCAATGGAGCCTCCGGCGCCGGTGACCATGACCACCTTCGCGCGGATATTGGCATCCAGCAGCTCCATCATGGGCGGCACCGGGTCGCGGCCGAGCAGATCTTCGACGGCGACGTCCCTGATGTCCTGGATAAGCGCTCGTCCGCTTACCACGTCCTCCATGCCTGGCACCGTCTGGATCGGCACGCAGAGTGGTGCCAGCGTCTCGAGGATCTCCCGCCGTCGAGCGCGAGTGGTGCTGGGAATGGCCAGCAGGATGCGTTCGACGCTGTAATGGTTGATCAGGTGGTGCAGCTCCTGCGAGGGGTACACTTGTAGCCCTTCCACCTGGGTGCCATGCATCCCGCGCCAGTCGTCCACGAAGGCGACCGGCAGGTATTCGCCACTCTGGCGGAGCAGGGCAGCCAATTGTGAGCCGCAGGCGCCGGCGCCGTAGATCGCCACGCGGGTCCTGCGGCCGGTCGCCTGAAGGTGATAGAGCGTGCGCAACAGGTAGCGGACCCCGCCCACCGTGAGCATCGCCAGGATGCCATAGATGAGCAGCGTCGTGGACGAGAGACTCAGGCCGGTGAACAGCGAGACGACATGGAACACCAGCACCGAGCTGGCCACGCCCAGCAGCAGCGCCTTGAGCGAACCCATGTTCAGGTAGCTGTAGCGAATCACCGTACGGTAGAAGCCCAACTGCACGAGCACGAAGAGCGAGACGGGAATCCCCAGCAGCAGGGCGCTCCAGGTCTCGGGCGCCAGCAGCGCGGCCAGGCTGTCTTGCTTGAGGACCAGGGCCAGACAGAAACTCGTCGAAAGCAGTAGGGTGTCGACCAGCAGCTCGATGCACCGCTTCACCCTCCTGTGCAGGCGAAAGACCTTGGCAAGAAGCTGTTCCATGAGTCGTCCTTTGGTGGCCTACCCGCTAGCACTGTGTTCAGGCTGGCGCAGCATCCCGTCGATAGTTGTTCCGCTCGTCCTGGCGTTCGAGGCCCTCGTTCTCTCGTGCTCGGCCCATGCTCCCGACGGGCCAAATAAACTCGGAAGCACCGCGGTTCTGGAGAGGTGCTTCGTGAGGCTGCGTGAAGTTTTGTCTAGAAACGTATTTGAGCTTAGGGGAGAGCGGTTGGCGGACCAAGATGGTTTTCATGACATTGTCATGACGGGGATTGGCAACTGGAAGGCAGGAGTGAAATCATTCCGGGAGGTCCGGATGGTAATGCCCTGCGGATGCTGCCCCCGGTCAACTGGCAGGGCTTGCCAGCTGACCGGGGGGCTTGCAGGAGGGGGATGGCACGGTGGTATGGGTGTTACATTTCCTCATCCAGCCGACGCCCGAAGCAGGGCGACGAGGCGGGTTCGCGATCTGCGGTATCCTCGGCGTGCAGGGCGGCGAGCAGCGCCTCGCGCAGGAGCGGCAGGTGGGAGTCGTCGAGCTCGCGGGCAGCCGATAGCAGGGTCAGCCGACCCTGGCGGGCATGGCGCATCAACGGCAGCAGGCTGTCAGGATCGTCGCGCAGTTCGCCGCGATAGCGAGCGGCGAACACGGCGAAGCTGATCTCCTGCCGGTGGTACTGGCGGCGCAGCGCCGGTGAGGGGGAGGCGTCACGATACCAGTCGGTCAGCGCCAGGCTCTCGCGCCGCTTGCCTCGCGGCCAGAGGCGATCGACCAGGACCCTGGCGCCGTCCTCGGACGCGGCGGGGCGGTAGATGCGCTTGAGGACGATATCGTAACTCATGACCGGATCTCCTCCTGCAGGCCGGCCAGCGCCTCGCGGGCCTGGGGTTGCCAGTGGCCGGGCAGGTCGGCGGCCCGCTCCAGGGCCCGGCGTGCGGCGGGCAGATCCCCCTGATGGCGCAGTACCAGGCCCAGGTTGAGCCAGGCCACGGCGAGTTCCGGCTGGACCGACACGGCGCCTTCGAAGGCCTGGATGGCCCCCAGGGCATCACCCGTGGCATGTCGCGCATTGCCCAGGGCGAAGTGGCCCATGGCCGCCCGGGGAAAGCGCTCCACCAGGGCCTCCCAGGCGGGCAGGGTGGCCGCTGCACCCTGTACCCGCTCGTAGGCGGAGATCGCCGCCACGGCGCGGTCTTCGGCGATCCCCTCGGGGAGCGCACCGGGTGGCAGGGCGACGAAGGCCCAGCGATCACTGCGG
This sequence comes from Halomonas heilongjiangensis, assembly GCF_002879645.1. Lineage (GTDB taxonomy): Bacteria > Pseudomonadota > Gammaproteobacteria > Pseudomonadales > Halomonadaceae > Halomonas > Halomonas heilongjiangensis. The sequence continues at coordinate 13,724 of NZ_PNRE01000008.1, read as the reverse complement.
GCCCAGGTGGCATCGAAGCGCCGGAAGGACTCGATCCGTTCGGGCTCCTCGCCACTGTGCAGGATCAGCTCGTTGTCGTCCAGGTCGTAGCCGATGGCCACGGCATAGTGCCACATCGGCCAGGTCGGCAGCGCGAGGTTCTGCATCACCACCACCGGATGGCCGGCATCGATCTCGGTCAGCAGCGCATCGAGGCGGCTGTCGATGACGAAGGGGATGCGGCCGTGACGGCGTACGGTGGCGAGCATCTCGGGCTGGACGCTGCCCTCTCGCCCGGGCAGGAAGACCTGGGGAATCAGGGTGTCGACCTCGACGTCGACGCCCTCGGCGTTGAGGACCATGGCCAGGGAGGCGGGACCGCACTGGTAGTCGCGCTGGGCATGGAAGGGAACGTCCTCGATCAGTGCCTGGCGGGGCAGGCGTTGGTGGGTGGACTCGGCCAGATGTGGCGTGGTGGCACAGCCGGCCAGCGTGAGCATCAGCAGCAACAACGCGAGAACGCCCGCTGAGCGGGCGTTCCATGGGGTGCCATGAGTGTGCTGCCGTGAACGGCGTAGTGTCATGGGGCTCCCCGGTCAGCGCGTGAAGGGGAAGACGTTGGTCAGGCCGAGGATATCGGTGACCAGCAGCACGAGGAAGATCAGCACCAGCGCACCGACGATATTGGCGCCGGCGGGGAGCTGGTCGAGCTGGTCGGCCATCTGGGCGGCCTCCTCGTCGGACAGGGCGGCGACGCGGGCTTCCACTTCCGCGAGATCCACGCCCTGGGCGACGAGCTGTTGCTGGACGTCGTCACGGGCGAGGATCTCGTGGATTCGCTCGCGGTCGGTCTGGCCTCGTTCGGCATTCAGGGCCGCCTCGGTGGTGATCAGGTCACTGCCCGGCGTGGCGTGAGGGGCCGCGGCGACAGGGAGGCTGCCCAGCACCAGGGCGGCGATGAGCAGGGGGCTGAGGAAACGGCAGATCTTCTTCATCATCGTGGTGTTCCTTCTTCTTGGGTTTGGCTTCCGGCTCCTTGATGATCCACGCGTCGCGTCCAGGCGAGGCAGCGGTCGAGACGTGCTTCAGCGATGCGCTACCAGTATAGGCAAAAATGGCCTGAAGTTTCATGCCCTTGGCATCAACGGGGGAGCGTGAAGGCAGCGGGCGGGCATGAGCCGCCATGTCAATCGTCAGGCGATACGGTAGGAGGAGGGCAGTTCGGCGAGCAGCCCACGCCCTCCGGCGAGGGTCAGGGCGAGGTCGTGCAGGCCGTCCTGGACCGGCAGTGGCGAGGCGCCCTTGATGGCGAGGTCGAGGCGCTGGGCGAACAGCAGCAGCTTGTGCAGGCGCTTTCTCGGCAGCCGGCCCAAGGCCTGCTGGTAGGCCGGCCGACGCTTGTCGAAGATCGCCGGTTTCTGCGACTTGCAGGCGTGCTCGAAGCTCTGTCCCTGGTCCAGATGCTGGTGCAGGGAGAGCAGGGTGCGCAGCTCGCGGGTCAGGGCCCAGAGCACGATGGGGGCCTCCACCCCCTCGCCGCGCAGGCCGGCCATGATGCGGGAGACCCTCGCTCTCTCGCCCTTGAGGCAGGCATCGACCAGGGTGAAGACGTCGTAGCGGGCGCTGTCCTCCACCCCGCCGGCGATCTCCCGGGGCGTGATGCGCGCGCCGGGGGGGGCCAGCAGGGCCAGCTTCTGCAGCTCCTGGTCGGCGGCCAGCAGGTTGCCTTCGGTACGCTCGCCGAGCAGCCGGGCGGCATCCAGCTCGAGGGTGAGCCCATGGCGTTCTGCCCGGTCGCGCAGCCAGAACCCCAACCTGGAGGCATCCACCGGCCATACCGGCACGAACAGGCCCGCCTTGTCGAGGGCCTGGAACCAGGCGCTCTTCTGCTGGCGGAAATCGAGCTTGCCCATGGCGATCAACAACACGTTGTCGCTGTGTCCGAGGTCGTCGGCGTACTCCTTCAGCGCCTTGCTGCCCTCCTGCCCGAGGTTGTTGCCGGCCAGGCGAAGTTCGATCAGCTTGCGCGAGGCGAACAGCGACAGGCTGGCGGAGGCTTCCCGCAATCGTCCCCAGGCGAAGTTGGCCTCCACGGGCAGGATCTCGCGCTCCTCGATGCCCGCCTGCCGGGCCGCCTGTCGAACGGTGTCGCACGCTTCCATGTGCTGCAGGGGTTCGTCGCCGGCGACGATCACCACTGGTGGCAACTTCTTCGTCAGCGCCTCGGGCAGCTTGTCGGCATAGATCTTCACGAGCGCTCCTGGATCCGTCCCGTCATGCGTCGGCCAGCGCCCGGAGCCGGTCGAGGAGACGGTCGGCCGCCTCCCGGCGAAGCTGCTCGCGGGTCTCCTCGCGGATGTCATCCTGGGACAGCAGATCGTCGTCGCTTACCGTGACGCGGGTACTGACCTCGAGCCGTTGCTGGTCGAGCAGATAGGCGCCGTCGCTGCGGCGCTGCACCGAGAAGGGCACCGACAGCTCCAGCTCCACCTCGCGGGGACCACTCTCGAGCACGCTCAGGCGCCGCTCACGGAAGGCCTCGTCGCCCAGGCTGAGGACCAGGGGGGCGCCGGTGTGGACCCGCGTGCCGGCGGACGCGAGGCGTTCGGCGGTCAGCCGCGAGAAGTCGCTCTCGGGCCCGGCGAGCGCGAGCTCGGGGAGCACAGCCTCGGGGGTGCCCAGGCCGCGCAGGCGAAAGCCGCAACCGGCCAGCGCCAGGGAGGCACCGACGGCCAGTCCGAGGTGTAGAAGGGTTCGGCGCTGCATGCGAGCTCTCCTTGCCGTGATGGGCATCAGCCGACGACGATATTGACCAGCTTGCCGGGCACCACGATCACCTTGCGGATCGTCTTGCCCTCGGTATGGCGCTGCACGTTCTCGGCGGCCAGTGCCAGGGCCTCGATGGCGGCCTTGTCGGCGTTCGCGGCCACCTCGATGCGGGCGCGCAGCTTGCCGTTGACCTGCACCACCAGCTCGATGCTGTCGCGGGCCAGGGCCGACTCGTCGAGCACCGGCCAGGCGGCGTCGATGGCCGGCTCGTCATGGCCGAGCTCGCGCCACAGGGCGTGGCAGGCGTGGGGGGTGATCGGCGCCAGCAGCAGCACGCAGGCCTCCACGGCCTCGCGGGCCACGGCCAGGCCCTGGGGGCCGGTGTCGTCGAAGCGCGCCAGGGCGTTGGTGAGCTCCATCACCGCGGCGATGGCGGTATTGAAGGTGGTCCGCCGGCCGATGTCGTCGCTCGCCTTCCTGATGGTCTCGTGGGTCTTGCGCCGCAGTTCGCGCTGGACGTCGCTCAGGGCATTGACATCGAGCGCGCCGGGGTTGCCGGCGTCGAGGTGTTCGCCGACCAGGCGCCACAGCCGCTTGAGGAAGCGGTTGGCGCCCTCGACGCCGGAGTCGGACCACTCGAGCGACTGTTCGGGCGGGGCGGCGAACATCATGAACAGGCGCACGGTGTCGGCGCCGAAGCGGTCGATCATCGCCTGGGGATCGACCCCGTTGTTCTTCGACTTGGACATCTTCTCGATGCCGCCCATCTCCACCGGCTGGCCGTCGGCGACCAGGACGGCGCTGATCGGGCGGCCCTTGTCGTCGCGCCGGACCTCGACGTCGGCGGGGTTGAACCACTCCTTGGCGCCGTTCTCGGAGGTGCGGTAGAAGGTCTCGGCGATCACCATGCCCTGGGTCAGCAGTTGCTGGAAGGGCTCGTCGGAATCGACCAGGCCGAAATCGCGCATCAGCTTGTGGAAGAAACGCGCGTAGAGCAGGTGGAGGATGGCGTGCTCGATGCCGCCGATGTAGAGGTCCACCGGCAGCCAGTAGTTGGCGCGCTCGTCGAGCATCGCCTCCGGGTTGTCGGCGCAGCAGAAGCGCGCGTAGTACCAGGAGGACTCCATGAAGGTGTCGAAGGTATCGGTCTCGCGCACCCAGCCGTCACCAAGCTCCGAGAATTCCGGCATCTTCTTGAGCGGCGAACCGGAGGCGTCGACGGTGACCTCCATGGGCAGCGCGACGGGCAATTCGTCGTCGGTGAGCGGCACGGTCTGGCCTTCCGGGCCGTACTTGACCGGGATCGGCGCGCCCCAGTAGCGCTGGCGCGCCACGCCCCAGTCGCGCAGGCGAAAGTTGGTCTTCACCTCGCCACGACCGAGCGACTCGAGCTTGGCGGCGATGGCCTCGAAGGCGGCCTGGAAGTCGAGGCCGTCGAACTCGCCGGAGTTGATCAGCGGGCCGTAGTCCACGTAGGCGCCCTCGGAGAGGTCCGGCGCCTGGCCGCTCTCGTCGGCGATCACCGCCTCGATGGGCAGGCCGTAGCGGGTGGCGAATTCCCAGTCGCGCTGGTCATGGCCGGGCACCGCCATCACCGCACCGGTGCCGTACTCCATGAGCACGAAGTTGGCCACGAAGATCGGCACCTCGCGGCCGGTGAGGGGATGCACCGCCACATGGCCGGTGGGCATGCCCTTCTTCTCCATGGTGGCGAGCTCGGCTTCCGAGGTGCCGCCGTGGGAGCACTCCTCGAGGAAGGCCGCGAGCTCGGCGTTGCCCTCGGCGGCCGCCTTCGCCAGCGGGTGGCCGGCGGCCACGGCCACGTAGGTCACCCCCAGCAGGGTGTCGGGGCGGGTGGTGTAGACCGAGAGCGGCTCGGCGGCGCCGCCCTTGAACTCGGAGCCTTCAGCGGTCTTGATATCAAAAGCTTCAGCGGTCTTGATATCAAACGTGAGCTCGACGCCGCGCGACTTGCCGATCCAGTTGCGCTGCATGGTCTTGACCTGCTCGGGCCACTCCACCTCGTCGAGATCGGCCAGCAGCTCCTCGGCGTAGTCGGTGATCTTGAGGAACCACAGCGGGATCTCCTTGCGCTCCACCGGGGCCCCGGAACGCCAGCCACAGCCGTCGATCACCTGTTCGTTGGCCAGCACGGTCTGGTCGACCGGGTCCCAGTTGACGGTGGACATCTTCTTGTAGACCAGGCCCTTCTCGAGCAGCTTGGTGAAGAACCACTGTTCCCAGCGGTAGTAGTCGCTGTCGCAGGTCGCGAACTCGCGGCTCCAGTCGTAGGCGAAGCCCAGCGCCTTCAGCTGGCGGCGCATGTAGTCGATGTTGTCGTAGGTCCACTTGGCCGGCGGCACCCGGTTCTGGATCGCGGCGTTCTCGGCGGGCATGCCGAAGGCATCCCAGCCCATGGGCTGCATGACGTTCCTGCCTTGCATGCGCTGGAAGCGCGAGATCACGTCACCGATGGTGTAGTTGCGCACGTGCCCCATGTGCAGCTTGCCGCTGGGGTAGGGGAACATCGACAGGCAGTAGAACTTCTCGCGGCGGGCATCCTCCACCGCCTTGAAGCACTGGTTCCGGTCCCAGAACTGCTGGGCGTCGCGCTCGATCTCGAAGGGCTTGTACTGTGCATCCATCGCTGTCTACGGGTACCTTGCAAGTCAGGCGCACCGCTCGCGGGCGCTGCGCGGGTCAATGGGCATTGTCCGGTGTCATGGGCTCGGCGCCAGGATGCGTCAAGACATTGAACTGCCGGCAGGATGTCGTCTAAATGGTAGGCAAGGATACCCCAGCACGGCAGCGCCCGGCTATGCCCGGGCCCGTCGCCTCGAGAACGGAAGGAGCAGATCATGAGCGAGCAGAAGGATCCCCGTCACGACCGCCGCCTGCGCGAAGGCTACGAGCGCATGCTGGACCGCCTCAAGGAGGGCGCCCACGAGCTGACCTGGGAGAACCTGCAGCAGGAGCTCGACGACGCGGTGGAGTTCGAAGCCGAGCTGGAGGAGTTCACCAAGGACGAGCTGTCGCTGCTGCGTGCCTGGGTCGAGCGCGACCTCAAGGAGATGCGCCGCTACCTGGGGGCCGGTGGCGAGAGCGTGGCGACCTGGCTCGGCATCGATCTCTCCATGCTGTCGCGCAAGGTGGTGGAGTCGCTGCTCTCCATCGCCGACCGCAGCGTCGTCGAGCGCGAGCAGTTCGAGGAAAACCTGGAGGCCGCCCGCGCCGACTACTGCGTAGGCGAGATGGCGGCCCCCGGACGCATGGCCTGCGTACACTGTGGTGCGGTGGTCACCCTGGAGGGGGTGGCACGCATCGAGCCCTGCCACCAGTGCGGGCACCGCTATTTCGCGCGTGCGCCGCTGGAGTGATCCCGCGCCGGCCTACAGCCAGGCATCCAGCCCCAGGATGGCGACGACCACGAGGGCGGTCATCACCGCCGCATAGCCGAGGTTCTGGCGCATCATCCGCGTCCCGCTGACCCCGTAGCGTCCCTGCAGGGAGAGGTTGATGCCCGACAGGGGCCCCACGCTGGTACCCACCGCCCAGGAGGCCAGGGCCACGAAGGCGAACAGGGTCTGACGGCCGGCGTCGAGTTCCAGTATCGAGGCGAGTACCGAGACGCCGATGATGGGGTGCAGGCCGAGGACCGCGCTGGCGACGATGGCCAGGAAGCTCGCCACCGCCTCGAGGGGGCCGAAGCGGGCGAAGAGCGTCCACTCGCTGCCGGTGGCGGCGGCGATGCAGATCGAGAGCCCCTGGGTCAGCAGTCCGGCACAGAGGAACAGCGAGATCTCGCCGCGCATCGCCGGCAGCCGGCCCAGGGTGTGCAGGCGTACCCGTCGCAGCGTCCAGCGAGGCCCCCGCGGCAGGTTGGAGGCGAGCGCTACGGCCGGCAGCAGGAAGGTGATGATGCTGACGATGCTCAGGCCCGGCGTCAGCCCGTAGTGGAAGAGCATCACCAGCGCGGCCAGCGACGCGGGCATCAGCAGGCTCGGCGGCGACAGCGAGAAGCCTGGGGTTTCCGTGAGATCGAAGCGGCGCGACAGGTCCGCCAGGCTGAGCAGTCCGGCGCAGAGCGCCAGGGGCAGTCCGATGGCGACCACGGTCGAGAAGCGCATCTCGGGCGCCAGGGTCATCACCACCCCCATGGAGGCGAAGAACGGCGACCAGAGCGCCGCGCTCGACAGTCCCCGGTTGAGGGCGAGCAACTGGGGCATGGTCAGCGGGCCGTTGCGCTGCAGCCGGTCGCCGATCATGAAGACGGTGGAGAGGTTGAGGATCGCCCCGAGCAGGTGCACCCCCAGCCAGGTGCCGGCGATGCCGCGCCTGCCGGTCACCGGGTGGCCCAGTGGGCGGGCGTCGCCGCGGCGGTTGCCGATCAGTCCGATGAAGCTCACCCCCACCAGCATCGCCACCACGTAGCTGTTGCCGTCGAGCATGCGCGGCCAGGCGACGTCCGCGCCATATCGCCACTGCGCCACGACCAGCAGCCCCAGCCCGAGGCCGGCCAGGGCGCCGGCCTGGCGGCGGGTGCGCCGGGGCAGCTCGGGCCACAGCAGCAGTACCGCCAGCCAGAATCCGTAGCTCACCAGGTGCGGCAGGAGCGGCACCCCGGCGAAGCGCAGCACCTGCAGCACCAGGCCGGCGAGGATCAGGTGGCCGGCGAGGGCATGGCGGAGCGGGGGCGGGGTGGCACTGTCGGTCACGGTGACGGGAGCTCTGGAGGATATTCTGAGCAGACTAAACAATTCATCGGGTCTCCCGCCACTCCCTGGCGGCGGGTTCGCGGGCGGCCTCCAGCTCGTCGAGCATGGCCCGCGCGGCGTTGGAGAGGGTACGGCTCCGGTGCACCAGGTAGCCCAGGGGGCGGTGGATGGGCGGATGGTCGACCGCCAGCACCCGCAGCTCGCTGGTCACCAGGCCCTCGGGCAGCAGGCTCCAGCCCAGGCCGATGGCGCTCATCATCCTCAGGGTCTCGAGGTAGTTGGTGGAGAGCGCCACGGGCAGGGTCAGGCCGGCGGCGGCGAAGCGCGCCTCGATCAGGGTGCGGGTGAAGGTCAGCGCCCCGGGCAGTACCGCATCGAACTCGCAGAGCTCGTGGAGCGTCAGTCGTTCATGGTCGACCAGGGGGTGGTCGGGGGCACAGACGAAGCAGAGCCGGTCGATCCAGATCGGCACCACCTCCAGATGCTCGTCGGGGTGGGGGGCCAGGGTCACCACGGCGATCTCCAGCTCGCCGTCCAGCACGCCCTGGTAGGCCTGTTCGGAATCCAGGAAGTGCAGGTCCAGGCGCACCCCGGGGTGGCGGCCGGTATAGGCCTTGAGCAGTGGCGGCAGGCGGTGCAGGCCGATATGGTGGCTGGTGGCGAGCGTCAGGCTGCCGCCCACGTCGCCGGCGAGGTTGCCCAGCGCCCGGCGGCTGTCGTCCACCATCACCAGGATCTGCCGCGCCCGGGGCAGCAGGAGCCGGCCGGCCTCGGTGAGGGTGACGCGCCGGCCGATACGGTCGAACAGCCGGGCATCGATCTGGCCCTCGAGCACGGCGATGCGCTTGCTCACCGCCGGCTGGGTGAGGTGGAGCTGTTCGGCGGCGCGGGAAAAGCTGCCGCTGTCGGCCACCGCGAGAAAGGCCTGAAGGCTTTGCGTATCCACCGCTTCGCTTCTTATTCCTTTGTGGAATCCAATGAATAAATAACATGAATTGCTTTTATGGTCGAGCCGCGCAAGACTGCGGTCACAGGGGAAAACACCCAGCGCCAAGCGCCGAGGCAGCCCCTATGGGGTCAGACCCCGGCCAAGTCATGCAGCCTGTCGTAGTGCACGCTTCGAGCGGATTCGACACCGCTGGGGTCTGACCCCATAGGGAGCGCCAGCGCCGGGACAGCCCCACGACTTCGGGCAACATTTTGATGACCGACCAGATGAGAACAGGGCCCCGAGCCCGGGAGAACGACATGGCAGGCCAGACACTCTACGACAAGCTGTGGTCGCAGCACCTGGTGAAGGAGCGCGACGACGGTACCGCACTGATCTACATCGATCGACAGTTGCTGCACGAGGTCACCTCACCCCAGGCCTTCGAGGGCCTGCGGCTGGCCGGTCGCAAGCCGTGGCGGCTCGACGCCAACCTGGCGACCCCTGATCACAACGTGCCGACCACCGTGATCGAGCGCGCCGAAGGCAATGCCGGGATCAAGGATCCGGTCTCGCTGATTCAGGTGCAGACCCTGGACGACAACTGCGAGGCCTTCGGGATCGAGGAGTTTCGCATCAACGATGCGCGCCAGGGCATCGTGCATGTGGTGGGCCCCGAGCAGGGCGCCACGCTGCCGGGCATGACCGTGGTGTGTGGCGACTCCCACACCGCCACCCATGGCGCCTTCGCCGCGCTCGCCCACGGTATCGGCACCTCCGAGGTCGAGCACGTGCTGGCCACCCAGTGCCTGCTGGCCCAGAAGATGAAGAATATGCAGGTACGGGTGGAGGGCAAGCTCGGTACCGGCGTCACCGCCAAGGACATCGTGCTGGCGATCATCGGTCGCATCGGCACCGCCGGCGGCACCGGCTATGCCATCGAGTTCGCCGGCAGCGCCATCCGCGATCTCTCCATGGAAGGCCGCATGACGGTGTGCAACATGGCCATCGAAGCCGGTGCCCGGGTGGGCCTGATCGGCGTCGACGACACCACCATCGAGTACCTGCGCGGACGCCCCTTCGCCCCGACCGACCAGCAGTGGGACGCCGCCGTGGCCGACTGGCGCCAGCTGGTCTCCGATGACGACGCCGCCTTCGACAAGGTGGTGACGCTCGACGCCGCCACGATCGAGCCGCAGGTCAGCTGGGGCACCAGCCCCGAGATGGTCACCGGCATCTCCGGCGAGGTGCCCGATCCGGCGGCCCAGGCGGACGAGACCGTGCAGCGCGGCTATGTGCGGGCGCTGGAGTACATGGGGCTCGCGCCGAAGCAGAAGATCACCGATATCCGGCTCGACAAGGTGTTCATCGGCTCCTGTACCAACTCGCGCATCGAGGACCTGCGCGAGGCCGCCAAGGTGGCCAAGGGCAAGAAGGTGGCCGACAGCATCAAGCTCGCCATGGTGGTGCCGGGTTCCGGCCTGGTGAAGCGCCAGGCCGAGGCCGAAGGGCTCGACCGGATCTTCGTCGAGGCGGGGTTCGAGTGGCGCGAGCCCGGCTGTTCCATGTGCCTGGCGATGAACGCCGACAAGCTCGGCGCCGGCGAGCACTGTGCCTCCACCTCGAACCGCAACTTCGAGGGACGCCAGGGTTACGGTGGGCGTACCCACCTGGTCAGCCCCGCCATGGCGGCGGCGGCGGCGATCGCCGGTCACTTCGTCGATGTGCGCAGCATCGACGACTCTCAACCGTCCGTTCAGGAGGCCTGAGCCATGCAGAAGTTCGAACGCCTCGAGGGCCTCGTCGCGCCGCTCGACCGCGCCAACGTCGACACCGACCTGATCATTCCCAAGCAGTTCCTGAAGTCGATCAAGCGCACCGGCTTCGGCGTCAACCTGTTCGACGAGCTGCGCTATCTCGACGAGGGCCAGCCCGGCCAGGATTGCTCGAAGCGCCCGCTGAATCCCGATTTCGTGCTCAACCAGCCGCGCTATCAGGGGGCGAGCGTGCTGCTGGCCCGGCGCAACTTCGGTTGCGGCAGCTCGCGGGAGCACGCGCCCTGGGCGCTGGAGGACTTCGGCTTCCGGGTGGTGATCGCCCCGAGCTTCGCCGACATCTTCTACAACAACGCCTTCAAGAACGGCATCCTGCTGATCTCCCTCCCCGAGGAGACGGTGGATCGCCTGTTCAAGGAGGCCGAGGCCAGCGAGGGGTATCGGCTCGACGTGGACCTCGAGAACCAGCGGGTCATCACGCCGTCCAGCGAGATCCTCGAGTTCGAGGTCGATGCCTTCCGCAAGCACTGCCTGCTCGAGGGACTCGACGACATCGGCCTGACCCTGAAGGACGAGGACGCCATCCGCGCCTTCGAGCAGCAGCACCGCCAGGCGCGCCCCTGGCTGTTCCGTGACAACCAGAGAGAGGCATCATGAGCCGCAAGATTCTCGTTCTCCCGGGCGACGGCATCGGTCCCGAGATCACCGCCCAGGCCAGCCGTGTGCTGGCCGCCTGCCAGGCCCGAGGCCTCGACGTCGAGGTGGAGGAGGCCCTGGTGGGCGGTGCCGCCTACGACGAACACGGCGAGCCACTGCCCGCCGCGACCCTGGAGAAGGCCCGGGCCGCCGACGCCATCCTGCTGGGTGCCGTGGGCGGCCCCAAGTGGGACCGGCTCGAGGACCTCGCCAAGCGCCCCGAGAAGGGGCTGCTGGGCCTGCGCAAGCATCTCGGCCTGTTCGGCAACCTGCGCCCGGCGATCCTCTACCCGCAGCTCGCCGAGGCGTCGAGCCTCAAGCCCGAGGTGGTGTCGGGGCTCGACATCATGATCGTGCGTGAACTCACCGGCGGCATCTACTTCGGCCAGCCCCGTGGCATCGAGGAGCGCGACGGCGAGCGGGTGGGTTTCAACACCTATGTCTACTCCGAGTCCGAGATCGAGCGTATCGGTCGCGTGGCCTTCGAGATGGCCCGCAAGCGCCACGGGAAGCTCTGCTCGGTGGACAAGGCCAACGTGCTCGAGGTGACCATCCTGTGGCGCGAGGTGATGGAGCGCCTGGCGCCGGAGTATCCCGACGTCGAGCTCTCCCACATGTACGTCGACAACGCCGCCATGCAGCTGGTACGGGCACCCAAGCAGTTCGACGTGATTGTCACCGGCAACATGTTCGGCGATATCCTCTCCGATGCGGCGGCGATGTTGACCGGGTCCATCGGCATGCTGCCCTCGGCCTCGCTCAACGAGAGCGGTCAGGGCATGTACGAGCCCTGTCACGGCAGCGCCCCGGACATCGCCGGCAAGAACGTCGCCAACCCCCTGGCGACCATCCTCTCGGTGGCGATGATGCTGCGCTATTCGCTGAACGAGCCGGCGCTCGCCGAGCGCATCGAGGCGGCGGTGGGCAAGGTGCTGGACGACGGCCTGCGAACCGCGGATATTGCCTCCGAGGGCCGGCGCACCGTATCCACCGTGGAGATGGGCGACGCCGTGCTGGCGGCCTTCCAGGGGCTGTAGGGAATGCCCTGATCTGCTTGTCGTTCCCGGACCCGCCTGCGAGGCGGGTCCGGTTCCTGTATAATATGGGCCACATTCAATTTCGGGAGGACTTCACATGTTGAAGGTCGGTTTCGTCGGTTGGCGCGGCATGGTGGGCTCGGTGCTCATGCAGCGCATGGTGGAAGACGGGGATTTCAATGGCATCGAGCCGGTCTTCTTCACCACCTCCCAGGTCGGTCAGGCCGGCCCCGACGTCGGTGTCGACGTGCCTCCGCTGAAGGACGCCTTCGATCTCGAGGCCCTCAAGGCCCTGGACGTGGTGATCACCTGCCAGGGCGGCGACTACACCAAGGAGGTCTACGCCGACCTCCGCGGCAGCGGCTGGAAAGGCTACTGGATCGATGCCGCCAGCACCCTGCGCATGGAGGACGAGGCGACCATCATCCTCGATCCGGTCAACCGTCACGTCATCGATGCCCAGTTGGCCGGGGGAGCGAAGACCTTCGTCGGCGGCAACTGCACCGTCAGCCTGATGCTGATGGGCCTCGGCGGCCTGTTCGAGGCCGACCTGATCGAGTGGATGACCTCGATGACCTACCAGGCGGCCTCCGGCTCCGGCGCCAAGCACATGCGCGAGCTGCTCAACCAGATGGGGGCGCTGCGTGACTGTGCGGCTGCCGAGCTGGCCGACCCCTCCAGCGCGATCCTCGACATCGATCGCAAGGTCACCGCGGCGATGCGGTCGGGCGACTTCCCCACCGACAACTTCGGTGCGCCGCTGGCCGGCAGCCTGCTGCCCTGGATCGACGTCAAGCGCGACAATGGCCAGAGCAAGGAGGAGTGGAAGGGTACCGTGGAGACCAACAAGATCCTCGGCCTCCAGGACAACCCGATCCCCATCGATGGGCTCTGCGTGCGCATCGGCGCCATGCGCTCCCACAGCCAGGCCTTCACCATCAAGCTCAAGCGCGACGTGCCCATCGACGAGATCGAGGAGCGCATCGCCAAGCACAACGACTGGGTCAAGGTGATCCCCAACGACAAGGAAGCGACTATCCGCGACCTGACGCCGGCGGCCATCACCGGGACCCTGAGCGTGCCGGTGGGCCGGCTGCGCAAGCTGGCCATGGGCGGCGAGTACCTCTCCGCCTTCAGCGCCGGCGACCAGCTGCTGTGGGGGGCCGCCGAACCCCTCAAGCGGATGCTGAGAATCCTGCGCGAGCAGTGATCGCGGGCGACAGCATCGGGGCGGGGGCGTCTCCTTCGGGAGGCGCCCCCTTCTTTTGTACGAGCGCCGGATTCGCGAGAACGCCTGGTCCTGGCTTACGTTGAAAGGCAGGGCATCAAGCATGATCCCTGACAGGCGCGCCGGTGCAGGTTTGTGATACATAAAGATCATAACGGGACTAATCATTTCGCCGGCTTCCCATCGACCCAGCGACGGTGATGCCGGGAGACGCAAGGGAACACCATGAAACGCAAGCTGACTCTCGCCATGCTGCTTTCGCTCTCTGCTGCCAGCCCCCTGGCGTCGGCACTGGGGCTGGGCGAGGCCGACGTGCGCTCGACACTCAATGCCCCATTGCGTGCCAGCATCCCCCTGTCGGATACCGGCGGCATGTCGTCGGGCCTGCTCAACGTGTCGGTGGCCGATGATCGCGCCTTCTCGGCCGCCGGCCTGGTCCGGACCCCGCTGGCGGCCAGCGTGCGGCTGGCCGTCGAGCAGCGCGAGGGCCGGTTGGTGCTGGATCTGACCACCGAGCGTCCCGTTCGCGAGCCCTGGCTCGATCTGCTGTTGCGCTTCGACTGGCCCGGCGGCCAGCAACTGCGTGAGGTGACCCTG
>NZ_PNRE01000032.1 GCF_002879645.1 Halomonas heilongjiangensis | reverse complement strand
CGCGGATGGCCGCCCCGCGGATGGCCGCCCCGCGGAACGCCGCCCGGCGGATGGCCGCCCCATCTACCTGCAGATCGCCGCCCTCGGTTCCGGCGAGAGTGCCCAGGCCCTCAAGGCCCGCCTGCAGCACGAGTTGTCCCATCCGGTGCGCGTGGCGAGTACCGCCGGCCTGCACCGTGTGCAGGTGGGGCCACTCGCCCATGCCGCCCAGGTCGCTCCGGTACGCGACGAGTTGCGTCGTGCCGGTTTCGACCAGGCTTTCATCGTCAACGGTGCCGATTGAGTCGGCACTCCAGTATCATGATGCCCCCGATGTCCCTGATGAGATTCTCCCCCATGAGAGTGTTGCCCTCGCTTCTCCACCGTCGCTGCTTGCCGGTGCTGCTGGTCCTGCTGATGCTGGTGGTTCCCCAGGCCCTGGCCCAGGCCGTGCCCGCGCCTCAAACCATGATCCCGGCGGCCCCTCAGCTGGCGGCCAAGTCGTGGTTCCTGATGGATGCCGACAGTGGTCGGGTGCTGGTGGAGCACAACGCCGACGAGCGACTGCCGCCGGCCAGCCTGACCAAGCTGATGACGGCCTACCTGGTAGAGCGCGAGCTGCACCGTGGCAACATCACCATGGATGACATGGTGCAGGTCAGCGAGAACGCCTGGCGAACGGGTGGCTCCAAGATGTTCATCGAGGTCGGCACTCAGGTGCCTGTCCATGAACTGCTCCACGGCATCATCATCGCTTCCGGCAACGACGCGAGCGTCGCCGTGGCCGAACACCTCGCCGGCGGCGAAGCGCCCTTCGCCGATCTGATGAATCAGCATGCCACCCGCCTGGGGCTGCACAACACCAACTACGCCAATGCCACCGGCCTGCCGCATCCCGAGCAGTACTCCTCGGCCCGGGACCTGGCGCTGCTCTCCCAGTACATCATCAATGACTATCCCGAGCATTACGCCGTCTACGCGGAGAAGTACTTCACCTACAACGACATCCGCCAGCCCAACCGCAATCGCCTGCTATGGCGTGATCCCACCGTCGACGGCCTCAAGACCGGCTGGACCACCGAGGCCGGCTATGGCCTGGTGGCGTCGGCCAAGCGTGATGACATGCGGCTGATCTCGGTGGTGATGGGCACCAACTCCGAGGAGTCCCGCGCCCAGGAGACCCAGAAGCTGCTCAGCTATGGTTTCCGCTATTTCGAGACCCTCAAGCTCTATGATCGGGGGGCGGTGCTCAACACCCCGCGGGTCTGGGGTGGAGACAAGAACGAGTTGCGGGTGGGCGTCGACCATGACGTGCAGATGACGGTGCCGCGTGCGCGCAATGACCAACTCACCGCGCGCCTCGATATCCGCGCCGATATCGAGGCCCCCATCCAGGCCGGCGAGAGCGTCGGGACCCTCGAGGTTCGCCTCGGCGACGAGGTGGTCGGCGAGCGGTCGCTAGTCGCCCTGGAGAGCGTCGAGGAGGGCGGCCTGTTCAAGCGCCTGTTCGACCGCGTGCATCGGTTCTTCAGTAACCTGATCGGGGGCTGGTTCGGCTGAGCGAACCTTGGTCGGCGGCCATTGGTTGAGTAGAATGATCGGGTATTCTGTTTCTGGGGTGATCGATGAACGACAAGACCCTGCGTGACCTGCGCCGGCCCTCGGCCGCCGAGCCCAAGCCTGGCGGTCGGCCGGCGAAGATCACCTTCCCCTGCCGCTACCCGCTCAAGGTAGTGGGCGATGCCGCAGAGGACTTCGCCGCTACCGTCTGCCAGGTAGTCAGCCGCCACGACCCGGAGTTCGACGGCAGCCGACTCGAGGTGGTGGCGAGCCGCAACGGTCGCTTCCAGTCGGTGCGTCTCACCATTCGCGCCACCGGCGAGGAACAGCTCAAGGCCCTGTTCGTCGACCTCAAGGCCACCGGCCGCGTGCACATGGTGGTCTGATGTCGGCAGCCGGAGTCCTGGCTCCCATCGCCGTCCACCGGCTCGGGCGGCAGCCCTATCTGCCGGTCTGGCAGGCCATGCGTGAGCTCACCGATACGCGCGATGCCACCACGGTCGACCAGTTCTGGCTGGTCGAGCACGATCCGGTGTTCACCCAGGGGCAGGCCGGCAAGCCCGAGCATCTGCTGATGCCCGGCGACATCCCGGTGGTGGCCACCGACCGTGGCGGCCAGGTGACCTACCACGGCCCGGGGCAGGTCGTGCTCTACCCGCTGCTCGACGTGCGTCGCGCCCGGGTCGGCGTGCGCGACCTGGTGACGGCACTCGAGCAGGCGGTGATCGCCCTGCTCGACGGTTACGGCGTGGCGTCGCGGGCACGGCCCGATGCCCCCGGCGTCTATGTGGGGGAGGCCAAGATCGCCTCCCTGGGGCTGCGCATCCGGCGCGGGGCGAGCTTCCATGGCATCGCCTTGAACGTCGATGGCGACCTGTCACCCTTCGATCGCATCAACCCCTGCGGTTATGCCGGCATGGCCATGACGCGGCTGGCCGACCTGGTCGACGATTGCCCCGGCGTCGCGGCGGTGGGGGAGCGCCTGGCCGAGTGTCTGGCGCAGGAGTTGGGGCGGGAGCTGGTCGTTGCCTCGGATCGTGCTTTCCCGGCGACAGGTCTTCGCGGAGGCGCTGTGGACCCCTCCCTGGGCGCTACATTCTTCATCCCTGAAGAATGACCTCCGCTCCGACCTATCCCCGGCGCCGCTTGCGTCGGGGTTTCGGGGCCGGGATCGCGAGCGCAAGTTCCGTCCACTTAAACTGCGCTCAGCGGTATGGGCTCTAGCCGACGTTGATGGCGTCGATGCGGTTGGGGGCGGCCTCCTGGCCCGGTACCTCGGCGGGCGCGGCGAGCCCCAGGTTGTTCTTCTCGAATACCCGGTCGGCCCGGTAGCTGGAGCGTACCAGCGGGCCGGAGGGGACCTCCATGAAGCCCTTCTCGAGGCCCAGGGTCCGGTAGCGGTCGAACTCCTCCGGGGTGACCCAGCGCTCGACCGGCAGGTGGTTGCGCGTCGGCCGCAGGTACTGTCCCAGGGTCACGATGTCCACCCCGATGGCGCGCAGGTCATCGAAGGTCGCCAGGATCTCCTCCTCGGTCTCGCCCAGGCCGAGCATCAGGCTGGTCTTGGTGATGACCTCGGGACGATGTCGCTTGGCATGCGCCAGGACGTCGAGGGTCTTGCGGTAGCCGGCGCGGGGGTCACGCACCCGCTCGGTGAGGCGCTCGACGGTCTCGACGTTCTGGGCGAACACCTCGAGGCCCGAATCGACGACGCACTCGATGGCTGCCGGGTCGCCGTCGAAGTCCGGGGTCAGGGCCTCGACGACCACCTCCGGGGTATGGGTCTTGATGGCGCGGATGCAGGACGCATAGTGGGCCGCACCGCCGTCGGAGAGGTCGTCGCGGTCCACCGAGGTCAGCACCACGTAGCGCAGCCCCATGAGCTCGACCGACTTGGCGGTGTTCTCCGGCTCCTCGCCGTCGAGCCAGCCCCGCGGGTTGCCGGTATCCACCGCGCAGAAGCGGCAGGCCCGGGTGCACACCGAGCCCATCAGCATGATGGTCGCGGTGCCATTGCTCCAGCATTCGCCCATGTTCGGGCAGTGCGATTCGGCACAGACGGTGCTGAGGCGATGCGTCGCGACGTTCTTCTTCACCGCATCGAAGCGTCCCCCTCCGGGGATCTGCGCACGCAGCCAGTGGGGCTTGCGCTCGGTCGCGGGGCTCGCCTCGACCTGCTTGCGTTGCTTGATGCCATCCTTGATCACGGCCATGCCGTGTTCGTTGCGGAACTTCTCGCCGCTGGGCACTCGCTTGGAGGTGGTATCGCTCATGGGATGTTGAGCCTCTCTACTCGCCGGCTGTCGACGTCTTGAAGATGTGGTCAGGCCACCAAGGAATGACTGTGCCGGGGCCGCCACTGCGCTGCATGCTGCGCCAAATGATACGTTGGCAGGGAGCGTAAAGGTACCACAGCAGCGGTGACCCTGGACAGGCGGGGGCGGATCGCGGCGAGCCGTTCGCGGGCCCCGGCTACGGTTGCACACCCGCAGCCAGCCCTGGGCATGGGGATAGTGGGCGCGGCAACGTGCAAGCGGGCGGGCATCGGCGATACGGCCCCTTGCGCGGAGCAAGGATTGAACCATCGTTCAATCTCCGCTCGTCGTGGCGAAGAAGATGCGCTATATTGCAATGCAGCATTTCATCCACGCCGTGCCTGGAGCCCGAAATGAACTCCCTGATGCCGACACCCCCGACAGCTGTGCTGCCCTTTGTGGATCCATTCGGTTTCGGACGCGCCGCCTGCGACTACTGGCGTGATGCCCTGGAACGCAGCATGCTCTACATGGACGTCATGCGCCTGCGTGGCAACCAGTACCTCGAGCACATCGAGCAGACCAAGCCCAGCGTGCTGGGGTTCGAGACCGAGGTGCTGATGGACGGTCGCGAGCTTCCGCGGCCGGTGAACTACGAGCTGCTGCGCGTCGCGCCCCCCGAAGGGGGCGTCACCGACCCGCAGATGCGGCCCTTCGTGGTGGTCGACCCCCGTGCCGGCCATGGCCCCGGCATCGGTGGTTTCAAGCCCGACAGCGAGATCGGCATCGCGCTGCGCGCCGGTCATCCCTGCTACTTCATCGGCTTCCTGCCGTACCCGGTGCCGGGACAGACCGTCGAGGACGTGGTCGAGGCCGAGATCGCCTTTCTGCGCCATGTCGGCGAGCGGCACCAGGAGACCTGCGAGAAGCCCATGGTGGTGGGCAATTGCCAGGCCGGATGGCAGATCATGATGGCGGCCTCGCTCGAGCCCGACCTGTTCGGCCCCATCCTGATCGCCGGAGCGCCGCTCTCCTACTGGGCCGGCGAGCACGGCCGTGCCCCGATGCGCTATACCGGTGGCATGAGCGGCGGGAGCTGGATGACCGCGCTGCTCAGCGACCTGGGCGCTGGCCTGTTCGACGGCGCCTTTCTGGTCCAGAACTTCGAGCGCCTGAACCCGGCGAACACCTGGTGGCACAAGCAGTATCGGCTCTACTCCCGTATCGACACCGAGGCGAGTCGCTACCTGGAGTTCGAGCGCTGGTGGGGCGGCCACGTGGTGCTGGGTGGCGAGGAGATCCAGTACATCGTCGACAACCTGTTCGTCGGCAACCGCCTCTCCACCGCCCAGCTGGTGACCTCCGACGGGCGGCGCATCGACCTGCGCAACGTGCGCTCGCCGGTGGTGGTGTTCTGCTCCCGGGGCGACGACATCACGCCGCCTCCCCAGGCACTGGGCTGGGTGCGTGACCTCTACGAGGGGGTCGAGGACATCATCGCCAACGAGCAGACCATCGTCTATTGCGTTCACGACACCACCGGCCATCTGGGGATCTTCGTCTCGGGCAGTGTCTCGCGCAAGGAACACGCCGAGTTCACCGCCAACATGGACTACATCGATGTCCTGCCGCCGGGCCTCTACGAGACCACGGTCTCCTCGGCGGCCGAGCGCAGCGACGCCGAGCTGATCGAGCGTGACTACCTGCTCGAGTTCACTCCGCGGACCGTCGAGGAGCTCGACCGGGAGGTCCAGCACTGCCCCGAGGACGACACCCGCTTCGCCACCGTGGCGCGCATCTCGGAGATCAACCTGGGGCTGTACCGGCTGTTCCTGCAGCCCTGGATTCGTGCCCTGGCGACACCCGAGTCGGCGAAGTGGATGCGTCGCATGCACCCCAACCGGCTCGGCTATCGACTGCTCTCCGATCGCAATCCCCTGATGGTGCCGGTGCCGGTGCTGGCCGAGCGGGTGCGTGCCGAGCGCCACCCGCTCGGTGAGGACAACCTCTTCCGGGTGATCGAGAGCATCGTCTCCGACCAGATCACCCGCGGCCTGAACGCCTGGCGTGACCTGCGCGACAGCAGCATCGAACGGCTGTTCCTCGATCTCTACGGTCAGCCGCTGCTGCAGGCGCTGGTCGGCCTGGGCGGTGATGCTCATGTCCATCGCCGCCGTCCGGGCGCCGAGCCCGAGCACCTGCGCTTCATCGAACGTCGCCAGTCCGAACTGCGCGAGCACATCGCCGAAGGTGGCCACCACGAGGCGGTGATGCGTGCCCTGATCCACGTGCTGGGCGGAGCGCCGGCCACCGACGAGCGCAATTTCAAGCGGCTGCGGACCTCTCGCAGCGAACTGGAGCCGGCCGCCAGCCTGGCCGATTTCAAACGCCTGGTACGCGATCAGTTCTTTATCCTGACGCTGGATCACCAGGCGGCCCTGGAGGCGATCCCGGCCCTGCTCGAGGGGCAAACGGCCGCGCAGATCGACGAGCACCTGGCGCACATCGAGCACGTGCTGGCCGCCAGCGGCGAGCTCTCCGAGCACGCCGCGGATCGCTTCGAGCACATCAAGGCACTGTTCGCCCAGGCGCGTCCGGCCACGCCGTCGCTGCCATCACCGGGGGATGCCGGTACGGCACCGGCACCGGCGGCGGCCATCAAGCCGGCGACCGCGACGGCGGCCCGGAAGACGAAGCGGGCCAAGCCCGCCGGCGGTCGTGCTCCCGAGGGGGGCGACAAGAGCTGAGTCGCGATGCCGCGCGACGACGCCCCCGCCGGGCTCGCCGGCGGGGGCGTCGTCATTGTGTCGGCGGTCCCGGCGCCTTGCCGGGACATGCCCCGGCGGTCTAGGGTCAGAGGGTCGCCTCGCGCCAGGCATGCCGCTTGCGACTGGCGTGACGAGCGGTGCTGGGGTAGGGTAAGCGGATTTTTCACCGCCCGGGCGACGGGTGGACGGAACCGTCAGGCGCGATGCGCTGCCAGCGCGCCATGCACAATAGTGGAGCACTATGGGCAAGTCACTGGTCATCGTCGAGTCACCGGCCAAGGCCAAGACGATCAACAAGTACCTCGGCAACGAGTTCATCGTTAAGTCGAGCGTGGGGCACATCCGTGACCTGCCGACCAGCGGCTCGGGCAAGGCGGCCTCCGATCCCAAGGAGCGAGCGCGCCAGGCCGCTGCGACCCGGAAGATGTCGCCGGAAGAGAAGGCCGAGTACAGGAAGCAGAAATCCCGCGAGCAGCTGATCCGCCGCATGGGCATCGACCCCGAGCACGACTGGAAGGCCAACTACGAGATCCTGCCCGGCAAGGAGAAGGTGGTGGCCGAGCTGCAGAAGCTCGCCGAGAAGGCCGACGCCGTCTATCTCGCCACCGATCTCGACCGCGAGGGGGAGGCCATCGCCTGGCACCTTCGCGAGACCATCGGCGGCGACGAGAGCCGCTACCGGCGTGTGGTGTTCAACGAGATCACCAGGAATGCCATCCACGATGCCTTCGAGGCCCCCGGCAGCCTCAATATTCCCCGTGTCGAGGCCCAGCAGGCGCGGCGTTTCCTCGACCGGGTCGTCGGCTTCATGCTCTCGCCGCTGCTGTGGGCCAAGGTCGCCCGTGGCCTCTCGGCCGGGCGGGTGCAGTCGGTGGCCATGCGCTTGATCGTCGAGCGCGAGCGCGAGATACGCGCCTTCGTTCCCGAGGAGTTCTGGGACGTCCATGCCGATCTTGTCTCCGGTGACGGCGAACCGGTGCGTTTCGAACTGGTGCGGCAGGACGGCAAGGCCTTCCGTCCCACCTCGGAAGCCGAGACCCTGGAGCGCATCGCCGCACTGAAGAAGGCGAGCCTGGCGATCACCTCGCGAGAGGACAAACCGACTCGCTCCAAGCCCAACGCCCCCTTCATCACCTCGACGCTGCAGCAGGCCGCCAGCGGCCGGCTCGGCTTCTCGGTGAAGAAGACCATGACCCTGGCCCAGCGCCTCTACGAGGCCGGCTACATCACCTATATGCGAACCGACTCCACCAACCTCTCGCGGGACGCGGTGGAGAGCGTGCGCGACTTCATCGGCAGCGAGTACGGGCCGCGCTACCTGCCCGAGGCGCCCAATCGCTACTCCAGCAAGGAGGGGGCCCAGGAGGCCCACGAAGCGATCCGTCCCTCCGAGGTCGATCGCCGCGCCGGCGACCTCGCCGGCATGGAGCGCGATGCCGAACGCCTCTACGAGCTGATCTGGCGGCAGTTCGTCGCCTGTCAGATGACGCCGGCCGAGTACCTCTCGAGTACCCTGACCGTCGAGGTCGACGGCTATGAGCTCAAGGCCAAGGGCCGGGTGCTCAAGTTCGACGGCTACACCCGGGTGATGAAGCCGGCCGGCAAGAACGAGGACCAGTCGCTGCCCGACCTCGCCGAAGGCACGCCGATGACCCTCGAGGCGCTGGACCCCCAGCAGCACTTCACCAAGCCGCCGGCCCGCTACACCGAGGCGAGCCTGGTCAAGGAACTGGAGAAGCGCGGTATCGGCCGGCCCTCCACCTACGCCTCGATCATCTCCACCATCCAGGATCGTGGTTACGTCAAGCTGGAGAATCGCCGCTTCTATGCCGAGAAACTCGGCGATATCGTCACCGAGCGGCTCAAGGAGTCGTTTCCCGACCTGATGGACTACTCCTTCACCGCACGCATGGAGGATGGCCTCGACGAGGTCGCCGAAGGCGAGCGCAACTGGCGCGCCCTGCTCGATGCCTTCTACGAGGAGTTCCGCCAGGAGCTCGAGGTCGCCGAGAGCGACGCGGGCATGCGCCCCAACCAGCCGGTGCCCACCGACATCGACTGCCCGACCTGCGGGCGCAAGATGCAGATTCGTACCGCCTCCACCGGTGTCTTCCTCGGCTGCTCGGGTTACAACCTGCCGCCCAAGGAGCGCTGCAAGACCACCATCGACCTGCTGCCCGGTGAAGAGGCCGTGGCCGCCGATGCCGATGAAGAGGCCGAGACCGAAGCCCTGCGCGCCAAGCACCGCTGCCCCAAGTGCGGCACGGCCATGGACAGTTACCTGATCGACGAGACCCGCAAGCTGCATATCTGCGGCAACAGCCCCGACTGCGACGGCCACGAGATCGAGCAGGGCAGGTTCCGCATCAAGGGCTATGACGGTCCGACCATCGAATGCGACAAGTGCGGCAGCGAGATGCAACTCAAGAGTGGCCGCTTCGGCAAGTACTTCGGCTGCACCAACAACGAGTGCAAGAACACCCGCAAGCTGCTGCGCAATGGCGAAGTGGCGCCGCCCAAGATGGACCCCATCCCCATGCCGGAGCTCGAGTGCCAGAAGGTCGATGACCACTACGTGCTGCGCGACGGGGCCAGCGGCCTGTTCCTGGCGGCGAGCAAGTTCCCGAAGAACCGCGAGACCCGTCCGCCGCTGGTGCGCGAGCTCAAGGCCCACGCCGAGGAGTTGCCCGACAAGTACCGCTACCTGCTCGACGCGCCAAGCGAGGACCCGGACGGTCGCCCGGCGCAGATCCGCTTCTCGCGCAAGGCCAGGGAGCAGTTCGTGATGACCGACGAGGAGGGCAAGGCGACCGGCTGGAAGGCCATCTTCGACAACGGCAAGTGGCGGGTGGAGGACAAGCGCAAGTGACGCCGCGTTCGCGTACCAACCAACTGCTCTACCAGGCCGAGCTGCTGCTCGAGACTGCCGCAGGCAGCGACGAGCACGCCGAGGCGCGGCGCATGGCGGCGGAGGAGGGGGCCCTGGCGCTGACCGAGCTGGCGCTGCAATCGCTGCTGCGCGAGGTCACCGAGCATGCCTTGCTCGAGCGTCATGACTGGCGCGAACTGCTCGGTCCCGAAGGGCGCTCCCTGGCCGAGCTGCACCGCCTGCGTGAGCTGGCCACCCGCGAGGACAGCTGGCTGGCCTGGCTGCTGCCCAGGCTCGAGGCCCTGCACGGCAGCGACGGCGTGGCCCGTCGCAGCGGTGGTGCCGCCCAGGGGCTGATCGCCACCGGCAGCGGGGCGGCGCTGGCCGATGAGCTGCGCTGGTGCCTGCGCGAGGCCAAGGCGGAGATCGCTGCGCTGCGCGAGACCAGCCAGGAGTGGTGAGCCAAGCGGAGGGCGTCGCCATTTTCGTCGACGTGCAGAACGTCTACTACACCACGCGCCAGGCCTTCGGCCGCCACTTCGACTACCACGCCTTCTGGGCGCGCTTCGCCGCCGGTCGCCGGGTGGTGGTGGCCAATGCCTATGCGGTGGAGCGGGGCGATCCCAGGCAGCGCCAGTTCCAGAACATCCTGCGCGGCATCGGTTTCGACGTGAAGCTCAAGCCCTTCATCCAGCGCGGCGATGGATCCACCAAGGGTGACTGGGACGTGGGCATCGCCCTCGATGCCATCGAGGCCGCACCACGGGTCGGCCGGGTGGTGCTGGTCTCCGGCGACGGCGACTTCGACCTGCTGGTCCAGCGGCTGCGCGAGCGCCACGGCGTCGAGGTGATCGTGGTCGGGGTGGCGCGCCTCACCGCGGACTCGCTGATCCGCGCGGCCAGCGAGTTCGTTCCCATCGAGCCCCCCCTGCTTCTGTAGCCTTGCATCGTCTTCCGTTGATACACGTCAAGCGCGGCCCGCCGGCGTTGGCTAGGATGAAGTCAAGGGCCAAGCGGTTGTGCCGCTGGTGACAGCGAGGAGGAACGGGCATGCGTTTTCATCAGGTAAAGGAACTGGTCGCCTGGGCGGCCGATTACCATGGGCGCCTTGCCGATCAATACCTGCGCGAGGCGTCCGGCGGAGTGGACGAGCGGGTGCGCATGGCGCTCGAGTATCTGGCCGAGCGTGAGCGGAAGATGCAGGGGGACCTCACCGGCTACTGCCACGACGGTAGCGACCACCGCGGTGTGCTGGAGACCTGGTTCGACGATCCGGCCGACTTCCCGCACCCACCGGTACTCGAGCGCCTGCCCGCCAGCATCGATTGCCAGACCGTGCAGAGCGTGCTGGCGACCGCGTTGACGGCACACCGTACCCTTCAGGACCTCTACGCCCATCGCAGCGACAAGGCCGTTGGCACCAGCGAGAAGGAGTTCTTCGATGCGCTCTCCGCCGGCCACGAGGCCGAGGTGCGGCGCCTCGCCAGGGATATGCAACGTCTCGAGGACTACTGAGGAGGACGCCATGACGGACCAGATGCTTTCGCCCAAGATGCTGGGTTACTGGACGGACGACCAACGCCACGATGCCCCCGACGAATCCGGCATCTACTGCGTGTTCCGCGCCGCCCAGGACCCCGAGACCGGCGAGATGGACGTGCAGGAGCTGCTCTACGTGGGGGAGCACCGCAGCGCGCGCTATGGCCTGGAGCACCACGAGGAGCAGGACAGGTGGCGGGCCTTCCTCCAGCCCGGCGAGGAACTCTGGTACGCCGTGGGGCTCTGCGGTCACGCCAACCGCGAGCGGCTGGCGGCGGCCATGATCAATGCGCACAAGCCACGCTTCAACAGCAGGAGCGAGTATCTCGATCGCTTCCCCTTCGACGAGACCACGGTCCATATCTACGGGAAGAAGCACAAGCTGCAGAGTATCTTCACCGTGGACCGTTACGACTGAACCACGGTTCGGCATTGTCTCCCTGGCTCCGGCAGGCAGCGCTGCCGGAGCCGCTGGCGATGTATCCTCCCTTCGGCGTGTGACGCGGGACCAGAACCGGTACAATCGCGAACTTTTGCCCCTCGATTGGACCCCCACGTGATCTCCACCGCCAACATCACCATGCAGTTCGGGGCCAAGCCCCTGTTCGAGAATGTCTCCGTCAAGTTCGGCAATGGCCACCGCTATGGCCTGATCGGCGCCAACGGCTGTGGCAAGTCCACCTTCATGAAGATCCTGGGCGGCGACCTGGAGCCGTCGGCCGGCCAGGTGATGGTCGAGTCGGGCGCACGGCTCGGCAAGCTGGGCCAGGACCAGTTCGCCTTCGAGGCCGAGCGGGTCATCGACACCGTGATCATGGGCAACCGTGAGCTGTGGCAGGTGGCGGCCGAACGCGAGCGGATCTACTCGTTGCCGGAGATGAGCGAGGCCGACGGCATGGCCGTGGCCGATCTGGAAGTCCGCTTCGCCGAGCTCGACGGCTATACCGCCGAAGCCCGTGCCGGCGAGCTGCTGCTCGGCCTGGGCATTCCCATCGAACAGCACGCCGGCCCCATGAGCGAAGTGGCGCCGGGCTGGAAGCTGCGTGTCCTGCTCGCCCAGGCGCTGTTCGCCGACCCCGACGTGCTGCTGCTCGACGAGCCCACCAACCACCTGGACATCAACACCATTCGCTGGCTGGAAGGGGTACTCACGGCCCGTAACAGCACCATGATCATCATTTCCCACGATCGCCACTTCCTCAACAGCGTCTGCACCCACATGGCCGACCTCGACTACGGCGAGATCAGGCTGTTCCCCGGCAACTACGACGACTACATGACCGCGGCCACCGCCGCCCGCGAGCGCCAGCACGCCGACAACGCCAAGAAGAAGGCGCAGATCGCCGAGCTGCAGGCCTTCGTCAGCCGCTTCTCGGCCAACGCCTCCAAGGCCAAGCAAGCCACCTCCCGAGCACGCCAGATCGACAAGATCAAGCTCGAGGACATCAAGCCCTCGAGCCGGGTCAGCCCGTTCATCCGCTTCGAGCAGGGCAAGAAGATCCACCGCAATGCGGTAAACGTCGAGGCGCTGAGCCAGGGATATCCGGGCGAGGCAGCGCTGGTCGAAGGACTCTCCATGACCGTGGAGGCCGGCGAGCGTATCGCCATCATCGGCCCCAACGGCATCGGCAAGACCACGCTGCTCAGGACGCTGGCCGGCGAGCTGCACCCCCAGGCCGGGGCGGTGCGCTGGACCGACAGCGCCGAGCTCGGCGTCTTCGCCCAGGACCACGCCGACGACTTCGCCAACGACGCCACCCTGTTCGAATGGATGGCCCAATGGACCGACGGCGGCGAGCAGGTGATCCGCGGCGCCCTGGGGCGGATGCTGTTCTCCAGCGATGACATCGGCAAGTCGGTGAAGGTGATCTCCGGTGGCGAGCAGGGCCGCATGCTGTTCGGCAAGCTGTCGCTGACCCGGCCCAACGTGCTGCTGATGGACGAGCCCACCAACCACCTGGACATGGAGTCCATCGAGGCCCTCAACCTGGCCCTCGAGCACTACCCCGGCACCCTGATCTTCGTCAGTCACGATCGCGAGTTCGTCGCCTCGCTGGCCACCCGCATCCTCGACATGAGTGACGCCGGCATCACCGACTTCAGCGGCAGCTACGACGACTACCTGCGAAGCCAGGGCCTCTACGGCTGAGAATGCATTCGGACACGATGCCGGGGCTGGCCGGTGTCGCGTGGCTCGGCTAGGGTGAGAGTGCCTGTCTGCGGTGGGCCGGCAGGTACGAGTCGCAAGGACGCCCATGCCCTGGATCAAGTTTCTCCATATCGTGGCGCTGGTGAGCTGGTGCGGTGCGCTGCTCTATTTGCCGGCGCTGCTGGTGCAGTCGGCGCGTGCCGCGTCCGACACGCCGTCGTTCGCGTCCTCCTCGCCGCCCATGCCGCGCTTCGTCTACAACAGCCTGGCCACACCCGCGGCACTGCTCGCCATTGCCTCGGGCACGCTGCTGTTCCTGGGTCACGGCCTTGCCGGTGGCTGGCTGGTGCTCAAGCTGCTGGCGGTGGCCGGCATGGTGCTGGCGCACGGTGCCTGTGGCTGGCTGGTGTTGCGTCTCGAGGCGGGGCATGTGCGCGGGGTGGTGAAAGGCGCCATGGCGGCCTGTGCCGTGGCGGCGGCCGCCATGCTGACCGTGGTGGGGCTGGTACTGGCCAAGCCGGCATTGTGAGGCATGTCGCCGATCAGGGAGGAGGAGAATGCCGAATCGTCCGCGCTCAGTCGTCGAGGTCCACGCCCACGGCATGCTCGTAGACCAGTTGTCCACCCAGCCAGCCGGCCAGGGCGATCAGTGCCGCGGTGGCAAGCGACAGCACCAGCCCCCAGGGCAGCAGCGCCTCGCCGAGCAAGCGCCACAGCCAGTTGAGCGAGGCCAGCGAGAGCATCACCACGGCGACCATGGCGTGGCTCCAGGCGGTCACCAGGCGTCGGATGCCCTTCACCGACACCAGGTCGACGAGCCCCACCAGGCTGGCCATCCAGCCGCCGAAGGCGCCGACGCCGGCCAGCCACAGCGAGGCGCGGGTCCAGAAGGGGTCTCCCGTGTAGAGATGGCCCAGGTCGCTGGCCACCAGTGCCATCAGGGCGGCCACGGGGAAGTGGATCATCACCGGGTGCAGTGGATGGCCGGCCAGCGCGGCGCGGCTATGGATGGAGCGCTGGGGCGATCTGAGCTTCGCTCTGGGCATGGCACCGTCCCTGTCGGTCGTGGAGTCCTCCCTGGCATTGAAGGCCCCCGCCACAGGGGGGTCAAGCCGGCGATGGTCTTGCTGTCGCTCGCGCTGGCCGGCTGTGGCGGCGATCACTCGATTCTCGATCCCGCCGGCCCGGCCGCCAGGGGCGTGGCCTGGCTCTGGTGGGGGATGCTCACGGCCTTCACCCTGGTCTTCCTGATGGTGGTGGGGCTGTGGCTCGCCGCCTTTCGACGCCGCGGGCATCCTGTGCGCAGTGCGGCGCAGGAGCGTCGCCTCGGCCTGGGCTGGATCCTCGGCGGTGGCATCCTGCTGCCCGGGGTGAGCATCCTGCTGTTGCTCGCCGTCGGTGTGCCGGCCGGACAGCGGTTACTGCCCCTGCCCGGGGTCGAGGCACCGCGGGTGATCGAGGTCATCGGCCACCAGTGGTGGTGGGAGGTGCGCTATCCGCACGCGGAGGGCGAGGTGGTCACCGCCAATCACCTGGCGATGCCCGCCGGCGAGCCGGTGGACTTCCATGTCACCGGCGCCGACGTGATCCACGCCTTCTGGGTGCCGCGGCTCGGCGGCAAGATCGACATGCTCCCGGGGCGCGTCAACCGCATCCGCCTGGAGGCCGACGAGCCCGGGGTGTTCGGCGCCCAGTGCGCCGAGTTCTGCGGCGCCCAGCATGCCCATATGCAGCTCCATGTGGAGGCCATGGAGCGCGACGACTTCGCGGCCTGGCTGGAGGCGCGACGCCGACCGCCACCCCAGGCCGAGGGACACGACACGGCCCGCGAGGCCTTCGGCGAACACTGCGCCCGCTGCCACCGGGTCGAGGGGCTCGCCGAGGGCACCGGGGGACCGGATCTCTCCGATATCGGCAGCCGGGCCACCCTGGGCGCCGGCGTCCTGGCCTTGGAGGAGGGCGCCATCGCCCGCTGGCTGGCCGAGCACCAGACGCTCAAGCCCGGCAACCGCATGCCCGCTCACGACCATCTCGACGCCGAGACCCTCGAAGCCCTCGGCGCCTGGCTGGAGACCCTGCGCCCATGAGCGAGACGCCGCACAGCGCTAGCGGAGACGCCCGCGAGGCCGAGCGGCTGCATCGCGAGCTCGCGGCGGTGTGGGCCAATCCCCGCGGCTGGCGCGCCCTGACCGTGGTCAACCACAGCACCCTGGGGCTGCGCTTCATGGCCACCGGGCTCGTGTTCTTCCTGCTCGGCGGCGTGCTGGCGATGCTGGTGCGCGCCCAACTGGCGCTTCCCGACCAGGCCTTCATGGCGCCGGGGATCTACCACCAGGTCGTCACCATGCACGGCACGGTGATGATGTTCCTGTTCGCCATTCCCATGCTCGAGGGGCTGGCGATCTATCTGATCCCCAAGATGATCGGCACCCGCGACCTGGTCTGCCCACGGCTCACCGCCTTCGGCTACTGGTGCTACCTGTTCGGCGGCATCATCCTCTTCTCGAGCCTGGTGCTGGAGATGGCGCCGGACAGTGGCTGGTTCATGTACACCCCGCTGAGCTCCGCCGAGCACTCCCCGGGGCCGGGCTCCGACTTCTGGCTGCTCGGCATCACCTTCGTCGAGATCTCGGCGCTCTCGGCCGGGGTCGAGCTGACGGTGTCGATCCTGCGCACCCGGGCGCCGGGCATGGCGCTGCATCGCATGCCGCTGTTCGCCTGGTACATCCTGGCCATGGCGCTGATGATCGTGGTGGGCTTCCCGCCGCTGATCCTCGGCAGCGTGCTGCTGGAGCTGGAGCGCGCCGCGGGGCTGCCGTTCTTCACCGTGTCGGGGGGCGGCGATCCCATCCTGTGGCAGCACCTGTTCTGGTTGTTTGGCCACCCCGAGGTCTACATCATCTTCCTGCCGGCGGCGGGGATCGTCTCGACCCTGCTGCCGGTGTTCGCCGGGCGACCCATCGTCGGCTACGGCTGGGTGGTGGCGGCGATCGTCATCACCGGCTTCATCAGCTTCGGCCTCTGGGTCCACCACATGTTCACCGTGGGCATCCCGCAACTGGCCCAGGCCTTCTTCTCGGCAGCGAGCATGCTGGTGGCGGTCCCCACCGCCATCCAGATCTTCGCCTGGCTGGCGACCCTGTGGCTGGGCCGCCCGCGCATGGCCCTGCCGATGCTGTGGATCCTCGGCTTCCTGATCATCTTCGTCTGTGGCGGCCTCACCGGGGTGATGCTGGCGCTGGTGCCCTTCAACTGGCAGGTTCACGACACCCATTTCGTGGTCGCCCACCTGCACTACGTGCTGGTGGGGGGCATGCTCTTCCCGCTGATGGCGGGGCTCGTCTACTGGCTGCCGCTGGTATCGGGGCGCATGCCTTCCGAGCGACTCGGGCGCTGGGGCTTCTGGCTGACCTTCCTGGGCTTCAACCTGACCTTCCTGATCATGCACTGGACGGGGCTGCTCGGCATGCCGCGGCGCATCTACACCTACGACACGGCCATGGGCTGGGATCTCTACAACCTGGTCTCGTCGATCGGCGGCTTCATGATGTCGGCGGGCATCGCCATGGTGCTGCTCGACCTGGCGTTGCACTTCCGTTTCGGGCGCCCGGCGCCGCCCAATCCCTGGGGGGCCGACACCCTGGAGTGGAGCCTGGCCACGCCACCACCGCCCTACAACTTCGCCAGCCTGCCGCGGGTCGAGACCCGTCACCCGCTGTGGGAGAACCCGGCCCTCGGCGACGAGATCGCCCGCGGCGAGCATGCCCTGGCCGACGCCTCCCATGGCCGACGCGAGCTGCTCGGCGGCGAGGCGCTCACCGGCCGGCTGCGCGAGGTGATCCACCTGCCCACCAACAGCTGGTGGCCGCTCGCCGCCGCGGCCTGCCTGGCGGTGGTCTGCGTCGCGTTGCTGGTGCGCCTCTATCCGCTGGCCCTGGTGGCGTTCGTGGTGGCGGCGCTGATGCTGCTGCGCTGGTCCTGGGAGAACGGCGCCCACCCGATCGCCGCGGCAATGGGTGACGATGAGCCCGAGGCACCGCCGCTGCACTCCCGGACCCACGACGGCCCCGGGCGCTGGACCATGGGGGTGGCGCTGCTCGCCGACGGCGCCTTCTTCCTCTCGCTGCTGTTCGGCTGGTTCTATCTCTGGACCGTCTCGCCCCAGTGGCAGATGCCCGAGCGTTCGCCGCTGTCGCTGCCGTTGCTGGTCGGGGCGGGGGCCGCCTTCACCCTCGGTGCCCTGTGGCTGGAGCGGCGTCTGCGGGCATTGCGCGCCGGCGAGGACGACGGCCTTGCCACCGCGCTGTTCGCCATCGCCGCCCTGGGCGGGCTGCACCTGCTGCTGGGGGCGGCGCTGCTGTGGCGGGCGGAGCTGGCGCCGACCGCCAGCGCCCACGATGCCGTGCTGCTGGTGGGGCTGCTCTACACCCTGGCGCACGGTCTGCTGGCCGGCGTGCTGGCCGGCCTGCAGGGCGCGCGCGCCGCCCTCGGTCTGGTCGGTGCGCGCCTGCCCTTCGAGCCCGAGGTGGTCGCCCTGCTGTGGCGCTATCAGCTCGGCGTCTACTGGATCCTGGCGGCGGCCCTGGGGCTGCTGCCGAGGCTGATCGGAGGCGGAGTATGAGGCGGCCTCTTCCCCGGCTGACGGCCGGTCATCCGCTGCAGCTGGTCCTGGGCCTGACGATCTGGAGCCTGTGGTTCGTGGCGCTCTACGGCGGGCTCTCGGTGGCCTGTGCCGTGGCGCCCCCGGCGCCGACCCAGGGCGCGATGACCGGCCTCAACCTCTGGCTGGGCCTGCTGACGCTCGCCACCCTCGGGCTGCTGGGATGGCTGGCGCGTGCCTGCCTGACCGCGGCATGGCGCGAGCGGGGCAGGACGCGCTTCATGGCGGCCCTGGGCGCCGGGCTGCACCTCTTCTCGGCCGCCGGGGTGGCCTTCGTCGGGCTGCCGCTGGTGGTGTTGCCCCCCTGCCTCTGAGCCCGCTGCCAGGTGAATCGCCATGCCGCCCATCGCCGATACCCGTGCCGCGCCTGCCCCCGATCGGGTCGTGCCGACCGAGGAGGCGCTCTACTCGCTGTCGGGCATGTGGTGCAGCGGCTGTGCCCTGGCCATCGAGCATCGCCTGGGGCGACTGCCGGGCGTGCACCGGGTGGGCGTCGACTACGCCGGCGCGACCCTGCTGGTGGAGGGTGAGCCTGAGGCCATCGCCGAGGCGACCCTGGCCACGGCGGTGGCGCGCCTCGGCTACCGGGTGCATCCGCTGGCGTCGGCCCCGGATGCCGAGGCGCGCCTCGACGCCGAGAGCCGCCGTCTGGCGGGACGGTTCGCGGTGGCGGCGCTGTTCGGCATGTGGACGATGCTGGCCTCGCTGCTGATCTATGCCGGCGCCCTGCCCGAACCGCGGCTCGAGCGGGTGATGGCCCTGGTCTCCGGCGCCTTCGCGCTGCCGGTGGTGCTGCATGCCGGCGTGCCCTTCTACGTGGCCGCCTGGCGCACCCTGCGGGCGCGGCGGCCGGGCATGGATGCCCTGGTATCGCTGGGCGTCGCCGCGGCCCTGGCGGTCTCGGTCTGGCTGCTGTGGCGTGGCTCGGCCGAGGTCTACTTCGATACCGCGGTGATGCTGATCCTGCTGCTGCTGGCCGGGCGCTGGGTCGAGACCCTGGCCCGCTACCGCAGCCTCAGGGCCCTCGAGGGGCTGGTGCCGGCCACGGCGGAGGCCACGGTACTGCGCGAAGGGGGGGCGATCCGGGTGCCGCTCGAGGAGGTGGCCACCGGCGAGCGGATTCGGGTGGCGGCCGGGGAGCGCGTGCCGCTCGACGGCGAGCTGCTCGACGCCGGGGCCCGGCTCGACCTCTCACCGCTCACAGGCGAGAGCCGGCCCTGCCGGATGACGCGCGGCGATCGGGTGGCGGCCGGCAGCCGCAATCGCGGCGGCTCCTTCACCCTGGCGGTCACCGCCCCGGCCGGCGAGTGCCGGCTGGACCGGCTCTACCGCGACATGCAGCGGCAGCAGGCCGCCAAGGGGCAGCGGCGCGCGCTGGCCGAGCGCTTCGCCGCCTGGCTCTCGCCGCTGGCGCTCGGTTTGTCGCTGGCGACCCTGGCGCTGCTGATGGCGTTCGGCGTGGCGGCGGAGGAGGCGGTGGTTCGCGCGCTCTCGGTGCTGGTGGTCGCCTGTCCCTGTGCCGTGGGCCTGGCCGTGCCCCTGGCCACGCTGGCGGGCAGCGCCAGGGGGCTGGAGCGGGGCGTGGCGTTTCGCGACCCGGCGGCCCTGGAGCTGGCCGGTGGCGTGCGCAGCGTGGCCTTCGACAAGACCGGCACCCTG
>NZ_PNRE01000063.1 GCF_002879645.1 Halomonas heilongjiangensis | reverse complement strand
GTGGTGCTGGTCGATGACGTCATGACCACCGGCGCGACCCTGGACGCCCTGGCGGCGGCCTGTCGCCGCGCCGGCGCCGAGTGGGTGGAGGTCTGGGCGGTGGCGCGCACCCCGTTGCACCTCCACCTCTGATAGGATGCACGCTTTCCCCCTTCGGAGCGCCCATGGCCACCACTACCCATCCCTTCGCCCGCCTGGAGCCCGCCCGGATCGTGGCGGCGGTGGAGTCGCTCGGCCTGTGGCTGCCCGGCGAGCCCTTCGCGCTGAACAGCTACGAGAATCGCGTCTTCCTGGTACACGACGAGGAGCGCCGGCGCTGGGTGGTCAAGTTCTATCGCCCCGAGCGCTGGAGCGATGCCCAGATCCAGGAGGAGCATGACTTCCTGGCCGAGCTCGAGGCGGCGGGGGTGGCGGTGGCGGCCCCGTGGCGCAATGAGGCGGGCGAGAGCCTGCACCGCGCCGAGGGGTTCCGCTTCGCGCTCTACCCCCAGCTGCCGGGACAGGCCCCGGAGCTCGAGAACCCCGCCCACCTGTTCGTGCTGGGCGAGCTGATCGGTGCCGTCCATGAAGTGGGGCGGCGCTCGACCTTCGCCCACCGCCTGACCCTGGACCTGGACGCCATGCTGGTCGAGGCCCGCGAGCGGGTGCTGGGCAGCGCCTGGCTGGATCGTCGCCAGCGCCGGGCCTACGAGCGGATCACCGATACCCTGTATCGGCAGCTGGCGCCCCATGCCTGGGCGCCCGAGCGGGCGATCCGCGTCCATGGCGACTGCCATATCGGCAATATCCTGGGGCGCGACGAGCACTTCGCGCTGGTCGATTTCGATGACTGCCTGACGGCGCCCGCGGTGCAGGACCTGTGGATGCTGTTCACCGCCGAGCGCGACGAGGAACGCCAGATGCAGCTCTCCGAGGTGATCGAGGGCTACGAGCAGCACCTGGACTTCGACCGCGGCGAGCTGGCGCTGGTGGAGCCGCTGCGCACCCTGCGGTTGTTGCGGCACAGTGCCTGGCTGGTGGCGCGCTGGGACGATCCGGCCTTTCCGCCGGCCTTCCCCTGGCTGGCCGACGCCGGCTACTGGGACGGGCATATCCGCATGCTGGAGCAGCAGCGGCAATTGCTGGAGCAGAAGCCCCGCTGGCTGGCGTGACGTTCACCGCGCCGGAACGCACGACGCTCCCGGGGGGAGCGTCGTGGCGGGGCGCGGAAGGGCAGGCCTCAGTCGTCGTCGGGATCCGGTGCCTCGGCGGGAATCGGGTTGGCCACGCCGGCCCCTTCGGCCTGGCGGCGCTGTTCGTTGATCTGCGCCGAGGGGTTGTCCTGCTGCTCGATGGCGAGCCCCTCGGCAAACTGCAGCAGGAAGCCCGCGGACGGCTCCAGCGCACAGCGACCCTCGTCGCAGTCGGCGGCCACGCCGTAGCTGCCGTCCTCCTCGTAGGCGGCGGCCGAGACCTCGCCGCTGTAGATCTCGCTGTCGCTGCCGTCGGTCTCGATGCAGGTCAGGGCCTTGGCGGTGAGGCGGATGCGTTCACCGTCCAGGCGGGCATCGCCGATCACCACGCAGTACTCCGGTAGCTGGTGGGTGCCGTTGCCGTCGGCGACCGGCCGCAACACGATGTCGTCGTGACGCGGCTCGTCCTGGCTCAGGTGCAGGGAGTCGATGACCTGGAATTCGACCCGGGCGTCGCCGGGGAGCTCCAGGGTGGCGCCGAGCGCCAGGGACGGAATCAACAGGGCCGCGGCCAGCAGCAGGGTGGGGGTCTTGATCATGTCGGCTCTCGAGGATGACTGGGGCACAGCATGAAGGGAGGCTCATTCTACCATAGTGGTCGGGGTGGAGCAGCCGTGGCGCCGCTCCTGCCGGCGCGACATACTGTCACCCCGATGCAGGCGGGGGCCTGCGCATGGCCCCCGCCTTGCGCTAGAATGCAGGGTTCGTGGATGCCGGCATTGTACGCTGTGTCTTCTATGTATACGTTTTGTATAAGAAGTGCCGCGTGGCATGTCGCTGCCGGCGGCCAGCGGGGCCGGTGACCCTCACCACTGACTGCGTGCACCACGACAACCGACAACGCCATGGGGCCCGACGATGACCGAAGAACTCGCCAACCACTATCGCCAGATCATCCTCGAACTGGGGGAGGATCCCGAGCGGGAGGGCCTGCGCGACACCCCGAAACGGGCCGCCAAGGCCATGCAGTTCCTCAATCATGGCTACAACCAGTCCCTCGAGGAGATCGTCAACGGTGCCGTCTTCGAGTCGGAGACCGATGAGATGGTGCTGGTCAAGGACATCGAGCTCTACTCCATGTGCGAGCACCACCTGCTGCCCTTCATCGGCAAGTGCCATATCGCCTACCTGCCCAAGGGGCGTGTACTGGGCCTGTCGAAGTTCGCCCGCATCGTCGACATGTACGCCCGCCGCATGCAGATCCAGGAGAACCTGACCCGACAGATCGCCGAGGCGGTCCAGCAGGTCACCGGGGCGAGTGGCGTGGCGGTGGTGATCGAGGCCCGTCACCTGTGCATGATGATGCGTGGCGTGGAGAAGCAGAATTCGAGCATGACCTCCTCGGTGATGCTGGGGGGCTTCCGCGACAACCAGCCGACCCGCCAGGAGTTCCTGACCCTGGTCAACGGCCGCTGAGCCCCGCTGCGCAAGGAGTCCTGCCATGCCGCTGCACGCCATCGACGACCAGCACTTCGACCATGACCTGGCGACCATTCGCCTCAAGAACCTGCGGCTGCGTACCCATATCGGCATCAAGGACGATGAGCTCCACAATCGCCAGGACGTGGTGATCAATGCGGTGATCCGCTATCGCGCCGACAAGGCGGTGGCGTTCAACCATATCGAGCAGGCGCTGAACTACCGCACCATCACCAAGCAGGTGATCGCCCATGTCGAGGACCACCGCTTCCTGCTGCTGGAGCGCATGACCCGTGAGGTGCTCGATCTGATCATGGCCCACGAGCAGGTACTCACCGCCCAGGTCGAGATCGACAAGCCCAATGCGCTGCGCTTCGCCGACTCCGTCTCCATCACCCTCTCCGAATCCCGCGAGCCACGCCGCCCGCGCTGAGTCAGGCGCGGTATCATGCCGAAATGGATTGGCTTCGGTGCGGGGGGGCCTTTACGCTTAGCATGAAGGTAAACCGACAACTGGCCGCAGATGCGGCAGGAGACGAACATGCAAGCCCTCAAGGAAACGCAGCTCTATTGCCCCTTCGCCTATATCGACGGCAGTTGGGTCGCCGCCGACAGCGGTGAGCAGATCGACGTGCTCAACCCGGCCACCGGCGAGAGCATGGGCAATGTGCCGCGCCTGGGGCGGGTCGAGACCGAGCGCGCCATCGCCGCCGCCGATGCTGCGCTGCCGGCCTGGAAGGGGCTGACCGCCCAGGAGCGTGCCGACATCCTCATGAAGTGGCACGACCTGATGCTCGAGCACCAGGACGACCTGGCCATGATCATGACCCACGAGCAGGGCAAGCCGCTCAAGGAAGCCGCCGGCGAGATCGCCTATGCGGCGAGCTTCCTGCGCTGGTTCGCCGAGGAGGCGCGGCGCATCTATGGCGAGACCGTTCCCGCCGCCAAGCCCAGCCAGCGCATCGTGGTGACCAAGCAGCCGGTGGGGGTGGTGGGGGCCATCACGCCCTGGAACTTCCCGGCGGCGATGATCACCCGCAAGGCCGGTGCGGCGCTGGCGGCGGGCTGCACCGTCGTGGTCAAGCCGGCCAGCCAGACCCCGTTCTCGGCGACGGCCCTGGCGCTGCTGGCCGAACGGGCCGGCGTACCGCGCGGGGTGTTCAACGTGGTGCCGGGGCGTGCCGCCGAGATCGCCGCCACGCTGACCGAGTCACCGCTGGTGCGCAAGATCACCTTCACCGGCTCCACCGAGGTGGGTCGCCAGCTGATGGCCCAGGCCTCGCAGCACATCCAGAAGATCTCGCTGGAACTCGGAGGCAACGCGCCCTTCATCGTCTTCGAGGACGCCGACCTCGACGCCGCGGTGGAAGGCGCCATGGCCGCCAAGTTCCGCAACGCGGGCCAGACCTGCGTCTGTACCAACCGCTTCCTGGTGCAGTCCAGCGTGGTCAACGCCTTCTGCGAGAAGTTCGCCGTGGCCATGAACAGCGAGCTCAAGGTGGGGAATGGCACCGAGGCCGGCATCAACATCGGGCCGCTGATCGACGACAGCGCCGTCGCCAAGGTCAGCGAGCATGTCCACGATGCCGTGGACCACGGTGCCGAGCTGCTGCTGGGCGGGCACCCGCACCCGCTGGGCGGCAACTTCTTCACCCCGACCCTGGTCAGCTTCGCCACCAGCAGCATGAAGGTGGCCCACGAGGAGACCTTCGGCCCGCTGGCGGCGGTGTTCCCCTTCGATGACGAGGAGGACGCCATCGCCATGGCCAACGACACCGAATACGGCCTGGCGTCCTACTTCTACTCCCGCGACCTGGGTCGCGTCTGGCGGGTGGCCGACGCCCTGGAGTACGGCATGGTGGGCATCAACACCGGGCTGATCTCCAACGCCGCCGCGCCCTTCGGCGGGGTCAAGGCCTCGGGCCTGGGGCGCGAGGGTGGCCACCAGGGACTGGAGGAGTTCCTCGAGACCAAGTACCTCTGCATCGACCTGGGGTAAGAGTTGGAAGCTTGAAGAGCGGCGCTACGCGCCTGGAAGCTGGAAGAAGAACACCCCTACCGCATGGCAGTGAGGGTAAGGGGGTTCGTAGGAGCTCGGCTCTGCCGGGCGATTGGCGCCGCAGGCGCCCCGGCGGTGTCGAACGACCGTTGTGGCCTCCGCCTATCGCCCCGCGGAGCGTGGCTCCTACAGGATGAATCGCCCCCGCCTTGGTGGCCAGCATCAGAAAACCCGCGACCTGGTTGGTCGCGGGTTTTTTTCGTCATGCAGCGAGCGGCTCAGTGGCGGAAATGTCGCATCCCGGTGAAGACCATGGCGATGCCGGCCTCGTTGGCGGCGTCGATCACCTCCTGGTCGCGCATCGAGCCGCCGGGCTGGATCACCGCGGTGATGCCGGCCGCCGCCGCGGCGTCGATGCCGTCGCGGAACGGGAAGAAGGCGTCGCTGGCCATCACCGAGCCGGGCACCGAGAGGCCCTCGTCGGCGGCCTTGATGCCGGCGATCTTCGCCGAGTAGACGCGGCTCATCTGGCCGGCGCCGACGCCGATGGTCTGGCCGGCCTTGGCGTAGACGATGGCGTTGGACTTGACGTACTTGGCCACCTTCCAGGCGAACGCCAGGTCGCGCATCTCCTGCTCGCTGGGCACCCGCTCGGTGACCACGGTCAGCTCGTCGCGACCGACCATGCCCAAGTCGCGGTCCTGCACCAGCAGCCCGCCGGTGACACGCTTGAAGTCGTGGGCGTGCTCGCGCTCGCCGGGCCAGCGCTCTTCGCCGACATCGAGCAGGCGCACATTGGGCTTCTCGGCGACGATGGGCAGGGCGTCGTCCTCGACCCCGGGGGCGATGATCACCTCGACGAACTGGCGGTCGATGATGGCGCGGGCCGTCTCGGCATCGAGCGGTTCGTTGAAGGCGATGATGCCGCCGAAGGCGCTGGTGGGGTCGGTGGCGAAGGCCTTTTCGTAGGCCTCGCAGGGGGTGATCCCCACCGCCACGCCGCAGGGGTTGGCGTGCTTGACGATCACGCAGGCGGTCTCGGTGAAGGCCTTGACGCACTCGAAGGCGGCATCGGTGTCGGCGACGTTGTTGAACGACAGCGCCTTGCCCTGCCGCTGGGTGGCGGTGGCCACGCTGGCCTCGCGGGCATCGGCCTCGACGTAGAAGGCCGCGCCCTGGTGGGGGTTCTCGCCATAGCGCATGGCCTGCTTCTTGACGAACTGCAGGTTGTAGGTGCGCGGGAAGCCGTCCTCGCCGCCGGGCACCCGTTGGCCCAGGTAGTCGGCGATGGCGGCGTCGTAGCCGGCGGTGTGCTCGAAGGCCTTGACCGCCAGGTCGAAGCGGGTGGCCTCGGACACCGCCCCATTGCCGGCGGTGATCTCGGCCAGCACTCGGGCGTAGTCGTCGGCGCTCACCACGATGGTGGTGTGGGCATGGTTCTTGGCGCAGGCGCGCACCATGGTGGGGCCGCCGATGTCGATGTTCTCGATGGCGTCCTCGAGGGTGCAGTCGGGCCGGGCCACGGTCTCGGCGAAGGGGTAGAGGTTGACCACCACCATGTCGATGGGGTCGATGCCGTGTTCGGCCATCACCGCGTCGTCCTGGCCGCGCCGGCCCAGGATGCCGCCGTGGATCTTCGGGTGCAGGGTCTTGACCCGGCCGTCCATGATCTCCGGGAAACCGGTGTGTTCGGAGACTTCGGTGACGCTGATGCCGTTCTCCTGGAGCAGGCGGAAGGTCCCGCCGGTGGAGAGCAGATCGATGCCGTGCTCGGCGAGTCCGCGGGCGAAGTCGATGATGCCGGTCTTGTCGGAAACGCTGATCAGCGCGCGGCGAACCGCGCCGGAGGAGGGTTGAGCCATGGGGTCACTCTCGGCTGGCAGTGGGTGGGTGAAATGTCGGGTCACGGAAAGCGGGCCACGCAACGGGCGGTGGACAAGGCGAAGGGAGTCCGCGCGGGGCTCCCTTCGGGGGTCAGATCAGGCCGTACTGCTTGAGCTTCTTGCGCAGGGTGCCGCGGTTGAGGCCGAGCATTTCGGCGGCCCGGGTCTGGTTGCCCTGGGTATATTCGAGCACGGCGCTCAGCAGTGGCGACTCGACCTCGGCCATGACCATGGCGTAGAGGCCGGTGACATCACCGCCGTCCAGGTGGTCGAAGTAGCGTCGCATGGCGGCGTCGACGGCTTCGCGCAGCGGTTGTTGCGACGCCGCACCGGCCGGGGAAGCATCCCGGGCGGAGTCGGCCATGCCGGTGAGATCACGGGAGGTCCGGGCGGCATCTAGCCCCGACAGCTCGGGATTCTGGGGGAAGGCTTGGCTGGTCATGCGGCACAGATTCCATCCGATGCCACGGCCCGTGCCAGGCGGCTCGGGGCCGTGGCGGGCTCGTGACGAAACAGTTCGTCAATGAAGCGGCACTGGGCTGTCGAGCACTCCAGGCCATTGAAGGTGGCCCGCAGGGCGCGTCGGTCCGTCTCGCCGAGGCGGGTATCACCGGCCAGATACCAGCCGACATGCTTGCGTGCAATGCGCACACCCATGTGCTCACCATAGAAATCATGCAGGGCCGCGAGATGGTCGCGCAGGACGCTGGCGCGTTCCTCGTCGGCCGGGGGAGAACGATGCTCGCCCTGGCGAAGGTAGTGATCGATCTCGCGAAAGATCCAGGGGTTGCCCTGGGCTCCGCGGCCGATCATCACCGCATCCGCACCAGTATAGTCGAGGACTCGGGCGGCCTTCTCGGGAGAATCGATATCGCCGTTGGCGAAGACCGGAATACTCACCGCGGCCTTGATGGCGGCGATGGTGTCGTATTCGGCCTCGCCCGAGTAGCGCTGCTGACGATGGCGGCCGTGGACGGCCAGGGCCTGGATGCCGGCGGCCTCGGCGAGCCGGGCCACGTGGACCCCGTTGTTGCTCTCGGCGCACCAGCCGGTGCGAATCTTCAACGTCACCGGGATGTCAACGGCGGCCACCACCGCCTCGAGAATCTCGGCCACCAGGGCCTCGTCGCGCAGCAGCGCCGAGCCGGCCGCCTTGTTGCACACCTTCTTGGCCGGGCAGCCCATGTTGATGTCGATGATCTCGGCACCGTGCTCGGCATTGAGTCGTGCCGCCTCGGCGAGCATGGCGGCGTCACCGCCGGCGATCTGTACCGCCCGGGGCCCCGGCTCGCCGCGATGATCCAGGCGCAGACGCGACTTGCGGGTGTGCCACAGGCCGGGGTCCGAGGTGACCATCTCGCCCACCACCAGGCCCGCCCCGAGTTGCCGGCAGAGCTGCCGGAAGGGGCGGTCGGTGACCCCGGCCATGGGCGCCAGGATCACCCTGTTGGGCAACTCGAAGCGGCCGATCCGGGGCAGGGAGGAACGGGTCTCGGGCATGATGGCGTCTGTTGGTTTGAAGGGGGCATATCATACGCCCCCGATCGTCGATGGTGAAGGCGATCTTTGGTCGGTCGGGCAATGTCCGCCGTTCACGTTGCCCGGTACCCGCTGTTCACATCGCCCGGTACCCGCTCAGTCGCACCCAGCCCTCGCGCACGACCGGTTCGTCCATCAGCAGGCCCTCCGCGCGGTAGGCCTCGAGCACCTCCTCGGCCTGGGGCTCGAGGATGCCGGAGAGCGCCAGGAGACCACCGGCAGCGACATGGCCGGCGATGGTCGGCGCCAGCTCGACCAGCGGACCGGCGAGGATATTGGCGAGCACGACCGGAAAGCCGCCGGCGTCGAGCTGCTCCGGATAGCAGAGCCGGAAGTCGGCCTCGGCGATGGCGTTGCGCTCGGCATTGTCGCGGCTGGCCTGCAGCGCCTGGGGATCGATATCGGTGCCCACGGCGCTCTCGGCACCGAGCTTCAGGGCGGCGATGGCCAGGATCCCGGAGCCGCAGCCGATGTCGAGCACCTCGCGACCCTCGAGTACGCCGGCCACCGCCAGGCCATCGAGCCACTCCAGGCAGAGCGCCGTGGTGGGGTGGGTGCCGGTGCCGAAGGCGAGCCCCGGGTCGAGGTGCAGGTTCACCGCGCCGGGCTCGGGGGGCGCGTGCCAGCTTGGCACGATCCACAGCCGCTGGCCCATGCGCAGGGGCGTGAAGTCGTCCATCCACTCGCGCTCCCAGTCGCGGTCGGCGAGGAGTTCGTGCTCGATCACCGGGAGCGGCTCGCCGGGCATCGTCTCGGCCCAGGCGGCGGCCAGCCGCTCGAGCATCGCCGCGATACCCTCCAGATCGTCATAGAGTCCGGTGAGCACCGTCTCGTTCCACAGCGGGGTGCTGCCTCGCTCGGGCTCGAACACCGGGTCGTCGTGGGCGTCCTGCAGGGTGATGGCGGTGGCGCCTTCGGCGAGCAGCAGCTCTTCCAGGGTCTCGGCCTGCTCGGGGGCGATATGGGCCTTCAGTTGCAGCCAGGGCATGGCGGGCTCCTTGAGGCGTCAAGGGGCGATCGGATCGCCGGGGTGACGGACAACGGGAAACGAAAACGGGGTGGCGTCGGCCACCCCGCGAAGCGCTGCGCGATTACTGCGCGAGCTTCTTTTCCAGGTAGTGGATATTCACGCCACCCTGCTGGAAGTAGCCGTCGCGGACCAGGTCCTTGTGCAGGTCGGTGTTGGTCTTGATGCCTTCCACCAGCAATTCGTCCAGGGCGTTGCGCATGCGGATCAGCGCGGTCTCGCGGTCGGCGCCCCAGGTGATCAGCTTGCCGATCAGCGAGTCGTAGTGGGGCGGCACCGTGTAGCCGGTATAGACGTGGGAGTCCATGCGCACGCCCAGGCCGCCCGGCGGGTGGTAGAGGGTCACCTTGCCGGGGGAGGGCATGAAGGTGCGGGCATCCTCGGCGTTGATGCGACACTCGAAGGAGTGGCCGTTGATCTGCACGTCTTCCTGGCGGACCGACAGCGGCAGCCCCGAGGCGATGCGCAGCTGCTCGCGGACGATATCCACGCCGGTGACCATCTCGGTGACCGGATGTTCCACCTGGACCCGGGTGTTCATCTCGATGAAGAAGAACTGGCCGTTCTCGTAGAGGAACTCGAAGGTGCCGGCGCCCCGGTAGTCGATGGTGAGGCAGGCCTGCCGGCACGCCTCGAGCACCTCGGCGCGGGCGGCGGGATCGATGCCCGGGGCCGGCGCTTCCTCGATCACCTTCTGGTGGCGGCGCTGCAGCGAACAGTCGCGGTCGAAGAGGTGGATGGCGTTGCCCTGGCCATCGGCCAGTACCTGGACCTCGACGTGGCGCGGGTTCTCGAGGAACTTCTCCATGTAGACGGTGCCGTCGCCGAAGGCCGAGTGGGCCTCGGTCCGGGTGACGGTGACCGCCGAGAGCAGGTGCGCTTCGGTGTGTACCACGCGCATGCCGCGCCCGCCGCCGCCGGCGGCGGCCTTGATGATCACCGGGTAGCCGATGCGCCGGGCGATGGCGACGATCTCCCCTTCGTCGTCCTCCGGCAGCGGGCCGTCGGAACCGGGCACCGTGGGGACACCGGCCTTCTTCATCGACTCGATGGCGCTGACCTTGTCGCCCATCAGGCGGATGGTCTCGGCCCGCGGGCCGATGAAGACGAAGCCGGAGCGCTCGACCTGTTCGGCGAAATTGGCGTTTTCGGAGAGAAAGCCGTAGCCGGGATGGATGGCGCTGGCATCGGTGACTTCGGCGGCGCTGATCAGCGCCGGGATGTTCAGGTAGGACTGGGCCGAGGGCGCCGGCCCGATGCACACGGCCTCGTCGGCCAGGCGCACGTGCATCAGCTCGCGGTCGGCCTTGGAGTGGACCGCGACGGTCTTGATGCCCAGCTCCTTGCAGGCGCGCAGGATGCGCAGGGCGATCTCGCCGCGATTGGCGATGAGAACCTTGTCCAGCATGATGGGGTCCGCCAGTGTCTGTGGGAAGATCAGGAGATGACGAGCATCGGCTGGTCGAACTCGACCGGTTCGCCGTCCTCGACCAGGATCGCCTCGATCACGCCATCGCGATCGGCCTCGATCTGGTTCATCATCTTCATGGCCTCGATGATACACACGGTATCACCCTTCTTGACGCTGGAGCCCTCCTCGATGAAGGGCTTGGCGCCCGGTGCCGGCGAGCGGTAGAAGGTGCCGACCATGGGCGAGGTCACGGCGTGGCCCTGATAGGCGGGCGCGGCTTCGCCGGCGGGTTCGGCGGGAGCCACCGGGG
Source organism: Halomonas heilongjiangensis (assembly GCF_002879645.1). Lineage (GTDB taxonomy): Bacteria > Pseudomonadota > Gammaproteobacteria > Pseudomonadales > Halomonadaceae > Halomonas > Halomonas heilongjiangensis. The sequence goes on along the minus strand of NZ_PNRE01000063.1, from coordinate 21,618 downwards.
CCGGGGGGGCCGCCGCCGGTGCCGGTGGCGCATAGCCCTGGGGCATGGGCTGCTGCCAGTTCGTGCCGTTGGGGTGTCGGCTGATGCGTACCGATTCCTCGCCTTCCTGGATCTCGATTTCGCTGATGTTGGACTCTTCGAGAAGTTCGATCAGCTTCTTGACCTTGCGGATATCCATGACTCTAGTCTCGATCGATTGGTATCGGTGGGTGGCCGGTTGCCCGGGCGACGCTGTCAACCCGGGCCAACTCGCAATAGATCGCGGCAAGATGGCGACTCTTTCCGCCTCTATCGGCCTTGATAAGGCATTGACGCCGGAGTGTGCCGAAAATCGGCGTGGATGTCCAGCCAGCAGGAGAACAGCGTTCGATGGCGGAATTTAAACGCCTGTTTGACGATGTTCACGGCATCGCAGGACGAGCCGGCATATCAACTGCGACGGGCGTCGAGCCATGCCAGCAGGTCGTCCAGGTGGCTGGCCAGGGCGGCGGGGCGCACCTCGCCCTGGATGCGCGCCGCGCGGATCTCCTCGGCATCGTCGAAGAACAGCAGGCTCGGCGGGCCGAACAGCCCGAAGCGGTCGAGCAGCTCGCGGGAGGTGTCGTCGGTCGCGGTGACGTCGACGTTGATGCGGGCGAAGGTGGCAAGGGGCTCGGCGACGCGGGGGTCGGGGTAGACCTGGCGCTCCAGCTGCTTGCAGGAGATGCACCAGTCGGCGGTGAAGTGGACGAAGGCCGGGCGGCCCTCGTCGCTGGCGGCCTGCAGGGCGGCTTCCAGGGTGTCGAGGCTACGCACGGTGGTGACCTCGACGGTCTCGCCGGCCGGACCGGGCTGGGTCAGGCGGGGCGCCAGGGGGCGCAGCGGGTCGTGGGCGCCGCGGGCGGCACCGAACACCAGGGCAATGCCCCAGGCCAGCAGCAGGATGCCGGTGGCCTGGCGTACCCGCGGCCAGCCCTGGGCCTGATTGACGGTCAGCGCCCCCAGCGCCAGGGCACTGCCGATGGCCAGCGCCGCCCACAGCAGCAGGGCCATGGCAGAGGGCAGCAGGCGCTCGACCAGCCAGATCGCCACCCCGAACAACAGAATGCCGAAGGCGATCTTGACGCCGTTCATCCAGGCGCCGGTACGTGGCAGCAGGGTGGTGCCGAAGGTGCCGACCACGAGCAGTGGCACGCCCATGCCGAGTCCCAGGGCGAGCAGGACGGCGCCGCCCAGCAGGGCGTCGCCGGTGGTGGAGATGAACACCAGGGCGCCGGCCAGAGGCGCCGAGACACAGGGCGAGACCACCAGTACCGAGAGCGAACCGGCCAGGGCCAGGCCGCCGGGGCCGCTGTGCTGGGCACGAGCCTGCCAGGCATCGATGCGTCCGGCCAGCCGGGGCGCCAGGCGCAGGTTGAAGGCTCCGAGCATGGCCAGGCCGAAGAGCACGAACAGCACAGCGAAGGCGATCAGTACCGGCGGGGACTGCAGCCGCGCCTGGAGGTTGAGCCCGGCGCCGAACAGTCCCATCAGCACGCCCACCGCCGCGTAGGTCAGCGCCATGCCGGCCACATAGCTGGCCGAGAGGACGAAGGCGCGCGGCCGGGTCGGGTGCTGGCCGACGATGATCGACGACAGGATCGGCACCATCGGCAGCACGCAGGGGGTGAGGGTGAGCCCCAGCCCGGCGAGGAAGAACAGGCCCAGGGCCAGCGGCAGGCTGGCATCGCTCATCAGGGCGCTGAAGCGGCCATCCTCGCTCTGGGGGGCGGGGGGCGCCGTGTCGGGGGCCGCGGCATCGCGACCGCGACCGCCATTGTCGTCATCCCCGGCCAGCCAGCCGGCGAAGGCCGCCGGTGCCGAGCTCTCGGGCGCCTGCAGGTCGACCCGCTCGGGGGGGTAGCAGAGGCCGGCATCGGCGCAGCCCTGGAAGGTCAGGGTGAGGTCCAGCGGCCCCGAGGGGGCGTTCTCGAGTGGCACCTCGAAGACCACCCGGTCGTAGAAGACGTAGACATCGCCGAGGAACTCGTCGCTCTTGAACTCGCCCGGCGGTAGCCGGGGCTCACCCAGATCGAGTGCTTCATCCCCGGCCTCGACGGCGAACTGGTGACGGTAGAGGTAGTAGCCGTCGGCATTCTCGACCCCCACGAACAGGGTCTCGCCGTCGTGCCAGGCACTGGGCTGGAAGGCCTCCAGCACCGGCAGGAAATCGCCGCCGGAGCCGTTCGAGGAGAACCACTGGGCGTGACCGGCGAGCGGCAGCAGCGCAAGGGCGAGCAGGCAGGCCAGGCGTCTGATGATCAACTCGGTCTTCCTCTTCCAGGTAGGCGCGATTAGGACTCTCGCGGCTGCTCGGGGTTCCACACCGGGCGCCGCGAGTAGAATTCAGCTGCTAGGATAACCCAGGAAGCCGGCACTGTTGATCGCATGATGCCGCTCCCGGCTGCGCCCCATTGTCGCGCCGCCGCCTTTGCCAACTTCAGGGAATCAGGACCATGGCTTTGACGGAAAAGGGTGCCGCCAGGCGCCGCAGGAGGACCGAGGCACTCGAGCGTCCGGACTATGGCTGGATCTGGAAGCCGCTGCTGGCGCTGGTGGTGATCTACCTGCTGGTGGTCGTGGCGCTGGGGATCTGGTGGAGCCGGGAGCCGGCGGCCTTCGACGTCGAGCAGGCCACCGCCGAGCAGCGCGGCGAGGCGGCATCCGCTCCGGCTGCCCGTGGGGCCGTGACCGCGGCCACCCTGATGCGCGTCGTGAGCACCCTGCGCGACAAGCCCGGTGGCTACCTGCGCAACGACATCGCACCGCCGGGGCTGTGGCTGGACAACATGCCCAATTGGGAGCTGGGGGCGCTGATCCAGGCCCGCGACCTCGCCCGGGCGCTGCCGACCATGGAGGAGGGCGACCAGCCGGCGCTGGCGGAGGTCGCCGACCGACTGGGGGGAGATGGTCGCGACTGGCTCTATCCCTCCACCGAGCATCGTCTCGAGCAGGCGCTCGACGCTCTCGGCGACTACCTGGCGGCGCTGGGCGAGGAGGGCGGAGCGGGCTTCGATGCCGGCGCCGGCCTGGCGGCCTGGCTGGAACAGGTCGGCAGGCGGCTCGACGACCTGGGGGCGCGACTCTCCGCCAGCGTCGGCAACCGTGAGCGGCTGCGCGACCTGGGCATCGATGCCGGCGAGCTGCCGTCGCGCACGCCCTGGTACCGGGTCGACGATATCTTCTTCGAGGCCCGCGGCACCGGCTGGGCGCTCCTGCATCTGCTCGAGGCGGTGCGCCGCGACCAGGCGGACGTGCTCGAGCGGGCCGATGCGCTGGGCGAGTGGGAGTTGCTCGTCGCCGAGCTCGAGCGGACCCAGCGACGGCTGTGGAGCCCGATGGTGCTCAACGGGTCGGGCTTCGGCATCTTCGCCAACCATTCGCTGGTGATGGCCAATCACGTGATCCGGGCCAGGGACCTGGCCCGGGAGCTGGCCGGGACGCTCGAGGCGCCGCCGGCCGGGTTGGCCGCCCCCGAGGCGGCCGAGGAGGAGCAGCCCGTCGAGCCGCCGGTGGAAGCGGTGGAGCGCAGCGAGGATGCCGGGGGCGAGAGCCCGCCCCCGGCCCTGGCATCGCCCGAGGAGGCCCGGGAGGACGAGCAGGCCAAGGAGCCCGAGCCGCTGTCGGAGCCGACCCCGGAGGACGAGGGTGGGGCGTCCGAGGGGTGAGCCCCGATACGCGAACGGGCCGCCCCTCCGGGCGGCCCGTTCGCGTGTACGAGAGGCGTGATCAGGCCTTCTGGTAGGCGGCCACGGACTTCTCGATCGCCTTGCGGGCGGCCTCGGCGCCTTCCCAGGACTCCACCTTCACCCACTTGCCCTTCTCGAGATCCTTGTAGTTCTCGAAGAAGTGGGCGATCTGCTGGCGCAGCAGCTCGGGCAGGTCGGTGACCTCCTGGACATCGTCATAGAGGGTGGAGAGCTTGGGGTGCGGCACGCAGACCAGCTTGGCATCCTCGCCGGCCTCGTCGGTCATGTTGAGGATGCCCACCGGGCGGGCGCGGATCACGGCGCCGGCCTGCACCGGATAGGGCGTCACCACCAGGGCATCCAGGGGGTCGCCGTCGTCGGCCAGGGTGTGCGGGATGAAGCCGTAGTTGGCCGGGTAGAACATCGGCGTGGCCATGAAGCGGTCGACCAGCAGCGCGCCCATGTCCTTGTCGATCTCGTACTTGATCGGCGCGTGGTTGGCCGGGATCTCGATTGCGACGTAGACGTCGTTGGGGAGTTCCTTGCCGGCGGGGATGTTGTCGAAGTTCATCGTCGCTTCCTTCGGTTGGCGAAAATCCGGATAGGCGAAAAATCCGGCGAATTATACGGAGCCGGGGCGGGTATTACCAATGCGACATAGGTGCCGACGCGGGGCGTGAGTGGCGTGTGCGGCCATGGTTGACACTCCAGCCGCACCGTCACGAGTGTATCATGGTGTTCCGATGAACCCCTGGCCCGTGACGACGTGCCGTTCCGACCCCGAGGTTCGACCCTGAGGAGAGCATCTTGGCATCCGCCCCGCTGTCACTGAGTTATGGACAGGCCTTCGTGGCCCCGGACCTGCGCCGGCATCGCAGCTCGATGTCGGTGCGCGTGCCCGAGCAGACGCTCATGCGTGCCAAGGGTGCCTGTGCGGTGATCAGCGACTCCATCTCGCGCAACGCCATCGCCAAGCAGGCGGGGGACCTCAGCGTTCGCGGTTTCCTGGCGGATTACTTTTCGACCCCCGACCACTGGGACGTCAAGAGCTCGGCCACCCGGGTGCTGCGTGCCCTCAATGGCTGGTGTTATAGCCAAAGCCAGCACCTCGAGGAGGGAAGTTATGTCTCCTCGCTGTCGGCGTTGGTCTACCGGGGTCGCGAGGGGCATCTCTTCCACATGGGCGACACCCTGGTGTTCCGGCTGCGCGGTGCCGAGTTCGAGCAGCTCTCCCGCGATCATGTCACCGACCTGGGTGGTTACCGCTATCCTTCGCGAGCGCTCGGCATGGATGGCAGCATCGACATCGACTACATGCGCATGCCCCTCAAGCAGGGAGACCTCTTCCTGTTCACCACCCAGGTGGCGCAGGGCACCCTGATGCCCTCGGACTACGTGCGGCTGATCCGCCAGGACGCCAGCGACCTGGATGCCGCCTGCGAGCGCCTCGCCGAGGCGGCGGTCGCGCGGGCCCAGGAGCGTGGCTATGGCGCCGAGCAGTTCTGCTTCCAGCTGGTGCGCATCGATCAACTGCCCGACGAGGAGCAGGACACGCCGGGACGGGTCTACGGCGACCTGCCGATCCCCCCCGAGCTCTCCCCCGGCGAGCGCCTGGACGGGCTGGAGGTTCAGGCGGTGCTGTCGCGTACCGCCCAGTCGCGGGTCTACCGCGTGCGCGACGTGCACACCGAGCGAGAGATGGTGATGAAGGCGCCGAGCCCGGAGCTCTCGAACCGCAATGCCTACCTGGAGCACTTCCTGCTCCAGCAGTGGGTGGTGGAGCGGGTCAAGTCGCCGTTCGTGGTCCGCATCATGGAGCCCTCGCGGCCGCGCCGCCATCTCTACTACCTGATGGCCTACGTGGAGGGGGAGACCCTGACCGAGTGGGCACGACGGCATCCCCAGGCGAGCCTGGTCCAGCGCCTGGACATCGCCAATCAGCTCGGCAAGGCGGTACAGGCGCTGCACCACCGCGACCTGCTGCACCAGCAGATCCATCCCGGCAATGTGCTGATCGACACCCATGGCCAGGTAGTGCTGACCGACTTCAGTGCCTGCCACCTGCGTGACGTGGACGGCCACAAGCGCTCGCGGGAACTGGTGCGCCAGGTGGGTCTCACCGAGCACAGCGCCCCGGAGTATGCCCTGGACGACTCGGTGGGGCGGCGCAGCGACCAGTACTCCCTTGCCTCCACCGTCTACTGGCTGCTGACCGGCGAGCTGCCCTATGCCCTGACCCCCGACCGATTGCGCGGCCACACCGACCTGGAGCAGCTCGCCTATCGCAGCGCTCGCACCCTCAACCCCGAGGTGACGCCGGCACTGGACGATGCCCTGCGCCGGGCGCTGGACCCGCAGCGCGCGCTGCGCTACCGGCGCATGTCGGAGTTCCTCCATGCGCTGCGCCAGCCGCTGGGGGCCGAGCGTGGCAGCTCGCACGCCAGCCCGCGCATGCTGCGTGAACCGGGCGGTTTCTGGCAGGGGGTGGCGGGCATCCTGCTGCTGCTGCTGGTGCTGTCGTGGCTGCTTCGTTAGCTGCGTGAGCCGCGCGCGCCACGGGCCACGACCAGCTCGTAGCCCGCAGCCCGCAGCCTAGAGCTTGAACTCGGGCAGCTTGCGTTCGGCCTTGGCGCGCTTGAGGTGGGCGACCTTCGGCAGGCCGTTCTCGAACGGCGGGAAGTCCTCGCCCTGGATCAGCGGCGAGAGGTACTGGCGGCACGCCTCGGTGATCCCGAAACCGTCCTCGCGGATGTACTCCCGGGGCATGAACTTCTCGCGGTTGGCGACCTCGGCCAGCGGCGCGGCCTCGATGCGCCAGGCGTAGGGGGCGTCGGAGACGCGCTTGATCGCCGGCATCATGGCGTTCTTGCCCTCGAGGGCGAGCTCCACGGCCTTCTCGCCCACCGCGTAGGCCTGGTCGACGTCGGTCTTCGAGGCCAGGTGGCGGGCGGCACGCTGCAGGTAGTCGGCCACCGCCCAGTGGTACTTGTAGCCCAGGTCCTGCTTGACCATGCCGGCCAGCGTCGGCGCCACGCCGCCCAACTGGCGGTGGCCGAAGGCGTCGGTGTTGCCGGAGTCGGCGAGGAAGGTGCCGTCCTCGTAGCGGGCGCCCTCGGAGACCACGATCACGCAGTAGCCGTACTTGCGCACCGCCTCCTCGACCCGGGTCATCACCCTGGCGCGGTCGAAGGGCACCTCGGGGAAGATCACCAGGTGGGGCGGCTCGCCCTCGCCGTTGCCGGCCAGGGCGCCGGCGGCGGCGATCCAGCCGGCGTGGCGGCCCATCACCTCGAGCACGAACACCTTGGTGGAGGTGGCGCACATGGAGGCGATGTCCAGCGAGGCTTCCAGGGTCGAGGTGGCGATGTACTTGGCCACGCTGCCGAAGCCCGGCGAGTTGTCGGTGATCGGCAGGTCGTTGTCCACGGTCTTGGGCACGTGGATGGCGGTCAGCGGATAGCCCAGCTTCTCGGAGAGCTGAGAGACCTTGAGGCAGGTGTCGGCGCTGTCGCCGCCGCCGTTGTAGAAGAAGTAGCGGATGTCGTGGGCCTTGAACACCTCGATCAGCCGCTCGTACTGGGCGCGGTGGCTCTCGATATCCTTGAGCTTGTAGCGGCAGGAGCCGAAGGCGCCGCCCGGGGTGTGGCGCAGGGCGGCGATGGTGTCGTCGGACTCCTGGCTCACATCGATCAGGTCCTCGGTCAGGGCGCCGATGATGCCGTTGTGGCCGGCATAGATCTTGCCGATGCGGTCCGGGTGGCGGCGGCAGGCCTCGATCACGCCGCAGGCGCTGGCGTTGATCACGGCGGTGACGCCGCCGGACTGGGCGTAGAAGGCGTTGTGCTGGGCCATGGGGGCTTTCCTGCTCCTGGGTAGCGTCCAGGAATCACTGAATAGAGGCGTGGGCGACCGCGGCGTCGGCCTATTCGGTGATTCCTTCGGGGTTCGAAAGGGGTCTGATTCTAGCCGAAAGCGGCATGGGCTGCATCTGCGCGGTCACCGGGCCCAAGAGGGCTTGTGTGCCGTCCACGACGGTGCTCGCTGGAGCGCGCCGCGGGCGCCATGCTAGTCTCCCGTGACCGCGCCGCGGCCCGCGGCGGCACGATGCAGTCGGAGACAGCATGCACCTTCACATTCTCGGCATCTGCGGCACCTTCATGGGTAGCCTGGCGCTGCTGGCCCGTGAACTGGGCCTCACGGTCAGCGGCTCGGATGCCAATGTCTATCCGCCCATGAGCACCCAGCTCGAGGAGGCCGGCATCCATCTGGCCGAGGGCTACGCGGCCGCCAATCTCACGCCGCGTCCCGACCTGGTGGTGGTCGGCAACGCCCTCTCCCGGGGCAATCCCGAGGTCGAGGCGCTGCTCGACCGGGGGATGCCCTATGTCTCCGGTCCCCAGTGGCTCGCCGAGCATGTCCTGGCCGGACGGCGGGTGATCGCCGTGGCCGGGACCCACGGCAAGACCACCACGGCGAGCCTGCTGGCCTGGCTGCTGGAATCCGCCGGCCTCGCTCCGGGCTTCCTGATCGGCGGCGTGCCGCGCAACTTCGGCGTCTCGGCGCGTCTCGGCGCCCATGACGCGCCCTTCGTGGTCGAGGCCGACGAGTACGACACCGCGTTCTTCGACAAGCGCTCCAAGTTCGTCCACTACCGCCCCGAGATCGCCATCCTCGGCAATCTCGAGTTCGATCATGCGGACATCTTCCCCGATCTGGCCGCCATCGAACGGCAGTTCCACCACCTGGTGCGCACCGTGCCCGGCCGTGGCCGGCTGCTGGTGGCCGACGGCGAACCGGCGCTGGACCGGGTGCTCGAGCAGGGCTGCTGGACGCCGGTGGTGCGCTTCGGCGGGGAGGCCTCCAGCCCCTGGCGGCTGGCGCTCGAGCGCGAGGACGCCTCGCGCTTCCGGGTGATCCACCAGCAGGACGCGGCGGATGAGGACGCCGTGGTCGACTGGCCGTTGACCGGCGCCTACAACGCCCGCAACGCCCTGGCCGCGCTGGCGGCGGCACACGCCTGCGGGGTCGACCTGGCACGGGGCTGCGCGGCGCTGTCGCGCTTCGAGTCCCCCCGCCGGCGCCAGGAGCTGCGTGGCGAGGTGGCCGGGATCCAGGTGATCGACGACTTCGCCCACCACCCCACGGCCATCGCCGCCACCCTGGAGGGGCTGCGCGCCGCCACCCCCCGCGGCCGGCTGCTGGCGGTGGTCGAGCCGCGCTCCAATACCATGCGCCTGGGCACCCTGCGCGATCGCCTCGCCGCCAGCGTCGGCGCCGCCGACGCCGCCTTCTGGTACCAGCCTCCGGGGCTCGACTGGTCGCTGGCGCCGCTGCTCGCCGCGAGCCCGGTACCGTCCCGGCTCCACGAGGATCTCGACGCCCTGGTCGATGCCCTGGTGGCCGAGGCGCGGCCGCTCGATCGCATCGTGGTGATGTCCAACGGCGGCTTCGGCGGCATCCACGAGAAGCTGCTCGCCGCGCTGGAGGCCGCCCATGGCTGACGATCTGCGAGAACCGGTCACGGTGGCCATCACAGGCGCCTCCGGGGCCCAGTACGGCCTGCGCCTGATCGAGGCGCTGGTGGCAGCCGACCACGCGGTGTGGGTGATGATCTCCAAGGCCGCCCATCTGGTCATCACCACCGAGACCGGGGTCGACCTGCCGGCTCGCCCGCAGCGGCTGGCCGAGGCGCTCACCGAGCGCTGCGGGGCAGTGGCGGGGCAGATCCGCTGCTTCGGCCGCGAGGACTGGATGGCGCCGGTGGCCTCGGGGTCCGGGGCGCCGTCGGCGATGGTGATCTGTCCCTGCTCCACCGGCACCCTCTCGGCGGTGGCCACCGGCGCCAGCAACAACCTGATCGAGCGCGCCGCCGACGTGACCCTCAAGGAGCGCCGCCGCTTGATCCTGGTGCCCCGCGAGACGCCGCTGTCGGCGATCCACCTCGAGCACATGCTGACCCTGACCCGCATGGGCGCGGTGATCCTGCCGGCGGCGCCGGGGTTCTACCATCAGCCGCAGCGCATCGACGACCTGGTCGACTTCATCGTGGCGCGGATCCTCAACCAGCTGGGAATCGAGCATCGCCTGATGCCACGCTGGGGCGGGTGAGGGGGCTCCCGGTACGGGAGTCGTCATGGCGGTGTCACCCGCTCCTGCCAGGCTGGGGGCGCCAGGCTGGGCAGACAAGGACGAGGCCTTCGCTGATGATCAAGTTGTCGCTGCTGTCGGTCTTCGTGCCGACCTTCCTGTTCGTATCGCTGACCCCCGGCATGTGCATGACGCTCTCCATGGTGCTGGGGATGACCCAGGGCGTGAAACGGACCCTGTGGATGATGGCCGGCGAGCTGGTCGGCGTGGGCCTGGTGGCCGCCGCCGCCGGTGCCGGGGTGGCCACGCTGATGCTGCGTCAGCCGGCGCTGTTCGCGTTGTTCAAGTGGGTGGGCGGCGCCTACCTGGGGTATCTGGGGGTGATGATGTGGCGCTCCCGCGGGCGCATGGCGATTCCCCTCGAGAGGCTCGAATTGCCGCCGGCCTCCCGCGGTCAGCTGGCGCTGCAGGGCTTTCTCACCGCCGTGGCCAACCCCAAGGGCTGGGCCTTCTTCGTCGCCCTGCTGCCGCCCTTCCTCGACGCCTCGCGGGCGCTGGCCGGCCAGCTCGGCGTGCTGATCGCGGTGATACTGACCATCGAGTTCCTCTGCCTGGTGCTCTACGCCGCCGGCGGGCGCAGCCTGCGCCGGCTGCTCGGCGAGAGTGACAACGTGCGCCTGCTCAACCGTCTCGCCGGCTCGCTGATGGTTGGCGTCGGGGTGTGGCTGGCCCTGGGGTAGGGGCCTAGACCGGCGGTAGCCAGGCCACCCGGGCGCCGACCAGGACCAGCGAAGCGGCAGCGAGCCACCACCAGGGGCAGGGCGCGAGCGGCGGATGGGGCTTCTGCTGCCAGGCCAGGCGCACCAGGGCGCAGACCACCAGGCCGAGCAGGGCGCCCCCGACCAGGTCGCTGAGCCAGTGCACGCCGATCACCAGCCGCGAGAGCGCCATGGGGACGACGAGCAGGATCGCCCCCCAGTAGACCCAGTGGCGCTGTCGGTGGGGCAGCTCCTGGGCGATGAAGGCGGCGGCCAGGCCGGCGACCACCACGGCGGTGGAGGCGTGGGCACTGGGGTAGGCCAGGGAGCCGGTCAGGTAGTCCGGCGTGCCGGGGCGGTCGCGACCGATCAGTGCCTTGCCCAGGGTGTTGAGCAGCGCGATGCCGCCGAGGCCGGCGGCGATGTGCACGAAGGCCGCCAGGTGGCGCTTCCACAGCAGCCAGAGCCCCCAGGGCAGCACCAGGGCCAACACCCCGTAGGTGTCGCCGATCCGGGCGAGCACCTGGCCGACTCGCGCCAGGGCGGGGGAGGTCAGGGCCGCGAAGAGCGAGTCGACGCGCAGGTCCATGTTCAGCGGGCCCTGGTGCTGGATCACCATCAGGGTCCAGCCCGAGAGGGCGCCCAGGGTGAGGATCAGCAGCAGCCAGCTGGCCAGCGGCACCTCGCCCCGACCTCGCCAGCTCTGGGCCAGCCACAGGCGGCGCATCACCGGATGGCGCCGTGCGCCGTTGGCCGCCAGGCGATAGAGGCGCCCGGGGCGGGTGACCTGCTGGCGCAGCCAGGAGAACACCACCACCAGCGCCACCAGCAGTACGGCCAGGGCGATCAGCCAGGTCTCGGTGCCCTCCGGCAGGTCGAGCAGCTGTTGCCAGGTGCGCCCCAGCAGATAGCCGGGCAGTACGTAGGCGGGGGCCCACAGGGCCGCCGAGGCAAGGTTGGCCCAGGTGAAGGCGCGTGGCGACATGTGCAGCATGCCGGCGATCAACGGCACCATGGGGCGTACCGGGCCGACGAAGCGGCCGAAGAACACCGACAGGGTGCCGTAGCGCTGGAAGAAGCGGGCGCCCCGGGCCAGCCACTCCGGGTGGTGAGAGAGGGGCCACAGGCGAGTCACCCTCTCGCGCTGGGTGTAGCCCAGCAGGAAGCTCGCCCCGTCACCCACCACGGCGCCGACGAAGGCGACCGCGATGACCGCCGCCAGGGCGATTTCCTGATGGCCGGCCAGGGAGGCGGCGGCGGTGATCAGCACGACGCCGGGCACCAGCAGGCCGACCAGGGCCAGGGACTCGACCAGGGCGATGGCGGCGATGAGCAGCAGCAGCAGGGGCGGGGACGGGGTCAGCTGATAGAGGGTATCGGCAAGGCTCAAGAGGACGCTCCGTGGTCGGCGGCGGGGAATCAGATCTCGGCCAGGCGCTGGGTTCGGGTCTGCAGGCGCTGCTCGAAGTGTTCCGGTGACTCCCGCGGTTGCAGCAGGCAGAGTGTCATGCGGGTCTCGATCGTGCCGAGCTCCAGCAGTACCGTCCGCTGCAGCGACTGTTCGAGGCGCTGGCGCACCAGCATGGCGCCGTTCTCGCTGGTGTCGGGCAGCACCAGCCAGAAGTCGGCCGGCCCTTCCCGGCCCAGCAGGTCATGGTCGCGGCAGCGCTTGTCGACCTCCTGGCAGACGGCGTCGAGCAGGGCCTGGCGGACCCGGGGGCCGAACTGCTCGCCGGCCATGTCGAACTGAGGCAGGTGCAGCAGCAGTACCGCCAGGCGCTGGTCCAGCAGGTCGGCGCGCTCGCACTCGCTGTGCAGCCGGTCGTGAAGGGTTTCGCGGTTGGTGGCGGGGCAATCCGGGTCGCGTGGATCGGTGGCCCGCAGCAAGGCCTGCTGACGCAGGAATTCCCAGGGCGTCAGGCCGGCCACCACCACCAGGGCCAGGTAGCTCAGCGTCAGGTCGCGATCGAGATGTTGGTCGCCGACCAGAATCAGCCAGATCGGCACCAGCATGACGTTGAGCAGCATGGCCGGCCCCAGCGGCAGCAGCAGCAGGGTGAGCACCGCCGGCAGGCCCAGCCACAGGGGCGCCAGCGACGCCTGCTGGGGGAGCTCGACGGCGATCAGCAGGTAGCCGCAGATCAGCACCAGATAGGCCGAGAGCCTCCCGTGGTCGTCCTGGCCCAGGCGCAACAGGGCGGCGAGCAGCATCAAGGGGGTCAGCAACACCGGGAGCAGGATGCTCGGATAGTCGCCCATCAGGTAGAGCCACAGGGCATGGCCGAGCAGCAGCAGGGCGCCGGTGCTGTAGACCAGGGCGTGCAACCGCGCGGGGCGGGGCTCAATCATGCTCGAGTCCTCGGATCACGGCCAGGGGCGTGTGCTGTCGCTCCAGGGCGCGGCATTCGTCGCCGAGCGACTCGACCCGGGACAGGGCGGTGACGCGCAATCGAGCCGTCGTGTCGAGGGCGCTCAGCAGCCGGTCGCGGCGCTGCTCGGCCTGCTCGGCATCGCGACTGAGCAGCAGGGTCGCCAGGGTGCGGCGGTCGAGGCGGTAGCAGTTCTCGAAGCTGCGGGTGGACCGGCAGAGCCGGCGGGCCAGTGGCCAGAGCCGGCCGGGCGAGGTCTGGAGGATCAACAGCTCGGCATGAACGCCTTCGCGCTGGGCTCGGGCCCGCTCGCGAACCAGGTCGTGGGAGAGCTGGTTCCGGGGCCAGAGGCGCAGCCCCGGGATCAGGCGCATGCGGCGCCGGGCCGGGCCGCGCAGCGGCTGCAGGTCGCGGCTGCGGACCAGGCCGAGGAGCAACAGGCCGGCCAGGACCAGCCCCGAGAGAGCGGCCTGTTCCAGGCCCATCCTGTCCAGCAGCGACCACCAGGTGAGGGCGGCGAGCAGCACGTTGAGCGCCGCCATCCAGGCGGGCTGGGGCAGCATGATCAGCACCGCCCAGGCCCATAGCCAGATCAGGTAGCGCTCGGGGGCTACCCACAGCAGGGCAGCCAGCAGCAGGCTGGGCAGCAGTTGCCACGGCACCATGGCCGGACGGCGATGGCTGAACTCCAGCAGCACGGCGGTCACCCCCAGCCAGCCCGTCGCCAGCCACAGGAGCAGGGCCTCGGGGAGGGTGGGCGCGGCGGGGGCGAGCAACGCCAGCAACAGGGCCGCGGCCAGCAGGTTGCCCCGCAGCAGGCCGATTTTGTACTTGCTCTGCATGGTGGCTTACTATGAATCCCTTCCCGGTTTTCCGCACAGTATAACGCCGGTGCCGCCCCTGTCTCGGCGACACCGGCCTCAGGAGACACTCTACGGCATGACTGCGCACGCCTCCCACTCCGATTCGTCCTCTGTCCTGGCTGCCGGTACCGAGAGTATCGGCGATGTCGATACCTATATGGAGCGCCTCGGCCAGGCGGCCCGTAGCGCCGCCACCGCGATGCGCCGCACCCCCACCGGGGCCAAGAACGCCGCGCTGCTGGCCATGGCCGAGCGGCTCATCGAGGCGCGCGCCGAGCTGCTCGCCGCCAATGCCCGCGATCTGGCGCGGGGGCGGGAGAGCGGTCTGGACACCGCGCTGCTCGAGCGACTGGCGCTCGACGACGGGCGTATCGACGCCATGGTCGAGGGGCTCACCCAGGTCGCGGCGCTGCCGGATCCGGTGGGCGAGATCGATGGCCTGCGCTCGCGACCCAGCGGCATCCAGGTGGGCCAGATGCGGGTGCCCCTGGGGGTGATCGGCATCATCTACGAGTCACGGCCCAACGTCACCCTGGAAGCCGCCAGTCTCTGTCTCAAGTCCGGGAACGCCTGCATCCTGCGTGGTGGTTCCGAGGCCCGCGAGTCGAACGCCGCCATCGCCGCCTGCATCCGTGCCGGGCTCGCCGATGCCGGGCTGCCCGAGGGGGCGGTACAGGTGGTGGCGACCACCGACCGCGCCGCCGTGGGCCGGCTGATCGCCATGCCCGAATACGTCGACGTGATCATTCCGCGGGGTGGCAAGTCGCTGATCGAGCGCATCTCTCGCGAGGCGCGGGTACCGGTGATCAAGCACCTGGACGGGGTCTGCCACGTCTACATCGATGCCACCGCCGACCCGCAGAAGGCCCTGGCCATTGCGGTGAACGCCAAGACCCATCGCTACGGGACCTGCAACACCATGGAGACCCTGCTCGTGGACGCGCCGGTGGCCGAGGCGCTGTTGCCGAAGCTGGCCGCCGCCTATGCCGAGCACGGCGTCGAGCTGCGCGGCTGCGAGCGTACGCGCACCATTCTCCCCGAGGCGGTTCCCGCCACCGAGGAGGATTGGCATGCCGAATACCTGGCGCCGGTGCTGGCGATCCGCGTGGTCGACGGCATGGACGCGGCGGTCGCGCATATCGAGCGCTACGGCTCGCACCACACCGATGCCATCGTCACCGAGCACTACGGCCTGGCCCGCCGCTTCATGGCCGAGGTGGACTCCAGTTCGGTGATGGTCAATGCCTCGACCCGCTTCGCCGACGGCTTCGAGTACGGCCTGGGTGCCGAGATCGGCATCTCCACCGACAAGCTCCACGCCCGTGGCCCGGTGGGCCTCGAAGGGCTCACCACCCGCAAGTACATCGTCCTCGGTGACGGCCAGGTTCGCCAGTGACGCCCGAGACGTCGCGCCGACTGCCGGCGCGGGCCGGTGACCCGCCGCCGCGGGTGGCCATGCTCGGCGGGACCTTCGACCCGGTGCACCTGGGCCACCTGCGCAGCGCCGTGGAGCTGCGCGAGGCGCTCGACCTCGACCGGGTGCACATGATTCCCGCCAGCACGCCGCCGCTGCGGGGCGAGCCGCATGTCGCGCCCGCCGAGCGCCTCGCGCTGCTGCGCCTGGGTATCGGCGACACCCCGGGGCTCACCGCCGATCCTCGCGAACTGTGCAGGGACGGCCCCTCCTACAGCGCCGATACCCTGGCCTCGCTACGCGGGGAGCTCGGCGAACGGGCTCGCCTGGTGATGGCGCTGGGCCATGACGCCTTCCGGCGGCTGGCCGACTGGCACGAGCCCGAGCGGCTCTTCGCGCTGGCCCATGTGGTGGTGATCGACCGCCCCGGCTTCGAAGCGCCGCTGCCGGCGGCGCTGAAGGCGCTGCTCGCCGGGCGCGAGGTCGGCTCCCCGGAGGCGCTGATGGCCCGGCCGGCGGGATCGCTGCTGCGCCTGGCGCTGCCCTCGCGCATGGTGATCTCGGCCACCGAGGTGCGTCGGCGCCTGGCCGAGGGGCGCAGCGTGCGCTACCTGCTGCCCGAGGCGGTGGAGGCGCGCATCCTCGCCCATGGTTTCTATTCCGGTTCCTGAGAGCAGCCGCAACCCGGTACAATGATGGTAACCACGATTTCGCTTCAACGAGGGGCTGACACGAAGGGCTATGCAAATCGACGCACTCAAGACTCTGGCGGTGGACGCGCTGGAGGAACTCAAGGCCAGGGACATCAGCCTGATGGATGTCTCGCGCCTGACCAGCGTGACCGACCTGATGGTGATCGCCAGCGGCACTTCCACTCGCCATGTGGCGGCGCTGGCCGACAACGTGGTCGAGAAGGCCAAGGCCGGCGGCGTCCAGCCGCTGGGCGTCGAGGGCGAGAACGGTGCCGACTGGGTGCTGGTGGATCTCGGCGACCTGGTGGTCCACGTGATGCTGCCCGAGACCCGCCAGCTCTATGATCTCGAGCGCCTCTGGGCCGACCTGCCCAGCGACGCGGAGGTGCGCGGTTCGCGCAGCGGAGGCGAGGCGGGCGGCGCATGAGGGTCCGCCTGCTGGCGGTGGGGACCCGCATGCCGGGCTGGGTGACCCAGGGCGTCGAGGAGTATCGCAAGCGGTTGCCCCGTGACTTCACCCTGGAGGTGGAGGAGATCGCTCCCGGGCAGCGCGGCAAGAATGCCGACGTGACCCGGGCGGTCGCCCTCGAGGCCGAGCGACTCCGGGCCCGCCTCCGGGGCGACGAGCGGGTGGTGGCCCTTGAGGTGGGCGGCAAGCCGTGGAGCACCGAGCAACTGGCCCGGGAAGCCGAGGCGTGGCGTCTCGAGGGGCGTGACGTGGTCCTGCTGGTGGGTGGGCCGGACGGCCTCGAGCCGTCGCTCTCGGCCACTGCCGACCAGCGCTGGTCGCTGTCGCCGCTGACCCTGCCCCACCCGCTGGTGCGCATCCTGCTCGCCGAGCAGCTCTACCGTGCCTGGACCCTGATGGTCGGGCATCCCTATCACCGTTGAGCCGTCCCCGACCCTCGAAGGTGTCCCTGTAACCGACATGAGCCCGCCGCAGTGCGAGGCGTCTGCCGAGGCCATTGCCGAGAATGCGTGAGCGACGCGACACCCTGAAGAACCCCGAGCAGGAGCTGCGCATCTTTCGCGTGCGCTCGCTGCTGGCGGTGCTGCTGGTCTTCGCCATGACCGGTCTGCTGATGGGGCGGCTGGTCTATCTGCAGGTGGTGCAGCATGAGGTCTACAGCACCCGCTCGGAGAAGAACCGGGTCCGGGTGGAGCCGCTGCCGCCTACTCGCGGCCTGATCTACGATCGCAACGGCGAGCTGCTGGCCGAGAACCGCCCCACCTACAACCTTACCCTGGTGCGGGAGCGGGTCGACGACCTGGATGCCACTCTGACCCTGCTGGTGCGTCTCCTCGAGCTGCCCGATGAGGAGGCCGAGGCCTTCCGGGTACGGTCGCGCCAGCGCCAGCGCCCCTTCCAGCCGGCGCTGTTGATGAGCGACCTCGACGAGGACCAGATCGCTCGACTGGCGGTCAACCGGCATCGCCTGCCCGGGGTCGAGGTGGAGGCCCAGCTGCTGCGCTACTATCCGGACGCCGAGATCATGGCCCATGCGCTGGGTTACGTGGGTCGCATCAACGCCGAGGAGCTCGAGACCCTGGACACCGGCCGCTATGCCGGCACCCACTTCATCGGCAAGACCGGCGTCGAGCGCTTCTACGAGGATGCCCTGCATGGCCAGGCGGGGCTGCGCAAGGTCGAGACCAACGCCCGCGGCCGGGTGCTGCGCGAGCTCGGTCGTACCGACCCGGTGCCGGGACAGAACCTGACCCTGACCCTCGACAAGGAGCTGCAGCAGCTCGCCTATGAACTGCTCGACGGCCGGCGCGGCTCCATCGTCGCCATCGCGCCCGCGACCGGCGAGATCCTGGCCATGGTCTCGGTCCCGGGGTTCGACAGCAACCAGTTCGTGACCGGCATCGACGTGGCCTCCTACCGGGCGCTGCAGGAGGACATCGACCTGCCGCTGTTCAACCGCGCCATTCGCGGCCAGTATCCACCGGGCTCGACCATCAAGCCCTTCCTGGCCCTGGCCGGCCTGGTCGAGGGGGTGATCACCCCGGACAAGACCATCTTCGACCCGGGCTACTACCAGTTGCCCAACGATTCGCGGCGTTACCGCAACTGGCTGCGCTGGGGCCATGGCCGGGTCGACATGGAGCGCTCCATCGCCGTGTCCAACAACACTTATTACTATTCGCTGGCCCACGACATGGGCATCGACCGGCTCCACGACAGCATGAGCGCCTTCGGCTTCGGCCAGCGGGTCGGTCACGACGTCTTCGGCGAGAGCACCGCCCTGATGCCGTCGCGGGACTGGAAGCGCGGCCGCTTCAACCAGCCCTGGTACCCCGGCGAGACCCTGTCGGTGGGGATCGGCCAGGGGTACTGGCAGGTCACCCCGCTGCAACTGGCCACCGCTACCGCGGTGCTCGCCAACCGGGGGCAGTGGGTCAAGCCGCGGCTGGCCAGCCGGATCGGTGACGACCCGGTGCCGCTGGCGTTGCCCGAGACCCCGGCGGACATCGAGCTTGCCTCCGACGGCTGGTGGGACAAGGTGTTCTCCGGCATGGAGAAGGTGCTCAGCGGCAGCGAGGGCACGGCGCGGCGTACCGGGGTCGGGCTCGATTACCGCATGGGGGGCAAGTCGGGCACCGCCCAGGTCTTCTCGCTGGGCCAGGACCAGCGCTACGACGCCGAGGAGCTCGCTGAGCGGCTGCGCGATCACGCGCTGTTCATGGCCTTCGCCCCCCTCGAGGAGCCGCAGATCGCCGTGTCGGTGATCGTCGAGAACGCCGGGGGCGGCAGTACCCATGCGGCGCATCTGGCGCGGGCCATGACCGATGCCTGGCTCCTCGACGACGAGGAGCCCGACGTCGAGGAGCTGCGCGAAGCGATGGAGAACGATACCGGCAACGTGGCGGGGAACTGACCCATGGCATTGATCGATCTGACCCGCGCCCTGCGTGGCCATCCGGTGCGCCCCCCCCAGAGCGGCATCGCCCGTCGTCGCACCGTCTGGGAGCGAACCCACCTCGACCCCTGGCTGCTGGCCATGTTGCTGGTGCTGATGCTGGCCGGGCTGGTGGTGCTCTACAGCGCCAGTGGTCAGCGACTCGAGGCGGTGGTCGCTCAGGGCATTCGCTTCGGGGTGGCGCTGGTGGTGATGCTGCTGCTGGCCCAGCTGTCACCATCCACACTGCTGCGCTGGGCGTTGCCGGCCTATGCCGTTGGCCTGTTGATGCTGGTGGCGGTGGAGCTGGTGGGCGACATGGGCATGGGGGCCCAGCGCTGGCTGGTGATTCCCGGGGTCATTCGCTTCCAGCCGTCGGAGATGATGAAGCTGGCGATGCCACTGATGGTGGCGGCCTACCTCAGCCGTCGCGAGCTGCCCCCGCGCGTGAAGGACCTGGCGGTCTGCGCACTGCTCATCGGGGCGCCGGTGGCGCTGATCGCCAAGCAGCCCGATCTGGGCACCTCACTGCTGGTGGCCACGGCGGCGGTCTTCGTGGTGTTGCTGGCCGGACTCTCCTGGCGTTTCATCGCCGTGCTGGCCGGCCTGGTGGCGGCGGCCCTGCCGGTGCTGTGGATGAACCTGCACAATTATCAGCGCCAGCGGGTGCTGACCTTCCTCGATCCCAACAGCGACCCGCTGGGGTCGGGCTGGAACATCATCCAGTCGACCACCGCCATCGGCAGCGGCGGGCTGTTCGGCAAGGGCTGGCTGCAGGGCACCCAGTCACAGCTCGAGTTCCTGCCCGAGCGACACACCGATTTCATCGTCGCGGTACTCGGCGAGGAGTTCGGGCTGGCCGGCATGCTGGCGGTGCTGGTGCTCTACCTGCTGATCATCAGTCGCGGCCTGTGGCTGGCCGCCGGTGCCCAGGACACCTTCGGGCGCCTGCTGGCCGGGAGCATCGTTCTGACCTTCTTCATCTACGTCTTCGTCAACGTGGGCATGGTCAGCGGCATCCTGCCGGTGGTCGGGGTACCGCTGCCGCTGGTCAGTTATGGCGGCACCTCCAGCGTGACCTTGCTGGCCGGTTTCGGTATTCTCATGGCCATTCACGCTCACCGTAGGTTGCTGCCGCGCTAGCCGCCGACGCAGGAGAGGGCAAGAGAATGACGGTGTCCCGTTTTCAAGGACCGAGGAAGGGCCTGGCCGTGATCGCCTGTGCCGGATTGTCGCTGCTGGCGCAGGGCGCCCAGGCCGCAGTGGATTTCGATCCCGCCCGACACGCAGCGGTGGGGGCGCTGGTCGAGGAGCTCGCCGAAAGGGGCATCGAGCGCGACTGGCTCGAGGCGGCCATGCGCGACGCCGCCTTCCAGCAGGGCGTGCTCGATGCCATGGAGGGCGCCGCCGAGCGCCGCCTGCGCTGGGACGAGTATCGCGAGATCTTCCTGCAGCCCGAGCGCATCGCTCGCGGCGTGGCCTTCATCGAGGCCCATCGCGACGCCTTCGAGCGCGCCGAGGCCCAGTACGGCGTGCCCGCCGAGGTGATCGCCGCCATCATCGGCGTCGAGACCAGTTACGGCCGCTTTACCGGCCGTCATCGGGTGCTCGATTCGCTCTCCACCCTGGCCTTCCACCATCCAGTGCGTGGTGCCTTCTTTCGTGGCGAACTGGCGGCCTTCCTGGAGATCACCCGCGAGCAGGGGGTCGATCCCGGCAGCCTCGAGGGCTCCTACGCGGGCGCCATGGGCTATCCGCAGTTCATCCCCACCAGCTACCGCGCCTATGCGGTCGACTTCGACGGTGACGGCATCCGCGATCTCTGGACCAATCCGGTCGACGCCATCGGTAGCGTGGGCAACTATTTCGCCGAGCACGGCTGGCGCCCTGGGGCACCGATCTATGCCGAGGCCGAGGGGCCAGAGGCGTTGCCCGACGAGGTCGAGTTCAACCTCACCCGGCCGCCCTACGCCGAGGTCGAGACGCTGCGTCGGGCGGGCATCCAGCCGCGGGGCGAGCTCGACGACGGGCAGCCGGTGGTGCCGCTGGCCCTCGATCACGCCGACGACGTTCTTCGCTATCGTCTCGGCCACGAGAACTTCTATGTGATCACCCGCTACAATCACAGCCACCTCTATGCCATGGCGGTGACCGAGCTGGCCGAGGCGATCCGTGACGCCCAGGCGCTCGAGGCGATTCCCCTGAGGCCCCGTGGCGATGACGCGGAGGGGCGCTCATGAAGGCCTGGCCGGGAGCACTAGCCGTCGTGCTGCTGCTGGCCGGCTGTGCCGGCGGTGGTGGATCCCCGCCATCCGGCGAGCGCGGGGCCGCCGCGCCGGCGGCGGCCACCGGGAGCGGCGAGCGTTACGCCATGTCCGGCGACGCCTATCCCGAGGAGCCGCCGGACGTCAGCGAGGTGCCCGATGCGGTACCGCGTATCGAACCTCCATCCCGGGGCGGGAACCGGCCCACCTACGAGGTATGGGGCAAGACCTATCAGGTGCTGCCCGACGCCCGCGGCTATGCCCGCCAGGGCACGGCGTCCTGGTACGGCGAGAAGTTCCATGGTTACGCCACCTCCAACGGCGAGATCTACGACATGTACAAGATGAGTGCCGCTCATCGCTCGCTGCCACTGCCCAGCTTCGTGCGGGTGACCAGTCTCGACAACGGCAATTCGGTGATCGTGCGCGTCAACGATCGCGGCCCCTTCCACAACGACCGCGAGATCGATCTCTCCTACGCCGCCGCCGCGCGCCTCGATATCCTCGGTCGCGGCACCGGGCGAGTGAAGGTGGAGGCCATCGATATCGAGCGCTGGCTGG
>NZ_PNRE01000027.1 GCF_002879645.1 Halomonas heilongjiangensis | reverse complement strand
TCCTCGACAGGCTCTCCGGCCCGGCCCGGGCGGCCGGCCGCACCACCGGCGTGCCGGCCGAGCTGATCCTCGCCCAGGCGGCCCTGGAGACCGGCTGGGGACGCCACGAGATCGCCACCGCCGAGGGCCGCAACAGCCACAACCTGTTCGGCATCAAGGCCGGCAGCGGCTGGCAGGGGGCCACCACCGAGGTCACCACCCACGAGTACCTGAACGGCCGGCGCACGAAGGTGACCGACAGCTTCCGGGTCTACGACTCCTTCGAGGCGGCCTTCACCGACTATGCCCGGCTGATCGGCGACAACCCGCGCTACGCCCGGGTGACCACCGCGCCGAGTGCCGAGCAGGCGGCCCGGGAGCTCCAGGCCGGCGGCTATGCCACCGACCCGGCCTACGCCGACAAGCTGATCGCGGTGATGAATACCCTGGGGCCGACGGCGCCGCGGGCCGACGAGTCGCTGGTCTTCTTCAGCTACTGAGACCGATCGGGAGGCGCGGTGGCCTCAAGTTCTTCCCGGTGCCGCCGATAAGAGCAGCATAGGCTTAAGGAAACGACAGCATGAGCATCTTCTCCATCGGGCTCAGCGGCCTCAACGCCGCCCAGAATGCCCTGAACACCACCAGCAACAACATCAGTAACGTCTATACGCCGGGCTACAACCGGGAACTGGTGCTCCTGGGGGAGAGTCGTGCCGACGGCGGGGTGCGGGTCAACGACATCCAGCGCCAGTTCAACCAGTACGTGGCCAGCCAGCTGAATGCCGCCACCAGCAGCTCCAGTGCGCTGACCGCCTACCAGAGCCAGATCAGCCAGATCGACAACCTGCTGGCCGACCGCGAGGCCGGGCTGGCGCCCTTGATGCAGCACTTCTTCTCGGCGCTGGAGGACCTGGCCGGCGCCCCCTCCGACCCGGCGGCCCGTCAGGGCGTGCTCGGCACCGCCGATACCCTGACCGCCCAGTTCCGCGCCTTCGACGGCTACCTGCAGGACATGCAGGCGGGCATCAACGGCCAGATCGCCGACGAGGTCACCCAGATCAACAACACCACCGAGCAGCTCGCCACCCTCAACCGCGAGATCGCCCTGGCGCGTGCCCGCCACGGCGAGGCGCCCAACGGCCTGCTCAACCAGCGCGACCAGCTGGTCGCCGAGCTCAGCGAGCGCCTGGACGTGAGGCTCAACGTCCAGGACGGCAAGACCTACAACATCAGCCTGCCCAATGGCCAGCCGCTGGTGTCCGGCACCGACCACTACCGCCTCGAGGCCATGGACTCCCCCGGCGACCCGCAGCGCACCGTGCTCGGCTATCGCGACTCCGGGGGCAACCTGGTCGCCCTGCCGGAGAGCACCGTCAAGGGGGGCGCCCTGGGCGGGCTGATGGACTTCCGCGCCGAGACCCTGGACAAGACCCAGAGCCAGATCGGCCAACTGGCGGTGTCGCTGGCGGTGGGCGTCAACGCGCAGCATGCCAAGGGCATGGACCTCAACGGCGAGCCGGGCGAGGCCTTCTTCGCCATCGGCACACCGCGCGCCTACTCCCATGACCGCAACAACGGCACGGCAGAGATCGGCGCCACCCGCTTCGACACGGACCAGATCCAGAACCTGCGGGCCACCGACTATACGGTGCGGGTCACGGCCGACGGCCCCCCGCCGGAGTTCCAGGTGATCCGCCAGGACAATGGCCAGGCGCTGGATGCCGACGAGGTGAGTTTCGACCCGGCCGAGGGTGAGCTGAGCTTCGGTGGCGTGGTGCTGACCTTCGACGACGCGGCCAACCTTCAGGTCAACGACCGCTTCGAGCTCCAGCCGGTGCGCCGCGCCGCGGCCGACATGGAGAGCAATCTCCGCGATCTCGACAAGATCGCCGCGGCCCAGCCGGCCAATCCCGACGACGATCCGGCGGACTGGGTCTTCACCGGCAGCGGCGACAACCGCAATGCCCTGGCGCTGCAGGACCTTCAGGACGCGCTGCTGGTGGGCGGGCGCGCCTCGCTCAGCCAGGCCTATGCCGGCATGGTCAGCGGCGTGGGCAACCGCACCAATATCGTCCAGGTCAACCTCGAGGCCCGCCAGGGCCTGACCGACCAGCTCAGGGCCGTGCAGCAGTCCGAGTCCGGGGTCAATCTCGACGAGGAGGCCGCCAACCTGCTGCGCTACCAGCAGTTCTACGCCGCCAATGCCCGGGTGATCGACACCGCCTCGACGGTGTTCGACACCATTCTCGGCCTGCGCAACTGATCTCGAGGGAGCCACACGATGCGTATCAGCACCGTTACCATGTTCGAGCAGAGCGTCTCCTCGATGAACCGCCAGCAGGGCGAGTTCATGAAGGTGGGTCAGCAGATCGCCAGCGGCCGCCGGGTGGTCAACCCCTCCGACGACCCCCAGGCCGCCTCCCGTGCCGTGGGCGTCTCGCAGTCCCAGGCCGTGACCCAGCAGTACGCCGACGCCCGGGTCAGTGCACGCAACGCCCTGGCCCAGTCCGAGAGCGTGCTCAACAGCGTCAGCAACGCCATCACCGGCGGCAAGACGCTGCTGGTCCAGGCCGCCAGCGATACCCTGAGCGACGTCGACCGCCAGTCGGTGGCCTCCGAGCTGCGCGGCATCTACGAGACGCTGATCGGCCAGGCCAATGCCACCGATGGCAACGGCCGCTACCTGTTCGGTGGCTACAAGGACGACAGCCCGCCCTTCATCCGCGATGGCGACGGCAAGGTCGCGTACATCGGTGACCAGAGCACCCGCGCCCAGCGTATCGACGCCTCGCGGCTGATGCCGGTGGCCGACAACGGGGCGAAGATCTTCCAGAGCGTGGCCACCGGGGCGGGCTATATCGCCGAAGCCGGCGACAACACGGGCAATGTCACCTTCAAGGGCCCCCAGGTCACCGATCCGGCGGATCCCGGTTTCGGCGAAACCTATACCCTGGTCTTCGACGAGGACGGCGGCGGCAACCCGATCTTCGAGGTGACGGCCGCCGACGGCAGCGTGGTGACCGACGGTGCCTACGTCCCTGGCCAGCCCATCGCCTTCGGCGGGCTGGGTCTCACCCTGGAAGGCTCCCCGGCGCCGGGCGACGAGATCCGGGTCGGCCAGGCCGAGGCGATGAACACCGACCTGTTCAAGTCCTTCGAGAAGGCCCTGGCGGTGCTCGAGAACCCCGCCGCCACGCCGGCCGAGAAGGCCGGGCTGCGCAACACCCTCAACACCGTGATGCGCGAGCTCGACAACGGCCTCGACAACGTCCTCACCGTGCGCGCCTCGGTGGGGGCACGGCTCAACGAGCTCGACGTGGTGGATGCCGTGGGTGGCAACCGCATGATGAACTACGAACAGACGATGTCGGACCTGGTCGACCTGGACTACGCCGAGGCGATCTCCGAATACAGCCTGCGCCAGGTGGGCCTGCAGGCGGCCCAGCGGGCCTTCGTCGATATCAAGGGGCTGTCGCTCTTCGACTATCTGCGCTGATCCCGACACCGGTTCCAACGGCCATGGTATTGCTACCTCCCGCCATGGCCGCTTGTCCCGCCCAGGCGCCCCGCCCGGGCGGTTTTTTTGCGCTCAGCCGACGCCCGAGAGCGGCGCCAGGGCCTCGAGGAGCTGGCGCAGGAAGTCGATGGCCTGGGCGAACATCCCCTGCAGGAAGCGGCCGATGTCGGTCATCAGCACCATCATCAGCGCCAGACCGACGGTCAGCGAGGTGGGGAAGCCGATGTTGAACACCGTCAGCTGTGGCGCCGAGCGGTTGAGGATGCCCAGCGCCAGGTTGATGATCAGCAGCGAACCCACCAGCGGCAGGGCCAGCAGCATCCCCGAGACGAAGATGGTACCGCCGTAGCGGGCCAGCAGCTCGAAGGCGCCGGGATTGAAGCCGCCCAGGCCGATCGGCAGGGTCACGAAGCTGGTGGCCAGGATCTCCAGCACGATCAGGTGGCCGTCGAAGGCCAGGAACATCAGCAGCGTGATCATGTAGAGGAAGCGCGACAGCACCACCATGTTGGTGCCGCTGCCGGGGTCGAAGAAGGTGGCGAAGGCCAGCCCCATCTGCAGGCCGATGAACTCGCCGGTGGCCTGCACCACGGCGAAGGTGACGCGCATCACCAGCCCCATGGCGATGCCGATCAGCACCTGCTCGAGCATGATGCCGAGCCCCGCCCAGGAGAGCACCGCGGTGGTCGGCGGCGTCGGCAGGTTGGGGGCGATCACCACGGTCACCAGGGCGGCCAGGCCCACCTTGGCCTGGTTGGGGACGCTGGAGTGCCCCCACAGCGGCGAGGCCGCGAGGAAGGCGGTGAGCCGGGCGAAGGGCCACAGGAAGGCCACCAGCCAGCCCTGCAACTGGGCGAAGGTGACTTCCACCATCAGGAAATCCCCGCCATCACGACACCATCGACGGGATATTCATGAACAGCTCGCGGGTGAAGTCGGTGATCAGCTTGAGCAGCCAGGGGCCGGCGAGTACCAGCACGACGAACACCCCGAGGATCTTGGGGATGAACGACAGGGTCATCTCGTTGATCTGGGTGGCGGCCTGGAACAGGCTGACCGTGAGGCCGGTCACCAGGGCGGTGAGCAGCAGCGGGCCACCGAGGAAGAGGGTCACCTTCATGCCCTGGTAGGCCAGGCCCATCACCGTTTCGGGGGTCATGCGTCGCTCCCGGTCATAGGAAGAAACTCTCCGCCATCGAGCCCACGATCAGCTGCCAGCCGTCCACCAGCACGAACAGCATCAGCTTGAACGGCAGCGAGATGGTGATCGGCGGCACCATCATCATGCCCAGCGACATCAGGGTGCTGGCCACCACCAGGTCGATGATCAGGAAGGGGATGAAGATGGTGAAGCCGATCTGGAAGGCGGTCTTCAGCTCGCTGGTGACGAAGGCTGGCACCAGGACGCGCAGCGGCACGTCTTCCGGCCCCTGCATCGGCCCCACCTCGGCCAGGCGGGCGAACAGCGCCAGGTCGGGCTCGCGGACCTGGCCCAGCATGAACTCGCGAAACGGCTCCTGGGCCAGCAGCAGAAACTCCTCGAAGTCGATCTGCTCGGCGGTGAGCGGCAGCCAGGCGGTCTCGTAGACCAGGTTGAACACCGGGGCCATGACGAAGAAGGTGAGGAACAGCGCCAGCCCCAGCAGTACCTGGTTGGGCGGTGTCGCCTGGGTGCCCATGGCGGTGCGCAGCAGGCTGAGCACGATGATGATGCGGGTGAAGCCGGTCATCATCAGCAGCATGGCCGGCAGGAAGGCCATGGCGCTGAGCAGCAGCAGCGTCTGCAGCGAGAGCGACCACTGCTGGCCGCCATCCTCCAGTGGCTGGCTGACGATGCCGGGGAGCTGCTGGGCCAGGGCCGTGCCGGGCAGCGACAGCAACAGCAGGGCCGCGAGTCCCGCCACCAGGCCGAGAGTGGCTCTGCTCACGACGTTTCTCGACCCAGCCCGCTGTTGTGTTTCAACGCCTTGGCGAAGCGCGTCGCGAAGCCGTCGCCCTCGGCGAAGGCCGGTCCGCCCCCGGTCGTCGTCTCACCGGACGGCGCCGGGGCGGGGAGCTCGTGGAGCTTGCTGACCTGGCCGCCGCCCACGCCGAGCACCAGCCAGGTCTCTTCCACCTGGACGATCACCACCCGCTCGCGGTTGCCCACGCTGGTACCGCCGACCACCCTCAGGCGGCCGCCGTGGGCCTGGCGGTTCACCCCGACGCGCTTCAGCACGGCGCTGGCGACGAGAATGATCACCACGATCAGCGCCAGGGCGGCGGCGGTCTTGCCCAGGGTGGCCATGCCGATCAGGGCATCGCCGCTGGCCACGGCGTCGAGGCCGCCGGGGGAGGCAGGGGAGTCGCTCATCGGTTCAGCTTCTGCACGCGCTCGGAGGGGGTGACGATCTCGGTGATGCGGATGCCGTACTTGTCGTCGACCACCACCACCTCGCCCTGGGCGATCAGGTAGCCGTTGATCAGGATGTCCATGGGCTCGCCGGCCAGGCCGTCGAGCTCGATCACCGAGCCCTGGGCCAGCTCGAGCAGCTGCTTGATGGTGATCCGGGTACGGCCGAGCTCGACGGCGAGCTTGACCGGGATATCCATGATCATCTCCAGGTCGCGCGCCGCGGCGCTGCCGCCACCCTGCTCGAGGGGGCGGAAGACGCTCTCGCCGGCGGCCCTGGCCCTGGCGGGCTCGGGCGCGGCGTCGGGGGTATCGTCGCCCGCCTCCGAGGCGGCCTGCTCGGCCATGGCCGCGGCCCAGGGGTCGTCGTCGTCCCCGGGGCCCTCGCCCTGGCGTTGCCCGGCCGTCTCTGGTTCGGCGTTTTCCTGTTCGGCTTTTTCCTGTTCGAACATGGCATCGGCCCAGTCGTCGTCGATGCTCTGATCGGGCTTCTTGGGATCAGTCATGCTTGGATTCCTTGAATGGCGGCGCCGACCCCTTGACGAAGGCGTCGGACGACGCGGTGGTCGGGGCGTGGTCGATCATGCGGATCACCCGCAGGGCCCGTTGCTCGTGCTGGCTGCCGTAGTCGCACTCCATCACCGGCACCCCGTCGACGCGGGCGACGACCGACTCCGGCAGCTCCAGGGGCAGGATATCGCCCACCTTGAGCGCCATGACGTGGGCGATACGGGTGGGAAGGGTGGCGAAGTCGGCGACCAGTTCCACCTCGGAGTGGCGGATCTCGCCGGCCATGCGCTTCGTCCAGCTGCCGTCGGGGTCGTGGTGGCCGTCGTTGAGCGGGTTGGCCAGCAGGTCGCGCAGTGGCTCGATCATCGAGTAGGGCATGCAGATCTGGAAGTTGCTGGCGAGGTTGCCGACTTCCAGGTTGAAGGAGGTGGTCACCACGATCTCGTTGGGCGAGTTGGTGATGTTGGCGAACTTCGACTGCATCTCCGAGCGCAGGTAGCCGATCTCGAGCGGATAGACCGATTTCCACGACTCGCTGTAGGCGTCGATGGCCAGGTTGAGCAGGCGCATGATGATGCGTTGCTCGGTGTTGGTGAACTCCCGGCCTTCCGACTTGGTCACGAAACGGCCGTCGCCGCCGAACAGGTTGTCCACCACCATGAACACCAGGCTCGGCGGGAACACGATCAGCGCCGAGCCGCGCAGCGGCTTCATGGCGATGATGTTGATGTTGGTCGGTACCGGCACGTTGCGCGAGAAGTCGCTGTAGCTCTGGTAGCGCACCGCATCCACGGTGATGTCGGCGCTGCGCCGCAGCAGGTTGAACAGCCCCATGCGGAAGTGGCGCGCGAAGCGCTCGTTGATGATGTCCAGGGCGTGCAGGCGCTCGCGGATGACCCGGTGCTGGGTAGCCGGGTCATAGGGGCGAATGCGCGAGTCGTCAGCGCTGCTGACGGTGGTCTCTTCCTCGCCGCTGACGCCCTTGAGCAGGGCGTCGATCTCTTCCTGCGACAGCAGATCGTCTTGGGACATGAAGGATCGGTTCCCCGAGGGTTATTGCACGATGAACTCGGTAAAGAGCACGTCTTCGATCACCAGTTCGGGCTGGTGATCGGTCATCGGCGGATCCAGCACCGCCAGCACCTGGTCGCCGAGGCGCTGCTTGCTTGCCGGGCCGGTCAGCTCGCTGGCCTGCTGGCCGGCGAACATCATCAGCAGGCGGCTGCGCACCTGGGGCATGTGAGCCTCGAGAATCTCCCGGGTCTCGTCGTCCCCCACCTTCAGCGAGAGCCCGGCATAGAGCAGGCGCGAGCCGTAGGCATCGTCGGCCAGATTGACCGTGAAGGGGTCGATCTTGACGAAGATCGGCGCACGTCGCTCCGGCACGACCTCGGCCTGGGTCGCCGCCGGGTCGGCGGCAGGGCGCTGGCCGAGCACCAGATAGATCGCCGCCGCCGCGGCGGAGGAGGACAGGACCACCAGGATCACCATGAGCCACAGCAGCTTTCTGGAGCCACCCGTCGATGTCGCCATTGCCTTACCTATCCAGAGGGTTGTGGTGCCAGTCTGCCCAGTATGCCGTCCCGGGCCGATGCACCATGAAACGAACAGGCCCCGGGAAAGGGCCTATCTTGGCTTTTTGCCGCTGCCGGGTCGGAGGCACCGGCTCAGGCGTAGAGGTCCACCCGGCCGTCGAGAGCGATATCGGCCGCGGCCGTCGTGGCTGACGCCCCGTGGCCATCGAGCTCGTCGCCGGGCTCACCGGCGACGCCGGCGCCGGCCGAGCCACGGCCGGCGAAGTCGCGCGGCGCTTCGTCACGCGGCTGCTCGCCCACCGAGGCCTCGCCGAGGCTGATGCCCTGCTCGGCCAGGGCCTCGCGCAGCTGGGGGATCGCCTGCTCCACGGCGCTCCTGACCGGGGCATGGGCCGAGAGGAACTGGGCCTGGGCGGCCTGTCCGCTCACCTTCAGCGAGACCGTCAGCGGGCCCAGTTCGGCGGGGTTGAGGTGCAGCTCGATGCGCTGTTCGCCGCCGCGCTGGCCGAGCATCGCCAGTTGCTGGCCGACCTGCTGGGTGAACTGCTGGGGCCAGGCCGGGGTGGCGAGGGGGGCCGGCAGGGTGGCCTGGGTGGCCGCTGGGGTGGCAAC
>NZ_PNRE01000006.1 GCF_002879645.1 Halomonas heilongjiangensis | reverse complement strand
GCGGCAAGGCCGGCGACGTCAAGACGCACTGGCCGGAGCTCGCCGAGGCCGTGGGCTGGGTCCTCGACGCCGGCGGCGTGGCGGTGCTGGCGCATCCGATGCGCCACGGCCTGACCCGGCGCAAGCGGGGGCTGCTGCTCGACGCCTTCCGTGCCGCCGGGGGGCAGGCCGCCGAGCTGGTCAGCGGTTTCCAGAATCCCGACGCCACCCGTGACCTGGCGCGACAGCTGCAGGAACGTGGCCTCTACGCCTCGGTGGGCAGTGACTTCCACTTCCCCGGCGGCCACCTGGCCCCGGGCAGCATGAGCCCGGTGCCGCGTACCGCCACCCCGCCGGTATGGGCCCACCCGCGCCTGGCCGGTTTCGTCGATGGGGTGGCGGCGTGAACGGTGGGCCACGTTATAGTGACGATATCCATCGGCCATCGAACAGGGAGCTCGCATGAGCCAGTTCTTCCAGATCCATCCAGAGAACCCCCAGAAGCGA
Organism: Halomonas heilongjiangensis; assembly: GCF_002879645.1. Taxonomy (GTDB): domain Bacteria; phylum Pseudomonadota; class Gammaproteobacteria; order Pseudomonadales; family Halomonadaceae; genus Halomonas; species Halomonas heilongjiangensis. Next base: position 2,696 of record NZ_PNRE01000006.1, on the reverse strand, counting down.
CTGATCGACCAGGCGATCCAGATCATTCGCGATGGCGGCGTCGTGGCCTATCCCACCGATTCGGGCTATGCCCTGGGCTGTCACCTGGGCGACAAGAAGGCCATCGAGAAGATCAAGTGGCTGCGCTCGCTGGACGACAAGCACAACTTCACCCTGATCTGCTCGGACCTCTCCGAGATCGGTACCTACGCCAAGGTGGACAACGCCGTCTTCCGGCTGCTCAAGGCCCACACCCCGGGGCCCTATACCTTCATCCTCAACGCCACCACCGAGGTGCCGCGGCTGCTGCTGCACCCCAAGCGCCGCTCCATCGGCATGCGGGTGCCGGACCACAGCATCACCCGAGCGCTGCTCGGTGCCCTGGGGGAGCCGCTGATGAGCGTGACCCTGATCCCGGTGGGCGAGGCGCTGCCGATGACCGACCCGGAAGAGATCCGCGAGCGCTTCGGCGCCCATCTCGACCTGATCATCGACGGCGGCGCCTGCCACCTGGAGGCGACCAGCGTCATCGACCTGCGTGACCTGCCGCCGAAGATCATCCGCGAGGGGCGTGGCGACGTCGACCCCTTCCGCGAGTGACCCGCGGCGGTTGTCCGCCGATTCGTCTGCGCCCTGCGCCCGGCCACCAGCCGGGCGCTTTGCGTGGGGGCCTCGATTCCCGGGGGAGGGGGCCGTCGAGGAGCGGGTCAGCCATGTTTTTTTAATTGAACGGTTAATCAATATCACCTAGGGTGGAGTTCGTGGCTGCCAGGCCACGAGTCAATCGAGCGAGGCGAAGGAGCCGCCCGTGGCTGGTAGCCGGCCCGCCTCGACACACCGGAAGGAGTCCCTGATGAGCCGTTTCCCCAAGAACAACGTCGCGACTACCACCCTGATCGGCCTGACCGCCCTGTCCATTGCCGCCTCCGTCGGCGCCGACGAGAGTACTCAGGACGCCGCCGAGTCGGCCCTCTGCGAGCAGGCCGCCTACACCATGGGGCTGCGCTACCAGCAGCAGTCGGCCGAAGTCGCCGCCCTGCAGCGCCAGGGCTTTGCCTTGGCCACCCTGCGCCTCGAGCAGCAGATCGACCGGCATGGTGAAGACGCCGACCTGGCGATCATCACCGACCTGGACGAAACCGTGCTGGACAACAGCGCGCTGCTGGCGCGGGACATGGAGCAGTGTCACGACTACACCACCTGGGACACCTGGCGGCACTGGGAGCGCGAAGGTACTCCGGGGGTGATCCCCGGGGCCATGGAGTTTCTCGAGTTCGCCGACGAGCAGGGCGTGGCGATCTACTATGTCTCCGACCGCTACCAGGAGAACAAGGAGGCGACCCTGGCGACCCTGAACGAGCTCGGGCTGCCGCAGGTCTCCGACGATACCGTGCTGCTGCTGGGGCCGCCCAAGCAGGAGCGCCGGGACCTCGTGGAGGAGAACCACACCCTGGTCATGCTGCTGGGCGATACCCTGCACGACTTCGCCGAGGAGTTCGTCAGCAAGGTGCCCCTGGCGGACCAGCACGCGCGGGTCGAGGAGCATGCCGAGCGCTTCGGCCGTGACTGGATCGTCTTCCCCAATGCCACCTACGGCACCTGGAGCGATGCCCCCCTGGAGCCGTGGGAGGCGCCCCTCGAGACCGATTGAGTCTCGCGGTTCACCGGCCGGGGAGGCCGGTGGGCCGGGACCCGCCCAGGACGCGCCCTACGCCTCGTCGGTGGAGGGCGCGTCGTCGTTTCTGGGGTCCGGCGTCTCTTCGTCGAGCCAGGTGCCGCACCGCAGGCAGTATTTCGCGCGCTTCTCGTGGCGGTCGTGGCCGCAGCCCGGGCAGGCCTCGTCGGAGTAACGCTCCTCGCGGATCGAGCGGATCACCTCCGCCGAGAACACCCCGGTGGGCACGGCGATGATCGAGTAGCCGGTCAGTATCAGCAGCACCGTGATCGCCTGGCCGATGGGGGTGACCGGGACGATGTCGCCGTAGCCCACCGTGGTCATGCTGACGATGGCCCAGTAGATCGACTGGGGAATGCTGGTGAAGCCGGCCTCGGCGGACTCGATCAGGTACATCAGCGAGGCGAAGATGGTCACCAGCATGAAAATGGCGAAGAAGAACAGGAAGATCTGGCGGATGCTGCGTCTCAGGGCCTCCAGCAACAGGCGCCCCTCGCCGACGAACTGCATCAGCCGCAGCACGCGGAAGATGCGCAGCACGCGCAGCAGGCGCACCACCACCAGCGACTGGGCGCCGGGAACGAGCAGCACCAGCCAAGTGGGCAGGATGGCGATGACATCGACGACACCGTAGAAGCTGCGCAGGTAGCTCAGGGGCTTGTCGAGGCAGTAGAGCCGCACGGCGAGCTCGATGGTGAAGGCGATGGTGAAGCCCCACTCCAGCCAGTAGAACAGGTCGCCGTAGGCCTGGTGCCAGGCCTCCACGCTGTCGAGCATCACCACCAGCACGCTGGACAGGATCACGCCGATCAGGGCGACATCGAAGCCCTTGGCCAGGGGCGTGTCCGACTCGAAGATGATCTGGAAGATGCGGGTACGCAGGCCTTCGCCGGCGGGTTTGAAGGGGTTGTGCATGACGGGACGCCTCCCTGGCGACACGATGGGCGGTATCAGAGCGCGGTATCGGCGGGCAGCCGGCGGGCCAGGCGCAGTGCGGCGCGGCCGAAGGCCGGCGTCGGCCAGGCGGGATCGTCGAGCCCCT
>NZ_PNRE01000099.1 GCF_002879645.1 Halomonas heilongjiangensis | reverse complement strand
TCCGGGGCGGTGCCGCCGATGTGGTTGCGCGCGGCCACCGAGCCCTCCAGGGTCAGCACCTCGAAGACGTCGGCCTCGATGACGTCGGAGAACTGATGCAGCTCCTCGAGGCTCATCTCCGAGAGATCCTTCTCGTGGCGCAGGCCGTAGGCCACCGACTGGCCGACGATCTCGTGGGCGTCGCGGAAGGCCACCCCGCGGCGTACCAGGTAGTCGGCGAGGTCGGTGGCGGTGGAGAAGCCGCGTCGCGCCGCCTCGAGCATGTTCGCCTTGCGCGCCTCGATGGCCGGCACCATGTCGGCGAAGGCCTTGAGGCAGTCCTTGACCGTGTCGAGGGTGTCGAACAGCGGCTCCTTGTCCTCCTGATTGTCCTTGTTGTAGGCCAGCGGCTGGGACTTCATCAGGGTCAGCAGGCCCATCAGGTGGCCGTAGACCCGGCCGGTCTTGCCGCGCACCAGCTCGGGCACGTCGGGGTTCTTCTTCTGCGGCATGATCGAGGAGCCGGTGCAGAAGCGGTCGGGCAGGTCGATGAAGTCGAACTGGGCGCTGGTCCACAGCACCAGTTCCTCGCTCATGCGCGACAGGTGCATCATCAGCAGGCTGGCGAAGGCCGTGAACTCGATGGCGAAGTCGCGATCGCTCACCGCGTCGAGGGAGTTCTCGGCGGGGCGCGCGAAGCCCAGCAGCTCGGCGGTGACGTGGCGGTCGATGGGGTAGGTGGTGCCGGCGAGTGCCGCGGCTCCGAGGGGCAGCACGTTGACACGACGGCGACAGTCGAGCAGCCGCTCGTGGTCGCGGGCCAGCATCTCCTGCCAGGCCAGCAGGTGGTGGCCGAAGGTGACCGGCTGGGCGGTCTGCAGGTGGGTGAAGCCGGGCATGATGGTGTCGGCCTCGCGCTCGGCGAGTTCGATCAGCCCCTCGCGCAGGCGGGCGAGTTCCCCGGCCACCAGGTCGATCTCGTCACGCAGGAACAGGCGGATGTCGGTGGCCACCTGGTCGTTGCGCGAGCGCCCGGTGTGCAGCTTCTTGCCGGTGACGCCGATCTCCTCGGTGAGCCGCGCCTCGATGTTCATGTGCACGTCTTCCAGCTTCACCGACCACGCGAACTCGCCGCGCTCGATCTCGTCGCGGATCTTGCCGAGCCCGGCGATGATGGCGTCACGTTCGTCGTCGGTGAGCACGCCCACCCGGGCCAGCATGGTGGCATGGGCGACGGAGCCCTGGATGTCGTGGAGGGCGAGGCGTCGGTCGAAGTCGACCGAGGCGGTGAAACGCTCGACGAAGGCATCGGTGGGTTCGTTGAAGCGGCCGCCCCAGGACTGGTTGGTGCTGTTGCTCGTCGGACTTGGGCTCATCGGGCTGGACATCCTGCATGACTGTGCGGTGGGTGACGTGCCGGTGGTGGCGCCGCCGTGAGCGCGCTGCCGGGACATGGCAGAAGTGTACCAGAGTCGGCGGGGCTGGCGAGGGGCGCACCCCGTCGGGGTGTGGCGAAAGGTCACGATTTTTCCTGCCCCGCCGGGTGCTTTATGATGAAGGCAGTCCGAATCATCGTCGCCGGCCGCCAGGGCGGCACCATCTGCTGAGCAGGGTCAGCCGCCAGGGCCCGGTACTGGGAGAACCTCGTGCACGCCATCACCACGCTGCGTATCGCCACCCGCAAGAGTCAACTGGCCATGTGGCAGGCCGAACACGTCCGTGACCGCCTGATGGCGGCGCATCCCGGCCTGGAGGTGGAACTGGTGGCCATGGCCACCCGCGGCGACAAGATCCTCGACACCCCGCTGGCCAAGGTCGGCGGCAAGGGCCTGTTCGTGAAGGAGCTCGAGGAGGCCATGCTCGACGGTCGCGCCGACATCGCCGTGCACTCCATGAAGGACGTGCCGATGCACTTTCCCGAGGGGCTCGGCCTGTCGGTGATCCTCGAGGGCGCCGAACCCACCGACGCCTTCGTCTCCAACCGCTATGCCTCCCTCGACGAGCTGCCCGAGGGGGCGCGGATCGGCACCTCCAGCCTGCGCCGCGGGCTGCAGATGCGCGAGGCGCGTCCCGATCTCGAGATCCTCAGCCTGCGCGGCAACGTCCAGACGCGGTTGGGCAAGCTCGACGCCGGCGAGTTCGACGCCATTCTGCTGGCCACCTCCGGCCTGCGACGCCTGGGGCTGGATGACCGTATCGCCATGGAACTGCCGCCGGAGGTCTGTCTGCCGGCCTGCGGCCAGGGCGCCCTGGGCATCGAGTGTCGCATGCACGACGCCGAGCTGATCTCGCTGCTGGCCCCGCTGGACGACCCGGCCACCGCCACCCGGGTGCGGGCCGAACGGGCCATGAACACGCGGCTGGAGGGGGGCTGCCAGGTGCCCATCGCCGGTCATGCCATCTTCGAGGACGATGGCCAGACCCTCTGGTTGCGCGCCCTGGTGGGCAACCCCGACGGCACCGAGGTGCTGCGTGCCGAGGGGCGCGGCTCGCGTCACGAGCCCGAGGCGCTGGGTATCCGGGTCGCCGAGGAGCTGCTCGACCAGGGGGCCGGCGAGATTCTCGCCGAGGTCTACGGCGCCGGTTGATGACGGGCCGGCCGGTTCTGATCAGCCGCCCCGGGACGCGGGGCGAGGTGCTGGCCGAGGCCATCGCGGCCAGCGGGTTGCCGGTGATGCGGCTCGAGGTCATGCGCCTGGAGCCGTTGCCCGAGACCCCGGTGATGCGCGCGGCCTGGCTGGACTTCGATCATTTCCACAAGGTGGTGGTGGTGAGCCCCTTCGCCGCCGAGTGCCTGGCCGAGGCGCTCGATCGCTACTGGCCGCAACTGCCGGTGGGCCTGGCCTGCTACGCGGTGGGCGCCGCCACCGCCGCCACCCTTCACCAACGACTCGGCGTGCGGGTTCGCGTGCCACCGGCGGATGCCGGCGAAGACACCAGCGAGACGCTGCTGCGCCTCGCGTCGCTGCACCGCCTCGATGACCAGCGCGTGCTGCTGGTGGCCGGCGAGGGCGGCCGTCCCGTGCTCGCCGATACCCTGACGTCTCGCGGCGCCCGGGTGACCCGCCTGGCGGTCTACCGCCGCCGGCCGCTCGACCCCGCACCGGCGGTTCGAGCGCAGCTGACCCGGGGTGACTATCGGGCGCTGGTGGTCAGCAGCGGAGAAATCCTCGAACATCTGGCAAGATGGTGCGGCGACGCCGCTTTGAACCAACCGCTAATCGTTTCCAGCACCAGGTTGGCTACACTGGCCGGCACACTGGGGTTTCGCGCCCCTGTCGTGGCGCCCGGTGCCACGCCGGCCGCGCTCGCGGCCGCGGTGGCCGAAGCCTGCGACCCGGAGGATGCCGATGTCGATCAAGACGATCTCGAAAAGGGCTAGCGACAGATGAGCAAGCAATCAAACGACCAGGACGACCAGCAGACACCGTCCGAC
>NZ_PNRE01000094.1 GCF_002879645.1 Halomonas heilongjiangensis | reverse complement strand
GCCGGCGGCACGCCAGGCGGCGGTGGCGCGGGGCTGGCTCGACCGCGAGTCGCTGCGCGAGGTGGCCCTGGCGCATCGGGTGTGCCCCTACTACCTGGGCCAGGAGCTGGCCCGCTGGTGCGACGTGGCCGTGGGCGACGTCAACCACTGGTTCGACCACCACGCCATGCTCCACGGGCTGGCCCGGGCCAACGACTGGCGGCTCGGCCTGCTGGTGGACGAGGCCCACAACCTGGTGGAGCGGGCGCGAGGCATGTACAGCGCCGAGCTCGACCAGGGGCGGCTCACCCGGCTGCGCCGCTCGGCGCCGCCGGCCCTGGCCGGGCCCCTGGGTCGGCTCGCCCGGCAGTGGCAGCAGCTGGTGCGCGACTCGGGCCCGGCAGAGGAGGGCGATGGGCAACGGCCGGATTATTGCCTTCTGGACGGTGTGCCCAAGGGCATGTCGGGGGCGCTGCAGCGGACCGTCGCCGCCATCACCGACTACCTGGGGGAGCATCCCGAGGGCGGCAGCGCCGAGCTGCAGGAGCTGCTCTTCGAGGCGCTGGCCTTCTGCCACCTGGCCGAGCAGTTCGGCGAGCATTCGCTGTGCGACCTGACGCGGCGGGGGCGCGGCCGGGCGGTGCTGGGGCTGCGCAACCTGGTGCCGGCGGACTTCCTGGCCCCGCGGTTCGCCGCGGCCCACTGTGCGGTGCTGTTCTCGGCGACCCTCAGCCCCGGCCACTACCATCGCGACCTGCTGGGCCTGCCCGCGGACAGCGTCTGGCAGGCGGTGGCCTCGCCCTTCGCCGCCGAGCAGCTCGAGGTGCGGGTGCGTGGCGACATCTCGACCCGGCTGCGCGACCGCGAGCGCTCCGCGGCGCCCATCGTCGACGAGCTGGCCGGGCAGTATCGTCGGCGGCCGGGCCACTACCTGGCCTTCTTCAGCAGTTTCGCCTATCTGGAGATGGTGCTGGCGTGCTTTCGTGAGCGGCATCCCGACGTCCCCGCCTGGGCCCAGACCCGCGGGATGCAGGAGGCCGAGCGCGACGCCTTCCTGGGGCGCTTCCGACCGGGTGGCCGCGGCATCGGCTTCGCGGTGCTGGGCGGCGCCTTCGCCGAAGGCATCGACCTGCCCGGCGACCGGTTGATCGGTGCCTTCATCGCCACCCTGGGGCTGCCGCCCGCCGACCCCTTCAACGAGGCGTTGAAGGCACGCCTCGAGATCCGCTTCGGGCGTGGCGACGACTATGCCTACCGCATTCCCGGCCTGATCAAGGTGGTACAGGCCGCCGGTCGGGTGATCCGTGGCCCCGAGGACCGCGGCACCTTGGTGCTGATGGACGATCGTTTTACCCGCAGCGAGGTGCGCGCGCGGTTGCCCGAGTGGTGGCGGCTCGGCTGAGGACGCGTCATGGTGCTCAGTCGCGGCGGCGCGGAATCTCCTCCATGCGCGTGGCGATGTCCTCGTCCGCCTCGTAGAGGGCCTCGAGCTCGCGCGCCGCCTCCTGGATGGTCTGGATCAGCTGCTTCTCGTTGCCGAACACCTCGAGCTGTCGCCTCAGCGCCTGCTCGTCGTGGGGGCGGAAGGTGTCGATGGTGTGCTGGGCCTGGTCTCGGGAGATGCCCAGGCCGACCAGGGCCTCGCGGGTCAGCTCGAGGCTGGCCGGCAGCAGTTCGCGCACGAGGTTGGTGACCCCGGCGCGCATCAGCAGGTGGGCGTGGTAGCGGTTGCGGGCGCGGGCATAGAGCCTGAGGTGCGGGAAGCGGCGCTTGACCTGCTCGACGATGCGCATGGAAGCCTCGGGGTCGCCCACCGCCACCACCAGTACCCTGGCGCGACCGGCGCCGGCGGCCTCGAGCAGGTCGGTTCGCGAGGCATCGCCGAAATAGACCTTGTTGCCGTAGCGGCGCACGAACTCCACCTGGTCGGCATTGATGTCGAGGACGGTATAGGGAATCTTCAGCCCCTGCAGGGCACGGCCCATGATCTGGCCGAAGCGACCGAAGCCGGCGATCAGGATCTCCGGCGATTCATCGCTGGGGCGGTCGTAGGCCGGTTTCGCGCGCTGCGTGACGAACAGCCTGCGCAGGCCATGGACATGCAACTGGAACAGCAGCGGGGTCGTCGCCATGGAGAGCGAGACCACCAGGATCAGCAGGCTGACCAGGGCCTGGTCGAGCAGGGCGGCGGCCGCCGCTGCGGAGAGCAGTACGAAGCCGAACTCGCCGCCCTGGGAGAGCAGCACGGCGAGGTTGCTGGCCTCCTTCCAGCCGCTGCGGTAGAGCCGGGCGGCGAGCGTGACGGAGAGCCCCTTGAGCAGCACCAGGCCGAGGGTCAGGCCGAGGATCGCCAGCGGCATCTCGGCCAGCAGGCCGATCTCGGCCATCATCCCCACCGCCATGAAGAACAGCCCGAGCAGCAGCCCGCGGAAGGGCTCGATGTCGGCCTCGATGTTGTGGCGATATTCCGAGTCGGCCAGCAGTACCCCGGCGATGAAGGCGCCCAGGGCCATGGAGAGCCCGGCCAGCTCCATCAGCAGGGCGGCACCGATCACCACCAGCAGGGCGGTGCCGGCGAACACCTCGCGGCTGCGGGTGGCGGCGGCATAATGGAACAGCGGCCGCAGCAGGTAGCGGCCGCCGACGATCAGCCCGGTGAAGGCGCCGGCGGCGAGGGCCACCTCGCGCAGCAGCGGTGCGGCACCGTCGGCCATCAGTGCATCGGCGGCGAGGATCGGGATGGCCGCCAGCACCGGGATCGCCGCGAGGTCCTGGAACAGCAGCAGGGCGAAGGCGTGGCGGCCGTGGCGGGTCTGCAGTTCCTTGCGCTCGCCGAGCAGGTGCAGCACCAGCGGCGTGGAGCACAGCCCCAGGCTGAAGCCCACCACCAGGGCGGCGGCCGGCGACAGCCCCAGCGACCAGGCGGCCAGGGCGAGCAGGGCTGTGGTCACCGCCACCTGCAGGCTGCCGAAGCCGAACACCGCCTTGCGCATCACCCTGAGACGCGCGGGCTTGAGCTCGAGACCGATCACGAACAGCAGGAAGACGATACCCACCTGGGCGAACTGCAGTACCGCCTCGGCGTCCGGCACCAGGGCCAGTACCGAGGGGCCGATGACCACCCCCGCGGCCAGGTAGCCGAGCACCTCACCCAGCCCCAGGCGCTTGAACACCGGCACGATCAGTACCGCCGCGGCGAGGAAGATCAGGGCGTTGAGCAGCAGTCCGGTGGCCAAGGGCGACTCCTTGCGGATGGCGAGGGGAGCCCCCATTCTACCGAGCGAGGGCCTGCCATTCACAAGCAAGGTGTGGGCCAACACCGAGAGGAGGGTGCCATGCGACTCAATGCCGACTTTTCCCGACGGGCGGTGGTGACCCCCGAGGCCTACCGCTGGGTGGACTCGCCCACGCCCGGCGTGGAGCGGATGATGCTGGATCGCATCGGTGAGGAGGTGGCCCGCGCCACTTCGCTGGTGCGCTATGCACCGAACAGCACCTTCCCCTCCCATGAGCACGGCGGCGGCGAGGAGATCCTGGTGCTCGAGGGCGAGTTCGCCGACGAGCACGGCCGCTATCCGGCGGGCAGCTACCTGCGCAACCCCATCGGCACCGCCCATGCGCCGCGGGTCGGGGCCGAGGGGGCACTCCTCTTCGTCAAGCTGCACCAGTTCTCGCCGGACGACACCGAGCGCAAGGTCGTCGATACCCGCTCGGCCGATTGGCAGCCGGGGCAGCAGGAGGGGCTCGAGGTAATGCCCCTCCACGATTTCGAGGGCGAGCAGGTGGCCCTGGAGCGCTGGGCGCCGAATGTCCGGCTCGCCCCCCGGGAGTACCGGGGCGGGGCGGAGGTCCTGGTACTGGAGGGTGCCTTCCACGACGAGCACGGCCGCTATCCGGCCGGCAGCTGGCTGCGCACCCCGCACGGGAGCCGGCACACGCCCCGCACCGGGGCGGACGGCGCCCTCGTCTATATCAAGGCGGGCCACCTGCCTTCCGGCTGAACGCGGCTCGGCGTGGCGGTCACCGATTCCGATTGTGCCGGGTCATGGGGATATGCTACCCATGACCGGGCAACCCCTTGAACGGCAAAGGAGCATGCATATGGGCATCGAAGTGGGCGGCCTGCTGGGCCTGATCTGGTTGATCATCGTCGTCTGGGCCATCGTCAAGGTGGCCAAGAGTTCGGCGGGAGGGGTCGCCAAGTTGCTGTGGATCCTGATCCTGCTGTTCTTCCCCGTGCTGGGCCTGATCATCTGGCTGTTGCTCGGACCCAAGGGGTAGCGATTCCTCAGGCGTTATCCTTCCTCATCGGCGGGGGCCTCGCGGTCCAGCAGGGCCGCGAGCGCTTCGCGATGCGCGTCCAGCGCATGAGCGTGCCCGGGCATGTTCGCCCAGGGGTCCGCCTTCTGGGCGAGTCGGCGAAACAGGTTGCGCATCGTCCAGTCACGCGGGCTCGCCCCGCGCTCGATTTCCGACCATGACACGGGCGTGGCGACCGGGGCGCCAGGCCGGGCGCGTACGGCATAGGGTGCCACCGCAGTGGCCCCGTAGCTGTTGCGCAGCACATCCAGGAAGACCCGTCCGCGACGCTTCTTCTTGCGCTGGGCCAGGGTGTAGCGATCCTCGTGGCGACGGACCAGCAGCAGGGCCGCATCATGGGCGAAGCGTCTGACCGTGTCGAAATCCTGGCTGCCGTCCAGCGGCACCACCACATGGAAGCCCCTGGAGCCCGTCGTCTGCACCCAGGCCGCCATCGACAGCGCCGCCATCAGGGCGCGCAGGTCCAGCGCGGCACGTCGCACGACGGCGAAGTCCTCGGTGTCCTCCGGCGGGTCCAGGTCGAAGATCATCCGGTCGGGGTGTTCCAGGTCATCGGCCGGTGACAGGTAGAGGTGGGGCGTGATCATGGCCTGGTCCGCCAGGTAGACCAGGGCCGCGCGGCCGGTGATGAGCGGCGCCATGAAGCTGCCGCCCTCGCGCTTGGGGAAGCGCACCGTCTCGAGCCAGTCGGGGAAGTGGTCCGAGGCGTCCTTCTGGTAGAAACCCTCGCCGCCCAGGCCATCGGGGAAGCGCTGCAGGCTCACCGCATGGCGCTCGAGGTGCGGCAGCATGGTGGGGCCGACCCGGGCGTAGTAGTCGATCAGGTCCCCCTTGGTCAGGCCAGCCTCGGGGAAGAACAGCTTGTCGCGGTTAGAGGTGTCGATGCGATGGTCGTCAATGTCCATTTCGGCCCTGGCCCTCCTCGATCGCGATCTGCTCCAGGGTGCGCCCCGACCGGACGGACTCGGGCTCGGTGGAGGTCGGATTGCGCCGGGCATCCGCCGCCTCGTCGTCGATCTTCACCAGCAGCCAGTCCTTGCCCTGCTCGAGCCGCGTGCGGATCAGCGCATAGCCGCCGCGCAGCTTCTCGCCCTCCAGCCAGACGGTGGCGTGGCCGTCGGCGAGCTGCTCGGCGACCGAGGGCGGGGCGTTGCCTTCCTTCAGGTTACGGTAGTGGCCCCGGTCCCAGATCAGCACGGTGCCGGCGCCGTACTCGCCTGCGGGGATCACGCCCTCGAAGTCGGCATAGGCCAACGGGTGGTCCTCGGTGGGGATGGCCAGGCGCTTGACCCGCGGGTCGGTGGAGGGGCCCTTGGGGACCGCCCAGGACTTCAGCACGCCGTCGACCTCGAGACGGAAGTCGTAGTGCCGGGTGGAGGCATCGTGCAGCTGGATGACGAAGATCGGCCCGCCGTGCTGCTCGCGGTGGGCTTCGTCGACGATGGGCTCCGGGGTGCGGCGGGCCTCGCGCTTCTGCCGGTAGCGTTCGAGGGAGTCGCGGGACTTGGCCATGGGGTCGACTCTCGACCGAGATATCGAGACTAGTCTAGCGCCTTTTCGGGGGTGTCGCGGGGCTCGCCCCGATCGCACTTCACGCATGCGAGCCGCATGCCGAGCCGCGAACGGCGCCCCGCCTCGCTGGTGACCCAGGGGCGCTCGACCCAGGGCGGCTGATGGCGCACATGCTGGTGGTGGCCGCAGGCGAGCTCGGCCACCCAGTGGCCCTCCTCGTCGCGGTGGTAGCCGGTGATGGGCTGCCGCATGGCGAAAGATCAGGGGCAGAGGCCGTCGTCGCTCATTTCTCGGGAGCCCTGTAGTGCCCCGGGACCTTCACGCGCTCGCCATTGGGGAGCTGACGAACGTGGGCGGGTACATAGATCCGCTTGATGATGCTCCTGTCGTTGTTCTCGCTCATGAGTGAACCCTCCCTGTCATCCCGCGGACTAGGATCACTACGTTAGCGCCACGCGCGGATGGGAATCAATCCCGCTCAGGATGCCGCTGCCCCTGAGCCAGGCGGGCTATGCTACAGGAAGCATTGTTCGAGGAGTCGCGAGATGGCCAAACGGGGCCGCATGCCAAGCCCTCAGGGGCTGAGCCGACGCCGGTTGCTGCGTCTCGCCGGGGTGGCCGCCGTCGCGTCACACTGGGGCTGGGCGGGCAGCATCACGGCATCAGCCGGCGGGGCGCAGGCTAGCGCACCCACCTGCGTGGCCAGGCCGCGCCAGACGGAGGGCCCCTACTTCGTGGATGCCCGGCTCGAGCGCAGCGACCTTCGTACGGACCCCACCGATGGTACCCGCAAGCCGGGCGTGCCGGTGGCGCTGGCGTTTCACGTCTCTCGGCTCGATGGCGAAGCCTGCACGCCGCTGCCCGGTGCGGTGGTGGATCTCTGGCAGTGCGACGCCCTGGGCGTCTACTCGGGAGTGCAGGATCTCGCGGGGCGCTTCGATACTCGTGAACAGCGCTTCCTGCGCGGCTACCAGGTAACGGATAGCCGTGGCATGGCCCGGTTCACCACCCTCTATCCCGGCTGGTATTCGGGGCGGGCCGTGCATATCCATTTCAAGATCCGCACCGCCCCCGAGGCCGAGCGTGGCCTGGACTTCACCTCGCAGCTGTACCTCGACGATGCCCTGACCGATCGGGTGCACCAGCAGGCCCCCTATGCCGAGAGGGGGCCACGCAATGTGCGCAATGCCCGGGACGGCATCTACCGGCGCAGTGGCGGAGACGAGCTGGTGCTGGAGCTGACCGAAAGCGGGGCGGGCTACACGGGGGCCTTCCGTATAGCCCTGGAGATGAGCTGAGAGCGCCGGCGTGCCCCAACAGGATCATGCCGCCGCCCCAAGTCAGCTCCGCATGGGCGATCGAGCCATCGTCGTTGGCATGCAACGCGTGGCGCGCGAATCCCGCCGTTCGGCACAGCCCATCGATGGCAACGAAAAACCCCACCCGTTTCCGGGTGGGGCAGGCGAGACATCGATCCGCTCGCCAGTCATGAGCAATCCCGCCTCAGTGTGCCAGTGACCGGGCAGCGAGTGCCCCGGCGCGCGGCGTCAGCTCGACGGCCGCGGGCTGGCGATGGGCGCTTCGCTGGCGGCCGGGC
>NZ_PNRE01000011.1 GCF_002879645.1 Halomonas heilongjiangensis | reverse complement strand
GCGTCCGGCGCGGCCGTGGGCTCGGCAGGGGGGGTAACGGCTTCGTCGCGGTCGGCGGCCGTCTGCGCATCGCCTTCCTCGGCGTGCGCACCGTCGGCTGCCGGTGGGCTCTCCTCCTCGGTCAGGAGCTCGTTCTCCTGCTCCTCCGGCTTCCCGGGCCTGTCCTGCTGCTGCTTGCGCTTGAAAAAACCGAACATGAGATGATTCAGCCTCGCGGGTGAACGAATCGCCACATCCTACCACCGCGCATCATGACTGTGGATAAGGCCACGGGTACAATGCCGGCCATGACACAACGCTCCTCACGCCCTCGCCGCCGGCGACACGGCACTGGCGGCGCTCCCCGCCAGCCGAGACACGGTCGGCTGCGCATCATCGGCGGCGACTTTCGTCGCCGGCTGCTGCCGGTACTGGACAGCCCCGGCCTGCGCCCCACCCCCGACCGGGTGCGCGAGACCCTGTTCAACTGGCTGACCGCCGCCACCCCGGGGGCCCGGGCGCTCGATCTCTTCGCCGGCACCGGGGCGCTGGGGCTGGAAGCGCTCTCCCGGGGCGCCCGGCAGGCCTGCTTCGTGGAGCATGACGGCCGCGTGGCCGCCGCCCTCGCCGACAACCTGGCGACCCTCGGGGCCGCGGATCGCGCCCGCGTGGTCACTGCCGACGCCCGGGCCTTCCTCGCGGGCGAGCCCACCCCCTTTTCGCTGGTCTTCCTCGACCCGCCCTTCCGCCAGGAGCTGGCCACGCCCTGCTGCGCGGCGCTGGAGGGCGGCTGGCTGACCGAGGACGCCTTCATCTACCTGGAGACCGAGTCGGAGCTGGCCCCGTGCGTGCCGACCACCTGGGTACTCCACCGTGAGGTGCGCGCCGGCGACAGCACCGGCCGTCTCTACCACCGCCGGGGCGGTAGCGCGGCCGGGTCGCCGGATAGCGACGCTTGCTGAGGCCCGGCCACGGCGTTACGCTGCGCGCTGATCGAATCCCACCCCGGGCCCAGCCAGACCGGCACATGCTCGGGCGAGCGCCCGAACCCGCAAGGACATTGTCAGGAGAACAGGATGAGCATCGAACTCTTCAACCGGCTCGAGCAGAAGGTTGCCAGCGCCGTCGAGGCCCTTGAGTTGCTCAAGATGGAAGCCGAGGAGCTGCGCGAGGAAAACTCCCGCCTGAAGCAGGAGCGCGAGGAGTGGGAGCGCCGGCTCGGCGACCTGCTGGGCAAGTTCGACGACGTCGAGACCGGCGCGGGCAACTGAACGCCTCGGCTCAGCACCGATCGAGCGGGAGCGACATCAGCAGCGCGTCCTCCCGCCCCTCCCCGCGCCGCCGGGGAGGGTAGTAGCCGCGCCGGCGGCCGTCCTCGGCGAAGCCGGCCCGGCGATAGAGGGCGATGGCCCCCTCATTTCCCGCCCTGACCTCCAGCAGCAGTCGCTCGCACTCCCAGCATCGGGCCTGCTCGATCACCGCCCCGAGCAGCTCGCCCGCCAGGCCCCGACGACGATGGCCGGGCGCCACCAGCAGTGCCTGAAGTTCGGCCTCGAAGGGCAACCTCGCCACGATCGCATGCCCCACCAGCCGGCCCTGCGACACGATGCCGAACACCCGCGTATCGGCGCCCACCAGCGCCCCGGCCAGCATGTCCCGCGACCAGGGGTGTGGCTGGGCCAGGGTCTCCAGCGCGACCAGGGCCGCCAGGTCATCAGCCGCCAGCCGGCGCAGCATCGTCGTTCTCGCTGGAGCCGTGCCAGGCCTCGCGCCAGCCGGCGAGACGCGGCCACAAGGCCCGCTTGGCCTCGGCGCTGTCGGCCAGTTCGTCCAGGCCGGGCCCCTGCCAGGCGGGCAGGTCGAGCAGGGCGCAGTGCTCGCCTTCGACGGTCAGCACCGTGGCCAGGGTAGTATCGTGACCGAAGAGCAACAGGCGCTCGGGGGCCCAGCCACGACGACGGCGCCCCTCGAGGAAGGCCTGCAGCCCCTGGCGCGCCTCCTCCAGGGGCGCGTCCACCGGCAGCCCCTCCATCTGGGGCCATTGAAAGGTCTCGAAATCGAGCGGCCGCTCGGGCAGCACCCCGGCGGCCTGCAGCAGGTTGGCCAGCAGCCGTTGCCCGGTGGCATCGGGCTTGCGCTCCCGGGGCAGCAGCAGCAACCAGCGGCCGTCGAGACAGGCCACCTGCAGGGTGAAACGCAGCGCCTCGGCCGGCTCCGTCACGGAGCGCTC
>NZ_PNRE01000095.1 GCF_002879645.1 Halomonas heilongjiangensis | reverse complement strand
TGTCGGCGCTGACCGGCACCTCGGGACGCGTGTGCCAGTAGCGCTGGAGCAGGCGCTGGGACAGCGTCACCGGGGCCCCGCTGGAGAGCGTCAGGGTCACCGCGTCCCAGTCGGCGCCGCTGGCATTCTCGATCACCGCCCAGGCCTGCAGGCGCGCCTCCCGCTCACCATCGAGCAGCAGCCGGTAGGCGGTCTTCCACACCGGCGCGGCCACCACGTAGGAGAGGCCCACCTCGCGTTCCCCCTGCCCTTCGAGGGCGATGGCGATACGGCGCATCTCGTCGGTGCGCCCCCGCCCGCTGATCCGGGCCGCCTGGCGCAGTCGCTCGCGCAGGGACGCGTCGAGGATCTCGAGCCGCGCCCCGCTGGCCAGCCTCAGGGTCGCCACGATGCCCTCGTCATCGAGCACCGCCAGGGTCCGGGTTTCCTCCTGCCCCTCGCCCCGGGGCGGCCGGACGTCGACGCCGAGCAGCAGCCCCTCGACGCTGCGGCCCCCCGACGTGGCTCTCACGGGCACCCCCTGCAGGGCACCGGCCAGACGCACCACCGAGCCCATGTCCTCGGGCCCGAAGGGCAGCCGGCGAAAGGTTTCCTCCACGGCGGCGTGACCATCCAGCGTCAGGGAGACCAGTCGACCCTCGGGGTCGCGCACCACCAGGCTCTTGAGGATGTCGTCGACCTGCTCCAGGGGCACGTCGAGGTGCAGGATGCCGCTCCCCTCCAGCGGCGCGGTCCGGTGTATCTCCGCCAGGCCTCCCGAGGAGAGCGTGACCGTCGCCACCCGCTGCTCCGCCGCCAGCGGACCGGCGAGGCCGCCACCGACCCACAACAGCAAGGCCACGGCACCCGGCCGCACGCCCCACCACGACGATGCTCTCGCCCTCTGGCACTGCCCCATGGCGGTCTTCCCCTCGGCGTCACCCCGACAGGCTATCAGGTATAGCCGTTCAACCGTCCGTCAACCAGTTGCAGGGTGTGCTGCACGCCGGGGGGATCGACCGCACCGCCATCGAGATGATGCACCAGGTAGACCACCGTGCGCCCGTCCAGCCAGCCATCGAGCCAGCGCGCGATGCGCGACGCGGTCCCGGCATCCAGGCCGGCGAAGGGTTCGTCGAGGATCACCAGGTCCGGCTCGCGCAGCACCAGCCGGGCCAGCGCCAGGCGCCGCGCCTGCCCCCCCGAGAGCCGGCGACCGCCCTCCCCGACCCGGGTCGCGAGCCCAGCGGGCAGCGCCTCGGCCCAGTCGGCCAGTTCCACCGCCGCCAGCGCCCGCCACAGGCGTGCCTCGCTCGCCGCTGCGTCGGCGACACGCAGGTTGGCGGCCAGGCTGGCGTCGAACAGGTCGACCCGCTGGGTCAGCATCGCGACGCGTTCGGCGAGCCGCGACGCTGACAGTCGTCCGACCTCGATGCCCCCCAGCCGGACCCGCCCCTCGGTCGCCCCGAGCCTGCCGGCAAGCAGGGTGGCGACGCTGGACTTGCCGGCCCCCGAGGCACCGCAGACCGCCAGCCGCTCGCCGGGGACCAGGGAGAACGTGACATCGTCCAGTGCCGGCACCAGGGCCCCGGGGTAGCGCAGCGTTACCCCCGCCAGGGTCACCGCCGGTGGCCCCGGCGGCAGCCCCTCACCCGCCTCCACGTCGGTCGGTCGGGCCGCCTCCAGGGCGTTGAGGCGCTCGGCGGCGGCCCGGGTCGCTCCCAGCCGCGTGAAGGCCATCGGCAGGCCGGCCAGCGCCTCGTTCATCGCCAGCACGGCCAGGGCCATCATCACCACCAGCGGCCCCGCGAGGCCCCCGTCGGCATGGGCGAGTGCCGCCAGCCAGAGTACCGCCACCAGGGTCGCTCCCACCGCCACACCGACCAGGGCGTTACCCAGCGCCGTCCATTGCCCGAGCCGCCGCTGGTCGGCCTCGATGCGCGCCTCGATGGCGTCCAGTCGCCGGCGATGCTCGGCCAGGCTGCCGTAGGCCTCGAGCTCGGCGAGGCCCTGCCACTGCTCGATCAGCCGCCCCCTCAACCGCTCCAGGTCGGCGACCTGGCGGTGGCTCGTCGCCATGCCGAGGCGTGCCTGGCCCAGGATGATCCAGGCCAGGGCCAGGCCCAGCAGCCCGACCACCGCCCCCCCGGCCGCCGGTGACCACAGGGCCAGGAAGCCGCCCAACCCGAGCACCGCCAGGGCCGCCACCGCCGGCGGCGCCAGCAGCCGCAGGTAGAGGCCGTCGAGGGTGTCGATATCGGCCGTCAGGCGGTGCAGCCAGTCGCTGGCCCGGCGCCGCGACAGGGTGCGTTCGTCCAGTCCCGCCAGCACCCCGAACAGCCGGCCACGCAGATCGGCCAGCAGCCTCAGCACGGTATCGTGGTTGTAGAGACGCTCGAGGTAGCGCGACACGGTGCGGGTCACGGCGAAGAAGCGAATGCCACCCCCGGGCACATAGACGTCCAGGCTCGCCGCCAGCCCGGCCGCCAGGGCGATGCCGGTCAGGGCACTCGCGGTGATGAACCAGCCGGAGAGCGCCAGCAGGCCGACGGCGGAGAGCAGCGTCAGGGCCATCAGGGCCGCGCCCGCGACCAACCGCCGTCGCCGCCGGTCGAGCAGACGCAGCCAGGGAGCCAGGGGGGTACGCAGCGGGTCCACGCGCCGGGAGTCAGCCATGCGGGACCTCCTGCACCGGCGCCTCGTCCGGCTGTGCCGCCACCAGCTCGAGCCGGCGATCCCCCAGCGCCATCAGCGCCGGGTGGTGAGTGGCGATCACCAGGCTGCGCCCCGCCCCAGCCAGCTCGGCCAGGGCCTCGACCACCCGCGCCTCGGTGTCGGCATCCAGGCTGGCGGTGGGCTCGTC
>NZ_PNRE01000105.1 GCF_002879645.1 Halomonas heilongjiangensis | reverse complement strand
GCTGTGGGCCTCGAAGCCATCGGCGGCGGCCTGCAGGCCATGGTGCACATGCAGCGCATGGAGCGGACGGGGGTGGCGCCGGCAGGCATCGGCGGCCAGGGTCAGCAGCAGCGAGGAGTCGAGCCCAGCGGAGAGCGCGACCCAGACACAACGCCCCGGCGGGGTCTGGGCCAGGGCGTCATCGACAAGAAGCTGAAGGGACATGGCGAGCTCTTGAACAAAGCACCGAGGATCCCGAAGGATCACCCCGACTCAGGCCGGGCTACCGTAACTCATCAGCCGCTGATACCGCCGCTCGAGCAGGGCGTCGCTGTCCATGGCGTCGAGGCGATCCAGGCTCTCACGCAGCGAGTCCCGGACCCGCTCGGCGGTGGTCACCGGGTGGCGGTGGGCGCCGCCCAGGGGCTCCTCGATCAGGGTATCGACGAAGCCCAGCTCCTTGAGCCGCTCGGCGGTGATGCCCATGGCCTGGGCCGCATCCGAGGCCTTCTCGGCGCTCTTCCACAGGATCGAGGCACAGCCCTCCGGCGAGATCACCGCGTAGGTGGAGTACTGCAGCATGGCGAGCTCGTCGCACACGCCGATGGCGAGCGCCCCGCCGGAACCGCCCTCGCCCACCACGGTGGCGATGATCGGCGTCCTGAGGCGTGACATCACCGCCAGGTTGTAGGCGATCGCCTCGCTCTGGCCGCGCTCTTCGGCATCGATGCCCGGATACGCCCCCGGCGTATCGATGAAGGTCAGCACCGGCATCCGGAAGCGCTCGGCCATCTCCATCAGGCGGCACGCCTTGCGGTAGCCCTCGGGACGCGGCATGCCGAAGTTGCGGCGCACCTTCTCCTTGACGTCGCGGCCCTTCTGGTGGCCGATCACCATCACCGGGCGGTCGTCGAGGCGAGCGACGCCGCCGACGATGGCGGCATCGTCGGCGAAGTTGCGATCACCATGGAGTTCGTCGAAGTCGGTGAAGACATGCTCGAGGTAATCGAGGGTGTAGGGGCGCTGGGGGTGGCGCGAGAGCTGGGAGACCTGCCAGGGGGTCAGGTCCCTGAAGATCGACTCGGTGAGCTTGCGGCTCTTCTCCTCGAGCCGGCCGATCTCGTCGTTGAGGTTGACCTGGCTGTCGTTGCCGACCAGGCGCAGCTCCTCGATCTTGGCCTGGAGTTCGGCGATGGGCTGTTCGAAGTCGAGATAGTTGGGATTCATATGGGCTAGCGCCTTGTCGTCTTCTGTCGCCGGGGTGGCCACCTCCTCGTGGCGTCCCGAGCGACAAGTATCGAATGCCGGGCATTATCGCACCCTGACGGAACCACGCAAGGCGGCTCCGGAACGGTATCAGCGGTATTTCAGCCGCACGCCATCCTGCCCCTGCACCTCGCGCAGGGCGATCAGCAGCTCGTCGCTGGGGGAGACCTTCCACTCATCGGCCAGTTCCAGCCAGCCGACGGCCTCGCCATTGCGGTAGCGCAGCCGCACCGGCAGGCCATCGCCGTCACGCCAGGGAGCGAGGCTGTCGCGCAGGCTGTCGACCAGCCGGCCGTTGGCCCGGGCGCCGTCCAGGGACAGCTCCACCGCCTGGCCGTAGCGGGTGCGAGCCGCCACCATGGGGGTGACCTCCTTGCCGCGCAGGCGCAGGCCGCCGGAGTAGTCGTCGCTTGCCACCTCGCCCTCGACGATCAGCACCTGGTCGGCCTCGATCTGGCCGCGCAGCTGGTCATAGAGCTCGCCGAACAGCGACGCCTCGATGCGCCCGGTGCGGTCGTCCAGGGTGACGAAGGCCATGGTGTCGCCGCGCTTGGACTTCATGGTGCGCACGCCGATCACCAGCCCGGCGACCCGCTGCGGCTCCCGCGAGGGCCGGAGATCGCTGATGCGAGTGGAAACGAAGCGCTCGAGCTCCTTCTCGTACTCGTCGATGGGGTGGCCGGTCAGATAGAGCCCCAGGGTCTCCTTCTCGCCGGCCAGGCGCTCCTTGTCGGTCCAGTCGCGCACCGTCAGGTAGTCGGCATAGGCATCCCCGGCCGCCTCGTCGGCGAAGGCCTCGCCGAACATGTCGATCATGCCCAGGCTCTGGTTGGCCTGGCTCTGGGCCGCGGCCTTGAGGGCGTCGTCCAGGGCAGCGGCAAGCACCGAGCGGTTCGGCCCCAGGGTGTCCAGTGCCCCCGAGCGGATCAGCGCCTCCAGGGTGCGCTTGTTCATGCGCCGGGGGTCGACCCGTCGGCAGAAGTCGAACAGATCGGCGAACGGCCCATCGGCCTCGCGTGCCTCGACGATGGCACCGATCGGCCCCTCGCCCACGCCACGGATGGCACCCAGGCCGTAGACCACCCGGCCCTCGGTGTCGACGGTGAACTTGTAGCCGCCGATATTGACGTCCGGTGGTGTCACGGTAAGACCGATGCGCCGCGACTCCTCGATCAGCGGCACCACCTTGTCGAGGTTGTCCATCTCGGTGGACATCACCGCCGCCATGAAGGGGCCGGGATAGTGCGCCTTGAGCCAGGCGGTCTGGTAGGAGACCAGGCCGTAGGCCGCCGAGTGGGACTTGTTGAAGCCGTAACCGGCGAATTTCTCCACCAGATCGAAGATGTTACCCGCCAGCTCCTTGTCGATGCCGTTGGCCGCACAGCCCTCCATGAAGCCGGCGCGCTGCTTGGCCATCTCCTCGGGCTTCTTCTTGCCCATGGCGCGGCGCAGCATGTCGGCCTGACCCAGGCTGTAGCCGGCCAGCACCTGGGCGATCTGCATCACCTGCTCCTGATACAGGATGATGCCGTAGGTGGGCTCGAGCACCGGCTTGAGCCACTCGTGCTGGTAGTCCGGGTGGGGATAGGAGAGTTCGGCGCGGCCGTGCTTGCGGTTGATGAAGTCGTCGACCATGCCCGACTGCAGCGGCCCCGGGCGGAACAGGGCGACAAGGGCGATCATGTCCTCCAGCGAGTCGGGCAGCAGGCGCTTGATCAGCTCCTTCATGCCGCGCGATTCGAGCTGGAACACCGCCGTGGTCTCGGCGCGCTTGAGCATCTCGAAGGTGGGCCCGTCATCGAGGGGGATGCTGTCGATGTTGAGCGGCCCCTCGCCCTTGACGGCACGCACCTTGTCGACCATCTCCAGCGCCCAGTCGATGATGGTCAGGGTGCGCAGGCCGAGGAAGTCGAACTTGACCAGCCCGGCCTCCTCGATGTCGTTCTTGTCGAACTGCACGACCAGGCCGTTGCCCTCCTCGTCGCACAGCAGCGGCGAGAAGTCGGTGAGCTTGGTGGGCGCGATCACCACGCCGCCGGCGTGCTTGCCGGTGCCCCGGGTGATGCCCTCGAGCTTGACCGCCATCTCCCAGATCTCGGCGGCCTCCTCGTCATTCTCGACGAACTCCTTGAGCGCCGGCTCCGCCTCGATGGCCTTGGCCAGGGTCATGCCGACCTCGAAGGGAATCAGCTTGGAGAGCTTGTCACCCAGCGAATAGGGCTTGCCCTGGGCGCGGGCCACGTCGCGCACCACCGCCTTGGCGGCCATGGTGCCGAAGGTGACGATCTGCGACACAGCGTTGCGGCCGTAACGGTCGGCGACGTAGTCGATCACCCGGTCGCGCTTCTCCATGCAGAAGTCGACGTCGAAGTCGGGCATCGAGACCCGCTCGGGGTTGAGAAAGCGCTCGAACAGCAGGTCGTACTCCAGCGGATCGAGATCGGTGATCTTCTGCGCGTAGGCCACCAGCGAGCCGGCACCGGAGCCCCGCCCCGGCCCTACCGGGACGTCGTTGTCCTTGGCCCACTGGATGAAGTCCATCACGATCAGGAAGTAACCCGGGAACCCCATCTGGATGATGATGTCGAGCTCGAAGTCGAGGCGCTGCCGGTAGCGGGCGTCGATCTCGGCGAACTCGGCGCCGTCGCGGGGGTACTTCTCGGCCGGATAGAGGAAATCGAGGCGTTCGGTGAGCCCATCGTGGGAGACCTTGCGGAAGAACTCGTCCTGGGTCATGCCCTCGGGAATCTCGAACTCCGGCAGGAAGATCTCGCCCAGGCGCACCCCCACGCTGCAGCGTGCGGCGATCATCACGCTGTTCTCGAGCGCCTCGGGGATGTCGGCGAACAGCTCGGCCATCTCCGCGGGGCTCTTGAGGTACTGCTCCTCGGTGTAGCGCCGCTCGCGTCGCTTGTCGTCGAGCGCCTTGCCCTCGCCGATGGAGACCCGGGTCTCGTGGGCCCAGAAGTCGTCGCGCTCGAGGAAGCGCACATCGTTGGTGGCCACCACCGGAGTGCCGGTCTCGATGGCCAGGTCCACCGACAGGTGCACGCACTCCTCTTCCATCGGCCGGCCGGTGCGGATCAGCTCCAGATAGAAGCGCCCGGGGAAGGCGGCGTTCCATCCCTCGAGCAGGGCGCGCGCCTCGTCGTGGTGATCGCTGAGCAGGTGCCGGCCGATCTCGCCCTCGCGACCGCCCGAGAGCGCGATCAACCCCTCGCTCGCCTCCAGCACCCAGGCCTTGTCGAGCAACGCCCGGCCCTGGCGCTGCCCCTCCATCCAGCCCCGCGAGATCAGCTCGGTGAGGTTGCGATAGCCGACGTCGTTCATCGCCAGCAGGGTCAACCGGTAAGGGTGCTCCTCGTCGAAGGGGTTGGACAGCCAGAGATCGGCCCCGATGATCGGCTTGAGGCCGGCGCCTTCGGCGCCCTTGTAGAACTTGACCAGGCCGAACAGGTTGGCCTCGTCGGTGACCGCCAGCGCCGGCGTCTCGTGCGCCACCGCCGCCTGGATCAGCGGCTTGAGCCGCACCAGGCCATCGACCAGGGAGTATTCGGTATGGACGCGGAGATGTACGAAGGGCGTGGTCATGTTGAACTCAAGGGTTTGGTGGTTCAGAACAGCGCCAGCTGACGCCTGACCGGGCCGAAGGAGCGGCGATGCTCGGGAAGCGCGCCGAGGCGCTCCAGGGCGGCCAGGTGCTCGCGGGTCGGGTAGCCCTTGTGGCGGGCGAAGCCATAGTCGGGATAGCGGGCATCCAGCGCCACCATGTCGGCATCCCGGGCCACCTTGGCGAGTATCGAGGCGGCGGCGATGGCCGGATGACGGGCATCGCCCTTGACCACCGCCTGGCCGGGAACATGATGCCCGGGCAGGCGATTGCCGTCCACCAGCAGATACTCCGGGGCCACCGACAGGGCATCGATGGCCCTCCGCATCGCCAGGTGGGTGGCATGGTAGATGTTGAGTTCGTCGATCTCGGCGGCACTCGCCTCGGCCACGGCGAAGGCCAGCGCCCGGCGGCGGATCTCGGCATCCAGCGCCTCGCGCCGACGGGCGCTCAACTGCTTGGAGTCGGAGAGCCCGGCGATGGGCCGGGCCGGGTCGAGGATCACCGCCGCCGCCACCACACTACCCACCAGGGGGCCGCGCCCGACCTCGTCGACCCCGGCCAGGCGGGTGCCGCGATAGCCGATCTCCAGTGGCGGCAGGTCACGCACGCGGCTCATTGGCCTACCCCCTCGGGCGTCGCCTCCAGGGCCGACACGCTCTCGGGCAGCGCGCGCCCCTCCACCAGCGCCTCTATCGCCTCGGCCGCGCGGCGGCTGGCGTCACGCTGTAGCCGCGCATGCATCTCGGCAAAACGCGTCTCCAGGGCCGCACGCCCCTCGGCGTCGTCGAGCATGGCGCCGAGGCGCTCGGCGATTGCCTGCGGGGTCGCCGCCTCCTGGATCAGTTCCGGCACCAGCGTCTCGCGGGCGATCAGGTTGGGCAGCGAGATCCACTCGGTCTTGACCAACCGCCTGGCCAACCAGTGCGTCGCCGGGGCCATCTTGTAGGCCACCAGCATGGCGCGATGGCAGAGCATCGCTTCCAGCGCCGCGGTGCCCGAGGCGAGCAGTACCGCGTCGGAGGCCACCATGGCCTCCCGGGCCTGGCCGTCGAGCAGGCTCAGCCGTTCGGCCAGGCCAGGCCGCATCACCAGCAGCGATTCCAGTTCCTCGCGGCGCTTGGGCGTCGCCGCCGGCACCACCACCCGCAGCTCGGGACGCGAGGCACAGAGCCTCTCGGCGGCGTCGAGGAAGGTCGCCCCGAGGAAGCGGATCTCGTTGGCCCGGGAGCCCGGCAGCACGGCAAGTACCGGCGCCTCGGGCGCCAGTCCCAGCTCACGTCGCGTGGCGGTGCGATCGTTGGCCAGTGGCAACTCGTCGGCCAGCGGATGACCGACGAAGGCCACCGGCACCCGGTGGCGAGCGTAGAAGGCCGCCTCGAAAGGCAGGAAGGTGAGCATGGCATCGACGGACCTGGCGATGCCCTTGACCCGGCCCTGGCGCCAGGCCCACACCGAGGGGCTGACGTAGTGGGCGGTGGTGATGCCGGCCTCGCGCAACTGACGCTCCAGCCCCAGGTTGAAGTCGGGGGCGTCGATGCCGACCATGATATCGGGCCGCCAGTCGAGCGCATCCTGCCGAAGGGTACGCCTGACCCGGATCAGCGCGGGCAGGTGCTTCACCACCTCGACCAGGCCCATCACCGAGAGGGTCTCCAGGGGAAAGCGACTGTCGATGCCCTCGGCGATCATGCGCGGGCCGCCGATGCCACGGAACTCGACGCGCGGGTGGCGCGCCTTGAGCGCGCGCATCAAGCCGGCGCCGAGGATATCGCCGGAAAGCTCGCCCGCGACGAGGTAGACGCGTCGAACCGTCATCTCGGCGATACCATGGTCAGCGGATGATACCGCGGGTCGACACCTCGATGGAGGTGGCGAAGACCTCGGTCTCGGGAAGGGAGAAACGCTCGCGAATCCCCTTCAGCGCCTGCTCCACGGTCAGCCCCTGGCGGTAGACCAGCTTGTAGGCCTCGCCCAGCGCCTTGATCGCCTCCTTTGAGAAGCCGCGGCGCTTGAGCCCCACCAGGTTGAGGCCATGGACCTCGGCCGGGTTGCCGTTGATCATCACGTAGGCCGGGGTATCCTTGGTGATGATCGAGCCGCCACCGGCCATGGCGTGGGCACCGAAGTGACAGAACTGGTGAATGGCGGAGAGCCCACCGAGAATCGCGTGGTCGCCCAGGGACACGTGACCGGCCAGGGTCACCTGATTGGCCAGGATGCAGTCGTTGCCGATCACGCAGTCGTGGCCCACATGCACGTAGGCCATGAACAGGTTGCGCGAACCGATGGTGGTCTCGCCGCGGTCCTGGGCGGTGCCGCGGTGCAGCGTCACCCCTTCGCGGATGACGTTGTCGTCCCCCATCACCAGGCGAGTGGGTTCACCGCCATACTTCTTGTCCTGGCAATCCTCGCCGACCGAGGCGAACTGGAAGATGCGGGTGCGTGCGCCGAGCACGGTGGGGCCCTTGATCACCACATGCGGGCCGATCCGGCTCCCGGGCCCGACCTCGACGTCGGGCCCGATCACCGAGAAGGGCCCCACCTCGACGTCGTCGGCCAGGCGCGCCGCGGGATCGATGATGGCAGTGGGATGAATCAAGCGACCTTCCTCTCGGCACAGATGATTTCGGCCTCGCAGGCCAGCTCGCCGGCCACCGTGGCCCGGCAGGCGAATTTCCAGATGCCGCGCTTCTCGCGAATCACGTCGGCACGCAGCACCAGTTGGTCGCCGGGCATCACCGGACGCTTGAAGCGGACATTGTCGCTGCCGACCAGGTAGTAGACATAGCCGTCGGCGGGGAGCTTGTTGACGGTCTTGAAGCCGAGGATGCCACAGGCCTGGGCCAGCGCCTCGATCACCAGCACCCCGGGCATGATCGGGTGGTGGGGGAAGTGGCCATTGAAGAACGGCTCGTTGATGCTGACATTCTTGTAGGCGACGATGGATTCGCCAAGGGCAAGCTCCGTCACCCTGTCCACCAGCAGGAAGGGATAGCGGTGGGGCAGATACTCACGAATCTCGTTGATGTCCATTACCATCGTTACGACCTCTGAAATGACGAAATGCCCGCGGCGCGGCGGGCACGAGCCGGCGGCCTCGACCGTCGGACAGGCGGTGGATTATAGCGCCCCTCGCCGTGCGCTCAACCGCCCTCCTTTCCACGGCGGCGTTCACGAGCGTGGCGGCCTCAGCCGCCACGCCCGGACTTCTCGAGCCGCGCCAGTCGCTTGGCGAGATCGTCGAGCTGCTTGAAACGCACGGCATTCTTGCGCCACTGGGCGTTCTTCATCGCCCCGGTGCCCGACGAATAGACACCCGGCTCAAGGATCGAGTTGGTCACCAGGCTCATCCCGGTGACCTGCACCCCGTCGCAGAGGGTGAGATGGCCCGAGAGTCCCACGCCACCGCCGAGCATGCAGTGCTTCCCCA
This sequence comes from Halomonas heilongjiangensis, assembly GCF_002879645.1. GTDB lineage: Bacteria > Pseudomonadota > Gammaproteobacteria > Pseudomonadales > Halomonadaceae > Halomonas > Halomonas heilongjiangensis. The sequence goes on along the minus strand of NZ_PNRE01000105.1, from coordinate 68,005 downwards.
CCCGGGTGGAGCCGGCGATGCCGACGCAGCCGGCCAGGGCGCTGTGATCACCGATCTGCACGTTGTGGGCGATCTGCACCTGGCTGTCGATCTTGACGCCGTTGCCGATGACGGTGTCACCCAGCGCCCCGCGGTCGATGCTCGAGCAACTGCCCACCTCGACGTCGTCGCCCAGCACCACGCCGCCGAGCTGGGCGATCTTGTGCCAACCCGCGCCGTCGTGGGCGAAGCCGAAGCCGTCGCCGCCGATCACGCAGCCGCTGTGCAGGATGGCCCGTTCGCCGATCATCACGCCATGGCAGATGGTGACATTGGCATGCAGGCGAGATCCCGCGCCGATACCCGAATCGGCGCCGACCACGCAGCCCGGACCGATCACCACGTCGTCGCCCAGGGTGACGCCCGCCTCGATCACCGCCTGGGGGCCGACCTCGACCCTCTCGCCGAGACGAGCACTCTTCGCCACCACCGCCGAGGGGTGGATGCCAGCCGGTGCACGGCTGGCCAGGGGATCGAACAGCCGCGACAGTGCGGCATAGGCCAGGTAGGGGTTGGCCAGTTCCAGCCGGTCCACCGGGCACTCCTCGCCAAGCTCGGGCGAGAGCAGCACCGCGGCGGCACGGGTGCCCGGCAGGTCCTTGAGATAGGCACGGTTGGCCAGGAAGGCGACCTGCGCGGGGCCGGCATCCCTGAGCGTGGCCAGGCCGCTCACCCGTCGGCCGGCATCGCCGACCAGGTGGGCGTCGAGTCGCTCGGCGAGTTCGCCGAGGGTGAAAGTGGGGGAGTCTGGATACGTCATGGGACCTGATCCGGTTGTGTCGCCCGCTCAGAAGAGCGAATTGAGGACCTGGGTCACCTCATCGGTCAGGTCCGGCAAGTCACGGTCGGCGTGCAGCACCCCCTGGGGCTCCACCAGCACCTCGACGCCGTGACGCTGGATGACCTGATCCACGGCCTGCTCCAGCTTGGGCTCGGCCTCCTGCAGGAACTGCTGCTCGGCCTGCTGCTGGGCCTGCATGATCTGGCCGCGGAGCTGCTCGAACTCGGCGCCCTTCTGCTGGAACTCCTGCATGGCCGACTGGCGGTCGGACTCGGACATCGCCTCCCCTTCCTGCTGCAGGCGCTGCTGCATCTGCTGCAGTTCCTCGCCCAGCGACCGGGCCTGCTGCTGCTGGCCGCCGATGCGGCCCTCCAGGTCGCTCATGGAACGCTGGGCCGCATCGGTCTCCATCAACGCACGGCGCCAGTCGAGCATGGCCACCTCGGCGGCCTGGGCCGGCAAGGCGAGAGCGGCGAGCAGCAGCAGGCCGAGGGCGGCGGTCAAGTGGCGCATGGTCTTGCTCCTTGCATGGCTCGATCAGAAGGTCTGGCCGAGCGAGAACTGGAAGAACTGGGTATCGTCGCCGCTCTCGTCGTTGAGCGGCTCGGCAATGCTGAAGGTCAGCGGTCCCACCGGGGTCAGCCAGGAGAGGCCGATGCCCACGCTGTAGCGCAACTCGCCCAAGTCGACCCCGGAGCTGCAGTTCGAGGTGCCGTCCTGGGTGGCATAGCAGTCGGTCAGGAAGGTGTTGCCGGCATCCAGGAACAGCGAGGTCTGCATCGAGCGGCGGTCCTCGATGAAGGGCAGCGGGAAGAGCAGCTCGGCACTGCCCTGCATCATCATGTTACCGCCCAGGGTGCGATCGCGCCCCCCTTCGGCGGGCGGGGTGGTCCGCGGCCCCAGGGTATTGGCGGTGAAACCGCGCACCGAGCCCAGGCCACCGGCAAAGAAGTTCTCGTAGAACGGATAGGGGTCGCTACCGACGCTGTCGGCGTAGCCCACCTCGCCGCTGAACTTCAGGGCCCAGTCATGGGCCTCGGTGAGCGGGAAGAGCTGGCGGGCCTCGGCGCGGAGCTTGTAGTACTCGGCGTCGCTGCCCGGCACCGCGCTCTCCAGCGACAGGCGCTGATAGTTGCCGGCGGTGGGCATGATGCCGCGGTTGAGGTTGTTGCGTGTCCAGCTGGCGGTGAGCTTGAGGCTCTGGGCGTCGGCGCCCTGGTCCTCCACGTACTGCTGGATCTCCTGGGACGTGTCGCTGTAGGTCTTGACCGTCAGGTCCTCCACCGAGGCACCGAAATTGAGCCGGGTCAGCTCGTTGATCGGATAGCCGAAGTTGATGCCACCGCCGTAGGCGTCGGTGGAGTAGGTGGAGATATCGGAGTCCTCATAGTCGGTCTCGCGGTAGAAGAGGTTGTAGCCCCGCGAGATGCCGTCCAGGGTCCAGTAGGGGTCGGTGAAACCGAAGTTCAGGCTGGTGAAGGTATCGCTGCGCTGGGCGCCGATGTTCACGCGGTTGCCGGTGCCGAGGAAGTTGTTCTGGGCCAGCGCCGCGCCATAGATCACGCCGGCGCTCTGGGAGAAGCCGATGCTCGCCGACACCGACCCCGAGGGCTGCTCCTCGACGGTGTAGGTGACGTCGAGCTTGTCGGACTCGCCGGCCACCGGCTGGGTCTCGACGTCGACCTGGCGGAAGAAGCCGAGACGCTCGAGGCGCTGACGCGACTGGCTGATCGACTCGGTGGAGGCCGGCGCGCCCTCGAGCTGGATCATCTCGCGGCGCAGCACCTCGTCCTGGGTGGTGGTGTTGCCGATGAAATTGATGCGCCGCACATAGGCGCGCTGCCCGGCATCCACCCGGAAGGTGAGATCCACGGTCTCGCCGTCGGCGGCGATCTCCGGCACGCCGTCGACGTTGGCGAAGGCGAAGCCTTCGGCACCCAGGCGCGAGCGCAGTGCTTCGGAGGAGGCGGTGACGTCGCTGCGCGAGAAGATCTCACCACTCTCCACCTGCAGCAGGTCGCGCGCCTCACGCTCGCCGATCTTCAGGTCGCCGACGAAGCGGATGTCGCCCAGGCGGTACTGGCGCCCCTCGTCGACATTCACGGTGATGAAGATCTGCGACTTGTCGGGGCTGATCGAGACCTGGGTCGAGGTGATGGCGAAGTTCACGTAGCCACGATCGAGATAGAAGGAGCGCAGCCGCTCCAGGTCGCCGGAGAGCGCCTCTCGGGAGTATTCGTCGCGGGAGAACCAGCCAAACAGGCGCCCGGGCCGGTCGTTGAGCTCGAAGACGTCGCGCAGGGTCTCGTCGTCGAAGTCCCGGTTGCCGACGATGTTGATCTGGCGGATCTTCGCCACCGCCCCCTCGTTGATGTCGATGTCGACCTGGACCCGGCCCTCGTCGATCTCCTCGACGCTGGCATCGATGGTCGCGCTGTAGCGGCCCTGCCCCTGGTAGACCCCCTCGAGCTCGCGCTGGATCTCCTCCAGGGTGGAGAGCTGCAGCACCTGGCCCTCGGCCAGGCCGGCCTGCTCCAGCCCCTCGCGCAACTCGTCGTCGCCGATCTGGCGATTGCCGGTGATGTTGAGGCGGGTGATGGTAGGGCGCTCGACCACCTGGATGATCAGGACATCACCGTCGCGGGCGAGCTGGATGTCCTCGAACAGGCCGGTGGCGAACAGATTGCGCGTCGCCTCCGCCAGCTCACGGTCATCCACGCGATCGCGGGCGCTGACAGGAAAGGCATTGAATACGGAAGCCGCGGAGACCCGCTGCAGTCCTTCTACCCGAATGTCGGAAACTTCGAAAGGTTCCGCCTGGGCCAGGGTGGCCCCGGCGAGCAGCAGTGTCGCCAATCCGATGGTCTTGATTTTCATGCAGTCGATTCGCTCGCGTTGATCTGCCAATCCTGTCCGGAACAGGCACCTTATACATTTGTGCGGGTAACTGACAAGGCTGGAGACCGGGCCCCACCTCCTTGTGCCGCCCACGCGTTCGCGCGCTACCAGAGTCGCATCAGATCGAAGTAGACCGCCATCAGCATCAGGGTGCCGACCAGCGCCAGGCCGATACGCAGTCCGATGGCCTGGATCTGCTCCGATACCGGCCGCCCGCGCACGACTTCGACGAAATAATAGAGCAGATGGCCGCCGTCCAGCACCGGAATCGGCAGCAGGTTGAGCACCGCCAGGCTGATCGACAGGTAGGCCATGAAGCTGACGAAGCTCTCGAGCCCGGTGCGTGCCGTATCACCGGCCACCCGGGCGATGGTGATCGGCCCCGAGAGGTTGGTCGGCGAGATCAGCCCGACCAGCATCTTGCGGATGGCATCCAGGGTCAGCACCGTCATCTCGCCGGTGCGCGCCACGGCCTGGCCCACCGCCGCCACCGGTCCGTAGCGGATCTCGCGGCGATACTCCTCGGGCCACGCCACCGGCTCGACGCCGGCCCCGATGTAGCCGATGGCGACCCCCTCTTCCAACTCGTTGCGCCCGGGGGTGATGGACAGCCGGAGCCGTTCCCCGCCACGCAGCACCTCGAGTTCGAGGGGCTCGCCGGGGCTGGCCCGCACGGTATCGACGAAGTACATCCAGTCGTCGACCGGGGCCCCGTCCACCGCGACCACCTCGTCGCCGGGCTCGAGACCGGCCGCCGCCGCCGCCTCGCCCTCGACGACCTGGCCGAGCACCGCCGGGTAGGGCGGGCGCCAGGGGGTGACCCCCAGGCTGGGCAGGGGTTGGGGCGGATCCTGGCGTACCAGCCACTCCTCCACCGGCAGCCGGTGCTCACGGGAAGTGGCAGTGGCGTCGTCGCGGGCATCGACGCTGAGCTCACCGCTCACCCCGATGGCCGCGATCAGCTTGAGGTTGATCTCGTCCCAGGAGCGTACCGGCGCGCCCTGCACCGCGGTGATCTCCTGGCCGGGGCGCAGCCCCCCACGATCCGCGGGCGAATCGGGCGTGACGTCACCGATCACCGGCGCCACGGTGGTCGTGCCGACCACGAACAGTGCCCAGTAGGCGACGATGGCGAGCAGGAAGTTGGCCAGGGGGCCGGCGGCGACGATGGCGATACGCTGCCACACCGTCTTGCGATTGAAGGCCCGGTCGAGCTGGTCGACGGGCACCGGCGCCTCGCGCTCGTCGAGCATCTTGACGTAGCCACCGAGCGGAATCGCGGCCACGGCGAACTCCGTCCCGTGGCGGTCGACACGGGACCAGATCGGCTTGCCGAAGCCCACCGAGAAGCGCAGCACCTGGACACCACAGCGCCGTGCCACCCAGAAGTGGCCGTACTCATGAAAGGTGATCAGCAGGCCCAGCACCACGATGACGGCCAGCACGTTCTGGATCACGCCCAAGGCGGTCTCCTGTCGGGTTGCAGTAAGGGTTGCATCAGCAACGGTTCAGCCAGTCACGCGCCGCCTGGCGGGCTCGCGCATCGGCCTCGAGGACCGTCTCGAGGTCGGCGGCCGCCTCCACCGGCCGGGCGTCACGCACCCTGGCCACCAGCTCGCCGATCCCGGTGAAGCCGAGCCGGCCCTCGAGGAAGGCCGCCACGGCCACCTCGTTGGCGGCATTGAGCACCGCCGGTGCCGTGCCCCCGGCGGCCATCGCCTCCCGCGCCAGGCGCAGGCAGGGGAAAGCCACCTCGTCAGGGGCCTCGAAGTCGAGCCGCGCCACCGCGAACAGGTCCAGGGCCTCGACGCCGGCATCGATGCGCTCCGGCCAGGCCAGGCCGAAGGCGATCGGCGTACGCATGTCCGGATTGCCCAGTTGGGCGATCACCGAACCGTCGGCGTAGGCGGCCATGGAGTGGATCACGCTCTGCGGATGCACCACCACCTGTACCTGCTCGGGGCGGGCGTCGAACAACCAGCACGCCTCGATCAACTCGAGCCCCTTGTTCATCAGGGTGGCGCTGTCCACCGAGATCTTGCGCCCCATGGACCAGTTGGGGTGGGCGCAGGCCTGCTCCGGGGTCACCGCCGCCAGCTCGGCACTGGCCCAGCCGCGGAAGGGACCGCCGGAGGCGGTCAGCAGCAGCCGGGTGACCCCGTGACGCCTCAGCCCACCGCGGTGCTCGGCTGGTAGACACTGATAGATGGCATTATGTTCGGAATCGATGGGCAGCAGCGTCGCCCCGGAGGCGGTCACGGCCTCCATGAACAGCGCCCCGGACATCACCAGCGCCTCCTTGTTGGCCAACAGCACCCGCTTGCCGGCGCGCACGGCGGCCAGGGTCGGCAGCAGGCCGGCGGCACCGACGATGGCCGACATCACCACGTCCACCTCGCCCGCTTCCGCCACCTCGACCAGCGCCTCGCCCCCGGCGAGCACCTCGGTGGCGAGCCCGGCCTCGCCGAGCCGCTCGCGCAGCCAGGCGGCATCCGCTTCGGCCGCGAGCACGGCCACGGCGGGCCGATGCCGGCGGCACTGGGCAAGGAGTGCCTCGCGGGAACGGTGGGCGGTCAGGGCGTGCACCCGGTAGCGCTCGGGATGGCGGGCGATCACGTCCAGGGTACTGGACCCGATGGAGCCGGTGGCCCCCAGTACGGTCACCGTGCGCGGGTGGGCGAGTGTGCCGGCCATCTACAGCGCTCCCAGGTAGAGCAGCGCGAACAGCGGCAGGGCGGCGGTCAGGCTGTCGATGCGATCGAGCACACCGCCGTGACCGGGCAACAGGTTGCTCGAGTCCTTGATGCCGCGGTGGCGCTTGAGCATGCTCTCGAGCAGGTCACCCACCACCGAGGCCAGGGTCACCGCCAGGGCCGTCACCACCAGGATCAGGCCACCGCCGGCGCCGAGCCCCTGCCAGACGGCATAGCACACCGCCAGCAGCGCGGTGGCGGCCATCCCGCCCCCCACCCCTTCCCAGCTCTTGCCGGGGCTGACCCTCGGTGCCAGCTTGCGCTTGCCGAAGGCGCGGCCGGCGAAGTAGGCGCCGATATCGGCACACCACACCAGCAGCAGCACGAACAGCAGCCAGACGGCACCGGAGTCGCGCAGCACGTTGAGGCCGACCCAGGCCGGCAGCAGTACCCAGAGCCCCATGGCCAGGCGCCGTGGCGTGGATTGCCACTGCACCCGCCGCTCGGGGTAGCGGGTGACCCAGTAGAGATTGGCCAGCCAGCCCGCCGCCGCCAGCCACAGCGGCCAGGCCGCCAGGGCGGCGCCGCCGGCCCACATCACGGCCATCAGCCCGGCCAGGGCACCGACCAGCAGGAGGCGATTGTCGCGCTCCTCGACGCCGGCCAGGTTGGTCCACTCCCAGCCGGCGAGCAGCACGATGCCCCCGGTGAAGAGCGCGAAGGCGCCCCCCGAGAGGCCGAACAGGCCGGCCAGCATCAGTGGCGCCAGCCAGGCCGCGGTGAGGATCCGCTGTCTAAGCACCTTGCGCCTCGACCTGTTCGTCGGTCATGCCGAAGCGTCGCTGGCGACGCTGGAAGTCGGCCAGCGCCAGATCGAAGGCCTCGCCATCGAAATCGGGCCACAGCAGCGGCGTGAAATGGAGCTCCGCATAGGCCATCTGCCACAGCAGGAAGTTGGAGATGCGCTGCTCGCCACTGGTGCGGATGCAGAGATCCACCGGCGCGTCACCGGCCAGGCAGACCTCACCGTCCATGGCATGCTCGTCGATCGCGTCCGGCGAGAGCTCGCCGGCGGCGACCCGTTCGGCCAGGCGCCGGGCGGCACCGGCGATGTCCCAGCGACCGCCGTAGTTGGCGGCGACGACCAGGTGCATGCGGGTGTTGTCGCGGGTCTTCTCCTCGGCCTTCGCGATGTACTTCTGGATCGAGTCGGAGAAGGCCGTGCGGTCACCGATCACCGAGAGGCGGATGCCATTGTCGTGGAGCTTCCTGACCTCGCGCTTGAGCGCCATCAGGAAGAGCTCCATCAGCGCACTCACCTCGGCCTTGGGACGCTTCCAGTTCTCGCTGGAGAAGGCGAACAGGGTCAGGGTCTCGATGTCACGCTCGGCGGCACGCCGTATCACGGCGCGCACCGCCTCGACGCCGGCACGATGGCCGCGTACACCGGAGAGGCCACGGGCCTTTGCCCAGCGGTTGTTGCCGTCCATGATGATGGCCACATGGCGTGGCACCCCGCCCTCGGGGGCAGCTCGGTCGCTATCCCCGGAGCGGGGCTTGGGGGGCTGCGGTGACGTCATGATGTCTCGCGTGGGGGGGGTGTGCCGGGCCGGGTGGCCCTCACTCGGTGCGCCAGGGCCGCGAGGAGAGGGCCACCCGACCATCCTCAGACCTGCATCAGGTCCTGTTCCTTGGATTCCAGCGTCTTGTCGATGTCGGCGATGTACTTGTCGGTCAACTTCTGGATCGCCTCCTCGGCCTGGTGCTGCTCGTCCTCGGTGATCTCCTTCTCCTTGAGCAGCGCCTTGATATCACCGTTGGCATCGCGGCGCACGTTGCGCACCGCCACCCGGGCGTGCTCGGCTTCCTGACGGGCCTGCTTGATGTAGCCCTTGCGGGTCTCCTCGGTCAGCATCGGCATCGGCACGCGGATGTTGTTGCCGGCAGTCGAGGGATTCAGGCCGAGATCGGAGGTCATGATGGCCTTTTCGATCTTGGGCACCATGTTCTGCTCCCAGGGCACCACCGACAGGGTGCGCGCATCCTCGGTGTTGATGTTCGCCACCTGGTTGAGCGGCACCTGGGAGCCGTAGTAGTCCACGGTCACCGAATCCAGGATGCTGGAGTGCGCACGCCCGGTGCGGATCTTGTTCAGGTTGCCATGAAGGGCCTCGAGGCTCTTCTTCATGCGGGATTCCGCATCCTTCTTGATGTCATTGATCACGTTGTCAACCTCTGTCTATCAGCGTGCCTTCCTCGCCGCCCACCACCAGATTCAGCAGGGCGCCCGGCTTGTTCATGTTGAAGACCCGAACCGGCATGTCATGGTCCCGCACCAGGCAGATGGCGGTCAAATCCATCACCCCGAGCTTCTGGTCGAGGGCATCGTCATAGCTCAACTGGTCGTACTTCACCGCGTCGTCGAACTTGACCGGATCCTTGTCGTAGACCCCGTCGACCTTGGTGGCCTTGACCACCACGTCGGCGTCGATCTCGATGCCGCGCAGGCAGGCCGCCGAGTCGGTGGTGAAGAAGGGATTGCCGGTGCCGGCCGAGAACAATACCACGTCCCCGGAGGTGAGGTAGCGGATGGCGGTACGACGGTCATAGTGCTCGACCACACCGCTCATGGGAATCGCCGACATCACCCGCGAGCGGATGTTGGAGCGCTCCAGGGCATCACGCATGGCCAGGGCGTTCATCACCGTGGCCAGCATGCCCATGTGGTCACCGGTGACCCGGTCCATGCCCGCGGCATTGAGGGCGGCGCCGCGGAACAGGTTGCCGCCGCCGATCACGATGCCGACCTGAACACCGATGCCGACCAGCTGGCCGATCTCCAGCGCCATGCGGTCGAGCACCTTGGGGTCGATGCCGAAATCGTGCTCACCCATCAGCGCCTCGCCGGAGAGCTTCAGCAGGATGCGCTTGTACTTCGACTTCTCCGAGCGGGACTTGTCCGAACGAGCGGTCTCGGCCTTGGACGGGCGATCGATCGGCATGTCGGCATGATCCGATGTGGGCATGGCATCTCTCCCTGGGGCGTCAGCAGTGGGCTTCAACGATGGCCGGATCCACCGGCCGGATACGCGAAGGCGTGCGCTCCCGCGCACGCCATCGTCGAACTGGAACCTGTGACCTCAGCTACGCTTGGCCTGTTCCATCACTTCCTTGGCGAAGTCGACCTCTTCCTTCTCGATGCCCTCGCCCACCTCGAAGCGGGTGAAGCCGATCACCTCGCCACCCGCCGCCTTGACGAACTCGGCGACGCTCTGGTTCGGATCCTTGACGAAGGGCTGCTCGGTCAGGCTGTTCTCGGCCAGGTACTTCTTCAGGCGACCCTGGACCATCTTCTCGGCGATCTGCTCGGGCTTGCCGGCCATGTCGGGCTGGGCGAGGATGATCGCCTTTTCCTTGTCCAGCTGCTCCTGGGGCATATCCTCGGGGAGCGCCACGGCCGGATTGATGGCGGCGACGTGCATGGCGACGTCCTTGGCCACGTCGGCGTTGCCGCCCTTGAGCACGGTCAGCACGCCGATACGACCACCGTGGACGTATTCGCCCACCAGGTTGCCGTCGCCGGCCTCGACCACCACGCAGCGACGCACGCCGATGTTCTCGCCGATCTTCTGCACCAGCTGCTCGCGGGCGGTCTCGAGATCGCCGGCCATGACCGCGGCAACGTCTTCGCTCCTGGCGGCGAAGAAGGCGTCGGCGATCTTGTCGGCGAAGGCCTTGAAGTTGTCGTCGCGGGCGACGAAATCGGTCTCGGAGTTGATCTCGACCATCACCCCGTAGCTGCCGTCCTCGGCCACGCGGGTCACCACGGTGCCTTCGGCGGCGGTACGGCCGGCCTTCTTGGCGGCCTTGAGGCCGGAGCTCTTGCGCAGGTTCTCGATGGCGATCTCGATGTCACCGTCGGCCTCGGTGAGGGCCTTCTTGCACTCCATCATGCCGAGCCCGGTACGCTCGCGCAGTTCCTTGACCTGGGAGGCGCTGATAGCTGCCATGGGTTTCACCTCTGAATGGTTTTGCCTGACCGGACCCATCGATCATCGAGAGCCCGGAAAAGTCTGCCCTGGGGAGAAAAAAGGGGGCCAGGGCCCCCTTACTCGCCCGCCCGACCGCCGCAGCCGACGAACGGACAGACGGGCCGCGATCACTCGGCGGCGCTGTCGCTTTCCTGTGCCACCTCATCGGTGACCTCGACGAACTCGTCGGGACGACCTTCCTTGGCACGACCGCAGGCGTCGGCGATGGCCTTGACGTAGATCTGGATCGCACGGATGGAGTCATCGTTGCCCGGGATCACGTAGTCGACGCCGTCCGGGTCGGAGTTGGTATCCACCACGCCGATGACCGGAATGCCCAGCTTGTTCGCCTCGTTGATGGCGATGCGCTCGTGGTCGACGTCGATCACGAACAGCGCGTCGGGCAGACCACCCATCTCCTTGATGCCGCCGATGGAACGCTCGAGCTTCTCCTGCTCGCGGGTCGCCATCAGGACTTCCTTCTTGGTCAGCTTCTCGAAGGTGCCGTCCTCGCGCATGGTCTCGAGGTCGCGCAGACGCTTGATCGACTGACGGATGGTCTTGTAGTTGGTCAGCATGCCGCCGAGCCAGCGATGGTTGACGAACGGCTGGCCGACGCGGTTGGCCTCTTCCTTGATGATCTTGCTCGCGCTGCGCTTGGTGCCGACGAACATGATCTTGTTGTTGGCCGCTGCCATCTTCTCGACCACATCGATGGCCTCATTGAGGGCCGGCAGGGTGTGCTCGAGGTTGATGATGTGGATCTTGTTGCGAGCGCCGAAGATGAACTTGCTCATCTTCGGGTTCCAGTACTTGGTCTGGTGACCGAAGTGAGCGCCTGCCTTCAGCAGGTCCCGCATGTTGACGTGTGCCATGGATGACTCCTGGAAAATCGGGTTAGGCCTCCACGCACCCCATGGATCCGACCGCCGGGATGAACCGACGGCACCCGGGACCATGTGCCGGTGCATGTGTGTTTTCAAGGCGTTGCTTTGCTTTACGCCCTCGCTGCCGCTGCTCCCCCGGCGCGCCTGACCAGCGGACTGGCCAGAAGGCGGCACGACAGGGCACAGCGATTGCAGGAAAGCGCGCAGCTTTATACCATGGATCGACTCCGAGATGAAGTCGCCCGACCGCCGTTCGTGCCTGCCGACGCCGGGCGACCCCACCCTGACCCGAGACTCCATGAACGTTCCCATCAAGACGCCCGACGAGATCGAGAAGATGCGCGAGGCCGGTCGCCAGGCCGCCAGCGTGCTGGAGATGATCACCCCCCACGTGACGGCCGGCGCCAGTACCGGCGAGCTCGACCGCCTCTGCCACGACTACATCGTCCACGAGCTCGGCTCCACGCCGGCCCCGCTCGACTACCACGGCTTCCCCAAGTCGATCTGCACGTCCATCAACCACGTGGTTTGCCACGGCATCCCCGATGACGCCAAGCGACTCAAGAAAGGCGACATCATGAACATCGACATCACCGTGAAGACCGCCGACGGCTACCACGGCGACAGCAGCATGATGTTCATCATCGGCGAGAACATCCAGGGCGAGCGCCTGTGCCGCGTCACCCAGGAGTGCCTCTACCACAGCATCGCCCTGGTCCGACCCGGCGTTCGCCTCTCCGAGCTCGCGCGCGTCATCCAGCAACACGCCGAGGCCAACGGCTACTCGGTGGTACGCGACTTCTGCGGCCACGGCATCGGCGCCACCTTCCACGAGGAGCCCCAGGTGCTGCACTACGACGGCTACGCCCCCGAGGCCGATATCGCGCTGGCCACCGGGATGTGTTTCACCATCGAACCGATGATCAACATCGGCTCCCACAAGACCAAGGTGCTGCGCGACGGCTGGACCGCGGTGACCCGCGACAAGAGCCTCTCCGCCCAGTGGGAACACACCCTGCTGGTCACCGAGAGCGGTGTCGAGGTGCTCACCGCCCGCGGCGAGGAAGACCTCGCCTTCCTCGAGCGCTGAGCGCCATGCTGCTGCACCACTACCGCTTCGAGCCCGACGAGACGCTGTTCGATGTCGCCCGCTTCCGCGACGAGCTGGCGGGTAGCCGCTCGCCCGTCGCCCCCTTCAAGGCGGCGCTGCGCGGCATCCAGGCGCGGCTCGACGCGCGCTTCCACGCCGGCGCCGACATCCGCGACCTGATCCACGGCCGGGCCTGGTGCCTCGACCGGCTGCTCACGGTGGCCTGGGAGCGGCATGCGTGGCCCGACGATGGCGTGGCGCTGCTCGCCGTGGGCGGCTACGGCCGCGGCGAGCTGCACCCCAGCTCCGACGTCGACCTGCTGCTGCTGCTCGAGGAGAACGATGACGGGCCGTACCGCGAGCCCCTCTCCGACTTCATCACCTTCCTGTGGGACATCGGCCTGGAGATCGGCCACAGCGTGCGCTCGCTGGCCGACTGCGAGCGCGAGGCCGAGGCCGATGTCACGGTGATCACCAACCTGCTGGAGTCGCGCACCCTGGCCGGCCCCGAGCGGCTGCGGGAGGCGATGCAGGCACGCCTGACCACCGAGCGGCTGTGGCCCGCCGACCACTTCTTCGAGGCCAAGTGGCAGGAGCAGATCACCCGGCATTACCGCTACAACAACTCCGAGTACCACCTCGAGCCCAACATCAAGAGCTCCCCCGGCGGGCTGCGCGACATCCAGATGATCGGCTGGGTGGCCAAGCGTCACTTCGGCAGCGAACGCTACGAGGACCTGGTGGCCAACGGCTTCATGAACGACGCCGAGCTGCACATCCTCAGCCAGGGGCAGGCCTTCCTGTGGCAGGTGCGCTACGCCCTGCACATGCTCACCGGCCGCGCCGAGGACCGCCTGCTGTTCGACCACCAGCGCACCATCGCCGAACTCTTCGGTTTCCGCGACACCCCCGAGCGCCTCGCCGTCGAGCAGTTCATGAAGCGCTACTACCGCCACGTCACGGCGCTCGCCGGGCTCAACGACATGCTGCTGCAGCACTTCGACGAGGCGATCCTGCGCGCCGGCGAGGAACTCGCCACGGTGCCGCTCAACGAGCGCTTCGAGATCAAGGGCGGCTACATCCAGGCGCGCTCGCGCAGCGTCTTTCGCCATCGCCCGTCGGCGCTGCTGGAACTGTTCCTGCTGATGGCCGAGCATCCGGAGATCGAGGGGGTGCGGGCCGTCACCATCCGCCTGATCCGCGACCACCGCCACCTGATCGACGATCTCTACCGCGACGACGTGCGCCACCAGAGCCTGTTCATGGCGCTGCTGCGCTCCGGCGGCAACGTCGCCCGCCAGCTGCGGCGCATGAACCGCTACGGCGTGCTCGGCAAGTACCTGCCGGAGTTCGGCCGGGCCGTGGGACTGATGCAGCACGACCTCTTCCACGTCTATACCGTCGACGCCCACACCCTGCGCCTGCTCAAGTTCATCCACGGCTTCCGCAAGCCCGAGGCCCGCGAGGAGTTCCCGGTGGCGGCGGCGCTGATCCACCAGTTGCCCAAGCTGGAGCTGCTGTGGATCGCCGGGCTCTACCACGACATCGGCAAGGGCCGAGGAGGCGATCACTCGCAGATCGGCGCCCGGGACGTCGAGGCCTTCGCCGAGCGCCACGGGCTCTCGCCCCGCGACACCCGCCTGGTGAGCTGGCTGGTGGAGCACCACCTGACCATGTCGATGGTCGCCCAGAAGCGCGACACCACCGACCCCGAGGTGATCGCCGACTTCGCCCGCATCGTCGGCGACGAGACCCGGCTCGACTACCTCTACTTGCTCACCGTGGCCGATATCAACGCCACCAACCCGACCCTGTGGAACGGCTGGCGAGCCACCCTGCTGCGTCAGCTGCATGCCGAGACCAAGCGCGCCCTGCGTCGCGGCCTGGAGAACCCGCTGGAGCGCGACGACTGGGTGCAGGAGACGCGCAGCGAGGCGCGCTCGCTGCTCGCCGTGGTGGGGACCGACATGTCCCGGGTCGACCGGCTGTGGGAGTCGCTCGGCGAGGACTACTTCCTGCAGTACGCCCCCAGCGAGATCGTCTGGCAGACCCAGGGGATCCTGGCCCACGGCGGCTCGGACCTGCCGTTGATCCTGATCAACGCGCCCACCGAGGACATGGCCGAGGGCGGCACCAAGGTGTTCATCCACACCCGCTCGGTGAACGACCTCTTCGCCGCCACTTCGGCGGCCCTGGACCAGTTGGACCTCTCCATCCACGACGCCCGCATCGCCACCTCGAGCAACGACTGGACGCTGAACACCTTCATCGTGCTCGACGACGAGGGGCAGGCGATCCGCGACCCCGGGCGCATCGAGGAGATCCGTCGTTACCTGGTGGAGGAGCTCGACGACCCCGAGGACTACCCGCAGATCGTCACCCGCCATACCCCGCGCCAGCTCAAGCACTTCCGGGTGCCCACCGAGGTGCTCATCGAGCAGGACCCGGCCAACGAACGCACCATGCTCGAGCTCACCGCCCCCGACCGTCCCGGCCTACTGGCGCGGGTCGGGCGCATCTTCATGGAGCAGGACATCGCGCTCTCGGCGGCCAAGATCGCCACCCTGGGCGAACGGGTCGAGGACGTCTTCTTCATCACCGACAAGGCCGGCGCCCCGCTCACCGATCCGGAGCGCCAGGCCCGCCTGCGCGCGCGGCTGATCGAGGTGCTGGACGTTTCGGGCTGAGCCCGTTTGAGGCCATCCGGCGCCTTCCCTATAATCAAGCCCCTTCCTATCACGACAACGACGCCCGAGGCCACGGCCGGAGCGGCGCACCTGGACACCATGAACCCGGATCTCGACGCCCTCAAGCCCTACCCCTTCGAGAGGCTAGCCGCCCTCAAGGCCGGCGTGACCCCTCCCGAGGGGCTGACCCATATCCCACTGACCATCGGCGAACCGCGGCACGCCCCCTTCGCCGCGGCCCTGGAGACGCTGGTCGCCCACCGCCACGAGATGGCCCGCTACCCGGCCACCGCCGGCATGGCCGAGCTGCGCGGCACCATCGCCGGCTGGACGACCCGGCGCTTCGGCCTCGCGGGCCTCGACCCGGAGACCCAGGTGCTGCCGGTCAACGGCACCCGGGAGGCGATCTTCGCCTTCGTCCAGGCGGCGCTCGACCGTACCCGGCCGGCCCGGGTGGTGGTGCCCAACCCCTTCTACCAGATCTACGAGGGGGCGACGCTGCTCGCCGGCGGCGAGCCGCTCTACCTGGACTGCCGCGCCGAGACCGGCTTTCGCCCCGACTTCGACAGCGTGCCCGCCGAGACCTGGCGCGACGTCCAACTGGTGTTCCTCTGCTCGCCGGGCAACCCCACCGGGGCGGTGACCCCGCTGGCCGACTTCGAGCGCCTGATCGCGCTGGCCGATGAGCACGACTTCCTGATCGCCTCCGACGAGTGCTACTCGGAGCTCTACCTCGACGAGGCCGCGCCGCCGCCTGGCCTGCTCGAGGCCTGTGCCCGGCTGGGCCGCCACGACTACCGTCGCTGCCTGGTGTTCCACTCGCTGTCCAAGCGCTCCAACCTGCCGGGGCTGCGCTCCGGCTTCGTGGCAGGCAGTGCCGAGCTGATCGCCCCCTTCAGGCGCTACCGCACCTACCACGGCTGCGCCATGTCGCTGCCACTGCAGCACGCCTCGATCACCGCCTGGAACGACGAGGCCCATGTGCGCACCAACCGTGAGGCCTATCGCGAGAAGTTCGCCGCCGTGACCGAGCTCCTGGCCCCGGTGCTGGACTTCCCCACCCCCGAGGCGAGCTTCTACCTCTGGCCGGCGGTGCCGGGCGGCGACGACGAGACCTTCACCCGGGCGCTCTACGCCGAGGAACATGTCAGCGTACTGCCCGGTTCGTATATGGGCCGCGTCGGCAGCAGCGGCCGCAATCCCGGCGCCGGGCGACTACGCCTGGCGCTGGTAGCCGAGCGGGAGGCCACCGTCGAGGCCGCCCGACGCATCCGCCGTTTCATCGAGAGGAGCGCCTGATGCCGATCCTTTACGTGATCAACACCTGCGACACCTGCCGCCGCGCTCGCCAGGCGCTGGACGCCAAGGGCATTCCCTACCGGCTCCACGACCTGCGCGAGGACGGCCTCTCCGCGGCCCTGCTCGAGCACCTCCTCGAAAGGGTGCCGGTGATGACGCTGCTCAACAAGCGCAGCACCACCTGGCGCCACCTGGACGAGGCCGACAAGGCCGGCATCGACGCCAACAAGGCCCGCGAGCTGATGATGGCGCACCCGACGCTGCTCAAGCGCCCGCTGCTCGACACCGGCGACGAGATCCGCGTCGGCTACCGCGACGGCGACTACGACGACCTTTCCCCCATTTGACGAGCTTTCCCACCTTGACGAGGACACTCCCATGCTGAGCTTTGCACTCGGAATCGGCACCCAGAACACCCAGGGCGACTGGCTGGAGATCTACTACCCGGCGCCGCTGCTCCACCCCGACACCGGCCTGGTCGAGGCCGTCGGCAAGGTGCTGGATGCCCCGGCCGGCAATGCCGCCGTCAGCTTCCTCCCCGAGCAGTGCGACGACCTGGCCGCGGCCCTCAGGAGCGCCGGCCAGCCCGAACAGGCCGAGCTTGCCGAATCCCTGGCGGCGAGCCAGCGGCCGCTGGTGGCCATGTTCCTGGCCGAGGATACCCCGCCCCAGAGCGTGCCGGAGGCCTACCTCAAGCTGCACCTGCTCTCCCACCGTCTGGTCAAGCCCCACGGCCTGGACCTCACCGGCATGTTCGGCCTGCTGCGCAACGTCGCCTGGACCAGCGAGGGCCCCATCGACATCGAGGAGCTGCCGGCCCGCCGCCTGCGTGCGCGCCTCGAGGGCCGTTCGATCTCGGTGGACTGCGTCGACAAGTTCCCCAAGATGACCGACTACGTGGTGCCGAGCGGCGTGCGCATCGCCGACACCGCCCGGGTACGCCTGGGCGCCCACCTCGGCGAGGGCACCACCGTGATGCACGAGGGCTTCGTCAACTTCAACGCCGGCACCGAGGGCCCGGGCATGATCGAGGGCCGCATCTCCGCCGGCGTGATGGTCGGCAAGGGCTCCGACCTGGGGGGCGGCTGCTCCACCATGGGCACCCTCTCCGGCGGCGGCAACATCGTCATCAAGGTCGGCGAGGGCTGCCTGATCGGGGCCAACGCCGGCATCGGCATCCCGCTCGGCGACCGCTGCACCGTGGAGGCGGGCCTCTACATCACCGCCGGCGCCAAGGTAGCCCTGCTCGACGACCAGGGCCAGGAGGTCAAGACCGTGGCCGCCCGCGAGCTCGCCGGCCAGGACGACCTGCTGCTGCGCCGTAACTCGCGCAACGGCCGCATCGAATGCCTGACCAACAAGAGTGCCATCGCGCTCAACGAGGCACTGCATGCCAACGACTGAGGCC
Source organism: Halomonas heilongjiangensis (assembly GCF_002879645.1). Classification (GTDB taxonomy): domain Bacteria; phylum Pseudomonadota; class Gammaproteobacteria; order Pseudomonadales; family Halomonadaceae; genus Halomonas; species Halomonas heilongjiangensis. The sequence continues at coordinate 50,192 of NZ_PNRE01000105.1, read as the reverse complement.
CTCTCCCCGACCCTCGCGCTCGCCTTCGAGCTGATCCGGCGCCCCTCGGTCACCCCCGACGACCTGGGCTGCCAGGCGCTGATGATCGAGCGGCTCGAGCGGCTCGGCTTCCACGTCGAGCGCCTGCCCTTCGGTGACGTGGAGAACTTCTGGGCGACCCGCGGCCACCACGGGCCGATGCTGGCCTTCGCCGGGCACACCGACGTGGTACCCAGCGGCCCCCACCTGCATTGGGATCATCCGCCCTTCGAGCCCTGTATCGACGATGAGGGAATGCTCTGTGGCCGGGGCGCCGCCGACATGAAGGGCAGCCTGGCGGCCATGCTCACCGCGGTGGAGCGCTTCGTCACCGCCCACCCGGATCACCACGGCAAGCTCGGCTTCTTGATCACCTCCGACGAGGAGGGCCCGGCGGTGGACGGCACCCGGGCCGTGGTCGAGCACCTGCGCGAGGCCCACGAACGGCTCGACTACTGCATCGTCGGCGAGCCCTCCTCCACCACGCGGCTGGGCGACGCGATCAAGAACGGCCGGCGCGGCTCGCTCGGCGGGGTGCTGCACATCAAGGGCGTGCAGGGCCATGTGGCCTACCCCCACCTGGCGCGCAACCCCATCCACCAGGCGCTGCCGGCACTCGACGCCCTGGCCCGCGAGCACTGGGACGCGGGCAACGCCTTCTTCCCGGCCACCAGCTTCCAGATCTCCAACGTCCGTGCCGGCACCGGCGCCACCAACGTGATCCCCGGCGACGTCGAGGTGGTCTTCAACTTCCGCTTCTCCACCGAGGTGACCCACGAGCAGCTGCGAGCCCGCACCGAGGCGCTGCTCGACGCCCACGGCCTCGAGTACCATCTCGACTGGACCCTCAACGGGGAGCCCTTCCTCACCGCCGAGGGCGAACTGGTCGACGCCGCCGTGGCCGGGGTGGAAGAGGTGATGGGCTATCGTCCCGAGTTGTCGACCTCGGGGGGCACCTCGGATGGCCGCTTCATCGCCACCCTGGGGAGCCAGGTGGTCGAGCTCGGCCCACTCAACGCCACCATCCACAAGGTCAACGAGCGCGTGCGCGCCGCGGATCTCGAGGATCTCAGCCGGGTCTACGAGGCCATCCTCGCCAGGCTCTTCGTCAACGGCACCGCCCAGCCCTGAGGCCGCCCATGCAACGCTATCCGGATATCGAGATCTACCTGTCGACGGCCCCGCTGGATGCCCTGAGCGCCTGGCTGGGCGAGGCGCTGGATGCCGAGCCCCTGACCCCCGCCGGCAAGCACAAGTGGCGCACCCGGGGCCGGCTCGGGGGCCGGGAGGTCCCGGTGCTGCTGGTGGAAAAGGCCGCCGACGGTTTCGCGAGTCTGTGGCTCGACAGCCCCGACACCCCCTGGGAGAGCGACCAGGCCTGCGCCCGCGCCGCGGCGACCCGGCTCGGCTGCGAGGTGCGCTGCTCGCTGGGCGGCTGGCAGCCCGGCGACGACCCGGACCGCTTCCTGCAGGTACTGCCCGACGGCAGCGAGCGGGAGATCGACTGGCCCGACTCCGGCCAGTAGCCCCCGAAACGACATCGCCCCGCAGGTGCGGGGCGATGTCACTAGAGGCAGGGCCACCTTGCCTAGGTAATGACGGTGACGTCGTCGGCCTGCAACCCCCGCTCGTTCTCGATCACGTGATACCGCACCTTCTGGCCCTCGGCCAGGGTACGATGGCCACGGCCGCGAATGGCCCGGAAGTGCACGAAGACATCCTCGCCGTCGTCACGGGTGATGAAGCCGTAGCCCTTGTTGACGTTGAACCACTTGACCTCGCCGACCTCGCGGTCGTCGTCCTCGACCTCGGCCAGGTTGACCAGCTGCGGGGTGAGGGCATTGACCGCCAGGGTGGCCACCAGCAGCAACAGGAAGACGGCGGCAGCGGCGGCGAAATAGACCACTGCCACACCGCCCACCTCGAGACTGGCGGACAGTTCCCGTGACAGCACGCCACCGGTGAGGTGCACGAACAGTGCGATCAGCAGGGGGGCCGGCGCGGCCAGCAGGAGACTGATGAAACTACAACGAAGCACGACCTTTCGATTCATGGAACTGAGAGACTCTCTTGTAGGGGTGAAAGGAAGGAATGAACCATCATGAAGGTGCCACGATGAACGGCGACACACAGCGCGAGAATTCTACCATGGGCGAACAGCCTGCGCCCGCCGACCTGATGCAGCGCCTGGACGCCCTGGAGAGCCGGGTCGCCTACCAGGAGCACTGGCTCGACACCCTCGACGAGGCGGTGGCCGTGCAGGAGAGGCGCCTCTCGCAGCTCGAGCGGATCAATACGCTGATCCAGGAGAAGCTGCGCGACCAGCAGCGGGCGCTGCAGGACGCCGATGCGGAGACGCCGCGGCCAGGGGACGAGGTGCCGCCACACTACTAGCGTGTGGGGATCACTACTCCCGGCCGTAGCCTGACGGGTTGCGGCCTCCTGCTCTTGTCTTATTACACTCACACGATTTCTTTATAACAAGTTCGTATTTACTAAAATTAACCACATGTCTCTTAAACCAGACAAACCAACACATAAATATTCTTTCGGTAAATAATTGCTGGAATTCTCATCCCTCGCTTACTAGCTTGAGTCATGCATCCCACTGTAAGCGCAGCACCGTGTTTTCGAACTACGGCGCGGGGGTAGTCGTGTGTACAGCGCCGGTCAACTTCCTGAAAGAGGAACCGCGTCATGCCAGCTTCCTTGACGTATCCCGGCGTTTATATTGAAGAAATCCCTAGCGGCGTTCGAACCATCACCGGGGTTGCCACCTCTATCACGGCCTTCGTCGGGCGCGCGCCGCGCGGCCCGGTCAATGCCTCGGTACGGGTGCAGAGTTTCGCCGAGTACTCGCGCCTGTTCGGTGGGCTGTGGCAACCCAGCACGATGAGTCATGCCGTCAACCAGTTCTTTCAGCACGGCGGCAGCGATGCGCTGATCGTGCGGGTGTTCAATGGCAACATCGCCGACAGTACGGCCACCCTCACACTGCCCACTAGCTCGGGCAACCTGGTGCTGGAGGCGGCCAGTCCCGGTCTGTGGGGGAATGCGCTGCGCGCGACGGTCGATCACGAGACGCGCGACACCGACGACGACCTGCTGTTCAACCTGCTTATCGAGGCGCTGGACCGCCCGGGCGGGACCACGGTGGCCGGCTCCGAGCAGTTCCGCAACGTCTCGGTCGACCCGTTGAGCCCACGCTTCGTCGATACCATCCTCAACGAGCAGTCGTCGCTGGTCAGTGTGCGTAGCTCAGCCCCTGATGACGAGAGCCCCAGCGACGCCACCGTGGCGGTGACCGACGCCGACGGTGGGGTGATAGCCCCGGCCACGTTGGGTAGCGACGGCAGCGAGATCACCGATGGCCAGATCACCGGCGATCGCGATGCCCGCACCGGCCTCTTCGCCCTCGAGGCGGCCGACCTGTTCAACCTGCTGTGTATCCCGCCGCTAGCCCCCGCCGTCGATGTCGCCGATGCCACCTGGGCGGCGGCGGCCAGCTACTGCCAGGAGCGTCGCGCGGTGCTGATCGTCGACGCTCCGGCGGCATGGACCGCCAATCCCGACACCGCGATCGCCGATGCCGAAACCGGCGTCAATGGCCTGCGCGCCACCATCGGCAACGATACGGCGATCAACGCCATGGCGTACTTCCCGCGCCTGCGCATGCCCGACCCGCTCCACGAGAACCGGCTCGCCGACTTCGCCCCCTGCGGCGCAGTGGCCGGCATCATCGCCCGCACCGATGGCCAGCGCGGGGTGTGGAAGGCCCCGGCCGGGCTGGCGGCGTCGTTCTCCGGCATCCAGGGCTTCACCTACACCATGACCGACCGGCAGAACGGTGTGCTCAACCCGGTCGGCCTCAATTGCCTGCGCAGCTTCCCCGTCGCCGGGCATCTGGTATGGGGCTCGCGTACCCTCGCCGGGGCCGACCTGCTGGCCTCGGAATGGAAATACATCCCGGTGCGCCGGCTGGCGCTGTTCCTCGAAGAGAGCCTGTTCCGCGGCACCCAGTGGGTGGTGTTCGAGCCTAACGACGAGCCGCTCTGGGCGCAGATCCGCCTCAATATCGGCGCCTTCATGCAGAACCTGTTCCGCCAGGGCGCCTTCCAGGGCGCGAGCCCGCGCGACGCCTACTTCGTCAAGTGCGACCGCGAGACCACCACCCAGAACGATATCGACCGCGGCATCGTGAACATTCTGGTCGGCTTCGCGCCGCTCAAGCCGGCCGAGTTCGTGGTCATCAAGCTCCAGCAAATGGCCGGTCAACTCGAGGTGTAAGGAGACACTCCCATGGCACAGTTCAGCGTCAACGCACAGCGCTTCGATCCGTACAAGAACTTCAAATTCCGCGTGAAGTGGGATGGCCGCTATGTGGCGGGCGTCAGCAAGGTCGGCGCGCTCAAGCGTAGCACCGAGCTGGTCGAGCATCGCGAAGGCGGCGACCCGTCGACCTCGCGCAAGTCGCCCGGCCGCACCAAGTACGAGGCCATCACCCTGGAGCGCGGCGTCACCCATGACGTCGAATTCGAGCAATGGGCCAACAAGGTGTGGAACTTCGGCGCTGGGCTGGGGGCGGAGGTTTCGCTGCAGGATTTCCGCAAGGACATCATCATCGAAGTGTACAACGAGGCCGGCCAGCTCGCGCTTGCCTACAAGGTCTACCGCTGCTGGGTGTCGGAATACCAGGCGCTGCCCGATCTCGACGCCAACGCTAACGCCGTCGCCATCCAGACCCTCAAGCTCGAGAACGAGGGGTGGGAGCGCGACGTCGACGTCACCGAACCGTCCGAACCAAGCTTCACCGAGCCGGCCTGACGACCATGGTCGCCCTGACTGCGCAGCGTGTCCTCTCCGTCTGGGAGCACGGCCTGCGGCGCCATCCCATCGACCGCGCGCTGCTGCTCTACGCGCTGGCCGACCCGGACCTGCCGTCGGGACAGTTGGCCGATGCCCCGCTCGGCGACCGCAATGCCGCCCTGCTGCGATGGCGCCAGGCGTGCTTCGGCACCCGGCTGGAGGCATGGCTCGACTGCCCGGCATGCGGCGAGCGGATGGAGTTCGAGATCGACGCGAGCCAATGGCCCTCACCCCCCACCGACGGTTCGGATACGCTCGAGGTCCGGGGGCACCGCTTCCAGCGCCCCACCAGTCGGCACCTCGCCCGCCTGACGGAATGCGATGACGAGCAGGCGGCCGCCCGGCGGCTGCTGCTCGAGTGCGCCGTGGCGGCCGACGCGCTGCCGCGGGACGAGCCGGCCCTTGCCGAACTGCTCGAAGCCGTCGACGTCGCCATGGACGCGGCCGACCCCTGGGCCGACCTGTCGCTCGCCATGCGCTGTCCAGCCTGCGGTCACGACGACGACGCGAGCTTCGATATCGCCGGCTACCTGTGGGAAGAGATCGACAGCCAGGCCCGGCGCCTGCTCGATGACATCCATGCCCTGGCGCAGGCCTATGGCTGGACCGAGCCCGTCATTCTCGCACTGAGCGAGACCCGCCGCGCCGCCTATCTGGCGAGGGTGCAGCCATGAGTGGCCTGTTGCGACGCCTCGCCCGGCAGGCCACCGGCCATGCCTTGCCCAGGGTCCACGCCCCGGCGCGCCTGCCCTACCATGCCGCCCCCGAACTGTTGCCCGAGGAAGTGTCGAGCGCAACGACAATGGCCGCAGCGCCGGCACGGCACGCGCTGAGCGAGCCGGGTACGCCGCCCCCGACCAACGCCACGGTCGAGGCATCGACCATCGTCGGCACGACGGCACCGGGGGCAACGTCGCTCGATACCCTGCCGGCGCCGCTGATCGGGGAAGTACCGCCAGTCGACAGAAGTGACATAAACGATCCGGCACCGACCGATGCCGCGACGCCGGCACCCCGCCAGGCATCGCCGATCCAGCCGAAAGAGGCGCCCGGCGCGGTGCACACCACAACAAAAGGGCCGAATGAGACGCCCGATTCATGGATCGCACGCATCGAGCCGGTCAGCGTCGCGAGCCGAGTCGAGGCGGCGAATACGCCGACCGCGAGGGCACCGAGTGTGATGGCCACATCGGCATTCGATACACCGTACCCACCCGAGCCCGAGTGGCAAGCGCCATCCCCACCGCCCGAGGCCCTGCTGCTGCCGCTCGTCACATCGCAGCTCCCCCCGCGGTCGACCGCCATGGCCATGCCCCCCGTCGTCGCCGACAGCCCGGCCGAGGTGCACGTGCATATCGGCCGCATCGAGGTGACGACGGTGCAGGAACCAGCCCCGACCAAGCGACCCTCGAAGCGCGGGCAGCCACCCATGTCACTGGATGAATATCTGGCCAGGCGCCGGGGGAGCCGACCATGAGCAATGCCCTGGCCATCGCTGGCGTCACCGCCGTGCTGCGCGACCGGCTCAACGACGGGCTGGTCAACCACAACGTCAGCGGCGTACTCGGCAGCACCGTCACGGTCAGCGTGCTGCCGCCCGATCGTGTCGTTCCCGTCGACGGCACGGAATCGAGCCAGCTCAACCTGTTCCTCTACCGGGTCACCCCCAACACCGGCTGGCGCAACGAAGACCTGCCCGCCCACGACGCCGCCGGTCGCCAGCGGCTCACCAACCCACCGCTGGCCCTCGACCTGCATTACCTGATCTCCGCCTACAGCGGCGGCGACCTGCACGCGGAGATCCTGCTCGGCTACGCCATGCAGCTGATGCACGAATTCCCGGTGATCACGCGCGCCATGATCCGCACCGCCCTCACCCCCTCGCCCGACGTGGGGTTGGATCTGCCGCCGGCACTGCGTGCGCTGGCCGACTGCGGCCTGGCCGACCAGGTGGAGCAACTGCGCATCACCCCGCAGTTTCTCAATCCGGAGGAGATGTCCAAGCTGTGGACCGCCACCCAGTCCAACTACCGCCCCACCGCGGCCTATCAGGTGTCGGTGGTGCTGATCGCGGCGAGCCGAGCCACGCGTCCCACCCTGCCGGTCCTCACGCGTGGTGAGGTCGATCCGCTGTCGGGCCGCGAGCGCGGCGTGGTGGTGACCCCGAGCCTGATTCCGCCACTGCCGACGATCGAGGCCGTCGTCCCTGCCGACAACCAGCCCGTGGTGCGGCTGGGCGAGACGGTCACCCTCGAGGGGCACTATCTCGATGGCGGCTCGCGGGAGGTGGCCCTGCACAACGAGCACGCGAGCGTCGATGAGCTGCTGCCCGCCAGCGGCCCGAGTTCGGCCGAGCAGATGGACTTCGTCATTCCCGCCGCGCGGGCGGACGATTTCCCGGTCGGGATCTACGACGTGACCGCTCGGCTGGTGCGTCCGGGCGAGGTCGAGGCCCGCCAGACCAATCGCCTCGCCTGCATCGTCGCGCCCAACATTACCAACCTGCCACAGGCGGTGGCGCGTGACGGCAGTGGCGATGCCCATATCACGATCGACTTCACGCCCACGCTGCGCCCCGGCCAGACGGCATCGCTGCTGCTGGGACAGCACGAGATCATGCCCGAGAGCTTCGTGGCCCCCACCGCCACGCTCGAGTTCATCGTGGAAAATGCCGCCGCCGGCGCCCCACTCGCGCGCCTGCGCATCGATGGCATCGACAGCCCGGTGGTGGATCGCAGCACCACGCCGCCGACCTTCTTCGATCACCGGGTCACGATCACATGAACGCGCCCTTCGATCTCGACTGGACCGTTGCCAATCAGCAACTGCTGGTGGCCGAGTTCGCGCGGCTGCGTGCGCTGCTCGGCACCGGTGAAGTGGCACCGGCACAGACGCAGGTCGAGACCCTGCGCCGGCGCCTGCCGGCGCCCGCGGCCATCGACACCCTCGCTCGGCTGTTCGAGCTGAGCGCGTTCGAGCGCGATGTGCTGCTGCTCGCCGCCGGGGTGGAGATGGACGCCCGGCTCGCCGCCCTGTGCGGCGAAGCCCTGGGCCGGCCGCAATGCCCCTGGGCCACCTTCGGCCTCGCCCTCGCCGCCCTTCCCGAAGCACACTGGAGCGCCATCGCCCCCGTCGAAGCACTGCGCCGCTGGCGGCTGATCGAGGTCGACGACCGGGCCGGCCTCACCGCCGGCCGCCTGTTACTCGACGAACGCGTGCTGCATTTCATCGGCGGGCTGAACTATCTCGATCATCGCCTGCTCCCGATGTTCAGGGTCGTGCCGCCGGCCGGCCTGATGGTCGCGGCCCATCGCGGCATCGCCACCGACGCCGCGGCGCGACTACAGGCGCATCGGGGTCGGCTGCCGGTGGTGATGCTCACGGGCGACGATGCTGGCGGCCAACGCGATGTCGCCGCCACCCTGGCCGAGGCGCTTGGGGTCTCGCTGTTTCAATTGCGCGCCGCCGACATCCCCAGTGCGGCGCATGAACAGGCCTCACTGGCCGCGCTATGGCAGCGCGAAGCTGCCCTGCTCGGTAGCGGGCTGCTGATCCGCCAAGACGACGCCGATGCCGACACCGGGCTGGTGCGCTTCGCCGAGCAGGTGGACGGCCTGGTTATCGTCGCCGGCCACGATGCGCCACGGCTGGACGGCGACCGCCTGCGCTTCGCGGTCGACAAGGCCGATGCCCCGGAGCAGCGCCGGCTCTGGCACACCGCGCTGGGTGAAAAAGCGGGACCGCTGAGCGACGCACTCGACGGCCTCGCCAGCCAGTACCGACTCACGGCGCGTCGCATCGCCCACGCCGCCGCGCAGCTCGACGGCGAAGATATCGCCGGCGACCGCGCCACCCTGCATCGGCTGTGCCGTGGCGATGGCGGCGGGCTGAGCGAACTGGCCCAGCCCATCGATGTGCGCGCCACCTGGGACGACCTCGTGCTGCCCGACGCCCAGCGCCGCAGCCTGGAACAGATCGCCGTGCATACGCGCTATCGCATCACCGTGCATCACGATTGGGGCTTCGCCGCCAAGAGCGCCCGCGGGCTCGGCATCAGCACGCTATTCACCGGCGAGAGCGGCACCGGCAAGACGCTTGCCGCCGAGGTGCTGGCCAATACGCTTGGCCTGGCGCTCTATCGCATCGACCTGTCCGCCGTGGTCAGCAAGTATATCGGCGAGACGGAAAAGAACCTGCGCAGGGTGTTCGACGCCGCCGAGGACATCGGCGCCATCCTGCTGTTCGACGAGGCCGATGCGCTGTTCGGCAAGCGCAGCGAGGTCAAGGACAGTCACGACCGCTACGCCAACATCGAGGTGAGCTACCTGCTCCAGCGCATGGAGGCCTACCGCGGCCTGGCCATCCTCACCACCAATCACAAGGCCGCCCTCGACAGCGCCTTCCAGCGCCGCCTGCGCTTCGTGGTGCACTTCCCGTTCCCGGATGCGGCACAACGCGAGGCGATCTGGCGCGGCATCTTCCCCGCCGGCACGCCGCTGGGCGAACTCGACCCTGCCAAGCTGGCCCGCCTCAATGTGGCCGGTGGCAATATCCGTAATATCGCGCTCAGCGCCGCCTTCCTCGCCGCCGAAGCCGGCACGCCGGTAACCATGGCCTACCTGCGGCGCGCCGCCCATCTCGAGGCCGCCAAACGCGAGAAGGCGCCCTCGGACGCCGAAACCCGGGGGTGGTCATGACGCGCCTGGTGATTCATATCGACAAGCTGGTGCTGCGCGGCATCGACCGTAGCGATGCGGCCGCCGTCGCCGCCGGCGTGCAGGCCGAGCTGCAGCGCCTGCTGGCCGAGCCGGGCGCCGCCAGCGCACTGATCGAGGGCGGTGACCGGTCCCGGCTCAAGGCCGGCGCCATCCAACAGGCGCCCGCCACCGGCGGTCGAGCCCTGGGCCGGGCCATCGCCGGCGGCATCGTCGGGGGGACGCAGTCATGACGCATCAAGCCCTGCTTCGCCCCACGGCCAATACAGCCGACACCACGACAGGCATTCTTCAGCGTAAGTGCGCCTGCGGCAACGCCGCCTCGGACCTCACCGGCGAGTGCGAGGAGTGCCGGCAAGGCAAGGCGTTCGGCCTGCAGGCCAGGCTCGCGATCGGCGCCAGCGACGATCCGCTCGAGCACGAGGCCGACCGCGCCGCGGCGCAGGTGATACGTATGGGGCACGCGGATATGAGGCGCGCCCGGACGGCGCCGCCCGCCCTGACCCGTCGCAGCAGCGGTGCGCCAACCGGGCACCAGACAGAGGTGCCGTCCAGCGTTCATCACACCCTGCAGACTCCCGGTGAGCCCCTTTCGCGCTCGGCCCGCGCCTTCTTCGAGCCACGTTTCGGCCACGATTTCGGCAACGTGCGTGTGCATCACGATGCCATGGCGGCCCAATCGGCGCGCGACGTCAAGGCCCATGCCTATGCCGTCGGTCAGCACATCGCCTTCGATCACGGCCAATACGCCCCAGAAAGCCACGCCGGGCGCGAGCTGATCGCCCATGAACTGGCCCATGTGGTGCAGCAGGCGCCCACACTACAGCGCACCCCGGACGATGCAGCAGCTGACGACCCACTCTGCGCAACGTTCGATCTCGACGCGACGCGCAAGGAAGTGGAAGCACAAGCCAAGCATTTCGTTGATACCGACGATCTGCTGCCCCTGGTGCGCAGCCTGAAGCGGTTCAGGCGCTGCGCCACGCCCGAGCAGCAGACGCAGATACTGGACGACCTTTCGCAGGCGATCCCGTCCGACAAGGCGACCGAGGCGTGGAACTCGGCCGGAACGGCATTTGGCGGATACGTCGGCTTCTATCCCGGCTATGCGCCTGACATCAAGTCGCATCTGGGCAAGCTCGGTACGAGCGAATCGCTGTCAGCGAGCACCTTCGAACTCTCCCGCGAAGGCAGGAAGCATCGCTCCCGGGCGAAAGCCTCGGCGGCTAAAGAATTGGGCGATCTGGGGCGAACCGACATCGTCTACTTCCGTGGCCATCAGTATGCCCAATACCGCGCTCCGGGCCTGTTCGCGAATGGCGACGAGTCACGCGGGTTCGACCTTCGCTACGTCGAGAAGGTCGGCGGGTTCTCCAACGTGAAACTGATGATCAGCACCAGTTGCGCGACCCTGTGCAAAGAGGCCATCGAGGTATTCAGCGGCCTCTTCCCGAATGCGGTGATCCTGGGCTACCGCAAGTCGGCGCCAATTGAAGGGGCCGCGGTCAGAAGTGATCTGACACAGCGCATCAATGCCCTCAATCGCCCCCTGCTGATCGACGAACCGGTAGATGTGGCCACGATTATCTCGATCTGGAAGTCGGTCATCGAATCACGCCATAAGGGGCACACCAGCCCGCTGCCGGGCTATTACCAGGGCAGCACGGTGGAGTACTGGGACGGCTCCACCTGGCAGAGTATCCCCGCGACCGACCCAGCGAACGCCTGCCGGCGGAAAGGCGACTTCAGTGGCCAATACCCCGCACCGCCGTGAGGTGCACCAATGAGATATCCCGCACAGGCTATGGAGTCACCCCATGAATAGGACGTGCACCACCACGATGCCCACCAGCGAAGCCGGTCAGCATGCGCTCCTCCAGCGCCAATGCGTCTGCGGCAATGCCGCCTCGGGCCTCACCGGCGAGTGCGAGGAGTGCCGGCAAGGCAAGGCCCTCGGGCTGCAGGCCAAACTCACGATCGGCGCCAGCAACGATCCGCTCGAGCACGAAGCCGACCGCGCCGCGGCGCAGGTGATGGGAATGGGGTATGCCGATGTAAAAGCCACTGGATCGATGCCCACCCTGACCCGTCGCAGCGGCGGTGCTCAAACCGGACGTCAGGCAGAAGCGCCGCCCAGCGTTCATCGCACCCTGCAGACCGTCGGAGAGCCACTTTCGCGCTCGGCCCGCGCCTTCTTCGAACCGCGCTTCGGCCACGACTTCGGCAAGGTGCGTGTGCATCGCGATGCCGCAGCGGCCCAATCGGCGCGCGATGTCAACGCCCATGCCTATGCCGTCGGTCAGCATCTCGCCTTCGATCACGGCAAATACGCGCCGGACAGCCACGCCGGACGCCGGCTGCTCGCGCATGAACTCACGCATGTCGTGCAGCAGCGCGGCGGGCAGCCGATGATCCAGCGCGACGACGACAAAGAGAAAGAGCCCGAGGCACCGAAGGCCAAGACCGACGTCTCGATCGTTCTGACCGATAGCGACCAGGATCTCGACGAAGGGCGCACCTACGCGAAGACCGTGCTGCGCGTTACCAGCGTCGAGGATGCCGCCAAGAAGCTCAAGGCGCTTGGCGTGCCCATAGGCACCCTGTATGTGGTATCGCATTCCACCAGCGCGGGTAAGATCCAGTTCATCTCGAGCATAGGCACGATTTCCTGGGTGCCGATCGCCGACTTGGGTAAGGCGCTCAAAGGGGCCGTCACTGTCGATACCGTCGATTTCCGTGGCTGCAAAGTCGGGTCCGCGGCCGGAGCGATGGAGTCTTTTCGCCAGACCGTGGGCGCGCAGTCGACCAAGGGAAGCAACTGCTGGACTTTCGTGACCCGCGTCACACCGCTGGTGTTCGATGGCATGGAGGTAACCGAGCCGTCCCAGATCCCGCAGGGCAGGCAAAAGGCCTTCGACAAGGCCTTGCTGAAGCAGATAAACGGCCTCAGATCGCAAGACGGGAAGCCAGTCAAGGACTGCCTGCTGGGCCTGTCCGCGGGACAGAAGGCCGGCGCTAGGACGCTGCCCCAGATCTGGCAGCAATACTGGGCCAACAAGGGCAACCTGGTCGCGAGTTGGGCAAGCCCCGAGTTCAACGAGGATTGGCAGAAGGGCTCGATCTGCACCAAGGACATGACCACCAGCAGCAAACCCTGCGCGATCGTCGAAACCAAGGCGCCGACCGGCACCAGCAGCCAGGGCGACAGACAGGGAGCGTTGATCATCGAGCAACCCGGCACGTGGTTCACCAGCGTCGCGGATGAAACGCCGGAATCCGAGGAGCCGGCATGATGCGCTCATTGACTGAATACGCCATCGGCATGGAACGGGCTTGGGCACTGTGTGATGTCAGATCGGAGGACTTGCTGCTATGACCGGCTTCCCCAACTCCCCGCGCGTCGTCAAAGGCGGCCTGGTGCTGCTCGACCCGGCCTCGGCGCAGGTGCAGCGTGTGATCGCGCTGCAGTACAACCCGGACACCCTCACCCGCACGTTGCAGGTCCAGCACCTCGGCGAAGGCGCGGAGCGCGCCGAGGCCCTGCGGCTCAAGGGCCCCGCCGTGGAGACGCTCAAGCTCGAGGCGGAGATCGATGCGGTCGATCAGCTAGAGTTCCCGGGCCAGCACAAGACCGTGGTCGAGTCCGGCATCGCGGCGCAGCTGGCGGTGCTCGAATCGCTGATCAATCCCGCGGCGGCGGACCTGCTGGCCAACCAGGCGCTGGCCGCCGCGGGCACGCTGGAGATCGCCCCCATGGAATCGGCGCTGGTGCTGTTCGTATGGGGAGCCAATCGCATCGTGCCGGTGCGCGTGACCGACTTCTCGATCACCGAGGAGGCCTTCGATCCGGCGCTGAACCCGATCCGCGCCAAGGTCAATCTAGGCCTGCGCGTGCTGTCGATCGACGACCTGGGCTTCGATCACCGCGGCGGCAACCTGTTCATGGCCTACCTGCAATCGCGCGAACGACTCGCCGCGAAGGCCGCCACGGTCGGCTTCGAGGCCCTGGGACTCGGAGGCATCCCATGACCGATCCGCTCAAGGCCTTCATGCAGGCCAACGCCCTCACCGCGCCGGCCTTCGCGCCGGACAGCCGCTATCACGGGCTGGACACCGCGCAATGGACGCGGCCCGACGGCGAGCTGGTCAGCTATGTGCGCCGGCGCTTCATCCCGCCACCGGAGAATTTCGCCACCCTGCACACCCACCGCGTGGCCGAGGGCGACCGGCCGGACAACCTCGCCGCGACCTATCTCGGCGATCCGCAGCAATACTGGCGCCTGTGCGACGGCAACGGGGTGATGCGCGCGGATGAGCTGATCGAGACCCTTGGCCGGCGCCTGCGCATCACGCTGCCCGAAGGCGTGCCGGGAGGGACGGATGTCTAGCGCCATCCACCTGAGCCTGCTGATGGGGCCGATCGTGCCGGTGCCCGTGCCGGCGCTGCTGATCGACGCCTTCGAGCAGGCCACCGTGACCAGCAGCGCCGGTGCGGCCAGCGGCTTTCAGCTGCGCTTCAAGGTAAGCAGCAGGTCGCAGCTGAATACTCTCTTCCTGATCGCCGTCGGCCAGAACACCAGCGTGGGCACGCCGCCGCTGCGCGTGGTGCTGATCGTCACCCTGAACGGCCGGCCGCAGCCGCTGTTCGACGGCGTGGTGACCAATGTGGAGGTGCAGGCCGGGCAGCAGGGCCAGCCGGGCAGCATTACGGTGACCGGCGAGGACCTCACCAAGGTGATGGACCTGCTCGACTTCAGCGGCCTGCCCTATCCGGCCATGCCGATCGAGGCTCGTGTGGCGCTGATCTGCGCCAAATACGCCGCCTTCGGCATCATCCCCCTGCCCATCCCGGCGCTGTTCCCGGACGTGCCGATCCCGATCGAGCGCATCCCGGCGCAGCAGGGCACGGACCTGGCCTATCTGCGACAACTGGCCGACCAGGTGGGCCATGTGTTCTACATCGAGCCGGGCGAGGCGCCGCTGACGAACATTGCCTACTTCGGCCCCGAGATCAAGGTCGGTCCACCGCAGCCCGCGCTCAACATCGACATGGACGCCCACACCAACGTCGAGTCGCTGAACTTCAGCTTCGATCCGACCAAGGGCGTGCTGCCGGTGGTGCTGATCCAGAACCCGCTTACCCGGGTGCCGATCCCGATTCCCATCCCGGACCTGAATCCGCTGCAGCCCCCCCTCGGCGCCCTGCCGGCGCCCATCGCCAACCTGCGAATGCTGAAGGACACCGCCAAGATGAACCCCATGCAGGCCCTCTCCACGGGCCTGAACGAGGCGAAGAAATCGCAGGACGCGGTGAGCGGGACCGGCACCCTGGATGTGCTGCGCTACGGGCGCCTGCTCAAGGCGCGCAAACTGGTCGGGGTGCGCGGTGCGGGCGTCGCCTACGACGGCCTGTACTACGTCTCGAGCGTGACCAGCACCCTCAAGCGCGGCGAGTTCAAGCAAAACTTCAACCTCACCCGAAACGGGCTCGTTTCCCTCACCCCGACGGTGCCGACATGACCGAACACTACTACGGAAAATATCGCGGCCTGGTGCTCAACAACGTCGACCCGCTGCAGCAGGGCCGCCTGCAGATTCAGGTGCCGGACGTGGCCGGGCTGACGCCCACCAGCTGGGCCATGCCCTGCGTGCCGCTGGCTGGCCTGCAGAACGGCATGGTGGCGCTGCCGGTGGTCGGCTCGGGCGTGTGGGTGGAGTTCGAGCAGGGCAATCCGGACTACCCGGTCTGGGTCGGCGGCTTCTGGGGCAGCGCGGCCGAGGTGCCGGCGCTGGCGCTGGCCTCGCCACCGGGCACCCCCGCCATCACCTTCCAGACGCCGCTGCAGAACGGCCTGACGATCTCCGACCTGCCCGGCCCCACCGGCGGGATCATGCTCAAGAGCGCCACCGGCGCCACCCTGATCGTCAACGACACCGGCATCTATATCCAGAACGGCAAGGGCGCGGCGCTCACGCTGGTCGGCCCGACCGTGACCATCAACAACGGCGCACTCACGGTGACCTGACATGCCTGGCCCACTCCTGCATCTCGGCGCAAGCGTCCTGTGTGCCCACGGCGGCACCGCCACCCCCACCACGCCCAACCCGCGCGTGCTGGTGGGTGGCCAGCCGACGGCGGTGATGAGCGCACCCTGGGCGATCGCCGGCTGCCCGTTCAATGTCTCGGGCGGCCCTTCGCCCTGCGTGACGGGGCAGTGGGTGGTGGCCGCCACCCGGGTGATGTCGAACGGCCAGCCGCTGGTGCTGATGGACAGCCAGGCGGTGTGCGCGCCCAACGGCACGCCGCTGTTGCCCGTGGCGGCCCAGACCCGTGTCATCGGGAGCTGACCATGACCCTTCGTGCCCACTTCCCCTACCAGTTCGACGGCCGCGGTCGCACCCGCGAGGACAATCACGCGGCGTGGATCCGCGGGCTGATCGAACAGGTGCTGTTCACCGCCCCGGGCGAGCGCGTCATGCGGCCGGACTTCGGCAGCGGGTTGCGCGAACTGGTGTTCGCCCCCAACAGCCCGGAACTGGCGGCCACCACCCAGGTCCTGGTGCAGGGCGCACTGCAGCAGTGGCTGGGTGAGCTGATCGAGATCGAGGCGGTCGCCGTCGAGGCCGTCGAGGCGCGCCTGACGGTGACCGTGCAATATCGCATCCGCAGCAGCGACAGCCGCCAGCGCGAGACCTTCGCGCAGGGAGGCATCGCATGATCTACACCTGCTGCGAGGAAAACCGCCGGATGGCCGTGGAGGCCCACCCCACGCTCAACGGTATCGACTGGCTCGAGGTGCTCGACCTCGATGCCCCTGCGGGCAGCCCGCGCCAGCGCACGCTGATGGTCCGGCTGCTCAAGCCGGTGCCGGCCGGCATCACGGCGGAGAACCTGCGCATCGCCGGCGGCGAGCGCATCCGCCGTGTCGGCATCGAATGGGTAGGCATCGCCAGCGCTCCTCCGTTAGACCCCGGTGCCGAGCATGACTTCTTCACCGCCCTGCCCAATGCCGACCAGATCCTGCTGGTACGCACCGACAGCGAAGGCGACCACTCCACCTATCGCCTGCATCTGCAGCAGGGCAGCGGCGACCCGGCGCCGCTGCCGGATTTCGACCCGCGGCTGTCGGCCATCGACTTCGCCTTCAAGGTCGAATGCCCGAGCCCCTTCGACTGTGCTCCGCGCCACGACTGCCCGGAAGCCCCCAAGCCGGTGCCGGACCTCTCCTATCTCGCCCGGGACTATGCCAGCCTGCGCCGCCTGATCATCGACCGGCTCACCCGCCAGATGCCGGGCTGGCGCGACCACAGCCCCGCCGATCTGACCACGACCCTGGCCGAGCTGATCGCCTATGTCGGTGACCTGCAGCACTACCGGCTCGACGCCATCGGCACCGAAGCCTACCTGCACACCGCGCGCCGGCGCAGCAGCCTGCGGCGTCACGCCTTGCTGGTCGACTACGCCATGCACGAAGGCTGCAATGCGCGCGCCTGGCTGCATGTCGAGGTCAGCGGCGGCCCCTTCGCGCTGCCCGAGGACCTGCGCTGCCACACCCGCGTGCCGGGCGTACCGCCGCGCGTAGCGCCCGACTCGCCCGACGAGCGCACCGCGCTGCGGGCCGCGCCGCTGGTGTTCGAGCCGCTGCTGCCAGACGAGACCTCGCCACGGCCCACGCTGCGCCTCGAGCACAACGACTTCGCCTTCTACACCTGGGGCGATGCCCGCTGCTGCCTGCCGGTCGGGGCCACCGCCGCCACCCTGCGCGGCCACTGGCCCGACTTGGCACCCGGCGACGTACTCATCTTCCAGGAGACGATAGGGCCGCTCACCGGCCTGGCCGAGGATGCCGACCCGACGCATCGCCACGCCGTGCGGCTCACCGCCGTACGCGCCTTCGACGGCGCCGAGGCGCTGGTCGATCCGCTCGACGGCACCGAGATCACCGACATCCGCTGGCACCGGGACGACGCCCTGCCGTTCCCGCTGTGCCTGTCGAGCGAGACCGACGAGGCCCACGGCGGTGCATTTATCGACGACGTGAGCATCGCGCTGGGCAACAACATCCTGGTCGATCACGGCCGCAGCATCGCAGACGAATCGCTGGGCAGCGTGCCCAAGGCGCGCCTGCAGTTTCCCGCCGCCACCGGCGATGCCTGCGCGCGCGCCGCACCCGAACCGTTGCCGCCGCGCTTCCGCCCGCTGCTCGCCGAAGCACCGGTCACCCATCAGGGCACGCTGCTCAAGACGCACTTCGAACATGGCCTGCAGCGCCGCGAACGCCTGCGGTTCGACCCCGAGGCGTCGGCCGGCGCCGCCTTCGTCTGGCGCACCGCCGATGCCCTCCCGGCGATCACCCTGGAAAGCGCGTCAGGCATCGGCAGCGACCACTGGCGCCCCCGCCGCGACCTGCTCGCCAGCCGCGCGACGGACCGCCACTTCGTCCTCGAAAGCGAGGACGACGGCAGTACCCGCCTGCGCTTCGGCGACGACCGGCACGGCCGCCGCCCCAATGCCGGCACCGCCTTCACGGCCCGCTACCGCATCGGCAACGGCCCGGAGGGGAACGTGGGGGCCGACAGCATCGCCCATGCCGTCACCCTCGAGGGTCGCATCGAACGGGTGACCAACCCGTTGCCCGCCCGCGGCGGGGTGGCCCGCGAGAGCGCCACCGAGGTGCGCCGCCGCGCGCCTCATGCCTTCCGCACCCAGGAGCGCGCCGTCACCCCGGCCGACTACGCCGAGGTCACCGAACGGCTCGACGGCGTCCAGCGCGCCGCCGCCGGCCTGCGCTGGACGGGTAGCTGGCACACGCTGTTCGCCACCGTCGACCGCGAAGGCGGCGACCCCGTCGATGTCGACTTCGCCGCCACGGCGATCGCCCATCTGGACCACTACCGCATGGCCGGCCACGACCTACGCATCAACGACCCGCTGCATGTCTCGCTGGAGATCGACCTGCTGGTCTGCGTCGACGCGGGCTATTTCCGCAGCGATGTGCGTCGCGGACTGCTCGACGTGCTCGGCAGCCATACACGGGCCGACGGTACCCGCGGCCTGTTCCATCCGGACAATTTCAGCTTCGCGCAGACCGTGTTCCTCAGTCCGCTGTATGCCGCCGCGCGTCGGGTGCCCGGCGTGGCCTCGGTGCAGGTCACACGTTTCCACCGCCAGGGCCAGGAAGATCCCAAGCCGCTGGCCGATGGTTTCCTGCCGCTCGGCCGGCTGGAAATCGCGCGGCTGGACAACGACCCGAATTTCCCCGAGCACGGCGTGCTGCGCCTCGACCTGCACGGAGGCAAGTGATGAGCCCGGTCCGACCCCTGACGCCCGATTGCCACTGCTGCGCCGGCATCGACGCCGCCACGCCGCGGCGCCTCGACAACCCGCCGGGGCTCAGCGCTATCGCCTACCGCATCGGCCGCCATGGCGACTTCCTCGAGTCGATACGCGCGCGCCTGTCGAGCGCCGACTACCCTGCGCTGGCGGCCCTCACCTCCCGCGAGGAAAGCGACCTGACCCTCGCGCTCGGCGACGCCCTGGCCAGTTCCCTCGAGGTGCTCGGCTTCTACACCGAGCGCATCGCCAACGAGCACTACCTGCGCACCGCTACCGAGCGCCTGTCGGTGCTGGAGATGGCGCGGCTGATCGGCTACCAACCGGCACCGGGCGTGGCCGCGGGCACACACCTCGCCTTCACCCTGCAAGCCACTCCGGGCGCGCCGGTCGAGTCCATCACCATCCCGGCCGGTACCCGCGTGCAGAGCGTGCCCGGTCAGGACGAGGAGGCGCAGACCTTCGAGACCGTCGCCGCGGTGCCCGCGCGCGCCGACTGGAACGCGATAGCGGTGCAGACGGTCACGCCCTGGCGGCCCCAGTTCGGCGACACGGCGCTGTGGCTCGACGGCGTGGTCACCCGGTTGCAGCCCGGCGATGCCCTCCTGATCGTCGGCGCCGACCGCCTGAGCGACCCCGGCAGCGAGCGCTGGGATGTGCGCGTGCTGGCCGGCGTCGAGCCCGACAACGCCAACGGCCGCACCCGCGTGCGCTGGGACCATCCGCTCGGCAGCGTCTTCCCGGCCATGAGCCCGGCCAGCGCCGATGTCCGGGTATACGCCTTCCGCCAGCACACCGCCCTGTTCGGCCACAATGCCCCCGATCCCAATCTGATGAGCCTCCGGGGCTCGAATATCCGTCAGCGGATCGACACGGACATCACCCCCTGGCAGTGGAAGAACTTTGCGATCGACCCGGATGCGATCGATCTCGACACCGACAACCCCGAGATCACCGCCGGTAGCTGGATCGCGCTGGTCTCCAACGAGCCCGGCCTGGGCAGCGCCGCGTTGCCCGGTTACACCGAGCTGTATCGCGCGAGCAAGGTCATGCATCGCAGCCGCAACGCCTTCGGGATCTCCGCCAAGGTCACGCGCATCACCCCCGACACCACGGAGAACCTCACGGCCAGCCGCTACCCGCTGCGCCGCACCCTGGTGCTGGCCCACAGCGAACGGCTGGCCACGGTCGACACGCCGCTGGCTCACCCGGTGCATGGCGATGCCCTCACCCTGGGTCGCCGCGTGGAAGGCCTGCAGCCCGGCCAGCCGCTGGCCCTGAGCGGCCAACGCCAGCGTATCGCCCTGACCGCCCAGGCCACCGGGCTGTCGCTCGTCCTCGACGAGGGCGGCAGCACGGCGCTCGACGCGGGGGACGAACTATTCCTGCTTGCCCCGGCCGCCCGCCTGATCGGCACCACGCCGGTCGCGCTCGCTGCCGAGACGTTCGCCGCGCTGATCGGCCTCGCCCACGTGACCCTGCGACTCAATCTGCTGGACCGCGACGGGCGCCGTGGCACCCTGGTCGCCAAGGGCAGTGATATCCGGCTCGCCGCCAACGCCAAGGATGATGCGAGCGTGACGGAAATCGCCTATATCGACACCGCACACGACCCGATCAGCCACGACCGCGACCACAGCCACCTCAAGCTCCAGGCGCCGTTGCAACACGTCTATGCGCGCGCCACGCTGCGCCTCAACGCCAATGTCGCCCCCGCCACCCATGGCGAGACCGTCGAGGCCCTCCTCGGCAGCGGCGACGCCAGCACACCCGACCAGCGCTTCGTACTGAACCAGGCGCCGCTGACCTTCGTCGGTGCCAACACGCCGAGCGGGCGTGCCTCGACGCTGGAAGTGCGCATCGACGATGTACTGTGGACCGAGGTGCCCACCCTTTACCGGGCGGCGCCCGACGCGCGCCGCTACGAGACGTCGCAGGACGACGCCGGGCACACCAGCGTGCGGTTCGGCGACGGGCGGGAAGGCACGCGCCTGCCCAGCGGCGAGAGCAACGTGCGCGTGCGCTACCGCAAGGGCCTGGGCGCGGCGGGCAATCTGGACGCCGGCAAGCTCACCACCCTGCTCTCGCGCCCGCTGGGAGTCAGCGAGGCCACCAACCCGGCCCCGGCCACCGGCGGTGAGGACGCCGAGCCCCGCGACCGTGCCCGCGACAACGCGCCGCTCACCGTGCTCACGCTCGAGCGGGCGGTGTCGATCGAGGACTACGCCGACTTCGCCCGCACCTTCGCCGGCATCGACAAGGCGCATGCGCTGTGGATTCCGACCGGCCCGGCACGCGGGGTCTTCCTCACCATCGCCGGCGGGGATGGTGCCGTGGTGCCCGAGTCGAGTGACACCTTTCACCACCTGAGCGACGCGCTCACCCGCTATGGTGACCCGCTGGTGCCGCTGCGCCTGGTCAATTACGCCGATGCACGCTTCCGCTGCCGACTAGCGGTCAAGGTGGGCGACGCCTTCGAGCCCGATACCGTGCTCGACGCCATGGCGGCCCGGCTGCGCGCGCACTTCGGCTTCGCGCGCCGCGACTTCGGCCAGACCGTGACGGTAGATGAAGTGGCCGCCGAGGCCCAGGCCGTCAAGGGCGTGGTGGCGGTGCACGTCACCCGGCTGCACCGGCTCGGCCAGGCGCCGGCCGTGGTGCCGCGCCTGTTCGCCAGCCTGCCCGTGGCCTCGTTGACCGGCCTGCCACCGGCCGCCGAGCTGCTCACGCTGGCGGACGATTCCCTCGAACTGGAGGTGCTGCCGTGAGCGTCGATGCCCAGACGTTGTTCGCGCTGCTGCCGGCGATCCATCGCATCCGCGATGCCGAACTGGCGCAGGCCAGCGGCCTGCCGCGCGGCCCGCTGGAGGAGTTCATCGCGGTACTCGCCGAGCAGCTCAGTGTGGCCGAGGAGAGCCTCGACCAACTGCATGACGACCTGTTCATCGAAACCTGCGCGGACTGGGTCGTGCCCTACATCGGCGACCTGATCGGCTACCGCAGCCTGCACCGGGTGGCCAGGGTGGCCAGCCCGCGTGCCGAGGTGGCACACACCATCGCGCTGCGCCGGCGCAAGGGCACCGTGCTGGTGCTCGAGCAGCTCGCCCGCGATGTCACGGGCTGGGACGCGCGGGCGGTCGAATACTTTCAGCGCCTCTGCACCACCCAATACATGAACCATCCCCGGCCGCACAATCGGCAGTCGCCCGATCTACGCCACGGCGAACCGCTCGAATGGATCGGCACCGCCTTCGAGACGGCCAACCGCACGGTGGATGTGCGGCGCATCGAATCCGGCCGCGGGCGCCACAACATTCCCAATGTCGGCCTGCACCTGTGGCGCATCCAGGCCTATCCGCACCGCGAGTCGTCCACCTTCCGCGATGGCGCGCGGCGCTACCGGGCCAGCCCGCTCAACCACGACCTGCCGCTGTACAACCGCCCCGTCGCGGAGGACGACATCACCCATCTGGCGGAGCCGGACAACGTGCCCTGGCCACTGTCACGCCGCCGCCTGCACGCCCACCTGGCCCGCCATTATGGCGAACGGGCCAGCGCCGGGGCCCCGCTCGACAATCCCCAGCCGAGCCTCATCCTCACGGTGGACGGCTCGCCGATCGAGCGCGACCAGGTGCACATCTGCAACCTCGCCGACGACGCCGGCAGTTGGGCGCACACCCCGCCGCCCGACGGCATCTATGCCATCGACCCGGTGCTCGGTCGCATCGCCCTGCCTCTGGACGCGCCCGATCCCGCCGATGTGCGTCTCAGTTGGCACGAAGGCTTCAGTGCCGACATCGGTGGCGGCGAATACGAACGCGGCGGGAGCCTGCCTACTCCACCCGACGGCGCCAGCGTGGTGCGTGTGCCGAACGACCACCCCACCCTCGCCGCGGCGCTCACCGCCATCGCCGGCAACGGCGTGGTCGAGATCACCGACAACCGCCGCTATGTCGGGGCATTGACCCTCGAGGTGGCGGCGGATGGCAGTGTGGAGATCCGGGCCGCCAATGGGCGTCGTCCGGCGCTCGACCTGAGTGAACTGACCATCACCGGCGGCGAGCACGCCGCCTGCACGCTCAATGGTCTGCTGATCAGCGGCGCCCCGCTGGGCGTCCCCGACGTCGCCGGCAACGCCCTGGCACGGCTCGATCTGCGCCACTGCACGCTGGTGCCGGGCATCGCGCTCCACCCCGACGGCACTCCCGTGCAGCCCACGCTACCCAGCCTGCAATTGGCCCTCGCCGGGTTGGAGACCACACTAGAGCGCTGCATCGTCGGCGGCATTCGCAGCCACGAGCGTGCCAGCCTCACGGCCAGCGACAGCCTGATCGACGCCACGGCCAGCGACGGCGTGGCCTTCGCCGCCATGGACGACGCCGCCCCCGGGGCGGCTCTGTCGCTGGTCGCCTGCACGGTGGTCGGCAAGGTGCACGCCCGGGAGGTGGAACTGATCTCCAACAGCATCCTGCTCGCCACGCTGGCCGGTGGTGACAGCTGGGCCGCGCCGGTGCGCGCGGCGCGCAAGCAGGTCGGCTGCGTACGCTTCTCGTGGCTGCCGCATGACGCCATCGTGCCGGCACGCCACCGCTGCCAGCCGGATTCGGCGCAGGCGGCGTGGCGCATCGCACCACGCTTCACCTCGCTGCACTACGGCACGCCTGCCTACGGCCAGCTCACCACCTCCACGCCCGTCGAGATCCGGCACGGCGCCGACGACGAGAGCGAAATGGGCGTGTTCCACCATCTCCATGGCGCGCAGCGCGAAACCAACCTGCGCATCCGTCTCGCCGAGTACCTGCGGGTGAGTCTGCACGCCGGGATCTTCTACGAATCGTGAAGGAGCACGCATCATGAGCTTCGATCTGAGCCGTATCCGCTTCGACGCCCGCAAGGATTTTCTCGGGGTCGTCATGCAGCAGGGCCGCGTCCAGTTGGACGCCGACTGGAACGAATGGATCGCCCAACTCGCGCGCCGCCTGCAGGCCGGCACGCTGGATACCTTCGGCGGCGCCCCGGGGAGTGGCATCGTGCCGCGGATCACGCCGGATGGCTTCCGCATCGAGGCCAGCGGTGGCGGACTCACCATCGGCGCGGGTCGGGTCTATGTCGACGGTCTGCTGGCGGAGAATCATGGCGGCGCGCCCGAGGCCTGGGAGCCGCGCCTCGCCGAGTCGACCGGCACCACACCGCTCGACTACGGCGCCCAACCCTATTATCCCGAGCCGCCCGCGCTGCCCGACGGCGGCCCGCACCTGGTGTATCTGGATGTGTGGCAGCGCGATGTCACCCCCCTGCAGGAGCCCGACCTCATCGAAAAGGCCGTCGGCATCGACACCACCGGCCGGCGCCAGACCGTATGGCAGGTCAAGGTTCTGCCCGAGGTGGGCAGCGTCACCTGCGCCACGCCGGTCGAGGAGATCCCTGGCTGGCAGGAAGCCACGGCGCCCTCGGCGGCGCGGCTGACCACCGCCATCGGCGACCCCGGCTTCGATCCCGACCCCTGCCAGGTGCCGCCGGCCGCCGGCTATCGCGGGCTGGAAAATCAGCTCTACCGCGTGGAAGTGCACACCGGCGGCGCGCTGGGGATGGCCACCTTCAAGTGGTCACGCGACAACGCCACGGTGGCCTCGCGGGTCACCCATATCAACCCGGCGCGCGATCGCGTCACGGTCGAGAGCATCGGCCGCGACGACCTGCTGCGCTTCCATGACGGCGACTGGGTAGAGGTGACCGACGACTGGCGCGAGCTACACGGCCTGCCCGGCGAACTGCGCCGCATCCGCGTGGCCGGTGGCGTGGACGAAACCGCCCGTACCCTGGAATTCGAGTCGCCGCTGTCCGCCGGTCTGTTTCCCACCGATGCCCAGCAAGCCACCGACGCCTTGCGCAACACTCGCGTACGCCGCTGGGACCAGTCCGGCCAGGTGCGACGCGAGGACGGCACCTCGGTGCAGGATCTCGACGCCGCCGCCAGCGCGGGCGACATCGTCATCCCCGCTGCCGGCACCCGTCTGTTCCTCGAACACGGCATCCTCGTCGATTTCGACCTCGCCCCGGCCGGCGGCGACTTCAAGAGCGGCGACCACTGGGTGTTCGCTGCACGCAGCGTCGATGCCACCATCGAGCTCCTCGATGACGCCCCGCCGCTGGGTATCCATCATCACCATGCGCGCCTGGCCGTCGTCACCTTCCCCGATACCGAGACCGACTGCCGCGTGCTGTGGCCGCCGATCGTCGAGGGCGAAGGCTGCGACTGCAGCATTTGCGTCAGCGCCGAAGGGCACAACGGCGGCACCGCCACGCTGCAACAGGCCATCGACAGCATCAAGGACATCGGCGGCACGGTCTGTCTTGGCATCGGCAGCTACGCCATCGCCGCCCCGCTCAACATCGATGGCGCCCGCTCACTGCGGCTGCGCGGCCAGGGCTGGGGCACGCTGCTGGTCGGCAGCCAGCCCGGCGGCCTCGTCGAGATCACCGACAGCACCGGCGTGGCGCTGGAAAATCTCACCTTGATCGGCTCGAGCAGCGGTTCGGGCGTCACCAGTGTCATCGCCGCGCGCAATGTCGTCGACCTGCGCCTCGAGCACCTCAACGTGCTGGGTCTGGCGGTGGGCGACAGTACGAGTGTGGGCATCGGCCTGAGCGGCAACCTGCTCGGCATGAGCATTGCCGACTGCGCCCTCGTGGCCGAACGCGGTATCGCCAACGTGGCGGGTGGCGATCGCAGCCATGTGCTCACCGGGGAGTTGCGTATCGCGCGCAACCTCTTCTTCTGCAGCCAGCGTGGGGTGAGTCTCGACGGCACTAGCCTGCACTACGGCAACACGCGCATCGAGGGTAACCTCATGCTGGTGGGCAACCAGGCCGCCATCGTCGCCACCGGTGCGGTGCTGCCCGGCTCGCCGATGACCATCGCGGACAATGTGATCTATACCTCGGGACACGGCATCCGCGCCGGCGTGGATGGGCTGACCATCGAGCGCAACGAGATCGCCGGCGCCGGTAACCGCAGCGGCGACGGCATCGTGCTTGAGGAAGGGCTCGACCCGGTGGCGCTGGATCATGTGCGCATCACCGGCAACCGCCTGCTGGCCCTGCAGGGTAACGGCATCGTCATCAGCCATCGCGTCGAGCTGGCGATCATCGCCGGCAACCTGATCGACGGCATGGGGCTGGGGGCACTGGTCATGGGCGATGGCGCCACCAGCGGTCATCTGAGCTTCACCGGCAACCGCTGCCTCAACCTCGGCCAGGCGCTGAACGACGCCGACACCGCCTTCGCCGGCGTGCAGCTGATCCGCGTACAGCACGGCGATGTCCTCGACAACGTGATCGCCAACGTCGCGCGGCAGGCCATCGCCAGCCCCGGCATCGACGCCTTGCGCGCTGGCGCCGTCGGCCAGTTGCGCATGGCCGGCAATTGCTTCTACGGCATCGGGCCCGATCGCATCAGCGCTCCCGTCAGCGCGGCCCGCCTGCTCCCCCCCTTCGATCGAGTGGCCGTCGACGACAACAGCATCGAGCGCCTCGAGGACGACGACCAGCAGCCCAACGTCATCGAGTGGCACGCCATCAATATTGCGCCGGAACCCCTCGGCGCGGTCACCCACTTCGCCGCCGCCAGCTACTTCGTCGCCGCCGACGCCGCCTATCTGCTCACCGCCACAGCGGCGATTGCCCTGCCCCTGCGACGCTCGAACGTGTCCATTCGCGGCAACCAGTTGCGCGGCCACCTCACTGCCGTGCCGCTCAACCAATGCGCTTCGGTCGATCATTGCCTGTTCGCCGACAACCACTGCGAGGTCGTGGGCGAAGGTGGTGGGGAGCGGGAACCGCTACTCGGCCGCCTCGCCGCGCGCACGCTCGACGCCAGCCACAACCGGCTCATCGCCCCGGGTGACCTCGACACCCTGCATCTGCATCCCCAGGTCGAGCAGGCCATCGTCATGGGCAACACCAGCACCGGCAACATCCGCGTGCAAGGCGGCGCGCCCGTCCCGGCCGAGATCGGCCTGAGCAACATTCTTGGTGTTTGAAGGAGACCCAACCATGCCCATCGCCACCTTTCGCGGCGAACGCAGCGTCGCCGAGGTCGTCGACAAGCTGTACGTCAAGCTGACGCCCCGCCAGCGTGAAACGGTCGAAGCGGCGATCCTCAAGGCCAACCCGCGGCTGCGCGACATCGGCAATCTGCGCGACGGCACCATCCTGCACGTGCCCGACTTGCCCAAGCTGCGTGCCAAGACTCGGACCAATCGCACGCTGGAAAACCCCGTCACCCAGGTCGCCGTGACCCTGGTCGACGACCTCGACGGCTACGGCCGGCGCCTCGCCGAGCGTGTAAGGGTCGACCAACAGGACGCGAAGGCTCAGCTCACGCTGCTCAAGAGCGCCAGGTTCAAGGCCGCGCTGGGGGGGGCGCCCCATCTGCAGGAACTGGCCGAGCAGGCCGCTCGAGCCATCGAGGCACGCAGCAAGACGATCAAGGAGCGGCAAGGGACGCTCGAGACGGCGCTCAAGCGGGCCCTGGCCGACCTTGAAGAGATGAAGAGGTGATTATCCCGTCACACCGACTCGTCGAGGTAGCGCTCGGCGTCGAGGGCCGCCATGCAGCCGCTGCCGGCGGAGGTCACGGCCTGTCGATAGACATGGTCCATGACGTCGCCGGCGGCGAACACGCCCGGCACACTGGTGGCGGTGGCGTTGCCCTCGAGGCCCGACTTCACCTTGATGTAGCCGCCGGCCATCTCCAGTTGCCCCTCGAAGATGCCGGTATTGGGGGTATGGCCGATGGCGATGAACACCCCCGGTGCGGCGAGCTCCCGGGTGCTGCCGTCGACGGTGGACTTCAGTCGCACGCCGGTCGCCCCGGTACTGTCGCCCAGTACCTCGTCGAGGGTCTGGTTCCACTCCAGCACCACGTTGCCGGTCTCGGCCTTCTCGAACAGCTTGTCCTGGAGGATCTTCTCGGCACGCAGGCTGTCGCGGCGGTGCACCAGGGTCACCTTCGAGGCGATGTTGGCGAGATAGAGCGCCTCCTCCACGGCGGTGTTGCCACCGCCCACCACCACGACCTCCTGGTTGCGGTAGAAGAAGCCGTCGCAGGTGGCGCAGGCCGAGACGCCCTGGCCCATGAACTGCTGCTCCGAGGGCAGGCCCAGGTAGCGGGCGCTGGCCCCGGTGGCGATGATCAGCGCGTCACAGGTGTAGCTGCCGTTGTCGCCCTTGAGGGTGAAGGGGCGTTCGCGTAGCTCCACCTCGTGGATGTGGTCGAAGAGCACCTCGGTGTCGAAGCGCTCGGCATGCCGCTTCATGCGCTCCATCAGTTCCGGCCCCTGGACGCCGATATCGTCGCCCGGCCAGTTGTCCACGTCGGTGGTGGTGGTCAGCTGGCCACCGGCCTGCATGCCGGTGATCAGCAGCGGCTTGAGGTTGGCCCGGGCCGCATAGACGGCCGCGGTGTAACCCGCCGGGCCGGAGCCGAGAATGATCAGGCGTTCGTGACGCGCTTCGCTCATGGATAACCTCACTCAACGTTCATGGGTCGTGCAGGAAGCACCCGCTCCCCCACGAGGGCATCGGCCCCAATTCATGCCGGCCGGACACGGCGACGGCGACGGCGACGGCGGTCCATTGTAGCAGCCGAAACCGCCGCGAGCCGCCCGTCACAGCACGTCGTCGTCGCGCCCCAGGGTCACGCTCTCCAGCTCGCCGTCCGCTGACACCTCGATGCGCAGCTGGATCGGGGCACAGCAGCGGGGACAGTCCTCCCAGGTTTCCTGGCTCCCCTCGGACCGGTCCACCAGCAGCTCGAAGGGCGCGTCGCAGTAGGGACAGCGCACCGGGTGGCGATCGAGTTGCTCCTCGTGCATGGTCTTCCTCCGTGCACTCGTCGGATGGTTGATGGGGGCCGGCCGCCACTTTTCAAGCCGGGGCGCACCGGGCCGTGTGGCCTCGAGCACGGGCAGTGGTTGAAAGTGGCGCCTATCATGACCATGTAACCACGGATACCAGGAAGGTTTGTTCACTCCCCCGCGACAGGAGGACAGCATGAGCACCGAGCCCACTCCGGATACCCTGCAGACGCTCGAGGCAGGCGGCACCACCTACCACTACCATAGCCTGCCGAAGGCCGCCGAGGCACTCGGTGACATCGACCGGCTGCCGATGACGCTGAAGATCCTGCTCGAGAACCAGCTGCGCTTCGCCGGTGAGCCGAGTGTTTCCCGCGACGACATGCAGGCCCTGGTCGACTGGCAGCAGGAGGCCCGCTCCGACCGCGAGATCGGCTATCGCCCGGCCCGGGTGCTGATGCAGGACTTCACCGGCGTGCCGGGGGTGGTGGATCTCGCCGCCATGCGCGCCGCGGTGGAGACACTGGGCGAGAGCCCGGACCGCATCAACCCGCTATCCCCGGTGGACCTGGTCATCGACCACTCGGTGATGGTCGACAAGTTCGGCAATGCCACCGCCTTCCGCGACAACGTCGCCATCGAGATGCAGCGCAACCGCGAGCGCTACGAGTTCCTGCGCTGGGGCCAGCAGGCCTTCGACAACTTCCGCGTGGTGCCGCCGGGCACCGGCATCTGCCACCAGGTCAACCTGGAGTACCTGGGCAAGACCGTCTGGAGCCGGGAGGAGGACGGCAAGACCCTCGCCTACCCCGACACCCTGGTGGGCACCGACTCCCACACCACCATGATCAACGGCCTCGGCGTGCTCGGCTGGGGCGTGGGCGGGATCGAGGCGGAAGCCGCCATGCTCGGCCAGCCGGTGTCGATGCTGATCCCCGAGGTCGTCGGCTTCAAGCTCACCGGCAAGCTGCGCGAGGGCATCACCGCCACCGACCTGGTGCTGACGGTGACCGAGATGCTGCGCGCGAAGGGCGTGGTGGGCAAGTTCGTCGAGTTCTACGGCGACGGCCTGGCCGACCTGCCGCTGGCCGACCGCGCCACCATC
This sequence comes from Halomonas heilongjiangensis, assembly GCF_002879645.1. Classification (GTDB taxonomy): domain Bacteria; phylum Pseudomonadota; class Gammaproteobacteria; order Pseudomonadales; family Halomonadaceae; genus Halomonas; species Halomonas heilongjiangensis. The sequence continues at coordinate 20,294 of NZ_PNRE01000105.1, read as the reverse complement.
GCCAACATGGCACCCGAGTACGGCGCCACCTGTGGCTTCTTCCCGGTCGACGAGGAGACGCTGACCTACCTGCGCCTGACCGGCCGCGACGCGGCCCAGATCGACCTGGTCGAGGCCTACTGCAAGGCCCAGGGCATGTGGCGCGAGCCCGGCCATGAGCCGATCTTCAGCGACACCCTGCACCTGGACATGAACGAGGTGGAGGCGAGCCTGGCCGGTCCCAAGCGGCCCCAGGACCGGGTCGCCCTGAAGGACATGCCCCAGGCCTTCGCCAGGGTGATGGGGGACGAGGGCAAGCAGCCCTCCTCTGCCACCGAGAACGGCAAGCTGATGTCCGAGGGTGGCCAGACCGCCGTCGGCGTGCAGGACAGCTACGAGCATCACGACAGCCGGGACGTCTCGCTCGATGGCGAGGCCTTCAGGCTCAACCCCGGCGCCGTGGTCATCGCCGCCATCACCTCCTGCACCAACACCTCCAACCCCAGCGTGATGATGGCCGCCGGCCTGCTGGCCAGGAACGCCCTGGCCAGGGGCCTCAAGACCAAGCCCTGGGTCAAGACCTCCCTGGCCCCGGGCTCCAAGGTGGTCACCAAGTACCTCGAGGCCGGCGGCGTCAGCGACGACCTCGATGCGCTGGGCTTCCAGCTGGTGGGCTATGGCTGCACCACCTGCATCGGCAACTCCGGCCCGCTGCACGAGGCCCTCGAGCAGGCCATCGAGGATGGCGACCTCACCGTGGCCTCGGTGCTCTCCGGCAACCGCAACTTCGAGGGCCGCATCCACCCGCTGGTCAAGACCAACTGGCTCGCCTCGCCGCCGCTGGTGGTGGCCTACGCCCTGGCCGGCAATGTCCGGCTCGATCTGACCCGGGACCCGCTGGGGGTCGACCAGCACGGCCAGCCGGTCACCCTCAAGGAGATCTGGCCCAGCCAGGCGGAGATCGCCGAGGCCGTGGAGAAGGTCAAGACCGAGATGTTCCGCAAGGAGTATGCCGAGGTCTTCGACGGCGACGAGACCTGGCAGGCGCTCGAGGTCCCCGAGAGCCAGGTCTACGAATGGTCGGCGGACTCCACCTACATCCAGCATCCGCCCTTCTTCGAGGGCATGGGCAGGACGCCCGAGGCCATCGAGGACGTCAGGGAGGCCCGGATACTGGCCATGCTCGGTGACTCGGTGACCACCGACCACATCTCCCCGGCCGGCTCGATCAAGCCCGACAGCCCCGCCGGGCGCTACCTGCAGGAGCGCGGCATCAAGCCGGTCGACTTCAACTCCTACGGCTCGCGCCGCGGCAACCACGAGGTGATGATGCGCGGCACCTTCGCCAACGTGCGGATCAAGAACGAGATGCTCGACGGCGTGGTCGGCGGCGAGACCCGTCATGTGCCCAGCGGCGAGCAGATGGCGATCTACGATGCGGCCATGACCTACCAGCAGGAGGGCACGCCGCTCGTCGTGATCGCCGGCAAGGAGTACGGCACCGGCTCCTCCCGCGACTGGGCGGCCAAGGGCACCCGGCTGCTCGGCGTGCGCGCCGTGCTCGCCGAGTCCTACGAGCGCATCCACCGCTCCAACCTGATCGGCATGGGCGTGGTGCCGCTGCAGTTCCCCGAGGGCGAGAACCGCAAGACCCTGGGCCTGACCGGCGACGAGCGGGTCTCCGTCGAGGGGCTTTCCGAGCTCACCCCGGGCGGCCGGGTCAAGGTGACCATCGCCTCCGACAAGGGCGAGAAGACGCTCGAGGCGCTCTGCCGCATCGACACCGCCAACGAGCTGGAGTACTACCGCCACGGCGGCATCCTGCACTATGTGCTGCGCAACATGATCGGTGCGGCCTGAGCACAGCGGTATCCTGCCACTCATGCAAAGGCCCCGCTTGGCGGGGCCTTTTCGATCCTGTCCGAGCGTTCGTCAGAACGACCGGCGCCGGTAGCGGCGATACTCCGGGTCCCAGCTGTTGCGCTCGATGGCGTCACGCAGCTTGGTGCCGTTGGTCTTCGGTGCCACGCCCTCCCCCTGGGCCTGGGCGGCGACATCGAAGGCGATCGCCTTGGAGAGTTCACGAATCTGGGAAAGCCGCGGCAGCAGCGCGCCCTCGCCTTCCTTGACCAGCGGGGCCTCCCGCGCCAGTGCCCGCGAGGCCGACATCAGCATCGCATCGGTGACCCGCCTGGCGCCGCTGGCCACCACGCCCAGGCCGATGCCGGGGAAGATATAGGCGTTGTTGCACTGGGCGATGGGGTAGGTGATGCCGTCGTGCACCACCGGGGCGAAGGGGCTGCCGGTGGCCACCAGCGCCTGGCCGTCGGTCCAGGTGAGCACGTCCTCGGGCGTCGCCTCGGCCCGGGAGGTGGGGTTGGAGAGCGGCATGATCAGCGGCCGGGAGCAGCCGGCATGCATGGCACGCACCACCTCCTCGGTGAAGATGCCCGGCTGGCCACAGACACCGATCAGCACCGTGGGACGCACCTGGGTGACCACTTCCAGCAGGTCGCGCCCATGCCAGTCGTTGAGCAGGGTCGGGTCCTGGGCGAGGCGGCGCTGGAAGTCCCACAACCCGTCCATGTCGGCGGTCACCAGGCCATCCCGGTCGACCATGAAGACCCGACTGCGCGCCTCCCGCTCGGTCAGCCCCTCCGCCTGCATCGCCACCACGATCTGCTCGGCGATGCCGCAACCCGCCGAGCCGCCACCGACGAACACCACCCGCTGCTGCCCGACCCCCTCGTCGCGCGCCTGGCAGGCCGCCATCAGGGTGCCCACACAGACCGACGCCGTGCCCTGGACGTCGTCGTTGAAGCAGCAGAGCTGGTCGCGATAGCGCTCGAGCAGCGGCAGGGCGTTGGCCTGGGCGAAGTCCTCGAACTGCAGCAGCGCCTTGGGCCAGCGGCGCTTCACCGCGGCGATGAACTCCTCCATGAAGGCGTCGTATTCGGCCTGGTCAATGCGCGGGTGGCGCCAGCCCATGTACATGGGGTCGTCGAGCAGCGCCCGGTTGTTGGTGCCCACGTCGAGCATGATCGGCAGCGTATAGGCCGGGCTGATGCCGCCGCAGGCGGTATAGAGCGAGAGCTTGCCGATGGGAATGCCCATGCCGCCGATGCCCTGGTCGCCGAGGCCGAGGATGCGCTCGCCGTCGGTGACCACGATGACCTTGACCTGGTCCTTGGTGGCGCAGCGCAGGATGTCGTCCATGCGGTCGCGGTCCGGGTAGGCGACGAAGAGCCCGCGGTGGTTGCGATAGATGTTGGAGAACTCCTCGCAGGCCTTGCCCACCGTGGGCGTATAGATGATCGGCAGCATCTCCTCGAGGTGCTCGGAGACCAGGCGGAAATAGAGGGTCTCGTTGTCGTCCTGGATGGCGCGCAGATAGATATGGCGATCCAGGTCGTTCTGGCACTGGCGATACTGTCGGTAGGCCCGTTCCGCCTGCTCCTCGATGGACTCCACGTTCTGCGGCAGCAGACCGATCAGGTTGAACTCGATGCGCTCCTCGCGGGTGAAGGCACTGCCCTTGTTGAGCAGCGGCATCTCGAGCAACGGGGGGCCGGCATAGGGAATATAGAGGGGACGCTTGGATTCGGTGGTCATCTCTCGCCTCGGTGCGTTGACTGGAACGGGCCATTGGCGCTCTCGCCGGCGCCTTGGCGACAACTCTACCACGCCGAAAACGACAGCGCCCCGACCTGGCCGGGTCGGGGCGCGTTCAGCCTGAGGAAAGGTACCGTCAGCAGCTCTTGGCCGCCGGCTGTCGTCCCGCCTCCCCCGCGAAGAAGAAGGGGCGCAGCTTCACCCCCAGCATGTTGCCGGCAAACGCCGCCACCAGCCACAGCCAGCCATGCAGGCTGCCCGAGGCGATGCCACCGAAGTAGGCGCCGATATTGCAGCCGAAGGCCAGCCGCGCGCCGTAGCCGAGCAGGATGCCGCCGATGACCGCGGCGAGCACGGACCTCGCCGGGATGCGGAAATTGGGCGCGAAGCGGCCGGCGAGCGAGGCGGCCACCAGGGCCCCCACCATGATGCCGACGTTCATCACCGTGGTGATGTCGCCCCAGACGCTGGCCCGAAGGGCCGCGGCGTTGCCCGGCGCCTGCCAGTAGCCCCAGGCGGAGACGTCGCCGCCCAGGAACTCGAAGCCCTTGGCGCCCCACAGGGCGAAGGCCGAGGTCACCCCCCAGGGGCGGCCGGCCAGGGCCAGGGTGGTGAAGTTGAGCAGCGCCAGCGCCACGGCGCCGGCGAGCAGCGGCCAGGGGCCGGTGAGCCAGCGCCGGTTGCCGACATCGATGGCCGGCGCCTGCTCGAGTCGGCCATGGCGACGCTTCTCCATCACCACGGTGAAGCCGGCGATCGCCGCGAACAGCACCAGGCTGACCGCGATGCCACCGCCGACGCCGAGTTCGGTGACCAGCGAGGTCGGGCGGAAGGCGGGCAGGCTCTGCCACCAGGCGAAGTGGGCGGTACCGATCAGCGAGCCGACGACGAAGAACAGCAGGGTGATCAGCATGCGGGCGTTGCCACCGCCGGCGGTGAAGAGGGTACCGGAGGCACAGCCACCGCCCAGCTGCATGCCGAGGCCGAACAGGAAGGCGCCGACCAGCACCGAGACGCCGATCGGTGCCACATAGCCATGGACCGAAGTGCCGAACAGGCTGCCGGCACCGAGCGCCGGGAAGAACAGCAGCACGGCGATGGCCAGCATCACCATCTGGGCGCGCAGCCCGCGGCCGCGGCGCTCGGTGATGAAGACGCGCCAGGCGGCGGTGAAGCCGAAGGCGGCATGGTAGAGCACCATGCCGAGCAGCCCGCCGACCACCATCAGCAGGCCGATGCGGCCGCCGAAGGCACTGCCCACGGCGAGCGCCCCCAGCAGCAGGGCGCCGGCGGCCACGGCGGAGACGGAAAGGCGCGTCTGCGGTGTCAGGGCGAGTCCTCTCATGGCGTGCTCCCTCGTTGTCGTCGGGGACGAAGCTCCAACAAATGAAGCATGCTAACTATTTCGGCGAAGTGCGTAAAAGCATTTAAATGCAGAAATTAGTTCCGAATGGAAATATGCGGAGAAGCCACGAAACGACAACGGGCGCTGAGAAGCGCCCGTTGCATCAAGCGGAAGCGAGCGCCCTCAGACGAAGCGGCCCAGCCCCACCGCCTGGCGCAGGCGGTCCAGGAAGGGAACGGCCTCGGCACGGGCCCGCTCGGCGCCCTTGAGCAGCACCTGCTCGATGTGGCCGGGGTCCTCCATCAGTGCCTGGTAGCGCTCGCGGGGTTCGCGCAGCTGCTCGTTGAGATACTCGAAGACCCGGGTCTTGGCCTCGCCCCAGCCGATGCCGTTCTGGTACTCGCGGCGCAGGGCGGCGCTCTCCTCCACCGTGGCGAAGGCCGAGTAGATCTGGAACAGGGTGCAACCCTCGGGCTCCTTGGGCTCGCCGGGCTCCAGCGAGTTGGTCTTGATCTTGCGCACCAGCTTCAGCAGCTTCTTCTCGGAGACGAACAGCGGGATGGTGTTGTTGTAGCTCTTGGACATCTTGCGCCCGTCGAGGCCGCCCAGCACCGCCACCCGGTCATCCACCACCGCCTCGGGCAGGCTGAAGTAGTCGCCCTTGAAGAGGTGGTTGAAGCGCCCGGCGATGTCCCGGGCCATCTCGATGTGCTGGATCTGGTCGCGGCCCACCGGCACCTTGTGGGCGTTGAACATCAGGATGTCGGCGGCCATCAGCACCGGGTAGCCGAACAACCCCATGGTGATGCCCTTGTCCGGGTCCTGGTTGCCGGCGGCCTCGTTCTCGGCCACCGCCGCCTTGTAGGCGTGGGCTCGGTTCATCAACCCCTTGGCGCAGACGCAGGAGAGCATCCAGGTCAGCTCGGTGATCTCCGGCACGTCCGACTGGCGATAGAAGATGGCGTTGTCGGTATCGAGCCCCAGTGCCAGCCAGGTGGCGGCGATCTCCAGGCGCGACTCCTGCACCCGCCCGGGATCCTGGCACTTGATCAGGGCATGCAGGTCGGCGAGGAAGTAGTAGGACTGGACGCTGGGGTCCTGGCTCGCCGCGATGGCGGGCTTGATGGCCCCCACGTAGTTGCCCAGGTGCGGGGTGCCGGTGGTGGTGATGCCGGTGAGAACGCGTGTCTTGGTCATGGAGTCGGGCTGTGTCACTGGTCGGTGGCAAATGCCGTCCATCTTACCGTGCCGCCCCGGTCAAGGCGACCGGGGCGGCACGTTGGGCTGCAGGCCCGGGGACAGGTCGCCGGAGCCAAGCGCCCCTGCCAGGCAAAACCGTTACTTCACGAGGGTAGCGGGATCGACGCTCTCCAGGCCGAAGGCCTCGGCCACCGCGGCGTAGGTGATCCGGCCGTCGTGGACGTTGAGCCCGGCCGCGAAGTGCGGGTCGTCGGCCAGCGCCTGCTGCCAGCCCTTGTCGGCCAGCGCCATGACGAAGGGCAGGGTGGCGTTGGTCAGCGCCTGGGTCGAGGTGCGAGCCACCGCCCCGGGCATGTTCGCCACGCAGTAGTGGACGATGCCGTCGACGACATAGGTCGGCTCGGCGTGGGTGGTGGCGCGGCTGGTCTCGAAGCAGCCGCCCTGGTCGATGGCCACGTCGACCAGCACGCTGCCCGGCTTCATGTCGGCGAGCATGGCGCGGGTGATCAGCTTCGGCGCGGCGGCCCCGGGAATCAGCACGGCCCCGATGATCAGGTCGGACTCACGCACCGCCTCGTCGATGGCATCGGCGGTGGAGAAGACCGTCTTCATGCGCCCCTGGTAGCGATCGTCCAGGGTCTCGAGCCGCGGGATCGACTTGTCGAGCACCGTGACCTCGGCGCCCAGCCCCAGCGCCATGCGGGCGGCGTTCTCGCCCACCACGCCGCCGCCGATCACCGCGACCTTGCCGGGTGCCACGCCGGGCACGCCGGGCAGCAGCACGCCGGCACCACCCTGGGCCTTCTCCAGGCTGTGGGCGCCGGCCTGCACCGCCATGCGGCCCGCCACGGTGCTCATCGGCGCCAGCAGCGGCAGGCCACCCTGGCGGTCGGTGACGGTCTCGTAGGCGATGCAGGTGGCACCGCTCGCCATCAGGCCGCGGGTCAACGTCTCCTCCGCCGCCAGGTGCAGGTAGGTGAACAGGGTCTGGCCAGCCGTCAGGCGCGCTACCTCCTCGGCCTGGGGCTCCTTGACCTTGAGGATCAGCTCGGCGTCGGACCACACCGCCGACACGTCCGCCTCCAGCCGCGCCCCGGCCGCCTCGTAGTCGCTGTCCGGGAAGCCCGCGCCCTCACCGGCCCCGCCCTGCACGGTGACCTGATGCCCGCGAGCGACCAGCTCCCGGGCGCCGGTGGGTGTCAGGGCGACGCGATACTCGTGGTTCTTGATCTCCTTCGGGACGGCGATCTTCATGGAAGCCTCCTGCATGCTCTTGTTGGGTAATTTCCTCTTCATTACAGCACAGGCAGAGCATCCACGAAGAGTCCACGCACAAGTTCAAAAAAAACCCATGATTCGATGCCATTCAACCAAAAATCATCTCGCCGCGAGACTGGCCAACAGAAAACCCTATGGCCGCACCTCGCCCGGTGGCGGACGAGGCAGGCAGGCGCTCAACCCGAGCGGCGGGTGCCACAGTTCCAGCAGGTATCGAAGGCCCCCTCCAGGGTTTCACCGCAGCCTGAACAGACCCAGTCGGGCCGCTCGCTGCCCCCTTCCAGGGACTCGCGGATCAGCGCCTCGGCGCGCTCGCGGTTATGGGGGGCGATCCAGACCTCGGGCTCGCACTCCCCCAGCGGCAGCTCTCCGGCGCCGCCGCCCAGGGTCATGTTGCGAAGCTCGGCGGGGATCCCCGCCGCGGCCAGCACATTGTGCAGATGGCTGACCAGCAGCGCATTGGAGTGGGCGAAGACACGGATATACCCGGCGGGCATGGCGCTCAGTCCCTGAATACCCGGACACCCAGGGCCTTGAGGTACGAGGTTTCCGGAATCGCCGGATGCACCGGGTGATCCGGCCCCTGGTGCCCCTGGAAGAGGATCTGGCCCTGGCGGTCCTGATGGCGCACCGCACCGCGCACCACGTCGATCAGTCGCTCCGGCGCCAGGTGCATCGAGCACGAGGCCGACAGCAGCAGGCCGTCGCGGCCGAGCAGGCGCATCGCCTCGCGGTTGAGCTTGGCGTAGGCACGCTCGCCGTTGGGAATGTCCTTGCGCTTCCTGATGAAGGCGGGCGGGTCGAGGATCACCACATCGAACTCCTCGCCCTCGGCCTTGAGCGCCGCCAGTACCTCGAAGGCATCGCCCTCGCCCACCGCCACCTGCTCGTGCAGGCCGTTGAGCGCGGCATTCTCGGCCACCCGCTCCAGGGCGGGACCGGAGGCATCGACGCAGAGCACCTCGGAGGCACCATTGGCGGCGGCCTGCACCCCCCACCCCCCCACGTAGCTGAACAGGTCGAGCACTCGCTTGCCGGCCACCAGGCCGTTGAGCCAGGCGCGGTTGACCCGGTGGTCATAGAACCAGCCGGTCTTCTGGCCGTCGAGCACGGGGGCGGCGAAGCGCACGCCATTCTCCTCCAGCAGTACCCGTTCGGGCAGTTCGCCCTTGACCACCTCGACGCCGAGCTCGAGGCCCTCCTGGCGGCGACCGCTGGTATCGTTGCGCAGCACCACCACCCGCGGCGACAGCACCTTGTCCAGCGCATCGAGCAACTCGGCGGCCACCGCCTGCATGCCCGCGGTGTTGAACTGGACGACGAGGACCTCGTCGTAGCGGTCGATCACCAGCCCCGGCAGCAGGTCGCCCTCGCCGTGCACCAGGCGATAGTAGGGCCTGGCGAAGAGCCGCTCACGCAGCGACAGCGCCTGATTGAGGCGGTGCACCAGCAACGAGCGATCGAGCCCCTGCTTCGGGTCACGGGAGACCATCCGCGCACAGATCAGCGAATGCGGATTGACATAGGCCACGCCCAGGGCCTTGCCGTTCGCGGCCTCCACCACCGCCTGCTCGCCGGCCTCGATATCCTTGAGCGGCGTGGCCTCGGTGTCGATCTCGTTGGAATAGAGCCAGAGGTGACCGGCCTTCAGGCGGCGGTCGGCGTGCTTCTTGAGGCGCAGGGTTCGGGTGAGGGTCATGGACTTGTCTCGTGGAGAAGAGATGGAGAAGAGGAAGTGGCGGTGATCTCACCGCGCGGTGCTATCAGGTCTGGCAGCTGCCACAGAACACGCTGGCCCGCTGGCCGAGGGTCACCAGGCGCAGCTCAGCGCCGCAGCGACGACAGGGCTGGCCGTCGCGGCCATAGACGTTGAGGCGCTGGGCAAAGTAGCCGGGCTCGCCGGTGCCGCCGACGAAGTCGCGCAGGGTGGTGCCGCCCTGGGTGATGGCGGCGGCCAGCACCTCGCGCACGGCCGCGGCAAGTGCATCGTAGCGCTCCCGGGAGATGCGGCCGGCGGCCCGGCGCGGGTCGATGCCGGCCAGGAACAGCGCCTCGGCGGCGTAGATGTTGCCGACCCCCACCACCACGGCGTTGTCCATCAGGAAGGGCTTCACCGCCAGCCGCCGCCCACGGGAGCGGGCGAACAGCCGCTCGCCGTCGAAGGCGTCGGAGAGCGGCTCCGGCCCCAGGCGGGCCAGCCGCGGGTCGCTCTCGTCGGTTCCGGCCAGCCAGTCGACGAACCCGAAGCGGCGCGGGTCGTGGTAACGCAGGATGGCCCCGTCGTCGAGCACCAGGTCGAGATGGTCGTGCTTCTTCGGCAGCTCGCCGAGCCGGGCGATGCGCAGGCTGCCGGACATGCCCAGGTGCCAGAGCAGGGTCGCCCCCATCCCGTCCGGCCCGGGCGACGAGAACGGCACCAGCAGGTACTTGGCGCGGCGGGAAAGCACGCCGATGCGCGCCCCGACCAGGCGCTCGACGAGATCCGCCGGCACCGGCACGCGCAGGCGCGACTGCCGCACGATCACCTCGGTGATCTCGCGGCCTTCCACATGGGGCGCGATACCGCGGCGGGTGGTCTCGACTTCGGGCAGTTCGGGCATCGGGTCTCTCGCTCCGCTCGGCCGCCGGTGGCCTCCACAAACGCCTGAACCCGGCTTAGTCAGCCGGGTTCAGAAGGACAGGCTTGAACACCTGCGGAAGACGACCAAGGCTTACTTGATCTTGGCTTCCTTGTACATCACGTGCTGGCGGACCACCGGATCGTACTTCTTGAACTCGAGCTTGTCCGGGGTGTTCCGCTTGTTCTTGTCGGTGGTGTAGTAGTGGCCGGTACCGGCGCTGGACACCAGCTTGATCTTGTCACGCATGACTGCTTGCTCCCTCGGTGGATCGCTTAGACGGCTTCGCCGCGCTTGCGGATGTCGCTGAGCACCGCCTCGATGCCCTTCTTGTCGATGATGCGCATGCCCTTGGAGGAGACGCGCAGCCTGACGAAGCGCTTCTCGGACTCCACCCAGAAACGGTGGCTGTGCAGGTTCGGCAAGAAACGACGGCGGGTCTTGCGCTGGGAGTGTGAAACGTTGTTACCAGTCACCGGGCGCTTGCCGGTAACCTGACATACTTTTGACATGGGAGCCTCCAACCGCTTGGCCAGGTAGTCAGTACCTGAGTGTTCAAAACCTGTCGGGCAAACCGGGACGTCCCCGTTTCATTTGACCCAAGGGAATTCAAAGGCTGCACTTTATAGCAGAATGCCCCCCCGCAAGCAAGAACCTTGCCTCGCTTCGCGCAATTCTCGTGAACTTGTCGGGCTTCTCCGGGGGCAAGGGTCGGCGAGGAGGCGCGTTAAATCCAGCCGCGCTCGGCGAAGGACACCACCTCGCCGTCGCCGACGACGAAATGGTCCAGCACGCGGATCTCGAACAACCCCAGCGCCTCGCGCAGCCGCTCGGTGATGCGCCGGTCGGCGTCGCTGGGCTCGGCGACACCGGACGGGTGGTTGTGGGCGAAGATCATGGCGCCGGCGCCGAGCTCCAGTGCCCGACGGGCCACCTCCCGGGGATAGACCGAGGCGCTGTCCAGGGTGCCGCGAAACAGCGACTCGAAGCGGATCACCCGGTGCTGGCTGTCGAGGAAGAGCGCGGCGAACTCCTCGTGGCCCAGGTGGCGCAGTTGCGCGGCGAGATAGGCCCGCACCAGCGACGGCGAGGTCAGGGCGTCGCCCCGGCCCAGCTGGCAGGCCAGGTGCCGCCGCGACAGCTCGAGGGTCGCCTGCAGCTGCACGAACTTGGCCATGCCCAGGCCATGCTCGGCGCAGAAGCGTTCGCGGTCGGCCTCGAGCAGCGGCCGCAGCCCGCCGAAGGCGCCGAGCAGGTCGCGGGCCAGGTCCACCGCCGAGCGCCCACGCACCCCGACCCGGAGGAAGATCGCCAGCAACTCGGCATCCGACAGCGCCTCGGGCCCCAGCGCCAGCAGTTTCTCCCGGGGGCGCTCGCCCTCCGGCCAGTCACGGATCGCCATTCTCGCCTCCCTGCAGGCCATTGTCTCCCTTGCGTCACGGTTCAGTGTAGCCGCTCGGCGACGCCGCCGCGGCTACGCAAGGCACCGCGCCGGTGGTAAGGTAGGCGACTGGATAGCCGCCCGGATCTCGTCCATGTCAACGCCGTCAGGCCCCCGGATCACCGGCCGCCAGCTCGCTGGCCGACGCATCCTGCTCGGCATCAGCGCCGGCATCGCCGCCTACAAGAGCGCCCAGCTCGCCCGCCTGCTGAAACAGGCGGGCTGCGAGGTGCGCGTGGTCATGACCGAGGGCGCCCAGGCCTTCATCACGCCGCTGACCCTGCAGGCGCTGACCGGCGAGCCGGTGCGCACCTCGCTGCTCGACCCGGAGGCCGAGGCCGGCATGGGCCATATCGAGCTGGCCCGCTGGGCCGAGCTCATTCTCATCGCCCCGGCCACCGCCGACCTGATGGCACGCCTGGCGCTTGGCATGGCGGACGACCTGCTGACCACCCTCTGCCTGGCCAGCGAGGCCGAGAAGGTGATGGCCCCGGCCATGAACCAGGCCATGTGGCGCCACCCGGCGACGGGGCGCAATGCCGCCCGGCTCGAGGCAGACGGCTGGCACCTGCTGGGGCCGGCCAGCGGCGACCAGGCCTGCGGCGACGTGGGCCCGGGGCGCATGCTGGAACCCGAGGAGATCATCGACGAGCTGCTGTCCATGGCACCCGAAGCCGCGCCGGCCATGGCGCCCGAAGCCGCGCCAGCCATGACGCCCGATGCCGCACCGACCGCAGGCGAGGCCGACGGCCTGACCATCACCATCACCGCCGGCCCCACCCGGGAGCCGCTCGACCCGGTGCGCTACCTCTCCAACCACAGCTCGGGCAAGATGGGCTACGCCCTGGCCGCCGCCGCGGCGCGCCTCGGCGCGACGGTACGACTGATCAGCGGCCCGGTGACCCTGCCCACCCCCGAGGGGGTCGAGCGTCTCGATGTGGAGACGGCCCGCGAGATGCACGATGCCGCCCAGCGGCTCGCCCCCGACAGCGACATCTTCATCGGCTGTGCCGCCGTGGCCGACTATCGCGCCGAGGCGCCGGCCGAGCACAAGATCAAGAAGCGCGAGGGCAAGGACGGCCTGACCCTCACCCTGGTCAAGAACCCCGACATCATCGCCGAGGTGGCGAGCCGCCGCCCGTCGAATGCGCCACGCCCGCTGGTGGTCGGCTTCGCCGCCGAGACCCGCGACCTCGAGGCCTATGCCCGGGACAAGCTGACCCGCAAGAAACTGGACATGATCGTCGCCAACGACGTCTCCCGGGCGGGCCTCGGCTTCGGCGCCGACGACAATGCCGCCCTGATCCTGTGGCGAGATGGCGACACCCTGGGCCGTGACGACCTCGCCCCCCAGCCCAAGTCACAACTCGCCATGGCCGTGATCCAGCGCGCCCTGGCCTGCCTGCAGGCGCCTCGACACCCCTGACACCCCCCGATTCCGCAAGGACTTCCGATGCCCGACACCGCCGAACGCCCGTCCGCCAAGCCTCGCCTGGCCGTCAAGCTGCTCGACCCGCGCCTGAGCGATTACCTGCCCCATTACGCCACCGAGGGCTCCGCCGGCATGGACCTGCGCGCCCTGCTCGACACGCCCCTGACCCTGGCCCCGGGCCAGTGCGAGCTGGTGCGCACCGGGCTCGCCATCCATATCGGCGACCCGGGGCTGGCCGGCATGATCCTGCCCCGCTCGGGGCTCGGCCACAAGCACGGCATCGTGCTCGGCAACCTGGTGGGGCTGATCGACTCCGACTACCAGGGCGAGCTGATGGTCTCGGTGTGGAACCGCGGCAGTGCCCCCTTCGTGCTCGAGCCCTTCGAACGACTGGCACAGTACGTGCTTGTTCCCGTGGTGCAGGCCGAACTGCGGGTCGTCGACGATTTCGCCGCCAGCGCCCGGGGCGAAGGCGGCTTCGGCAGTTCGGGAAGACACTGAGCCGTTCGGGCTCCAACGAGGGATTGATCAGATGACCCAAGAGACCAGACAGGCCGTACCCGCGTCGATTTTCCGCGCCTACGACATTCGCGGCATCGTCGATGACACCCTCACCGAGGCAGGCGTCGAGCTGATCGGCCGCGCGATCGGCAGCGAGGCCGCCGCCCGCGGCGAGTCCACCGTGGTCGTCGCCCGCGACGGGCGCCTCTCCGGGCCGCGCCTGCTGGCCGCCCTGACCCGCGGCCTGACCGCGAGCGGCCGCGACGTCATCGACATCGGCATGGTGCCCACCCCGGTCCTCTACTTCGCCACCCACGTGCTCGAGGGCACCGCCTCGGGGGTGATGGTCACCGGCAGCCACAACCCGCCGGACTACAACGGCTTCAAGATCGTGCTGGGCGGCGGGACCCTCTCCGGCGAGGCCATCACGGCTCTTTACCAGCGGATCGTGACCGGCGACCTGAGCGAGGGCGACGGCAGCGTGCGCCAGGAGGACGTGCGCGCCGCCTATCTGGAACGCATCCTCGGCGACGTGAAGCTGGAGCGGCCGCTCAAGGCGGTGGTCGACTGCGGCAACGGCGTGGCCGGCGAGCTGGGTCCGCAGTTGATCGAGAGGCTCGGCGCCGAGACGATCCCGCTGTTCGCCGAGATCGACGGCACCTTTCCCAACCACCATCCCGACCCGGGCAAGCCCGAGAACCTCCAGGACCTGATCCGCACCGTGCGGGAGACCGGCGCCGACATCGGCCTGGCCTTCGACGGCGACGGCGACCGCCTCGGCGTGATCACCCCGAGCGGCAAGCTGATCTACCCCGACCACCTGCTGATGGCCTTCGCCGAGGACATGCTCTCGCGCAACGCCGGCGCCCGGGTGATCTTCGACGTCAAGTGCACCGGCAACCTGACCCGGGTGATCGAGGAGGCCGGCGGCACCCCGGAGATGTGGCGCACCGGCCACTCGCTGATCAAGGCCCGCATGAAGGAGACCGGCGCCCTGCTGGCCGGCGAGATGAGCGGCCACATCTTCTTCCAGGAGCGCTGGTACGGCTTCGACGACGGCCTCTACGGCGCCGCCCGGCTGCTGGAGATCCTGTCGCGGCAGGCCAGCGATGCCGACACCTTCTTCGACCACTTCCCCCAGGACCTGAGCACCCCGGAGATCAACGTCACCGTCACCGACGAGACCAAGTTCGACCTGGTGGCCCGCCTGGCCCGGGAGGGCGACTTCGGCGACGAGGGCGTCAAGACGACCCTCGACGGCATCCGCGTCGACTACCCCGACGGCTGGGGCCTGTGCCGCGCCTCCAACACCACGCCGGTGCTGGTGCTGCGCTTCGAGGGCAAGAGCGAGGCAGCGCTGGACCGCATCCGCACCCGCTTCGCCGAGGCCCTCGCCCAGGTCGCCCCGGAGCTGGAGGTAACGCTCTAGGCAGCATCACGACCCACGGGGACGCGCCGGCGAGGCGCGACTCCACGAGACACGAGAAGGGACCCCGCATGACCGACAAGACCCGTGACCCGCGCCTGGTGGTGGAGGTGCTCTCCGAGGCGCTGCCCTACATCCAGCGCTTCTCCGGCAAGACCGTGGTGGTGAAGTACGGCGGCAACGCCATGACCGAGGACACCCTGATCGACTCCTTCGCCCGCAACATGGTGTTGATGAAGGAAGTCGGCATCAATCCGGTGGTGGTGCACGGCGGCGGGCCGCAGATCGGCGACCTGCTCAAGAAGCTCAATATCGAGTCGCGCTTCGTCAACGGCATGCGCGTCACCGATGCCGAGACCATGGACGTGGTCGAGATGGTGCTCGGCGGCCTGGTCAACAAGGGCATCGTCAACCTGATCAACCAGTGCGGCGGCAAGGCGATCGGCCTGACCGGCAAGGACGGCGCCCAGATCCGTGCCCGGAAGCTCAAGGTGGAGCACCAGACGCCGGAGATGACCGTGCCCGAGATCATCGACATCGGCCACGTCGGCGAGGTCGAACACATCTCCACCGACCTGATCGAGATGCTCGCCGAGCGCGACTTCATCCCGGTGATCGCGCCCATCGGCGTCGATGCCGAGGGCCACAGCTACAACATCAACGCCGACCTGGTGGCCGGCAAGGTGGCCGAGGCGCTCGGCGCCGAGAAGCTGATGCTGCTGACCAACGTGGCCGGCCTGATGAACGCCGAGGGCGAGGTGCTCACCGGCCTGAGCACCGCCCAGGTGGACGCCCTGATCGCCGACGGCACCATCCACGGCGGCATGCTGCCGAAGATCCGCTGCGCCCTGGACGCGGTGAAGGGCGGGGTACGCAGCGCCCACATCATCGACGGCCGGGTGCCCCACGCCACCCTGCTGGAGATCTTCACCAATGCCGGGGTCGGTACCCTGATCACCGATGCCGAGCGCGAGGAGACCATCGCCTGATCCCGGAACGGGGGCCCGTCACGGGTTTTGCACCGCGACGGGCCCGGGATTAGGATGGTGCGACCACATAAAAGAAAAGACCGATATGACGCAGGAAACCCCCACCCCCAGCCGCCGCGAGCAGATCCTCCAGGCGCTCGCGCTGATGCTGGAGGAAGACAGCGGCAAGCGCATCACCGTGGCCGCCCTGGCCCGCCAGGTCGGCGTCTCGGAGGCCGCCCTCTACCGCCACTTCCCCAGCAAGGCGCGCATGTTCGAGGGGCTCATCGAGTTCATCGAGGCGTCCCTGTTCGAACGCATCAGCCGCATCCTCGACCAGGAGCCCCACGCCGTCCCGCGCTGCGGCCAGGTCCTCGGTCTGCTGCTGGGCTTCGCCGAGAAGAACCCGGGGCTCTCCCGCCTGCTCGGCGGCGACGCCCTGACCGGCGAGACCGCCCGCCTGCGGCTGCGCATCCACCAGCTGTTCGAGCGACTCGAGACCCAGCTCAAGCAGATCCTGCGCGAGGCCGAGCTGCGCGAGGGGCGGCGCCCCACCCTGCCGGTCTCGGCGACGGCCAACCTGCTGCTGGCCCAGGCCGAAGGGCGCATCTCCCAGTACGTGCGCAGCGACTTCCGCCGCCGCCCCACCGAGCACTGGGACGAGCAGTGGACGCTGCTCTCGGCGCAACTGCTCAGGGAGGCGCCCCAGCTGGCCGGCGCCTGATCCCCGAACGCAAGGAGCCCCGGCAGTGCCGGGGCTCCTTCGCGGGGACCCTTGTGGCGGCGTGCGATCAGGCCGCCAGGGTATCGCCGATCTGCAGGCGAATCTTCTTCATGGCGTTCTTCTCGAGCTGGCGGATGCGCTCGGCGGAGACGCCGTAGACGTCGGCCAGCTCGTGCAGCGTGGCCTTGTGCTCGGAGAGCCAGCGACGCTGCAGGATGTCCCGGGAGCGCTCGTCGAGCTCCTCCAGGGCGTGCCGCAGGCGACGGGTGGCATCGCCCTCCCAGTCGCTGTCCTCGAGCTGGGTGGCCGGATCGGCGGCGGCATCGTCGAGGAAGTGCACGGGGGCCTGCCAGGCGGACTCATCGTCGTCGCCGGGCGAGGCATCGAAGCCGGCATCGTGGGCCGACAGGCGGCCCTCCATCTCGCGCACCACCTCGGGCTTGACGTCGAGATCGCGGGCGATGGCATCGACCTCGTCGTTGTTGAGCCAGGCCAGGCGCTTCTTGGCGCTGCGCAAGTTGAAGAACAGCTTGCGCTGGGCCTTGGTGGTGGCGATCTTGACGATACGCCAGTTGCGCAGCACGAACTCGTGAATCTCGGCCTTGATCCAGTGCACGGCGAAGGAGACCAGCCGTACGCCCTGGTTGGGGTCGAAGCGCTTGACCGCCTTCATCAGGCCGACGTTGCCCTCCTGGATCAGGTCCGCCTGGGGCAGGCCGTAGCCGGAATAGCTGCGGGCGATATGCACCACGAAGCGCAGGTGCGACAGCACCAGGCGACGCGCCGCCTCGAGGTCGCCCTCGTCGTGCAGGCGGAAGGCCAGCTCACGCTCCTCGTCGGCGGTCAGCATCGGAATGCCGTTGACCGCCTGGATATAGCCGTTGAGGTCATGTCCCGGGGAGAGGTGGCCCACCGGCAGAAGACTGGTGCTCATGTGCAGGTTGTCTCCTTCTCTAAGCCAGAGTCTTGGCCCAAGTATGATGTCTGGTATCGCTGCCTTTGATGGCAGAGGCCGGAGAATGTTCCGCCGATTCGACTGATCTCCAGCGAATATACGACTGGGTGACTGGCTCGGCAACCGTATCGCCTCCGCGGGACGAGGGACGGCGCCTCGTTGCGGCCGAGCCTCCGCTCTTCGCGCCCGCACCGCCGCCCTTTATCGCGGCCGCACCTCCGCGAGATGTCGGCTCACCGCGATCCAGGCACCCAACCAGCCCAGTAGTGTACTACAGACGAGCAGCATTGCCGAGCCGGAGCCCCCCAGCCGGGGAAGGCTGAAGCTGGCGCCGTAGCTGGCCGCGAGCGCCGAGACCGGGGCGGCGAGCCAGCCGCTGCCAAGCGTCAGCAAGCCCCAGGCGAGCAGCCCGCCCCCCAGGCCGTACCAGGCGCCGCTGTAGATGAAGGGCCGACGCACGAAGGCATGGGTGGCGCCGATCAGGGTCACCACCTCGATCTCCTGGCGGCGGCTCTCCACCGAGAGGCGAATGGTATTGCCCACCACCAGCAGCACCCCCAGGCCGAACAGCACCGCCAGCGCCAGGGCCACGCGCCGCCCCAGCTCGGCCAGGTGGCGCAGCCGCTCGATCCAGGCCAGGTCGAGACGCACCTCCTCGACACCGGCAACCGCCTCCAGCCGTTCGGCCAGTACCCGCACCGCCTCGGGGGTCGGGTCGACGGGGGTCACCACCACACTGGCCGGCAGGGGATTCTCCTCGAGCCGGCCCAGGGCATCGGCGAGCCCCAGCGCCTGCTGGAACTCGGCCATGCCCTCGGCGGCGGTGATCAGCCGGGTGCGCGTCACGCCCTCGTGGGCGGCCAGGGCCTCGTCGATGCGCGCCGCCTGGGCGTCCTCCACCCGGGGCTCGAGATAGACGGTCAGGGTCGCACTCTCCTCCAGCTCGGCATCGAGCAGCCGGGCGCTGTCCAGGGTCAGCCAGAGCGCGGCGGGCAGCACCAGGGCGATGGCGATGGCCAGCATGGTCAACAGGCTGCCGACGGGGCGGCGGATCAGGCGACGGGCGCTGTCCAGGCACATGGCACGGTGGTGGCGCGCCCAGCCACGCAGGCGGCTCGCTGAGCGCGTGCGACGGCTGCGGGCCCCCCGGGGGGGTGGCTCTGCCGGCCGGCGATTCATGCGGCCTCCTCGTCGGCGACCAGGCGGCCGTCGCGCAGGCGCAGCACCCGGTGGCGCAGGCGGGCGATCAGCGCCAGGTCGTGACTGGCGATCATCACCGTGGTGCCGATGCGGTTGAAGTCCTCGAACAGCGCCATGATATCGGCCGAGAGCTGGGGATCGAGGTTACCGGTGGGCTCGTCGGCGAGCAGCAGTGCCGGCTTGTTGACCACCGCCCGGGCGATGCCGACGCGCTGCTGCTCGCCGCCGGAGAGCTCGATGGGCAAGGCCTTCTCGCGGTGCAGCAGCCCCACCTTGTCCAGCGCCGCGCGCACGCGCCGCGCGCCCTCACGAGGCTCCACGCCCTGGATCTCCAGCGGCAGGGCCACGTTGTGGTAGATGGAACGATCGAAGAGCAACTGGTGGTCCTGGAAGACCACGCCGATCTGGCGCCGGTAGAAGGGCACCTGGGTGTGATGCAGCCGATCGATGTCGTGGCCGGCGACCAGCACCCGCCCCCGGGTTGGCCGCTCGAGCCGCATGATCAGGCGCAGCAGCGAGCTCTTGCCGGCCCCGGAGTGGCCGGTGAGGAAGACCATCTCGCCGCGGCGTACGCGAAAGTCGATGTTGGCGAGCGCCTCGAAGCGCCCCCCGTAGCGCTTGCCGACATGCTCGAAGGCGATCATTCGGAGGCGGCGTCCCGGTCGAAGAGGGCATCGACGAACTCGCTCGCCACGAAGGGGCGCAGGTCATCGAGCGACTCGCCGACCCCGATGAAACGGATCGGCGTACCGAGCTGCTTGGCCAGGGCGAAGATGATGCCGCCCTTGGCGGTGCCGTCGAGCTTGGTCAGGGTCACGCCGGTGATCGGCACCGCCTCGTTGAAGGTGCTGGCCTGGGACAGCGCGTTCTGGCCGGTGCCGGCGTCGAGCACCAGCATTACCTCGTGGGGCGCCGCGGCATCGAGCTTGCCCATCACCCGATGGACCTTCTTCAGCTCCTCCATCAGGTGTGACTTGTTGTGCAGGCGGCCGGCGGTATCGGCGATCAGCACGTCGACGCCCCGCGCCGTGGCCGCGGCCACGGCGTCATAGATCACCGAGGCGCTGTCGGCACCGGTGTGCTGGGCGATCACCGGCACGTCATTGCGCTCGCCCCAGACCTTGAGCTGCTCCACGGCGGCGGCGCGGAAGGTGTCGCCGGCGGCCAGCATCACGCTGCGACCCTCGCGCTGGAAGCGCTGGGTCAGCTTGCCGATGGTGGTGGTCTTGCCCACGCCGTTGACGCCCACCACCAGGATGACGAAGGGCCCTTCCCCCTTCGGCGGCAGCTCGAGGGGCCTGGCGACCGCCTCGAGCAGGGTCGCGAGTTCGTCCTGGAGCGCCCGGAAGAGCGCTTCGGGATCCTTGAGCTCCTTGCGCGAGACCCGCTCGGTGAGGCGGTCGATGATCTCGGTGGTGGCCTCGATGCCCACGTCCGCCATCAGCAGCTGGGTCTCGAGGTCCTCCATCAGCTCGTCGTCGATCTGCTTCTTGCCGAGGAAGAGCCCGGCGAGGCCGTCGGAGAGGTTGGCGCGGGTCTTGCCGAGCCCCGAGCGGATACGGGCGAACCAGCCCGCCTTCTCCCGCCGGCCGGCCTGGCCGGGTTTCTCCTGCAG
>NZ_PNRE01000048.1 GCF_002879645.1 Halomonas heilongjiangensis | reverse complement strand
CGTCGTCCGCGGGGGCGTCCTCGCGACGGCCGACCAGCTCGCCCATCTGCCAGCGGCGCCAGGCGACCTCGTCGTCCCGCAGCGGCTGGCGGTCAGTGGAGCGGCGTGCATCAGACATAGGTGTCGTCCCCGCCGCTCAGCACGATCTCGCCGGTGTCGGCGAGGCGCCGCACGACCTGCAGGATCGCCTTCTGTTCGGCTTCCACCTGGGAGACGCGGATCGGCCCGCGTGCCTCCATGTCCTCGCGCACCAGGTCGGCGGCGCGCTGGGACATGTTGCGCAGGAACTTGTCCATGAGCGCCTCGGGGGCCCCCTTGAGGGCCACCACCAGGGAGTTGGTGTCGATCTCCTTGAGCACCAGCTGGATGCTGCGGTCGTCCAGGTCGAGCAGGTTCTCGAACAGGAACATCTCGTCGATGATCTTCTGCGCCAGGTCCTCGTTGTGGGCGCGCACCGTCTCGATGACGGTCTCCTCCTGGCTGGAGTTCATCAGGTTGAGGATCTCCGCCGCGGTCCTCACGCCGCCCATCTTGCTGCGCTTGAGGTTCTGGCCGTCGAGCATCCCCGAGAGCACCTCGGTGAGCTCCTGCAGGGCCGCCGGCTGCACCCCGCTGAAGGTGGCGATGCGCAGCACCACGTCGTTGCGCAGCTTGTCGTCGAACAGCTCAAGCACGGCGGCGGCCTGGTGGCGCTCCAGGTGGATCAGCACGGTGGCGATGATCTGCGGGTGCTCGTCGCGGATCAGCTCGGTCACCAGCGGGGCTTCCATCAGGTTGAGCGCGTCGATGCCGGAGCTGGCGCCGGAGGTCTCGAGGATGTCCTCGATCAGGCTCGAGGCGCGCTCGCTGCCCAGCGCCTTGGTCAGCACCGAACGGATGTGGTCGCTGGAGTTGAGGTTCAGCGCGATGAACTCCTCGGTCTCCTGATGGAATTCCGCGAGCACCTGCTGCATCTCCTCGTGGGAGACCTGGTCGAGGCGGGCCATCTCGGCGCTGATCTGCTGGATCTCGCCGGCCGAGAGGTACTTGAACACCTCCGCCGCGCTGTCCTCGTCGAGGGCCAGCAGCAGGATGGCGCTGCGTCGAGCGCCGCTGAGTGTCTGGGCCTTAGTCATGCTTGGTCATCCAGCTGCGAACGATCATGGCGACCATGCGCGGGTCCTCGTGGGCCATCTCGCGCAGGTCGCTGAGGTTCTGTTCATAGGCCGACGACTTGCGCTTGCGCCGGCGCGGCGGCGGGTAGGTCTCCTCCTCCTCGCTCTCCGCGGCCACGGGGCTCGGTTCGTCGCCGTCGCCGACCTGGGCCCGCAGGGTGGGGCCCGGCTGCGGCAGGGCCGCCGGTGCCTGGGTGTGGCGCTTGATCAGCGGGCGCAGGATCAGCAGGTAGAGCAGCAGGGCGGCCAGCGCCGCCAGCAGGTAGCGGCCCAGGGTGAGCGCGATCTGGTGGACCTGCGGCGATTGCCACCACTGCGGGGTGTCCTCGCCGGCGTCGACGCGGCTGAACGGGCTGTTGACCACCTCGATCGCGTCGCCGCGGGCCGTCGAGAAGCCCATGGCCTGGCGCACCAGCCGCTCGATCTGGGCGATCTCCTCAGGGGCGAGGGCCACGCGGGTCGGCGCACCGTTCTCGTCGACGTCGTCGCGGAAGTTGACCACCACCGCGGCCGACAGCCGTTGCACCTGGCCCAGGCGGTGCTGTACATGGGCAACGCTGCGATCGACCTCGTAGTTGGTGACGTCGTCCTGGCGCAGGTTGTTGAGGGCCTGCGGCCCGTTTTCCTCGCCCTCGTCGCCCTCTTCACTCTCTTCGCCCTCGGGCAGCTCGATGGGCGAGGGGGCCGTGCCGGGCGGGGTGTTGCTCAGCGCGCCGGGAATGCCCCGGGCCAGGTCGTCGCCGCCGTTGTAGGCGAGGCTCGACTGGCGGCTGCGCACCGCGGCCTCGTTGGGGGGCTGATTGGGGCCGTAGCGCTCCGAGGTCTCCTCGCGACGGGAGAAGTCGATCTGGGCCGCCACCTGGGCGCGCACGTTGTCGCGGCCGAGGAGCGGCACCAGGATGTTCTCGATGCGCCGCTGGTAGGAGCGCTCGACCTCGTCGATGTAGTCGAGCTGGGTGCCGTCCAGGTCGCGGCCGTTGGCGCTGTGCATCGACAGCAGGCGACCGCTCTGGTCGACCACCGTGATGTCCTCGGTGGCCAGTTCCGGCACGCTGCTCGAGACCATGTGAACGATGGCGTTGACCTGGCCGTCGCCGAGCAGGCGACCCGCGTGCAGGGTGAGGATCACCGAGGCCTTGGCCGGCTCCCGGTCACGCACGAACACCGACTGCTTGGCCAGGGCCAGGTGCACCCGGGCGCGCTCCACCGGCCCCAGGGACTCCATGGAGCGCGCCAGCTCGCCCTCCAGGCCACGCTGGAAGTTGACCTGTTCGGCGAACTGGCTGATGCCGAAGGCCTGGTCGTCCATCAGCTCGAAGCCGACATTGCCGCCCCGCGGCAGGCCCTGCTCGGCCAGCTGCAGGCGCAGGCCGTGGACCTGGTCGCCGGGCACCAGCAGCGCCTGGCCGCCCTCGCTGAAGCGGTAGGGAACGCCGCGGCTGTCGAGCTCGCTGATGATGCGGCCGCCATCGGCCTCGCCGAGGTTGCTGTAGAGCACCCGGTACTCGGGGCTGCGCGCCCACATCAGCAGTGCCACCACGATGGCGATCGAGGCGGCACCCACGATCAGCAGCGGAATCAGCGGATTGCCGCGCAACTGGGCCAGCAGGCGCTCGAGGCCCGCCTGGCGAGGGGTGTCCCGTTGCCGGGAGGCATCCGGAGTGCCGGTGGCCGAGGCGCCATTGCTCATGCGCACCACCTCTCGGAGGCGCTGCGCTGGATTCCGGGTACCACGGTCATCGAAGAAGAAGGCATGTCCTGCATCCGTTCATCGCGGTTGGCCGCCTCGTTGAACAGGCGGAACTCTGATGGACGCCATTATCCGTGGCAGCGTCGAGCGCGAATCGCGGAAAAACCCCGTTTTTCGTGTCCAATTGGGCGCATGGTCACCCCGTGGGGGCTGCTAGCCTTGGCAGCACTCCTTTTCCATTACCGTTCTTGATTACCGTTACAGGCGAGGGTCTTCCATGAGCTCACCCGCGATTCAGTCGGCACTGACCCAGATGCAGTCGCTGGCGACCCAGGCCGCCGGCCAGTCGCCCAAGGGCCAGCAGGTCGCCACGGCGGTGGGGGCAGGCGGCTTCGCCGGCGAGCTGCAGGCCTCGATCCAGCGCATCAATCTCCTGCAGCAGGCCTCGGCGGCCAAGGCCGAGGCCTTCCAGGCCGGCGACCCCGGTGTCGAGCTCAACGACCTGATGGTCGACATGCAGAAGGCCAGCGTGGCCTTCCAGATGGGGGTCCAGGTACGCAATCGCCTGGTGTCGGCCTATAAGGACGTGATGAACATGCAGGTGTAATTGCCGTCGATACCAGCGTCACACTTCCAGGTCGACCAGCCGGCCCTGGACCTCATCCAGCCGCTCGGCGATCTTCAGTACCTCCTCGGCGGGAATCTGGCGGATCACCTCGCCGCTCTCGCGATCGACGATGCGGGTCACCACCCGTGATTCGTACTCCCCCAGCTCGAACTGCACCCCGTAGTGACTCATCACCTCGTTGATGCGCTGGATCGGCGCGACCAGTTCGCCCCGGCCCAGCGCCACGCTGCTGCTCTCGGCCTGGGCCAGGACGCCCCCGGCGGCGGGCAGGTTGGCGAGTACCCTCTCGACCTGCTGGCGCGGCGTCAGGTCGTTGAAGGGCGATGTCGAGGGGGCGGATGTCGCGTCGGTCAGCGGTGAGCTCATGGCCGGCTTCCTTCTTGTGGTGCTTGCTGTCGTGATAGACCGCGCCGGTGCCGGCCGCGGCGTCCCTGATAGATCCCGTCACGAGTGACTGTCACGAGTCACTGTCACGAGAGGTTATCGGCACGCCGGGCCGGGGCTTTAATGCCGGTGCCCGGCGACAACGCCTCCAGGCGATGGCTGCCGCGGGCCTCGCCCACGCCGATCTCGAGCAGCAGGGCATGGCGGCAGCCGAGCCGGGCCTGGCAATGGTGCAACTTCTTCAGTTCCCGGTGACGGGAACGGAGCTGGGTGCTCTTGTGCAGCTCGATCACCGCCAGGCGTTCGTCGTGGTGGCGGCGATGGATCAGCAGGTCGGGAAAGATGGTGCGCGCCTCGGTGGCATCGCTGGTGGTGGCGACCACCAGGTGACCCTTGCGCTGCCGGGGGTCGACCCAGCAGTTGAACTCGCAGTCGACGTCCCAGTCGGGGAACAGCGGTTGCAGGTGGCAGGCCAACCGGCAGGCGATGCTGCGTTCGCTCGCCTCGGCGTGCAGCAGGGTCGCGTCGCGCTCTTCCAGCCGGGTCAGGGCGAGGGCGAGCCTGTCGACGACATCCGAGTCCGATGTCGTGGGGAAGGTCTCCATGCGGGTCATCGTTGCGTCCTCTCCTTCGTGTCAGCCATCCGGGGATCGCGTTTATTCTTGGTCCCCTGGCTATCGGCCGCTGGCGCGGCATCTTTAATTCCACCCCGGGTCGCGTGGCATCGAGCGCTGCTCGGCATGGACGATTGACTGCCAGGCGGCCAACCTGCGGGGGCGGCGACGTCGCCGGGCGGGCGCCCAGGCGCTACACTCGGTGCAACCGGTCGTTTCCCCGGGAACGCGACACCCCACGCAGGGAGAGACATGAGCCAGGATCCCGGCAACACTCCGATCGGCGAGCGGGCCAGCCGGCCGCGGCTCACGGTGGGCGAGCGGAAGCAGCTGATCGAGGCACGCGACCTGGCGCTCTGTGAATCGCGCCAGCACCTGCAGCTCGCCGAGCGGATCCTCGACGCCTCCCAGGAGGGGATCGTCATCACCGATGCCGAGACGCGCATCGAGTTCGTCAACCCGGCCTTCACCCGCCTCACCGGCTACCGCCTGGAGGAGGTCGTGGGCCGCACGCCGCGGGTGCTCTCCTCCGGCCGGCAAGACGCCGCCTTCTACCAAGGCATGTGGCAGGCGCTGCAGGCCGATGGCTACTGGCGCGGCGAGATCTGGAACCGGCGCAAGGATGGCCAGCTCTACCTGGAGCAACTGACCATCACCGCCATCACCGACGACCAGGGCGTGACCCGTCGCTATGTGGGGCTGTTCACCGACATCACCCAGCTCCGCGAGAACGAGAAGCGGGTGCGCCAGCTGGCCTACTATGACGCCCTCACCGGCCTGCCCAACCGCCGCCTGCTGGAGGACCGCCTCGAGCTGGCGATTCGCCACGCCCATCGCCAGGACCAGCGCCTGGCGGTGATCTTCATCGACCTGGATCACTTCAAGCGGGTCAACGACACCCTCGGCCATGCCGTGGGCGACGAGCTGCTGCTCAGGGTCGCGGAGCGGCTGCACCACCGCCTGCGCGAGGACGACACCCTGGCCCGCCTGGGCGGCGACGAGTTCCTCGTGCTGCTGCCCGAGCTCGATGGGCCGGACGAGGTGACCCGCGTGGCGCGGCGGCTGATCGAGGCGGTCAGCGAGCCCTTCGAACTGGGTGGGCGCGAGTTCCGGGTCGGCTGCAGCCTGGGCATCAGCCTCTATCCGGACGACGGCGCCACCCCCGAGGACCTGGTGCGCAACGCCGACGCCGCCATGCACCGGGCCAAGCAGCAGGGGCGCAACACCTATCGGCTCTACCAGGCCGAGATGCATGTCCAGCATCACCAGCAGCTGGCGCTGGAGACCGCCCTGCGCAACACCGTGGAGAGCGGCGTGGGGCTCGAGATGCACTACCAACCCCTGGTCGAGCACGACGGCGGCGGGCTGCACTCCGCCGAGGCGCTGCTACGCTGGACCCACCCCGAGTTCGGCGTCGTCCCGCCGAGCGAGTTCATCCCCCTGGCCGAGCGCTCGGGGCTCATCGTGCCGCTGGGCGACTGGGTGCTGGCGCGGGTGTGCCGCCAGCTGGCCGACTGGCGCCGCGCGGGGCTTTCGCCGGTGCCGGTGGCGATCAACCTGGCCGCCCAGCAGTTCATGCAGCCCGGCCTGGTGGAGGGAGTCCGCACGCAGCTGGCGGCCCACGACCTGCCGGGCCACCTGCTCGGCTTCGAGCTCACCGAGAGCACCCTGATGGAGCGCGGCGAGCAGGCGCTGGAGACCCTCGAGGGCCTGGGCGCCATCTCCGGCCACGTGGCCATCGACGACTTCGGTACCGGCTACTCGTCGCTGAGCTACCTGCACGAGCTGCCGGTGAGCATCCTCAAGATCGATCGCAGCTTCATCCAGGGGCTGGGCGAGACGCGCCGCAGCGGTGCCATCGTCGCCGGGGTCGGCGGCATGGCCCGCGAGCTGGGCCTGAGCGTGGTCGCCGAAGGCGTGGAGACCGAGGCCCAGCGCCTGGCGCTGGCCCGCTTCGACATCGACCTGATCCAGGGCTACCTCACCGGCCACCCGGTCGACGCCGCCGGGTTCGAGCGGCGGTGGCTGCGGCGGAAAACTCCCTGATTCCTGAAGTTCGTGCGGCAGCCGCGGTAGTGGTGACGCCATGTCAAGGCGCACCGTAAAAATTTCCCTGGCGGCCCTAAAGTCCTTTCCCGGGGTGCCGTTAAACAGGGTAACGGCCAACGGCGCCGTTGTGGCAGGCCCCACCGAACACGGCTCGGGGCGGCCAATGGAGCCCTCAACGTAGGAAGGAAATCACCATGTCAGTGATCAATACCAACATCACTTCCATGATTGGCCAGTCCAATCTTCAGAAGAGCCAGAATGCCCTGCAGACCTCCATGGAGCGCCTCTCCTCGGGCCTGCGCATCAACAGCGCCAAGGACGACGCCGCCGGTCAGGCCATCGGTAACCGCATGACCGCCCAGATCAACGGTCTGGCCCAGGCGCAGCGTAACGCCAACGACGGTATCTCCATCGCCCAGACCGCCGAAGGCTCGCTGAACCAGGTCAATGATAACCTGCAGCGTATTCGTGAACTGAGCGTTCAGGCGGCCAACGGCACAAACTCTCAGGACGATCTGCAGTCGATTCAGGACGAGATCAACCAGCGTCTGTCGGAGATCGACCGTATCTCTAGCGAGACCAATTTTAATGGCGTCAAGGTGCTGGCTGAAGACAATGCACTGCAGATTCAGGTCGGTGCTAATGATGGTGAGACCATTACTGTTAACCTGCAGGAAATTAATTCTGACACCCTTGGTCTGACCAACTTTACTGTTGGCGGCCTCTCCGGCCCGATCACCTCTGTTTCTGATGAGGATGGCGGTGTGACCAGTACTGTTGAGGTGGATCTGTCAGCCATTGCAACTGCTACCGGCACTGACGCTGAAGATCTGAAGCTGTACAGCTACGATGATAACGGAACCACCAAGTATGCCGTCAAGGATGCTGATGGCACCATGATTAGTGTAGATGTTGATACTGATTCCACTCAGGGTACTTTCGGCGATGTGACCCTCAATGGAGCTGATCTGGATGCTGCCATTGCTAACTATCAGGTTGACGCAGATGCTGGTTTGACAGCCACTGCAAACCCGCTGGAAAAGCTGGATGAAGCTCTGAAGACAGTTGACAGTCTTCGCTCTGAGCTGGGTGCGGTGCAGAACCGCTTCGAGGATGCCATCACCAACCTCAACACCAACGAGACCAACCTGGCTGCCGCTCGTTCGCGCATCGAAGATGCCGACTACGCGGTGGAAGTGGCCAACATGACCCGCGCGCAGATCCTGCAGCAGGCCGGCACTTCCGTACTGGCCCAGGCCAACCAGATCCCGCAGAACGTGCTCTCTCTGCTGGGTTAAGGCTGGTCTTGAACTGAGGCCCTTGAGTCAGACCTTGGGGAAGTGCGCTTCCCCTTGGTATTGCCAACGAACCGGCTCCCTGGCGGGGCCGGTTTTCTCTGACTGGTGTAAATCGCTCTCTGTTGTATATAACTAAATCTGCGCAAGGGAATATCATGAAACTCGTGAAATGTGCCGCTGCACTCGCCATCATTGCGTCGATGACAGGCTGTGCCTCCATCGTCGGCGACAAGGACCAGTCCATTACCATCAACAGCACCCCTTCCAAGGCCCAGGTGCTGATCATCGACGAGACCAGCAAGGAAGTCTTTGCCGGCGAGACCCCCACCACCGTTCAGCTGCGCAAGGCCGATGGTTCCTACTTCGGTGGCAAGAGCTACACGGTGCATATTGCCAAGGAGGGCTTCCAGGAACGGACCATGATGATCAACTCCACCCCCAACGGGTGGTACATCGGCGGTAATCTGGTATTCGGTGGACTGATCGGCTGGCTGATCGTCGACCCCTTCACCGGCGCCATGTACAACCTGACACCGGACCAGATCAATACCACCCTGGGTGAGTCCGTGGCCAGTAACGACAACGGCGGCAACGAGATCAACCTGGTGCTGCTTCAGGACGTCCCGGCCTCGTTGCAGGATGAAATGGCCCTGATCGGCCATATCTGATCGTCCTGCGCGTCATCATGCCAGCGGGCATGCCTCCCGGCATGCCCGCTGGTGTGTTTCGAGCGAGGGGCGCGGCACAAGCCGAGACCTGCGCCCGGTATTGCCATGGAGATTGGATCTGACGGTGGGCGAGTTGGATGGGTCACCCCTTCGCTCGCGAGGAATCACCATGACGGATGACGATTACCATCGTGTCATCGATGCGCTTCAAAACGTGATCGAGGAAACCCGTACCCTGATGGGGCGCTTCGAGGCCACCGGCATGGATACCGAGATGCCGGGGGATTACGAGACACTTCACGAGATCCTGGACAAGGCGGTGAAGGAGCAGCACGCCCATACCCTGGCGATGCTGGCAGGGGATGTCTCAATGGCCGGGTCACTCGTGCCGCCAAGCCCCCCATGCCCACCATCGACGTGATCATCGAGCTCTCCCATGACGCCTGCCTGGCCCACTACGAGGGGCGGGTGGGGCAGGTGCATGCCCGCAGCCTGGACGGGCGGCGGGTGCTCTTTCCCGCCGAGGCGCTGCGCCGGGTGGTGACCCGCGACGGGGTGCACGGCGCCTTCCGCCTGACCTTCTCCGCGGCGGGGCGCTTCGAGTCCATCCGGCCGCTCCCCTGAGGCCTGCGGTGTGGGGCGCGGTTCAAGTGCCCCCTGTTTATGCCGATAGTCTAATGGAGGGCTGGTATTGCGCGGCGTTGGCCCGCAACATCGAGGCAAGTTCGGGTGTACGACCCCGATAGCCTGTGTCAGCCTCGTTCGATCGGATCGCCCGCAGGGAGCACGCACCTTCATGCCGATCAAGACCCGGGACCTCGCCCTGGATACCCTGCTGTGGATGGTGGCGGCCACCTTCGTGTTGATGGGCTCGGCCGCGCTGCTGGCCGGGGCCCTGGGGGTCATGCACTATCCCCTGCGCTTGCTGATGGTGCCGAGCGTGGCTGCCTCGATCCTGCTGTGCGGCATCGGCCTGCTGGCGGCGGTGCAGGGCTGGACCCGGGTGCGGTGGCTGGCCGGCGGCGGGCTGATGGCCCTGGCCCTCTACACCCTCGTGCACCACGGCCTGGTCGGGAGCGGCGGGGGCGACACCGCCTCGCTTGGCGGTGGGCCGCTCCTCGCGTCGACGCTGGCGGGGGGCTTGCTGGCGCTGGCCACGTGCCTGCTGCTGGGGCTGTCGCGCCGGCCCTTCAGGTGGCTGTGGCTTGGCGGTGGGGGGCTGTTGTGCCTGGGCGGGGCGGTCTACCTGGTCGGGCTGCTGGTGTCTCGCCCGGGGTGGCCGTCGAGCCGCTTCGCGTTCTCGCCGGTCGCCGTGCTGTTCCTCGCCCTGCTGTTCGGGGTCGCCATGGTGGCGGCCAGCCGCCGTACCGGCGGCGAGGACCTGAGCCTGGGCCGGCTGCCGCTGTTGGCGGCCCTGGCCGGGGTGGGGATCAGCAGCCTGAGCTGGTTCCTGCTCAGCTGGCAGCAGGAGTCGGAACTGCGTCGGCAGGCCGATTATCTGCTCGACAACATCCAGCTCAATACCCAGCAGGTGATGCGATCGAACCTCGCGCTGATGCGGCGCATGGCCGAGCGCCTGGATGCGGCGGAGGCGGGGCTCGACGCGGCGGTGCTCGACCGCGATGTTCGGAACTACCTGGGCGATGCCGCCAGCCTGCAGGCGATCGGCCTGCTGGATGGTGGGCAACGCTGGCAGTGGGGGCGGGCCAGGGACGACGAGGACTGGCGATGGCTGGGGGACCAGCTCGGCGACGCCGAGGTGCGTGACTGGCTGGCGATGTCCCTTCCCCAGCCGCGCCTGATGGTGCCGGAGTCGGCCTGGCCCGGCATGGCGCTGATGGTGATCGCGGTGCCTCGCAGTGGCCAGCAACTGCTCACGGCGCTGGACCTGGCCGCTCTGCTGGACAGTGAGCTGCGGGTGCAGCTGGGCCCCTTCCATGCCGGGATCTATCACCGCGACCGGCAACTGCTCGAGCTGCGCCCGCCCGGTGTGACCGCCACGCTGGGGGGGGCCGAAGGCCTGAGGCTTGCCCGTCGGCATATCGGCCTGCCCGGCGGGCCGATGCTGAGGCTGGAGACCTACCCCGGGGTGAGCGGCAACTGGTTGCTGGCCAGCCTGGTCCCCACGGCCGTGGCCGCCAGCGGCCTTGCCCTGAGCTGGCTGCTGGCGTTCAGCCTGGGCCTGGTGAGCCTGGTGATGGCGCGTTCCCGAGCCTTGGCGGAGGCCCGTCACCAGCTCGAGGACCAGCAGTCGATCCAGGCGATGATCGCCCGCGACCGGCCGCTGGACGACACCCTGGCCGCCGTCTGTCGGATGCTGGAACGGCAGAGCCCCGGCGCGCTCTGCTCGATCATGCTCAGCGAGGCCGAGGGAGCGCGACTCCGGCTCGTTGCCGGAGAGAGCCTGCCCGAGGCGTACCGCGCGGCGGTGAGCGAGGTCGCGATCGGGCCGGAGAGCGGGGCCTGCGGCAGCGCCGCCTACCGGCAGGCGCCGGTGGTCTGCGAGGACCTGGCCACCGACCCGCGCTGGCAGGGCTATCACGAGATCACGGCCGAGCATGGGCTGCGGGCCTGCTGGTCCTACCCGGTGCTGGCCAGCGACGGCACCACGCTCGGCACCTTCGCGCTCTACTGCCGCGAGCCCGGCGGGCCCTCGGAGCAGGAGGCGGCGCTGATCGGCAAGGCGGTCGGGCTGGTGGCGCTGGCGGTGGAGCGGCACCGCGTCAGGCATTCGCTGCGGGAGAGCGAGCAGCGCTACCGCTCGTTGTTCGCCTACAACCCGGACGCGGTCTTCTCGCTGGATCTCGAGGGTCATTTCGTCAGCGCCAACGCCACCTGCAGCACGGTCACCGGCTACGCCGTCGAGGAGATGCTGGGCGCCCACTTCGCCGCCTTCGTGGTGGCCGACGACCTGCCGCGCATCCAGGGCTATTTCGAGGCGGCATGCCGGGGCGAGAGCCGTCACTACGAGCTGGATATCCTGAACCGCGACGGGGAGCGCCGGGCACTCGACCTGCTCAACCTGCCGATCGTGGTCGACGGGCGGGTGCGCGGCGTCTACGGCATCGCCAAGGACATCACCGAGCGCCGCCGGCAGGAGACCCGACTGCGCACCCTGCAGCGCGGCGTGGAGGCCAGCGTCAACGGCGTGGTGATCGCCGATGCCCGCGAGCCGGACATGCCGATCGTCTACGCCAACGCCACCTTCATGAAGATGACCGGCTACCGGGAGGACGAGATTCTCGGCCGCAACTGCCGCTTCATGCAGGGCGAGGAGACCGACCCCGAGGCCGTGGCGATGATTCGTCGCCACCTGGCCGAGCAGCGCGAGGTGCTGGTCACCCTGCGCAACTACCGCAAGGACGGCACCCCCTTCTGGAACGATGCCTTCATCTCGCCGGTACGCGACGGCGAGGGTCGGGTGACCCATTTCGTCGGCGTGCTGCACGACATCTCCGAGCACAAGGCCTACGAAGCGCGGCTGGCCTACCATGCCAGCCACGACGCCCTGACCGGCCTGGCCAACCGGGCGCTGTTCGAGGATCGCCTGGCCCACGACTTCGCCCTGGCGCGCCGCCACGGCCACCGGCTGGCGGTGCTGTTCGTCGACCTGGACGACTTCAAGCCGATCAACGACAGCCTGGGCCATGCGGTGGGTGACCGGGTGTTGACGGAGGTGGCGCGCCGCCTGGCCGATACGGTGCGCCCCGGCGATACCCTGGCGCGGCTGGGCGGCGACGAATTCGTGATCCTGCTCCCCGGTCTGCACCACGAGGAGCAGGCCATGGAGGTGGCCGAGCGATTGCTGCCGATGGTCGCGCGCCCCTACTGCGTCGACGGGCACGAGCACTACCTGACGTGCAGCGTGGGGATCGCCGTCAGCCGGGACGACACGGCGCAGCCCCAGGAGCTGATCCAGCAGGCCGACATGGCCATGTACAAGGCCAAGCAGCAGGGGCGCAACGCCTACCAGTGGTTCACCCGCGAGATCACCGAGAAGGTCGGCGAGCGCGTGGCGCTGCGCAACGACCTGCAGGAGGCCATCGACGGCGGCCAGTTCGAGCTGCACTACCAGCCGCTGATCGGTCGCGGCGACCGGCTGGCCGGGGTCGAGGCGCTGCTGCGCTGGCACCACCCGGTTAAGGGCTATGTCTCGCCGGCTCGCTTCATCCCGCTGGCCGAGTCCACCGGCCAGATCATGCCGATCAGCGAGTGGGTGCTGGAGCGCGCCTGTCGCGACATGCAGGCCCTGGCCGCCAGGGGGCTGGGGCAGGTACGGGTGGCGGTCAACCTGTCGCCACTGCAGTTCCACCGAGCCAGCTTCCTCGCCACCCTGCGGCATACCCTGCAACGGACCGGGTTGCCCCCCGAGCAGCTCGAGCTCGAGCTCACCGAGGGCATCCTGATGGACGATACCGAGGCGGCGATCGACATCCTGCATGCCCTGAGGAGCCTGCGGATCGGCGTCTCCATCGACGACTTCGGTACCGGCTACTCCAGCCTGAGCTACCTGAAGCACCTGCCGATCGGCAAGGTCAAGATCGACCGCAGCTTCATCAACGAGGTGACCCTCAGTGCCCATGATGCCGCCATCGTCCAGGGCATCATCTCCATGGCCCATCACCTGGGGCTGGCGGTGGTGGCCGAGGGCATCGAGACGGCGGCACAGCACCAGCGGCTGACCGACTACGGCTGCGACATCTTCCAGGGCTTCCTGCTGGCCCGGCCGATGCCGCTCGACAGGCTCGAGGCCTTCCTCAGGGCACGCCTGCCGGCCTGAGCGGGGCCCCGGTGGCGCGCCTCGAACTAAAGTTCGTCCTGGCCTGGCCGATAGCCCGACAGGGCAGGGCTCCCCGTGTCGGGGGCGCGCATCATCGGACGGACACGAGGCTGGGATGACACGACCGCAGGAAGGCTATACCCGGGTGGAGAGCCCATCGGAGATCGAGTCGCTGCTCGAGGCGCTGAGCGAGCCGGGCGGTGCCTCCCTGCAGCTCGAGTCGCCGGACGGCAAGCCGCTGCCGGTGCTGGTCGCGGAGCAGCAGCCGGGGGGGCACCTGCTGCTCGACATCAGCGCCATCCGCGAGGTCGCCGGCGAGCTCGGCCGCGGCGCGGCGTTTCGCCTGCTCGGCCAGGCCCGGGGCAAGATGCTGCGTACCCCGCCGCTGACGATGAGTGAGTGCAATGAGGCCGGGGGGCGGATGCTCTGCACCAGCCCCTACCCCCTGGCCCTGGAGGTGCTGCAGCGCCGTGAATCCTTCCGCGCCAAGCTGCGGCTGGGCATGGAGGTGGGGGCCATCGTGCGGGGGGACGACAAGGAGGCGTCGGTCCAGGGCGATCTCAAGGACCTGTCGCTGGAAGGCTGCCAGCTCGAGCTGCCCCTCGGGGCGGCGAGCCGGCTGGCGTCGCCCCTGCCGCTGGAGATCGAGCTCTGTTTCCCCAATGGCAGCCGCCTGGCGATCCGGGCCAGCCCTCGTCACCACGTGGTCGATACCGAGCGCCAGGCGGTGCGCGCCGGCTTCCAGTTCGTCGCGCCCAACGGCGAGCAGGAGCGGCAGTTGTGGTTCTTCGTGCGCGAGATCGAACGGGAGGCGGCGCGCCAGTCCAACGAGGCGGATGTCTCGCTGCTGCCGTCGCTGCTGTTCCAGGCCGAGCCCGCGGGCTCGCCGCCGGTGGGGCGGCGCAACGTGCAGGCCTATGCCACGCCCATGGCCAGGCGCCTCGCCCGGGTGGCCGGCTATCTGGATGCTCAGCTCCTCGAGCTGCAGCAGCAGCGTTCGCTGGATGCGGTGCAGTTGTCGCGCCATGCCGACCGCCTGCTGGCGCTGCACGAGGAGGATCGCGAGGGGCTGCTGTTCGCCACCCGTTGCATGCGGCGCGAGCCGGCACTGGTGCGCCATGGCCTCGCGGTGGCGGTGCACCTGCTCGACCTGGCGGCCGTCGGCGGCATGCCCCGTGACGTGCGCAAGGCCATGGTGGCCTGCGCCATGGTGCATGACCTGGGCAAGGCACTGCTGTCGAAGCGGCTGCTCGAGGCGACCCGGCTCGATGCCGACCAGCGGGCGGCGCTGCATGCCCATGTGGCCCTGCTGCGGCCACGGCTCGAGCAGTGCCACTGGCTCGCCAGGGGGGTGGTGGAGGCCGTGGTCGAACGTGTCAACGAGCGTCTCGACGGCAGCGGCTACCCCCATGGCCTGGCCGGCGAACGGCTCCACGAACTGACGCGCCTGGCCATGGTCGTCGATGCGGTCGAGGCGATGCGCCGCGACCGGCCGGATCGCCCCGCCTGGCGGGTGGCGGATGTCTACCGCCACCTGCTGAGCCACCCCGGGCAGTTCGACCAGCGCTGGGTGAAGCGCTATATCCAGCACTTCGGGCTGCTGCCGATCGGCTCCCTGGTGCGTTTCGAGGGCGGCGAGCTGGGCTGGGTGCAGGGCCTGGACGAGCGCGGGCTGCCGGCCCGGGTACAACTCACCGCTGAGGCCGTGCCCCCGGGCGAATCGCTCGGCGCGGTCCTGAGTGGCGACCGCCTGGCGACGCTGGGGCCACCGGTGGCCGAAGTGCCGGTGTCCACCTGAGCCTAAAGTCCCGCGGCCAACCGCCGATAGAAGGAAATAACCCTTCGGGCAGGGGCTTTTCGTCGCGATATCCGACGAAATGCCTGGCAGACTGGTCTGGATCGAAAAGGATTCGTCATGACTACCATCTCTTCTCTCGGCATTGGTTCCGGGCTCGACCTCAACGGCTTGCTCGATCAGCTCCGGGATGCCGAGCGCGGCAAGCTCGAGCCGCTCAAGCTGCAGAAGGCGTCGCAGCAGGCCCGGCTCTCCGCCTATGGCACGCTGAGCGGCGCCCTGTCGGCGTTCCAGTCTGCGGCGGCCAAGCTCAACGATGCCCAGCTCTACCGGAGCGTATCGAGCAACGTGACGGGCAGCAGCGTCGAGGCGGCGGCCGGCGCCCAGGCGGTGCCGGGGCGTTATGACGTCAGCGTGGCCCAGCTCGCCCGCTCCCAGAGCATCGCCACCGGCGGTTTCGCCGAGGATGCCACCTTCGGCGGCGACATGGGGATCGTGGTCGGCACCGGCGATCGGCAGGAGACGCTCGCCTTCAGTGTGGCGGCCGGCAGTTCGCTGGCCGAGGTGCGTGATGCCATCAACGCCCAGCAGGGGGGCGTCACCGCCTCCATCGTCAACGATGGCGATCCGGATGCGCCCTTCCGGCTGGTGCTGAGCAGCTCCGAAACCGGCACCGACGCGGCGATCCAGTCGGTTTCGCTGAGCGGCGACGCCGGGTTCGACTTCGCGCTGGATGGCGGCGACGGGAGTCCCGCCGGGTCGATGACGCAGACCGTGGAAGCACGCAATGCCCTGCTCACCGTCAATGGCATCGCGATCACCAGCCAGAAGAATCAGGTCGAGGACGCCATCCAGGGCGTGACCCTGAACATCGCGGAAGAGGGCGAGTCCACCGTCAAGGTGGAGCTCAACAACCGGGAGATGCGCGAGGCGGTCACCCACTTCGTCAAGGCCTACAACGATCTGCAGCGCACCACCGGCGAGCTGACCCGCTTCAACGCCGAGACCGGGGCCGCCGGCGAGCTGCTGGGCGACAGCGCGCTGCGCAGCATCGAGTCGCGGCTGCGCGGGGTGCTGACGGGTGGGGTGGGGGAAGGCGAGTTCCGCATGCTCTCCGATATCGGCATCGCCCTGCAGCGCGGCGGCACCCTCGAGCTCGACGAGAAGCGTCTCGACGAGGTGATCGTCAACGACCGCCAGGCGTTGACCGCCTTCTTCGCCGGTGAGGACAAGGCCGGCGGGCTGGCCGGCAGGCTCGACCAGACGCTGGACGAGATCCTCAAGGACCGCGGGCTGCTGGACAACGCCAAACGGGGGCTGGAGACGCGCCTCGGCAGCCTGGATGAGCGTTACGCGCGCATGGAGAAGTCCATCGAGGCGACCATTTCGCGCTATCGCACCCAGTTCGGCCAGCTCGATGCCATGATCGCCAGCATGAACCAGACCAGCGACTACCTGACCCAGCAGTTCGACATGATGAATGCCCAGCTCGGGCGCAAGAAATGACCGAGGCCCGGGCGGACGACCGGCCGGGCCGGAGCTTGACGAGAGAGGAGCGAGACCACCATGAGTGCCATGCGAGGGGTGACCGCCTACGGCCGCGGTGCCGGTGCCTATGCCCGGGTCGGGGTCGAGAGCGGGGTGATGTCCGCCAGCCCCCACCAGTTGATCGTGATGCTCTTCGACGGCGCCCAGGCCTCGATCCGTGCCGCGCGCCTCCACATGCAGGCCGGTAACGTCGCGGAGAAGGGCAAGGCGATCTCCCGTGCCCTGGACATCGTCAACAACGGCCTGCTGGCGGCGCTGGACGCCGAGCGCGGCGGCGAGATCGCCGAGCGCCTGGCATCGCTCTACGACTATATTGCGCGGTTGCTGCTGGCGGCCAACCGCCATGACGACGAGGCGAGCCTGACCCAGGCCGAGAAGCTGCTCGACGACGTGGCCTCCGCTTGGCGTGAGATCGGCGACCAGACGGCGAGGGGCTGACGATGAGACATCACCAGACACCGCCCGGCGGGCCGAAAGCCCAGCAGGTCCTGCTGGGCGCCTACGAGGCGTTGCTCGACCGCTCCTCGCGGATGCTCGACTCGGCCCGTGCCGCCGACTGGGAGGCGCTGGTCGACCTGGAGACGCAGTACGTGGTGGAGGTCGAGCGCATCGGCCGCCTGGATGCCGAGCTGCCTCTCGATGACGAAGGGGGAGAGCGCAAGGCCGAGCTGCTCGAGCGCATCCTCGATCAGGACCTCGAGATCCGCCAGCGACTCATCGAGCGTCGTGACGAGCTCGACCGCCTGATCGGCAGCTCGCGGCAGCAACTGGCGCTGTCACGCACTTATGGCCCGCAGCAGGCCGCGTCGGAGACGATCGATGCCGAGTGGCGCTTCACCAAGAAGCCGTCGTGAGCGGCATCAACCTCCTCATCGACACCCTGCTGCACCAGGTGCTGGGCAAGCGGGTCGATACGCCGCCGCCAAGGGAGCTCAACGAACCGGTGAGGCCGGTATCGCCCGCCGAGGCACCCCGGGCCCTGCACAGCGACTCCCGACTGGATGCCCGGGCCCGTGAGCCGATCACGCCCGGGATTGCCCGGACCGCGCGTCAGCCGGGAGCTGCGCCGGTCGCCCCCCGGTCGACCGGCGAGGCCCCACCCCCCTCCACCCAGACCCACTTCACACCATCGGCGCGCTCCATCGCCGATCTGCTGATCCGCTTCCCCGCCCCGCCCTCGGTGGTGCGCCCCCCTCTGCCACTGATCGCACCCGGCGATCCCGCCTCGCCGGCCCAACTGGCGGAGCGCCTGCAGGGCAGCGTGCGCGACAGCGGCCTGTTCTACGAATCCCACCTGACACGCTGGTTCCGCGGCGAGCTGCCCCGCGAGCAGCTGCTG
>NZ_PNRE01000079.1 GCF_002879645.1 Halomonas heilongjiangensis | reverse complement strand
CCGCGACGGGCCGCGTCGAAGGCGGCGACCACCGCGGCCATGCCCTCGGCACGGGGGCTCAGCCGGGCCACCGTCACGCCCATCCCGGCCATGGCCGGCACCTCGTGGCGCAGGTCCTGGCAGGCGCCGGAGAGGGTCTGGATGCCGTTGAGGGTGAACACCTCGCGGGACTCCTGGGAGCGCAGCGCCAGGCCCTCGGGATGCTTCTGGCAGACGAACCGGCAGCGATCCTTGGGCTTCTGGTAGCGCCGCGCGGTGAAGCAGCGCGACGACCAGGCCAGCGGCAGGTGACCGTAGGCGAACACCTCGCAGGGCGCCTCGATGCCCGCCTCGCGGCAGTCGGCCAGCAGCCGCGCCAGGTCGGCGCGGGACATCTCCACCGGGGCCTGCCAGCGCTGCATGCCGACGCGGGCCAGCACGCCCAGGGTCGCCGGGTTGTAGAGGTTGAGCGCCGCCCCGGCGACGAAGGGCAGCCCATTGGCGGAGAGGCGCTGCACCGCGCTCTGGTCGTTGGCCTCGACCACGAACTCGCCGTTGTCGCACAGCCGGCGCAGGTCGCGCAGGTCGGCCTCCGACTCGATCAGCGTCTGGCTCGCCAGCACCACCCGCTTGCCGCCCTGGACCAGCTCGCGGCCGATCCCCAGCCAGTCGTCGAGCTTCATGTCGCGGCGGCGCGAGCAGACCGACTCGCCCAGGTTGACGATCTCGAGGGGCCAGTCGGCGGCCTCGCGGTAGAAGTCGGCGTAGCGCTCGCGGGTCCAGTAGAAGAGCACCGGACCCAGCGACAGCTGGAGCGTGGGGGGGGCGGACATGGGCTCTCTCCTATTTCCAGCGGCGCTCGTAGGCGCCCAGGGTGGTGGTGGCGCCTTCCGAGACCTCGTCGAGGCCGGCCATCCAGGCGGGCTCGGGGTGGAAGCGCTCGGGTGTGCGGGCGAGGCGGTCGAGCGCCTGGCGCCAGATGCCGGCCACCTTCGACACATAGGCCGGGCTGCGCTGGCGGCCCTCGATCTTCACCGCGCTGATGCCGAGCGCGGCGAGTTCCGGCAACAGCTCCAGGGTGTTGAGGCTGGTGGGCTCCTCGATGGCGTGGTAGGTCTCGCCCCCCACCTCGAAGCGCCCCTTGCACAGGGTCGGGTAGCCGGCCCGCTCGCCCTCGGCGTAGCGGTCGATCAGCACGCCACCCAGGCGTGACTCCAGCCCCTCGGGGGTCTCCTCCCAGCGCACCTGGGCCGCCGGCGAGCAGACACCGCGGGTGTTGGGCGACTCGCCGGTGAGATAGGACGACAGGTAGCAGCGCCCCTCGGCCATGATGCACAGGCTGCCGAAGGCGAACACCTCGAGCTCCACCGGGCTCTGCCTGGCCAGGTCGCGCACCTGGGTGATCGACAGCACCCGCGGCAGCACGGCGCGCCGGATGCCGAACTGCTCGTGGTAGAAGCGCAGCGCCTCATGGCTGGTGGCCGAGCCCTGCACCGAGAGGTGGCGGGCGAGCGCCGGATGGCGGCGGGCGGCGTAGTCGAGCAGCCCCATGTCGGCGAGGATCAGGGCGTCGACGCCGAGCTCGGCGGCCTGGTCGACGGCGCCGGTCCACATGGCCCAGCCATCCGGCTGCGGGTAGGTGTTGATGGCACAGAACACCCGCTTGCCGCGGGCGTGGGCATAGTCGATGCCTTCGCGGGCGCGCCGGTCGGTGAAGTTGAGGCCGGCGAACTGGCGGGCGTTGGTGGTGTTCTGGAAGCCGAAGTAGACGGCATCGGCCCCTTCGTCCACGGCGCGCTTCAGGGCGGGCAGGTTGCCGGCGGGGCAGACGAGCTCCATTGCGGACTCCTGTCGATGAAAACCCGACCATGCTAGTCGACCATTCGCCGGCGGCCCTTGACGCGGGTCATGGCGAGGCCGGTTCGGGCGGCCGGCGGCCGCTCAGCGGCGCAGCGCCAGGCTCGCGAAGGCGGGGCGCAGGCGCTCGACGAGGGCGTCCAGTGCCGCCGCACTCGGGGCGCCGGCGACCGGTACGGCGTAGTCGCGGTCGAGGCACTGCACGGTGCGCGCGACCTGGATGGCATAGCGGCGCACACCGCACCCGGCGAGGCCGAGGGCCAGCCGCTGCAGCGCCGCCAGGTCGAAATCGCGCCAGTGCACGGTGGTGCGGCACTCGAACTCGACGCCGCTTTCCAGCAGCAGGGCCAGGCTGCGGCGGTGTGCCGCCTGCAGGCCGGGGCGGCCGGCGATGCGGTCGAAGGTCTCGGCGTCGCCCTTGACGTCCAGCCCCACCCAGTCGAGCCGGGGCAGCAGCTCGGCCAGGCGCTGGGGGTAGACCCCGGCGGTGTGGAGCCCGACCTTGAAGCCCATGGCCTTCACCGCGCTGATGGCGGCCGGCAGGGCGTTGTGCAGGGTCGGCTCGCCGCCGCTGAACACCACCGCCTCGAGCAGCCCGCGCCGTCGCGCCAGGAAGTCGCGGACCGCCTGCCACTCCGGCGGCTCGCCGCGCCGCGGTGCCAGCAGCTGCGGGTTGTGGCAGTAGCCGCAGCGCAGCGGGCAGCCCTGCAGGAAGACCACACAGGCCAGCTGGTCGGGATAGTCCAGGGTGGTCAGGGGCGTCAGGCCGGCCACCGGTAGCCGGATCGTGTTGCTCTCGGACATGGCGAAGCTTCCGGGCCGGGCACCCGGGGATGCCCGGCGTGAGGGGGTCAGCGGCGGGTGGCCGACTCGGTGAAGTGGCGGCGCTCGCGATGCTCGGCGCGCTTGCCGAGGTTGAACTGGCTGACCGGGCGGTGGTAACCCATCACGCGGGTCCAGACCTCGCAGCGCTGGCGCTGTTCGGTGGGCAGGCTGTCGTGGTGTGTCATCTCTTGGCTCCTTCCAGTGGGTTGCAAAAACAGCGGGTTGAAAAAACGCCTCAGGCCGGGGTGGCCGCGGCGCGTCTTGCCAGCAGTGCCTCGTCGCACTTCGGGCAGAACTCGTGTTCGCCGGCCAGGTAGCCGTGCACCGGGCAGATCGAGAAGGTCGGCGTCACGGTGAGGTAGGGCAGGCGGAAACGCGACAGGGCGGTGCGCACCAGGGTCCTGCAGGCCGCAGCACTCGAGAGCTTCTCGCGCATATAGAGGTGCAGCACGGTGCCGCCGGTATAGCGGGTCTGCAGCGGATCCTGGTGGAGCAGCGCCTCGAAGGGGTCGTCGGTATGGCCCACCGGCAGCTGGCTGGAGTTGGTGTAGTAGGGCGCCTCCGGCGTGCCGGCCTGGAGGATGCCGGGGTAACGGGCGCGGTCCTCACGGGCGAAGCGATGGGTGGTGCCCTCCGCCGGGGTGGCCTCCAGGTTGTAGAGGTGCCCGGTCTGCTCCTGGAAATCGCGCATCCGCCCGCGCACGTGGTCGAGCACCTCCAGGGCGAGCTGCTGGCCCTCCGGGTCGGCGATGTCGTAGCGGTCGTCGGAGACGTTGCGCACCATCTCGTTGAGCCCGTTCACGCCCAGCGTCGAGAAGTGGTTGCGCAGGGTGCCCAGGTAGCGCCGGGTGAAGGGGTAGAGGCCCTCGTCCATCCACTGCTGGAGGCGGCTTCGCTTGAGCTCCAGGCTGTCGCGGCCCAGCGTGAGCAGTCGGTCGAGTTCACGGAACAGCCCGGCGCGGTCGCCGGCGAAGCGGTGGCCGAGCCGCGCGCAGTTGAGCGTCACCACGCCCAGCGAGCCGGTCTGCTCGGCGCTGCCGAACAGGCCGTTGCCGCGCTTGAGCAGCTCGGAGAGGTCGAGCTGCAGCCGGCAGCACATGGAGCGCACCATGTGCGGCTCCAGGTCCGAATTGAGGAAGTTCTGGAAGTAGGGCAGCCCGTACTTGGCGGTCAGGGCGAACAGCCGCTCGGCGTTGGCGCTCTGCCAGTCGAAGTCGGGGGTGATGTTGTAGGTGGGGATCGGGAAGGTGAACACCCGCCCCTGGCGGTCGCCGGCTTCCATCACCTCCAGGTAGGCGCGGTTGAGCAGGTCCATCTCCGCCTGCAGCTCGCCGTAGGTGAACGGCTGCTCCTCGCCGCCGATGACCGGCACCTGGTCGCGCAGGTCCGCCGGGCACACCCAGTCGAGGGTCAGGTTGGTGAAGGGCGTCTGGCTGCCCCAGCGCGACGGCACGTTGAGGTCGTAGATGAACTCCTGGATCGCCTGCTTCACCGCCGGGTAGTCGAGGGCGTCGCGGCGCACATAGGGCGCCAGGTAGGTATCGAAGGAGCTGAACGCCTGGGCGCCGGCCCACTCGTTCTGCAGGGTGCCGAGGAAGTTGACCATCTGCCCGAGCGCGCTGGTGAGGTGGCGCGGCGGGTCGCTCTCGGCGCGTCCCGGCACGCCGTTGAAGCCCTCGATCAGGAGCTGGCGCAGCGACCAGCCGGCGCAGTAGCCGCACAGCATGTCGAGGTCGTGGATATGCAGGTCGCCCTCGCGGTGGGCCGCGCCGACCTCCGCCGGGTAGACCTCGTCGAGCCAGTAGTTGGCGATCAGCTTGCCCGAGACGTTGAGGACCAGCCCGCCCAGGGAGTAGCCCTGGTTGGCGTTGGCGTGCACGCGCCAGTCGGCGCGTTCGAGGTACTCGTCGACCGTGGCGGCGACCCGGACGGTCCCGTGACGACGACTCTGTGCGGTAGGTGCACTCACCACTGCTCTCCCTATATATAGTGATTTCATTACAATGTGGCACCATATGTTGTGCTGATAGCAGACTAGCCGTCCCGTTGGCTAGATAACATGATCCAGATCAGCAAGAGCGTGATGACCGGCCTCGGGCCAGCAGCGAAAGTGAGGCACGCTGGTCCCCCATGGGCCGGTGGAGCCCATGGGGAGGCAGGTTTCGGGGGGGCGGGAGCGGATCAGGGGTGGGCGACTCAGGCGGGCCTGGCGTCGCACAGCGGACAGAAGTCGGCCTGTTCGCCGTGCCCCAGGCGCAGCCCGGTGCGGTTGTCGGCAATCTGCCGGTAGAGCAGCTGGAAGCTGGGGCTGCCCTCGGCAGGGCTGGCCAGCGGGAATCCGGACGTCATGCCGTCAAGCGCCCGGGCAGGGACCTGTCGCTCGATGAGTGGGAAAATGTGCCGGTTCTCGGTATGCAGGTGGTGGTGGTAGAGCTCGCTGAAGGCTAGGGCCAGGTTGCGCAGATTGGCGTCAGCCTCGGCGTCTGGCGTCTCGTCCGCCATTCGGTGGAATGCCGCCTCGAGCTCGCGGCCATAGGTCGTGATGCGCCGGTGTTCCACGACCAGCACCTCGAGGGTGTCGTGGCTGTCGGGGTGGCGCGCGGCGAGGTGCTCGAAGAGGGCATCCTCCACCCGGTGATGCCACTCCTCAGGTTGCCGGGTCAGGTAGTGGCAAAGCCGCGCCAGCAGTCGGTAGTCGGGGATCTCCTCGCAGGCCGCGATATGCAGCTGTCGGTCGAGGATGCAGAGTAGCGCCTCGTAGCGGTGGTGGTCGGCGTGCA
The DNA here is from genome assembly GCF_002879645.1 of Halomonas heilongjiangensis. Lineage (GTDB taxonomy): Bacteria > Pseudomonadota > Gammaproteobacteria > Pseudomonadales > Halomonadaceae > Halomonas > Halomonas heilongjiangensis. Next base: position 4,355 of record NZ_PNRE01000079.1, on the reverse strand, counting down.
GGCGTTCCAGAACGATGGCTTTCATGGTGGCCTCCCCGGTGCGTCACCGTTGGTCGCGGCGACGCACCGTCGCGTGTGCGACCGGCTCAGCCGGCGCGTTCGAAGAGCAGGTTGTTTTCCAGGTGGATGTGCTGCATCAGGTCGTTGCGGAATTCGTGCAGCCCGGTGTAGAGGGCGCGCCAGGTGGTGCAGGCACCCTTCGGCGGGGTGATGTCGTCGGTCAGCGCCAACAGCTGGGCGAGATGCTCGCCGTGGTCGTCGTGCTCGTGGCGCATCACCGCGATGGGTCCCCGGGCCTGGGCGCCCATGCCCCGGCGCAGCATCGGGAAGAGGATCTGTTCCTCCTTCTGCATGTGGCTCTCCATCTCCTGGTGGATCGTGGTGAGCAGGTCGGCCAGCCCGTTGGGACAGGTGTCGCGCTCGCCGTGGACCTGCTCGACGCGGCGTGCCATGCGCACCAGCTCGGGTAGCTGCTGGCGGTGGACGTCGTGGTAGCGGGTCAGGAGATGGTCGATCAGCACGTCATTGCTGGCCGACTGCCAGTCGAGCTCGTCGCTGGCACCGGCCGGCAGTGCCTCGAGCTCGGCGACCAGGGCGTCGGGGGCCAGCCCCGCGCGCTCGGCCGCCTCGCGCAGGCTGATACGGCCGCCGCAGCAGAAGTCGATGTTGTGGTCATGGAAGACACGGGTGGCACCCGGCAGGGTCAAGGCGGTACGACCGACGCTCTGTTCCAGCAGGCTCATGGTGTGGACTCCTCGATGAAATTGGATGGCATTCTTGATAAGCAAGGGGCGTGCCAGGATGTGAGCGCCCGTCGCTTGAGGTATTACCGGCTTGAGGGTGAAAATTACCCGGCTAAACTCGGGTAAATAGAACCCTGAAAGGTAAAAATCACCATGCTCGATGAGACTCTGCTGGCGGACCTAGTCGCCGACCTGCCCAGCGCCGTGCGCCTGCAGCGGCTGACGTGCACCCTGCGCGAGGGTTTTCGCTGCGGCGCCGTCTGCCTGCTGCGCCTGGAGGAGAATGCGCTGGTGCCGGTGGCCGTGGATGGGCTGGTTCGCGAGGCGCTGGGGCGGCGTTTCGAGGTGGCCCATCACCCCCGCCTGGCCACCATTCTCGCCAGCCGTCGGTCCACGCTTTTCCCGCCGGATGCCAGCCTGCCGGACCCCTACGACGGCCTGGTGGAGCAGCAGCCCGGCCAGCCGCTGCACGTTCACGACTGCATGGGCATCAGCCTGCACGTAGAGGCCGAACCCTGGGGCGTATTGACCCTGGATGCGCTGGAGGCGGGCACCTTCGATGACGCCGATCGCACGGCTCTGGAGCGCTATGCGTTGCTGGTCGAGGCGGCGGTACGGGTCAGTCGCCTGGAGCGGGACCTGCGCGCCCTGCGCATGGCGCAGCAGGATGGTAGCGTGCCTCTCGAGGTGCCCGAGGTGCGCGACATCCTCGGCCACAGTGCGGTGCTCCAGCGGCTGCTGCGCGAGCTGGACGTGGTGGCGGCCTCCGACCTGCCGGTACTGCTCAGCGGGGAGACCGGGGTGGGCAAGGAGCTCTTCGCGCGTCGCTTGCACCGGCGCTCTTCCCGACGTGCCGCGCCGCTGGTGCAGGTCAACTGTGCCGCGCTGCCCGAGTCCCTGGCCGAGAGTGAACTGTTCGGCCACGTGAAGGGGGCCTTCTCCGGCGCCACCGCCGAGCGTGCCGGCCGCTTCGAGGCGGCCGACGGCGGCACCCTGTTCCTCGACGAGGTAGGCGAGCTGCCGCTGCCCGTCCAGGCCAAGCTGCTGCGCGCCCTGCAGGAAGGCGAGGTGCAGCGCCTGGGCGAGGACACCCCGCGCCGGGTCGACGTGCGGATCATCGCCGCCACCAATCGTCACCTGGCCGACGCCGTGCGCGACGGCCACTTCCGCGCCGACCTCTACCACCGGCTGTCGGCCTACCCGGTGGCGATTCCGCCGCTGCGTGAGCGGGGGGGCGACGTGCTGGTGCTGGCCGGCCATTTCCTGGAGATCAACCGTGCCCGGCTCGGGGTGCGTAGCCTGCGACTCTCGCCGGATGCCGAGGCGGCGCTGCTCGCCTACGCCTGGCCGGGCAACGTGCGCGAGCTCGAGCACGTGATCAGCCGGGCGGCGATCAAGGCGTTGAGCCAGGGCGCGCGGCGCGACGAGATCATCACCCTGGAGCCCGCCCGACTCGATATTCCCGTCCGCGCCGCGGTGCCCGGTGGTGCATCGGAGCCACCGCAGGGGGCGGACGAGATCGCGCCACCGACGCTGCGTGAGCGAGTGGAACAGGCCCAGCGCCAGGCGATCCGCGAGGCACTGGTCGCCTGCGACGGGCGCTGGGCGGCGGCCGCCCGGCGGCTGGAGGTGGATCCCAGCAACCTGCACAAGCTCGCCAGGCGGCTGGGGCTCAAGGTCGGGGGCGGGACACGCTGAAGGTCGAGTTGCTCCTCCTGCCCTGACGGCTATCCTGTAAGACGTAAAATACACGCATCTTAGCGCTCGTGCGCTGGCTCTGGCGGTTCACGGTAGCGGGTGGTCGCCATCGCCGCGATTTTCCTCAAGCCGATCGTACGCCTGATGGCAGGGTGTCTGATCATGGGGGCTGCCGGGTCGGTTCAGGCCGATGATCAGGCGGCAACCCGGGGGGCTGGCTGCCCAGCCTCCTGAGGTAAACGCCCCAGGAGGGATTCGCCTGATGTCAGCCGGAGACCAGCCCATGATCAAGGTGCATCTCTATCGCTATCATCCCGAGCAGGACGACCTGCCGAGAATGGCAAGCCTGGAAGTCGAGGAGCGCTTTCGCAAGGCCATGGTGCTCGACGTCCTCGAGCACCTCAAGCAGCAAGATCCCACCCTGGCCTATCGGCGCTCCTGCCGGGAAGGGGTGTGCGGCTCCGATGGCATGAACATCAACGGCAGGAACGGCCTGGCCTGCATCACCCCGGTGGAGGCGGTGTTGGGCGATTCCAACACCCTGACCCTGCGTCCGCTGCCCGGCATGCCGGTGATCCGCGATCTGGTGGTGGACCAGTCGCTGTTCTTCCGGCAGTTTGAGAAGATCCGACCCTGGCTGATCAACGACGACGCGCCCACGGCCATCGAGCGTCTGCAGAGCCCGGCGGATCGCGAGAAACTCGATGGCCTCTACGAGTGCATCCTCTGCGCCTGCTGCAGCTCGGCCTGTCCCTCCTGGTGGTGGAACCCGGACAAGTACATCGGCCCGGCCGGTCTGATCCAGGCCTACCGCTTCCTGATCGACAGCCGCGATACCGCCACCGACGAGCGCCTGGCTGAGCTCGACGACCCGTTCAGCGTGTTCCGCTGCCGCCAGATCGCCAACTGCACCTGGGTCTGCCCCAAGGGGCTCAACCCCATGCGTGCCATCGGCCAGATCAAGGCGATGCTGCTGGCGCGCGGCAGCTGACCGCAGATGCGATGCCCACCCCAGGAGGTGCGAGAGGGCCTTTCGACAGATGAAGGATCTGCTCGAATGGCTGCACGATGTCCATGATCGGCTGTTCGACCCGCCCCCGGGCCTGGCCAACCCGCAGCCGGTCGAGCGGATGAGGTTGGCGCTGGCGTTTCTGGTCGACCGCGTCGGGTCATGGCCACTGGCGCGGGAGAGTGTCGTGGCATAAGATAGTAATCAATTACTATCTTATGGCGAGACGACCATGGCAGCGAAACGTCACCTCACCGCCGAGGCGCGCCGCGAGCGCACCGTGGAGACGGTCATCGAGCTGTGTGCCCGCGACGAGCCGGCGACGCTCACCACCGGGGCGATCGCCAGGCAGATGGGCGTCACCCAGGGGGCGCTGTTCCGTCACTTCCCCAGCAAGGACGCCATCTGGGAGGCCGTGGTCGACTGGGTCGGCCAGCGGGTGATGCAGCGCGTGGACGCCGCGGCGGCCGGCGCCGATGCCCCCCTCGCGGCGCTCGAGGCGATGTTCATGGCCCATGTCGCCTTCATCGTCGAGCACCCCGGGGTGCCGCGGCTGCTGCTGGGCCAGCTGCAGCATGCCCGGCCGACGCCTGCACGGCACATGGTGCGCTCGCTGCTGTTTCGCTACCGCGAGCGGATCACCGCCCTGCTCGAGCAGGCCCGGGCGGCGGGCGAGCTGCGGGAGGGGCTCGATCTCGAGGCGGCGACGATGCAGTTCATCGGCACCATCCAGGGCCTGGTGATCCAGGCGCTGATGGCCGGCGAGGTGACGCGACTCCTCGACCAGGCGCCGGGCGTCTTCGCGATCTACCGTCACGGCATCGCCGCCGACGGGCAGGCGCGCTCATGACGCCCCCGGCGAGGCGCCTGGGGCGGGCGGCCATGATCCTGGCCGGCCTGGCACT
>NZ_PNRE01000049.1 GCF_002879645.1 Halomonas heilongjiangensis | reverse complement strand
CTGCTGCGCTTCATCACCTGCGGCAGCGTCGACGACGGCAAGTCGACCCTGATCGGCCGGCTGCTGCACGACTCCAAGATGATCTTCGACGACCAGCTCGCGGCGATCACCCGCGACTCGAAGAAGAGCGGCACCACCGGCGAGGAGGTCGACCTGGCGCTGCTGGTCGACGGCCTGCAGTCGGAGCGCGAGCAGGGCATCACCATCGATGTCGCCTACCGCTTCTTCTCCACCGACAAGCGCAAGTTCATCATCGCCGACACCCCGGGGCACGAGCAGTACACCCGCAACATGGCCACCGGGGCCTCGACCGCCAGCCTGGCGATCATCCTGATCGATGCCCGCCACGGGGTGCAGACCCAGACCCGCCGGCACAGCTTCATCTGTGATCTGCTGGGCATCCAGCACCTGGTGGTGGCCATCAACAAGATGGACCTGGTCGATTACTCCCAGGCGCGCTATGACGAGATCGTCGCCGAGTACCAGGAAGTCGCCGAGAAGCTCAACGCCCGCGACATCCGCTTCGTGCCGATGTCGGCGCTGAAGGGCGACAACGTGGTCAACCAGAGCGAGGCGATGGGGTGGTACACCCTGAATGACCAACCTGGTCCGACCATGCTCGAACTGCTCGAGAGCGTCGAGATCACCCACGACCAGAACCTGCGCGACCTGCGCCTCCCGGTGCAGTACGTCAACCGCCCCAACCTCGACTTCCGCGGCTACTGCGGCACCCTGGCCGCCGGCATTCTCCACCCCGGGCAGGCGGTGCGTGCGCTGCCCTCGGGCAAGACCAGCAAGGTCGAACGCATCGTCACCTACGACGGTGACCTGGACGTGGCCTATCCCGGCCAGGCGATCACCGTCACGCTGGAGGACGAGATCGATATCTCGCGGGGTGACTGGCTGGTGGCGGCAAGTGACCAGGTGCCGCTGGCCAGTGGCTTCGAGGCGGATATCGTCTGGATGCACGAGACGCCCCTGGAGCCCGGTAAGCTCTACGACTTCAAGCTTGCCACCCGAGACCTCGCCGGCAAGGTCAGCGCCATCGATTATCAGGTGGACGTCAACACCCTCGAGCAGCGCCACGCCGAGAATCTCGATCTCAATGCGATCGCCCGTTGCCGCGTCGAGCTCACGGCCCCGGTGCCGGTAGACGACTACCGTACCAGCCCCGGAACGGGCAGCTTCATCATCATCGACCGGCTGACCAACATCACCGTGGGCGCCGGCATGATCCACCAGCCGCTGGACAGCGAGCTACCCTACGAATTCCGCGAACACGACAGCAAGGCCGACGTGGTGTGGAATCGCACCAGCGTCACCCAGGTCATGCGCGAGCAGCTCAATGGCCACGCAGGTAAGTGCATCTGGTTCACTGGGCTCTCCGGTGCAGGGAAATCCTCGCTGGCCAATGCACTGGAAGTCGAGCTGAATCGCCGTGGCTATCACACCATGCTGCTCGACGGGGACAACATCCGGCATGGCCTGTGCCGGGACCTCGGCATGGGCGAGGAAGATCGCGCCGAGAACATCCGCCGGGTGGGCGAGGTGGCCCGCCTGTTCGCCGAGGCCGGCATCATCGTGATCACCGCTTTCATTTCGCCCTTCCGCGCCGACCGCGATGCAGCACGTAAATTGTTCTCGGATGGCGGCTTCATCGAGGTGCATGTCGACACCCCGCTGGATGTGTGCGAGCAGCGCGACCCCAAGGGGCTCTACCAGAAGGCCCGCGAAGGCAAGATCAAGGATTTCACGGGTATCAGCAGCCCTTACGAGGTTCCTTTGAAGCCAGAAGCGGTTCTGGATACCAACGAGGAGAGCCTGGACGGGCTGCTGACGAAGCTCATTAAAATATGTACTTGAACTTCTTTGAACAGCGATAGGTGCATGAATATAATCATGCTTGTTATTGATGGGAGTGGCGATATTGGCTCGCACATGATGAAGTGTCTCTTGAAGGTTGGTCATGAAGTTGTCATTCTGGATGATTTGTCTACAGAGTTTTGTGTCAGTCTAATAAGATGAGAGCTGATTGGGGATGACTTCTTAGAGACGGCTTCTTCTGAAGCAGTTGTGGGGCCTATCATTACCTGATGTTGTGAAACGTGAAGAGGTCCCCTTCTAAGTTGTATAAGCTATGGTGCAGCAATCAGAAAGGTGAGATGGGTGAGGAATCCACCGTAAAACTCTAGAGCGCTAAGTGCAAGGTTGCTTGCTGTAGCTATGGACAAATTATTCTCCAAGATTCTATTTGTACTGGGTAAGCAGGCAGTATAGATATAATGAAGACATTGGGAGTGGCGACCAAGATACGCTAGTGAAGAGCTCGTAAACTCCAGAAATATAAGCATGAGGCTGAATTTTATCATTGTGAGGCGCAGTTAGCGTGTTCACACGTGATCTTAGAAACATCCTACTCAAAAATCACACCGAGGATATTGTAGCGTGTTTAGTGGGAGTGAGTAGTTTAATCAACAAGACATGATGGAATGCTGTTTCATTATAATTATGATTGTTGTGTTCAGGAACGGTATGCGCTGCTAAAATCGAAGAAGTTCTGGCTTGATAAAGCTAATGCGAAACAGTACAGAGGTGACCAGAAATCCTAAAGTGACGTTGCACTACTAACTTAGGAGATGTATGGAAATTATCATAAACCCACATTTTTACTGTATATAAAGTTATAAATTCCTCGTTAATGGGATTAATAGACGCTCTTTCACTTTGACAGCCAGGGTGGCATAACTGGTTTGTGCTATTGATTAAATATGGTGGCGATATGTATGCTTTTGTGGTGAATAATAACTTCCAGATAAGGTCATTACTTCCAGTCGCGCACTATTTCAGTGACGTTATATTTTTGGTGGACCGAAGTAAGCGGAGTGATGAGGTCAACCTCTCTCTGTTGAGCGATGAAGGGTATGCTTATTTTCTATTAGATGAAAAGGTCATAGCCAAGTTAGATGGTTTGGTGATTTCTTTTATATGCCAAACAATGTTCTTTGGAATAGGGAGAATAACACAAAGCTCTATTGTAATGTTACAGTATGGCCTTGCAAAAGAAAAATATAACTATGGACCTTGGCGCTCCTTAGCTGACTTGGTGCTATGTTACGGCCCCTATTCAGCAGAAAAAATTGGGAAGTTCACAAAAACAGAAATAGTTGGGAATGTGAATTTTTCAAATAAACTTGAAATGCTTGGTAGAAAACAAGATGAAAAAATCCGGGTGTTGTACGCTCCCACATGGGGTGGGATGTCATCCCACCCCTATGTAGAACCAATATTGAAAAATTTGGCAGAGGTTTATGATGTCACCATAAAACTCCATCATAATGAATATAGGAAGTTTCAAAGCACAATCACTTGCAATGTTAGTGATATTAAATATGCTGGTATTCACGATGACCTCTCTGAGCTTATATTCTACTCGGACTGTGTTATAAGTGATTATTCAGGAGCTGCCTTTGATGCGTTTATGTATTCAAAACCACTTGTATTAGTCCACATTGGTAATCATGGTGTGGATCATGAGAAAATGGATGAAGATTGCTTAATTCTTAGAGGTTCAGAAATACTTGGAGAGGTTGTTTATGATGTAAATGATTTGCCCTCTGCTATTGAAAGTGCCATTCGGAAAAATCAGGCGACTGAGGTGAAAAATAATTTACGATCTTCGCTTTTCCATAATAAAACTGATTCGGCATATCAAGCATATCAATCAATCGTTAATTTAAAAAAACCAGTACCATCTAGTAACGAAGATGATATCACAAAAGAATTAAGCAGAGCTTTGGCCATCAAAAACGATGAAATCTTAAAATTAAAGAAAAGAACTATCCAATTAAACAAGGAGCCGATGTTAAATAGAGCGAGTACTAAATATCTTCTCCGAACAGTTCTCTCGCGGGCGAAGGTAAAACTTGTCAGGCAACTCGTCAAAATGGGGGTAAAAAAGAAAAAAGAAATAATTGCCCAAAAAAATCCTGCTCCCCCCAAAATTAGCGATTCAAAGTTAAAGAGTCTCGTGAAATATTATTATAACGAAGGAGATGATAATAATTTGCGCCTTATGTTAGATCTGCTCTCAAAGGCTTACCCTAATCAATGCGGAGAAGCATATTTGAAGAGTGCTCTGGAAAGAGGTGATGCCCAGGGTATAGAAAAATGGTATCAAGAAAATGAAGTGGAAATAAGTAGCAGGCTTTCATTGCACCGTATGGTGGTTAGGGCTTTGTCACAAGTGCCGTCATTGCGACGAGAGTTTGTTGCTCTTAGGACTGATTTGCTATCAAGGAATATGAATGTACCTGAAAATAAAAATGAGAATTTTTATAATGCGGTGGTAGCTCGTGATGTAACATACATGATCAGGCATGAACATGAAGATGAGAGAGCTAAGGATGTTCTCTCGCGAATAGGTTCAATGCTTGAGTTTGCAAAATACGCAAGCCTAAATGAGTCAGTAGTAAAGCCATCCGACATGTATTGTTTTAAAAGCGGTCAATGGGTGATGGCGTCAAGCTTATTAAGTTCTGAGAAAAAGGCAGAGATATTTATTCCTGGGACTTTTATGGTGCAAACAGATGACTGGTCGCGGAATAGAGATACAATCAATCGTCATTACCGGAAACTTTTTGAATACTTGCCACAAAAAGAGGGAGTGGTGATTATTCCTAGGTGGCATTTTCATTTGAAGCACTGTGCAACAATGTTACCTGACTCTATAGGCATAGGGTATCATACAAAATATAGAGATGGCTTTCTTAACATCAAGTATGGACCGCTTCCAGATTTCTTCAGCATAGATGACAAAGGATATGCTGGCTTTTCTTCCATAGCTAATATTGACAAAACAACAGTGTTGGAAGCTGTGCAGGACATAAGCAAAGAAGATGTGGATATATTTTGTTCTGATTTGTACCATGCGATGGTGGTGGCTAATAAGTCAAAATACGTACAAAATAATAAGTCATGCCCGATGCCAATTGACTCTGAGTATGTCTTTTGTGCATCTCAAGTAGTAAATGATGAAGTGGTAACGCTGACTGATATTAGTTCATTCGACCTAATAAGGGGTGTCATTTCTTTGTATGAAGATTCAGGAATAAAGGTTGTCGTCAAGCGGCACCCTATGTGCAATAGCACCAAAGGAAATAAGTTCTTTGAAGAAATAAAAAATATTAATCATGTTGTCATTTCAGAGGACTCAATCCATAAGTTGATTTCTGGGGCTAAGTGCGTATATGTCGCTAATTCTGGGGTGGGCATTGAGTCTCTAATACATGGAAAGCCAGTTGTGACATCTGGGAAAGCAGACTACTCCGCTGCAGTGCACCAAGTTAAAGAGGTTGAAGAAATCCCTCACTATGATGACGTTATTCATGACGAAGAATTCGTAAAGAAGTTTTTGTATTATTATTGCAATTTTTATTTATGCGATGAGGATCAATTCATTGCTAAGCTGGATGATCAGATGCAGGCGTTATTTCTTTCCTCATCTGCAATGACAAACAAATATTATGCTTTAAATATTAAAAGCAGTGAGATTTTGTAATTTAAGATAATATTTCTAAGAAAGTGGCTGATAGTGTGAAGGCTGGTGGGCCTGTTAGATATTTATGGGGATGTTTATTTAAGTTCTAATTTTATTGTTGGAGATATGTTTGTGGCTCTGATGCTGCGATTCTTAAGGGATGCTCACGTGGAAATAACCCCTATCAAATATCCACGTGGCTCCAAAGGACCTATTCTTTTCAGTGTAATACGCAAGCACTTTGATTTTGTTGATGGGTATGGTGACCTGCTCCCCTCTAGCTGAGCCACCCCGAGCTTTAGTAATGTCCCTCTGAGACAGAGGAGCGCGACATGAAAAAGCGTTTCAGCGAGGAGCGGATCATCGGCCTCCAAGGGGAGGCCGAGAACGGGTTGGCTGTCAAGGAGTTGTGCGCAAGCACAACATCTCCGAGGCCACTTTCTACAACTGGCGGAAGAAGTACGCTGGCTTGGAGGTGTCGGAAGCCCGCCGGCTCAAGGCCCTCGAAGAGGAAAACGCCCGACTCAAGAAGCTGCTGGCCGACGCCCTGCTGGATAACGATGCACTGAAGGCGATGCTGTCGCGAAAGTCGTAATGACCGAGGAAAAGCGCCAGGCCGTCGCCGAGATGCAAGCCCAGACCGGTATCTCGCAGCGGCGCGCCTGTTCTCTGGTCGGCGTGTCTCGCGCTTCGCTCTACCACCGGTCGCAGGCGCTGCTTAACGATGCCATGCTGTCGGCCAGGATCCGTGAGCTGACCCTGGAGCGCCGTCGCTTTGGCTATCGACGGATCTGCGGCGTGAAGTACTCGACGTTGACAACGTGAACCACAAGCGAGTCTATCGCCTGTATCGCCAGGCCGACCTGGAGGTGCCCAAGCGACGACGACGCAAGGGGATCGCTGTCGAACGGCAGCTCCTAGAGGCGGCACATGCCCCCAACTAGACTTGGTCGCTGGACTTCGTGATGGATGCCCTCGCCTGCGGGCGACGAATCAAGTGCCTGACGGTGGTCGATGACTACACACGGGAATTACTAGATATTGCCGTAGGCTTTGGTATCTGTGGTCACTAGGTCACGCGGATCCTCGACGCCATTGCTACCTTTCATGGCTATCCAGCAGCCATCCGCACCGATTAGGGCCCTGAGTTCACCAGCAAGGTGTTGGATCAGTGGGCCTACCAGCGCTGTGTCGAGCTCAAGCTGATCCCGCCGGGAAAGCCGCTTAACGGTTTCATCGAGAGCTTCAACGGCTGGTTTCGGGATGAATGCCTGAACGAGCACTGGTTCCAGAATCTGCATCATGCCCGGTCAATCATTGCCAGATAGCGATAGGACTACAATGAACATCGCCCACACTCGTCACTCGAAGCAATGGCGCCACGAGAGTATGCCGAGCGGTGGCGGAGGGAACAGGCTCACCATCACGCCGAACAGGACATCACTTAAGCAGTAAGTGGTTCACTGATTGGTGGCAGGTCAGAATGGCGAGCTTGCCTATTAACAAAAATCTATAAGAGGTATAGAATACAGCATCGCTGTTATTGTGCGCTCTTGAAATAATATACTTGCTTTAATCTCCTTAAATCATGGTGTGCTTATGAATTTTTGTTATAATAAGATTGGGAATGAGTCAAGTTTCCATCTTTTTGGTGGTATTAATGTTTTAGAGTCACGGGATTTGGCATTAAGTGCGTGTGAAGAGTACGTGAGGGTCACATCTAAATTAGGTATTCCATATGTTTTTAAAGCAAGCTTTGATAAAGCCAATCGTTCTTCGATTTACTCCTATCGGGGCCCAGGAATAGATGAAGGGTTAAGGATTCTGGAAGATGTAAAGAAAGCCTTTGGCATTCCTGTGATTACTGATGTTCATGAGCCTTGGCAGGTTGAACCTGTTGCTGAAGTAGTAGATGTTTTGCAACTACCGGCTTTTTTAGCGCGACAGACGGATCTCGTAATCGCGCTAGCCAAGACTGGCAAACCAATCAACATCAAAAAGCCTCAATTTTTGAGCCCAAGTCAGATGATCAATATCGTTGAGAAATTCAATGAGCTGGGTAATAATAAGCTGATATTGTGCGATCGAGGGACTTCCTTTGGTTATGACAACCTAGTAGTTGATATGTTAGGGTTTGGTGTGATGAAAAAAACCTGTCATGATCTCCCTATTATATTTGATGTCACACATGCACTTCAGCAACGAGACCCTCTTGGTGCAGCTTCTGGAGGACGGCGAAATCAGGTAATGGAGCTGGCCAGGGCTGGGGTGGCGGTTGGGTTGGCCGGATTGTTTCTCGAATCCCATCCAGATCCTGAGAATGCTAAATGCGACGGTCCCAGCGCGTTGCCACTTCATTTGCTTGAGTACTTTCTAACTCAAATGAAAGCAATCGATGATGTTGTGAAGATAATGCCCAAACTAGAAATTGAGTAAGGTATAGCTTGTGTCGGCCCCAAACTCTCAACGCATCGTTATCGTTATTCCTGCTCGTTACGGATCGACTCGTTTACCCGGCAAGCCGCTTGCCGATCTGCTTGGTAAACCTATGATTCAATGGGTATATGAAAAAGCGCAGCAAGTGGAGGCTGCCAGTTATGTCGTCGTAGCAACGGATGACCTTCGCATAGCGGATGTCGTGCAGCATTTTGGTGGTGAAGTGATAATGACGTCACCGGATCACTCTTCCGGCACTGAGCGTTTGATAGAAGTGATGGAGCAAGTTGAGGCTGATATATATATCAACTTGCAGGGTGATGAGCCACTTATACGGCCTAGCGATATTGACCTGCTCGCATTGGGTATGTTGTCAGACCGTCAAGTGAAAGTAGGCACTTTATGTCATCCTATTGAGCCACTTGAGGCTGCGAACACAAACGTAGTAAAGGTTGTGGTTTCTAAAAATGGTGATGCACTTTATTTTAGTCGTTCATTAGTTCCGTACCCACGTGAAGATGATTATAAGCCTAGTTATCTCAAGCATGTTGGTGTATACGCCTATCGCCGAGAAATGTTGTCAAAATATACCTCGTTGGGTAACTCTCAATTGGAGCATGCAGAACAACTTGAGCAGCTTAGACTTTTGGAAGCTGGCATCCGAGTTCGTACGTTTCAGATAGAGTCCTGTGGCCCTGGGGTCGATACGCCCGCTGGCTTGGAGCAGGTCAGGGCTTTGCTTAAAGGGGAATTCCAGCATAGTTCACCTAGACTTTCGAATGTGCGCTTGTTGATCACTGACGTTGATGGCGTATTAACAGATGGGGGCATATATTATGATGAGAATGGCGAGTGTTTGAAGCGCTTTCACGTGCGTGATGGTTTGGGGGTGCATCTTCTCGAAGAAAATGGTATCCGCGTTGCCGTACTCTCTGGCCGTGATTCTGCTGCCCTGCGTAAACGAATCCATGACCTTGGTGTTTCACTGTATTTGCTTGGGGTCAAAAATAAAGAAGCTGCCTGTTTAGAGCTAATGAAGAAAGCTGGTGTTGTACGAGAGCAAACTGCATGTATTGGGGATGATGCCATTGATTTACCAGCATTTGCTGCCTGTGGATTAGCTTATGCAGTGGCTGATGCTCCTGAATATGTGAAGAGGTGCGCTACGGGAGTACTAAGTCTTGATGGCGGTTGTGGTGCGTTCCGTGAATTGGCTGATGCTATCCTTGAGGCGCAAGGAAAAGGTAGTGCCTTTAGTACAGCTGCAGGCTTTCAGAAAATTGCTAACGGTAGTGTACAATAGTTTGAGGAAGCTATGTCAAGTATTGAGGCGGGTAAAAAAGTCTTTCAAATACAATCAGATGCGCTAAAGATGACGGCTGCACGTTTAGGTGCAACATTTGATGCAGCTGTCGAAATGATGTTGGGGACTCAGGGGAGGATAATTGTGTCCGGGATGGGGAAGTCGGGCATTATCGGAAACAAGATTGCTGCAACACTGGCATCAACGGGAACACCAAGTTTTTCAGTGCATCCGGCAGAAGCCTATCATGGTGATCTTGGTATGTTTACCCCATTAGATGTCGCTTTACTGATTTCGTACAGTGGTGAGACGGAGGAAGTGATTCGTCTCATCCCTTCCCTACGGCACTTCGGCGTCAAAATTATTGCAATAGTTGGGAATCCAGAATCCAGTTTAGGGCGAAACTCGGACCTTGTGTTGGATGTGTCAGTTGAGCGTGAAGCTTGTCCAAATAACTTGGCTCCAACAACATCTACGACTGTTGCATTGGCAATGGGTGATGCAATTGCAGTGGCCCTGATCGAGAAGCGTGGTTTTAAACCACATGACTTTGCTGTATTTCACCCTGGCGGTAGCCTTGGGCGGCGTTTACTTACTCGTGTCAGGGATGTGATGCATGTTAAAGTACCAGTGAATAATCCACTGGATACTATTAATGATGTGATTATTACCATCACCAGGGGAGAGTTGGGGCTGACGGTAGTGGCTAATTCTGGAAAGATTGTTGGTGTGATTACTGACGGTGATTTGCGCCGAGCTCTATTCAACCACAAAGATATTAGTTCGCTCTCAGCGCAAGATGTCATGACTCGGAATCCTTTAACAATTAATGATTTCGAGATGTTCTCAGATGCTGAAAATATTATGTTGAAATCAAATGTGACAGCCCTGTTGGTTGTAGATGGTGATAATGCATTGGTGGGGGTTTTGAAGCTGCAGGATGCAGGGCAGGTTAACTAGCAGTATATTGCCTTTGGTTTAAAGAGGGAGTGGGGTGTTTTTGTGATTTTCTTATTTGTAATGTCAAGGAGGTGGTGTGGGATTCTGGAAAGAGGTGAGTCTTGGTAGTGATGCTTGTGTATATTGAGCAAGGTTCTTCATGGTTTGAATTATGTTCAAGATATGATGTTATCTTTCTTTCTGATATATAGGTGATATTTTGTCAAAGACAGTCATTACATATGGAACCTTTGATATGTTCCATATCGGACACCTCAAGCTCCTTCAACGCTTGAGTGAGATGGGCGACAAGGTCATTGTGGCTGTCTCTACCGATGAATTCAACAGAGGGAAAGGCAAGAAAACCTTGATCCCCTATGAGCAGCGCGCCGAAATTGTCGGATCGATACGTTATGTCGACATGGTGATACCCGAGAAGAGCTGGGAGCAGAAGCTGAGCGATGTAAAAAAGCATGGGGTTGATATTTTTGCCATCGGTGAAGACTGGAAGGGGGAGTTCGATTTTCTGGAAGAACTTTGCCAGGTGGTGTATCTCAAGAGAACGAAAAATATCTCTACCACCGACTTGAAGCGCTCCCTGAAGCGGTTCTTGTCGATTCCGCATGATGATCTTATCAAGGCATTTGAAGTCCTCGAGATGTTGAGAAGGGATCTTGAATGAGGCCGTTCTCAATTTTTAAAGGCATGCTTGATCATGCGGGGTGATGAAATTCATGAAACCAGAGTTTGAACGGCGCCATTCGCGTTGGTATGAAAAGCTTCTGCTCGGTGCTGGTTTTCATCTGGTTGTTGGCCTTCCCCTGGTAGTCCTGGTGCCATCACTGGAGCGCTGGGGGTGGGAGTTCTGGCATCACTTGCCTGATGTGAGAACCAATACCATTCTGGCGATAATCGGGGCGTTCCTGGCGTCATTGTTTACGCTCAGGAACATGAATCGTTTCCCTGGTGCCCAAGTAGGGGCTTATATTACGCCAATGGTCAGCTTTGCTTTCCTCATCGCTGTCGCTGCCCTGTTCTTTACGCGTGAGGGCTACACGCGACAGGTGTTGTTCGGGGGCTACCTGGCCAGCATGTTGTGGTTCCATGCCGGCTTCTTTATCGGCAAGCGGTTCAGGCGCTTGAAGATTGCCATTGTGCCGTTCGGTGATGCGCGAAAGCTGCGGGGAACGCGCCAGCTAGATTTGCGGGTATTGACGACGCCTGATCTCGACCAGGTCAGGTTCGACGGTGTCGTTGCCGATCTGTATGCCAAGGACTTGCCGGCCGAATGGGAGAAGTTTCTCGCCCGCTGCACCTTGAGCCGTGTTCCTGTCTATCACATCAAGCAGATCCGCGAGAACGTGACGGGCAGGGTAAGGATCGACCGTCTGTCGGAAAACGAATTCGGCAGCCTGTTGCCGTCATCGCTCTATTCGGGTGTCAAGCGTATTGTCGATTTCATCGGTGCCTTGCTGCTGTTGCCGCTGCTGCTGCCCCTGATGGCGGTGGTGGCGATCCTGATCAAGCGCGACAGCCCCGGGCCGGTGTTCTTCCTGCAGCCGCGCATGGGCTACCGGCAGCGCCCCTTCCTGATGTACAAGTTCCGCAGCATGTACCACGACATGAGCGGCGAGGACTTCACTATCTCCGAGGATGACCCGCGGATCACCCGGGTCGGCCGGTGGATCCGCAAGTATCGCATCGACGAGCTGCCGCAGATCTTCAACATCCTGAAGGGGCAGATGAGCTTCATTGGGCCGCGGCCCGAGTCGGCCTCGCTCTCCGAGTGGTACGAGGAGGACGTGCCGTTCTTCAGCTATCGCCATGTGGTGCGCCCGGGCATCACCGGCTGGGCCCAGGTGGAGCAGGGCTATGCCGCCGAGGTGGACGGCATGTCGAAGAAGCTGCAGTACGACTTCTACTACATCAAGCACTTCTCGCTGTGGATCGACGTGCTGATCACCCTGAAGACGGTGCGGATACTGTTTACGGGGTTCGGGGCGAGGTAGACACGCCTGGCGCCCACGTTCGTCAATTCCCTATCCCCATCGCCGCGGCCTTGCCCGCGGCGATGGCATTTCTGGGTGGGGGAATTGCGGGATTCAGGTGCTGGTGGTGTGGCCTTCGATGCCGGCGTCGTTCACAGTCGGGTTACATTCTAAGTGATGGGTGGCCAATGCCTTGGTGGTAACCGCTGACACAGCAGACAATCGCCAAGCGGCGCTTCGCGCCGCAATCGCCCCGCGGAGCGTGGCTCCTACAGGGTCAACCAATCGCCCCGCGAGCGTGGCTTCCACAGGGGGGAAGGTTTTCCGTCTGGTGGGTGCATCGGGTTGTTCATACCCGGATATAACGTCTTGCAGCATATGACGCTTTGCGTTATATCTGACGCATGCGGACCCAGGGTGAGACATGATCAAGTCCTTCAAGGACAAGCAGGCCGAAACCATTGCCCGGGGCAAGAGATCGCGAAAGCTGCCACACGACATGCAGCGCAGTGCCTTGAAGAAACTACGCCAGCTCGATGCCGCCGCGACCCTCGATGATCTGCGCATACCGCCTGGTAACCGGCTCGAGGCCCTCCAGGGAGATCGCAGCGGGCAGTACAGTATTCGCATCAATGACCAGTGGCGCCTGTGCTTTCGCTTCGAAGACGGCAATGCCCAGGATGTCGAGATCGTCGACTACCACTATTCGGAGGCGATATGACCGACCAACTGCCCAACATCCATCCCGGTGAGATCCTGTTCGAGGATTTCATTGAGCCCCTGGGGCTTACCAAGAATGCCTTGGCCAATGCTATCGGCGTGCCGGCCACACGGATCGGCGAAATCACTCGCGGCGCGCGGGCCATCACGGCTGATACCGACATTCGTTTGTCGCGGTTCCTCGGTACCAGCGAGGGCTACTGGCTGCGCCTGCAGAATGCCTACGATCTTGAGCAGGCGCGGCGCCGCGGGCGCTACGACGGCATTCGCCCACGCGCCGCGTGACTCCAACGGGGTGGAAGATTCCCCGCCTGGCAACGCTTCGCGCCGCAATCGCCCCGCGCAGCGTGGCTCCCACAGGGGGATTCGTTGACGGCCAGAGATTGCGGAGACACGCCACGATGTTGGTGAGGTAGCTCGGGGTAAGCTTTGTACCTCGTACTGACGAGGTATATACTTTATCTGTACCTCATCGAGGGAGTGTCTTCATGTCCAAGCAGGCTGTATTCACCATGAAGCTTGAGCCCGAGCTACGTGCCGATTTCATGGCCGAGGCTGCAGCGGCCCACCGACCTGCGTCCCAGGTGCTCCGCGAGCTGATGCGCGAGTACGTGCGGCAGCAACGGCAGCAACGGGAGGCTCGGGAGTATGAGGCGTTCCTTCGCAGCAAGGTTGAGGTTGCACGCTCCTCGATGCGCGCCGGCCATGGTCGCTCGAATGAGGATGTCGAAGCCGAATTCGCCACGCGGCGTGCCGACGCCGAGCGTGAAGGGTGAGAGTCATCTGGACAACCTGAAGCGGTCGACGACCGTTTGGTGATCTGGGACCACCGACAACCCCCAGGCAGCCGCTCGGATGGACGAGCTGTTCAGCGAAGCCACGGCTAAACTGGCCGACTTCCCGATGCGAGGCCGCCCGGGCTTGATCCCGGGCACGCGCGAACTGTTTCCTCATGCGAGCTATCGGCTGGTATACGAGATAGAAGGGGACTCGGTATGGATACTGACGCTGATCCATACGGCGCGGCGATGGTCGCCTGTCGACCCCAAGTGAGAAACACCCGATCCCTTCCCCATCGCCGCGGCCTTGCCCGCGGCGATGGCGGTTCTGGGCGGAAGAATTGCTGGATTCAGGTGCTGGGACTGAGGTCTTTGATGCCGACGTCGTTCACAGTCGAGTTACATTTTAAGTGATGGGTGGCCAATGCCTTGGTGGTAACCGCTGACACAGCAGGCAACCGCCAGGCGGCGCTTCGCGCCGCAATCGCCCCGCGGAGCGTGGCTCCTACAGGGGGGGCGGTTCCGCTGGAAGGCGCGGCGCTATCGCCTGGCGGAGCGTGGCTCCCACAGGGGGGGCGGTTCCGCTGGAAGGCGCGGCGCTATCGCCTGGCGGAGCGTGGCTCCTACAGGGGGAGGTTCCGCTCGGAGGCGCGTGGCTCCTACAATAGGGGCAGCAACCAGTAGCGATTGCAGGAGCAGGGACATGAGGATTACCGTTTTCGGCACGGGGTACGTTGGCCTGGTGACGGGCGCCTGTCTGGCCGATGTGGGCCATGAGGTGCTGTGCATGGACGTGGATGAGGCCAGGATCAACCGGCTGGAGGCCGGTGAGATTCCGATCTTCGAACCGGGGCTCGAGAGGCTGGTGAAGGCCAATGTCGAGTCCGGGCGCCTGCAGTTCACCACCGACCCCACCGACGCCGTGGCTTTCGGTGTGTTGCAGTTCATCGCGGTGGGCACCCCACCGGACGAGGACGGCAGCGCCGACCTGCGCCATGTGCTGGCGGTGGCCAGCACCATCGGCGAGCAGATGTACGACTACAAGGTGGTCGTCAACAAGTCGACGGTGCCGGTGGGGACCGCCGACCGGGTACGTGAGGCCATTGCCGGGCGGGTGGCCGCGCGTGGCGTGGAGGTGGAGTTCGATGTGTGCTCGAATCCCGAGTTCCTCAAGGAGGGCTCGGCGATCGACGACTTCGCCCACGGCCCCCGCATCGTGGTGGGCACCGATTCCGAACGGGTGAGGGGGCTGATGCAGGAGTGCTACGCGCCCTATATCCGCCTGCAGGAAAAGCTGATGTTCATGGACGTGCGGGCGGCGGAGCTCACCAAGTATGCCGCCAACGCCATGCTGGCCACCAAGATCAGCTTCATGAACGAGATCGCCAACCTCGCCGAGCGGTTGGGCGCCGACGTGGAGCAGGTACGCCGCGGCATCGGCAGCGACCCGCGCATCGGCTACCAGTTCATCTACCCCGGGTGCGGCTACGGGGGCTCCTGCTTTCCCAAGGACCTGCGGGCGCTGGCCCACACCGCCGAGCAACTGGACTATTCGGCCGAGCTGCTCAAGGCCGTGGAAGCGGTGAACCAGCGCCAGAAGCAGGGCATGTTCACCAAGCTGCGCCAGGCCTTCGACGGCAAGCTCGAGGGCAAGGTGATCGCGCTGTGGGGGTTGGCCTTCAAGCCCAACACCGATGACATGCGCGATGCCCCCAGCCGTGACCTGATGGAGGCGCTGTGGGCGGCCGGGGCCCGGGTGCAGGCCTATGACCCGGAGGCCATGAAGGAGTGCCGGCGGCTCTACGGTGAGCGCGACGACCTGGTGCTGGTGGCCGACCGCATCCAGGCGGTGAAGGGCGCCGATGCCCTGGCGGTCTGCACCGAGTGGAAGGAGTTCCGCACGGTCGACTTCGCCTGGCTCAAGCAGCAACTGGCGCTGCCGGTGGTGGTCGACGGGCGCAACCTCTTCGAGCCGGCCCTGATGCAGCAGGCCGGTTTGCTGTACTACGCCGTGGGGCGGGGGGATTCGTTGAAGGCCAGGGAGTGAGCTCCTGGGGGTGGTAGTCTCCCTGCCGGGCATCCGCCTGGCGGCGCTTCGCGCCGCAATCGCCCCGCGGAGCGTGGCTCCTACAGGGGGGTGGATTCGCTGCCGGGCATCCGCCTGGCGGCGCTTCGCGCCGCAATCGCCCCGCGGAGCGTGGCTCCTACAGGGTGGTAATTGCACCGCCGGGTAGGCTTGTGTACGGAGTGATTCCGGCCAACGTGACAAGTGGTATCATCCTCGCGGGCGCCTTCGGGCGCTCGTCGTGTTTCTGGAGCAGGCTGATTACAGGGGATACCCATGTCAGGGGTCTTTGCGCGCGAACGTGCCTTGATGGTGAACCAGTGGGCCCTGCTGCTGGTGCTTGTCACGCTGATCGCCACGCCGGTGCGCAGCCACGCCGTGGTGGCGGTGCTGATGCTCTATGCCATCGGCTACCTGGTGGCCAACCGTGCCACCCTGGCCGTGACGAGGTTCGACTGGGCGGTGGTGGGGCTGCTGAGCCTGCTGCTGCTGTCGCGGGTGCCGATCTTCGTGATCGACGACTACTCCTCGCGCTACCTGAGCCCCGGCTTTCACATGGTCGCGGTGGTGCCCATCTACTTGATGCTGCGCCACCTGCTGGCGCCGGTGGACCTGCGCCATGTGCGCGGCTTCATGGAGTGGGGGGTGATCGCCGGCACCCTCGGGGCCCTGGCCGTGGCGCTCTACCAGACCCAGGTGCTGGGGAGCTACCGGGCCGATGGCTTCCTGTTCAGCATCAACCTGGGGTATCTCAGCTGTGCCATGGCCTTCCTGGCGGCGAGCCTGGTCCGCGGTAGCCACCGCAAGGCGTGGTTGCTGGCGGCGGCCCTGGCCGGGGTGGTCACCTGCCTGCTGACGCTGGCCCGTGGGGCGATTCTGGCGGTGCCGCTGCTGCTGGTGCTGCTGCTGCTGCTCAATGCCGACCGCCTGGGCTGGAAGGCGATCACCGCTTCCTTCGTGGCGCTGGTGACGCTGGCGCTGATCAGCTATGCCACGCTGCCGGCGGTGGAGCGGCGGGTAGACTACAGCATTGCCGAGTTCACCAACATCACCGAGGGCAATATCGGGGCGGCGGTGTCCAGCGGCGGGCGACTGCAACTGTGGACGGCGGCCAGCCATGCCTTCCTGGAACGCCCCCTGGTGGGGCTGAGCTACGACGAGCGTGAGGCGCAGATCGCCGAGCTGGTCGAGCAGGGCGTGCTTACCGACTGGGTGTTGGGTGTCCAGCGCGGCCATGCCCATAGCCAGTATTTCGAGATGGCGGCCACCGGAGGCGTGCTGGGGCTGATCGCCCTGCTCGGTTACCTGGTGGCGCCGGCCATCTACCACTGGCGGCTCTACCGCCGAGATCGGGGCAACCCCTGGGCACAGGCCGCCCTGGTGTTCACCGTGGGGTTCGCCATCTACGGCCTCACCGAGGCGGCGATCCACCATGAGATGATGACGACCTTCTATGCCTATATGCAGGTGCTGTTGCTGGCGTTGGCGTTGTGTCATCGTCATGGCGTGTCGGTCGATCGCAGGACATGACGGCTGGGGCCTTGCCCCAGCCGACACATCGTATAAGAAGGGGAGGCGTCCTTGCGTACACTGGTGGTGGTTCGCTCGCTGAAGATGGGCGGTATGGAGCGCGTGGCGGTCAACCTGGCCGATGCCTTCGCCGAGCAGGGGCATGAGAGCCACCTGCTGACCTTTCGGCGTGTGCGCAGGCCGCTGGCGCCCGAGCATGCCGCGGTGCAGCTGCACCAGTTCGCGTTGCACTGGGTGCTGCGGCTGACCCTGGTGGGGCTGCTGATCGAGTGGTTGGCGCGCTGGTTTCTCAACCCCATCATCCGGCGTTCCTACTTCGTCTGGACGGGCTACCTGGGGGGATGGGTGTTCCGCGCCTGGCTGTGGCGTTTCGAGCGTCGGCACGGCCACGTGGATCGCATCGTGTTCCGTGGGGTCGGCACCTTCGAGTTGATCTGGCGCTTTCGTGACGAGCGGGCGCGCTTCGTGCTGGAGAACCTGATCTACCGGGGCGAGCGGGGCTGGAAGCCGCGACTGTTCACCCGGTGCCTGTTCCAGCACAAGCACCTGGTGGCGGTGTCGAGCGGGGTTGCCGAGAACGCGGCCGAGGCGCAACAGGCATTGGGCTTTGCGCCGGCGTCGGTCGAGGTCATCGTCAACCCGTGCCCGATCGGGGCCATTCGCCGGCTGATGCTGGCCGACGAGCCCGACCTGCCCGAGGAGCCTTATCTCGTGACGGTGGCGCGCCTGGTACCGGCCAAGGACCAGGCGCTGCTGCTGCGGGCCTATGCGCAGTCGGCCCTGCAGATGCCGCTGGTGCTGGTGGGCGCGGGCAGTGAGCGCGGGCGGCTCGAGGCCCTGGCCGCTGAGCTCGGCATCGCCGGGTGGGTCCGCTTCGCCGGGCAGCGCGACAATCCCTATCCGTGGATGCGCCACGCTCGGCTCTTCGTGCTGAGCTCGCGCTTCGAGGGCATGGGGATCGTGCTCTTCGAGGCCCTGGCCTGTGGCACGCCGGTGCTGTCGGTGGACTGTACCGGCGGCATCCGTGAGATCCTCAAGGGGGAGCTGGAAACCAGCGTGGTGGCGCGGGACGAGGCCTCCCTGGCGGCCGGCATGCGGGCCGCCGTGGCGGGCGCGAAACCGCCCATCGACGATGCCTGGCTGGACGACTTCAAGCCCGAGACGGTCGCCCGGCAGTTTCTCGCGCCTGGCGGTACCGAACCTACAGACGGCTGGCTGGTGGCACAACGGGAAGGCATGAATGATTGACGTGGTGCTCTGCGCAGACGCGAACTATGCCAGGTACGGGGCCGCTGTCATGGCGTCGGCGATGGCCCACGCCAGGTTCCCCGGGCGGCTGCGCTTCCATCTGTTGACCCCGGGCTTGAGCGAGGACGTGCAGTGTCGATTGCACGCCATGGTCGAGGCCTCGGGTTCGAGCATCAACATCATGACTGCAGAACCGGAACTGCCGGATGGCATGGCGTTGGGGCGCTTCGGAGTATCATCGTTGTTGCCGCTGTATATGCATCACTACCTGCCGGCGGACTGTGAGAGGGTGATCTACCTGGACTGCGATGTGGTAGTGCTGAAGGACCTCGCCGAGTTGTGGGACACCCCGCTGGCTGGCCATACGCTGGCGGCTGCCATGGACCTGTGCAACCCCTCGAATCTTCATTCCCGGCGTGAGCCCGAGCACTATTTCAATACGGGGGTGCTGCTCGTGGACCTGCCCCGGTGGCGAGCCGAGCGGGTGGGGGAAAGCGCCCTGGCGTGCCTGAAGGAGGAGGGGGCGTCATTCAAGTATCCCGACCAGGATGCCCTGAACCATGTGCTCGCGGGGAACTGGCGCAGGCTTTCCCCGGCCTGGAACTTCCAGCCGACCGCCTATGCGGCGGTCGAGAAGCGCTACCCCCACCTGCAGCCGTTTCGTGCCGAGCTGCAGGCGGCCATCCGGTCGCCGGGCATCGTTCACTTCATTGGCTCGACCAAGCCCTGGCACCCTGCGTGCGTGCACCCGCTGCAGGGGCTGTTCCTGCACTTTTCCCGCAGCACTCCCTGGCCCATCAATGACAGGGAGCTGAAGAGTGCACTGCCGTTGACGAAGCGCATTCGGCTGGCCATGAAACAGCCCAGGATCAGGCGACGGCGCACCTTGACCGAGTACCGGAAGGTCGGTTGAGGGCGCGAAGCGAGCCCTGATGCGCTCGAGGAGCGCCGGCGCCGGCGACGGGGGGCTGCGTCGTTACCGACGATGCCGCGGTTCGTGCCGCGGCATCGTCGTTTCTGCACGCCGGGCATGATGCAAACCATTCGCCGGATCAGTGGATTTGGTCCTACGCCGGCGGGTGGCGAGAGTTACCTTCGTATACATTCCGGTGCAATAGGAGTGTGTTCGATGCCCATCCTCGTGACCGGTGCCGCCGGCTTCATCGGCTTCCATGTGGCGCGTGCGCTCTGCCAGCGTGGCGAGACAGTCGTGGGTATCGACAACCTCAACGATTACTACGACCCGGCCCTGAAGGAAGCGCGGCTGGCCGTGCTGGCCGATGAGCCGGGCTTTCATTTCGAGCGACTGGATCTGGCGGATCGGGTGGCCATGGAGGCGCTGTTCGCCATCTGGTGCCCGGAGCGGGTCGTCCACCTGGCGGCCCAGGCCGGGGTGCGTTATTCGCTGGAGAACCCCCACGCCTATGTCGAGAGCAACCTGGTGGGTTTCCTGCATGTGCTGGAGGGGTGCCGCACCCACCGGGTCGCGCACCTGACCTATGCCTCCTCGAGCTCGGTGTATGGCGGTAACGTGCGCACCCCCTTTGCGGTGGAGGACCGGGTCGACCATCCGCTGAGCCTCTATGCGGCCACCAAGAAGGCCAACGAGCTGATGGCGCATTCCTATAGCCACCTGTACGACCTGCCGACCACCGGGCTGCGCTTCTTCACCGTCTACGGGCCCTGGGGGCGGCCGGACATGGCGCTGTTCACCTTCACCCGCAAGATTCTCGCCGGCGAGCCCATCGAGGTGTTCAACCACGGGCATCACCGGCGGGATTTCACCTATATCGACGATATCGTCGAGGGGGTGTTGCGGGTGCATGACCAGGCGCCGACCGAGGACCCGTCATGGCGGGCGCGGGCGACCGAGGGCGATATCCCGGCAGCCAGCAGTTCGGCTCCCTGGCGGCTCTACAACATCGGCAACCAGACCCCGGTGCCGCTGATCCGCTATATCGAGGTACTCGAGCAGTGCCTGGGTCGCCAGGCCGTGAAGCACATGCTGCCACGCCAGCCCGGTGATGCCCTGGACACTCATGCCGATGTCTCGGCCCTGCAGCAGGCGGTGGGCTATTGCCCTTCTACCTCGATCGAGGTGGGGGTGCAGCGCTTCGTCGAGTGGTACCGGGCCTTCTACGAGGCGCCGGAAGCCGCCGTTGCCGAGGCTATCGATCCCCTCGCCGCCGCCAACAAGGTGGGGGTGCCGCTGTCCCAGTCGCTGGGGGGCTGAGCCGGGGCTTGCCGCGGGCTCTCCCGGTCCGCCAGGTGGGGCACCGCCTGACGCCTGTCATGTCCTGCGGCCGGGCAAGGATGACCTGGCGTCATACTTCTTCATGCTATTTCCCCTCCGACTTCCCTGATCAAAATCATAATGTGTGCTTTCTGTAACTATGTAAGCTGAGTGTATCGTTTAGTTCTTCTTCGTAAAGAAGGCCTGTCGATACTGTCTGACGAGCTCGATGCGGGAAACCCGGCGATCCGGTGGCCTGCCGGCTCACACGGATACGACGAAGAGACAAGGGCCTCGGATGACTGCCAGCGACAACGGGGCGGTTGCGTGTCGGAAAGATGCCTGTCGGAAGGACAGCAGGGGGAAGGGGATGATGGCTCGACAAGCTGAGGTACACGGGTACGAGAACGGCCCCGACGACGAGGCAGGACACGCCGTGGCAGGGCCGCGGGGCCTGGTCAGGATGCTCCTGCTGTTGCTGGCGTTCTCGGCCATTGGCGGGTGCGCCTTCGCACCGGGGGGGCACATCAACGAGAATCGGCTCGATGAGTCCCTGGACTCGCGGGTGGACATCGAGCCGATCACCCCGGAACTGGTGGGGCGGATGCGCATCGTGGAGCCGCACGCGCGTCCCACATCGCCCCCGCTGAGACAGGAGGTCCAGGATTACGAGTATCGCCTGGGGCCCGGGGATGTGGTCAGCGTGATCGTCTACGACCATCCCGAGTTGACGATACCCGCCGGCAGCGACCGTCCGGCAGAGGAGGCCGGCAACCGCATTCGTCCCGATGGCTCGATGTTCTATCCCTATGTCGGGCGGGTGCGTGTGACGGGGATGACGCTCGAGGAGCTGCGTGGCCTGATCACCCGCCGCCTCTCGTCGGTGATCACCGATCCTCAGGTCGAGGTGGGGGTGGCGGCCTTCCGTTCGCAGAAGGTTTACATCAGCGGCGCGGTGGAGTCGCCGGGAACGCTGCCGATCACCATCGTGCCCCTGACCGTCCTTGACGCGATCAGCCAGGCCAGTGGCGCCTCGTCTGCTGCCGACTGGCACAATGTGCTCCTGTATCGCGATGGCCGGGAGGAGCGCCTCTCCCTCTATGCCTTGCTGCGTCAGGGCGACCACAGCCAGAATCGCCTGTTGCGTGACGGCGATGTCCTGCATGTTCCCACCGCCGAGAACCAGAACGTGGTGGTGCTTGGGCAGG
Organism: Halomonas heilongjiangensis; assembly: GCF_002879645.1. GTDB lineage: Bacteria > Pseudomonadota > Gammaproteobacteria > Pseudomonadales > Halomonadaceae > Halomonas > Halomonas heilongjiangensis. Next base: position 56,445 of record NZ_PNRE01000049.1, on the reverse strand, counting down.
TGCGGCGGCCGGGGGCGATTCCCCTGGGCAACGAGCGCATCACCCTGACCGATGCCCTGGCCCGGGCAGGCGGCGTCAACGAGAGCCGGGCGCAGCCCTCCGGCATCTTCGTCGTCCGCGGGAACACGCCGGACAGCGAGAAGCTCGCCACCGTCTATCAGCTCGATATCAGCGATGCGACACGGCTCATGCTGGGCACACGGTTTCCGCTGGAGCCTCAGGATGTGGTCTATGTGACGTCCGCACCGCTGGCGCGGTGGAACAACGTCATCTCCTTGCTGCTGCCGTCCGTCACCCTGCCCGGTGATCTGGCCAGCTCGGTCGACGATATCGGCGACCTTTGACGGGCCCCTGGTTCGACACGACGCCGCGGCATTGCCGCGGCGTCGTGCGTTTAAGACGGTGACGGTTCGCCATGGCTGATCGGTGGAGGACCGGTTGTCGATTTATACCGTTAACTTGCATATTGTGAACCCCGTCGCGATACCCTGGGTGTCGTTACCTCGATAGTGGAGTCATACGATGAGCCAATCCCGCCGTGTCGGCATGGTCGGCGTGGGCCTGATGGGCCACGGCATCGCCCGCAACCTCCTGGGGGCCGGCCACCGGCTCTGTTTCCTCGATCACCCCGGCAACCAGCCGGTGGAGGACCTGCTCGCCGCCGGTGCGGTGGCGAAGGCCTCGGGGCGTGAGGTGGCCGAGGCCGCCGAGGTGATCATCCTCTGCGTGACCGGTTCGCCCCAGGTCGAGGCGGTGCTGTTCGAACCCGGCGGCGTGCTGGAGGGGCTGGGCGAGGGCAGCGTGGTGATCGACTGCTCCACGGCGCTGCCGAGCTCGACCGAACGGGTTGCCGAGCGGGTAGCCGCCGCCGGCGGGCGCTTTATGGAGGCGGCCATGACCCGCACCCCGAAGGAGGCCGCCGAGGGACGGCTCAACCTGATCGTGGGAGCGCCGGCGGCGCTCTTCGCCGAGGTGCGGCCGCTGCTCGAGAGCTTCGCCGAGACCATCACCCACGCCGGGGCGGTGGGCGCCGGGCATACCCTGAAGCTGCTGCACAACTATGTGTCGCTGGGCTTCTCGGCGGTGCTGGCCGAGGCGACGGCGGCCTCGCGGCGTGCCGGCATCGACGACGGCGCGCTGCTGGAGGTGCTGGGCAAGGGCGGCGGCGGTGGCGTGGTGTTCGAGCGGATGCGCCCCTTCATCGAGGCCGGTGACCCCTCCGGCTTCCGCTTCAGCGTGGCCAATGCCAGCAAGGACATCGGCTACTACCATGCCATGACCGACGAGCTCGGCGTGGCGCGCGGCGTGGCCAGCGCCGTGCGCGAGCTCTACGCGGGCATCGAGGACCAGGCGCTGGCGGTGCCCGAGGTCATCCGCGTGCTGGAGCGGAGGGGGCGCTGACGTGGTGCTCGACGCCTCGACAGGGTCAGGGTTCTTCCCCCATGGGGGTCTGACCCCCGGGGCGTCGGGATCGGCGCGGGAGCCGATGTCGCCGGCCTTGGTCGGGAACGGGGTCAGACCCCATGGCGGTGGCCGCCAGGGCTGCAGGAACCAGCCTTCCTGTGGAGCCACGCTCCGCGGGGCGATTGCGTCGCGAAGCGGCGCCGGTTGGTCGTCTGCGGCGTTGGCGGCCACCGCCAAGGCGCCTGCCGGCGCCAATCGCTCGGCAGAGCCAAGCTCCTACAGCGCAGGAACCAGCCTTCCTGTGGGAGCCACGCTCCGCGGGGCGATTGCGTCGCGAAGCGGCGCCGGTTGGGCGTCTGCGGCGTTGGCGGCCATCAGCGGGGTGGCAGGATCCGCCCGGGGTTCATCAACCCCCTGGGGTCGAACAGGGCCTTGATGCCCCCGGCGAGTTGCCGTTCCAGCGGCGAGAGTCGGGCCAGGTAGGCGGCCTGCTTGGTGCGGCCGATGCCGTGCTCGGCGCTGAGGCTGCCGCCGAAGTCGTCGAGCACGGTGAAGACCCGCTCCTCGAGGTCGTGCAGGTGGGGGCGCTTGTCGGCCTCGGCCATGTCCGCGGGCGGCAGGATGTTGAAGTGCAGGTTGCCGTCTCCCACATGGCCGTAGGCGATGATCTCGCACCGCGGCGAGGCGGCCATCACCGCCTGGCTCGCCGCCTCGACGAAGGCGGGGATCGCCGAGATCGGTACCGAGATGTCGGTGCGCAGGTGCTCGCCGCGCCGGCGCTGGCCCTCGAGCATGCTCTCGCGGAACTGCCACAGCTGCTGCGCCTGGGCCTCGTTGCCGGCGAGCACGCCGTCGAGGATCAGGTCGCGCTCCAGGCCCCGTTCGAGCAGCCGCTCGATCATGACGCCGAGGTCCACGGGGCCGGTGGCGGCGACCTCCATCAGCACGTACCAGGGGGAGGGCGCGTCCATGGGGTCGCGCAGCGACGGGGTGGCCTCCATGGCGAGCTCGATGCAGCGCCGCGGGATCAGCTCGAAGGCGGTGAGCAGGTCGCTGCAGTCGCGCCGGGCCAGCCCGTAGAGCGCTACCACCGCCTCCACCGACGGCAGGCCGAGCAGGGCGGTGCGTGACTGGTCGGGCCGGGGGCAGAGCCTGAGCACCGCGGCGGTGACGATGCCCAGGGTGCCCTCGCTGCCGAGGAAGAGCTGGGCCAGGGCATAGCCGCGGTTGTCCTTGTGCAGGGCGTGCAGGCCGTTCCATACCCGGCCGTCGGGGAGCACCACCTCGAGGCCGAGCACCAGCTGGCGCATCATGCCGTGGCGCAGCACGTTGAGGCCGCCGGCGTTGGTGGCGATGTTGCCGCCGATCTGGCAGCTGCCCTGGGCGCCGAGCGAGAGCGGGAAGTCGCAGTCGTGTTCGGCGGCGGCCTGCTTGACGGTATCCAGCACGCAGCCGGCGTCGACGGTCATGGTGAAGTTGACCGGGTCGATCTCGCGGATGCGGTTCAGGCGCTCGAGGCTGATCACCAGCTCGCCGCCGTCGGCGTCGGGCAGGGCACCGGCCACCAGGCCGGTATGGCCGCCCTGGGGCACCATGCGCACGCCGTGCGCGTGGCACAGGCGGACCACCTCGGCGACCTCCGCGGTGGAGGCCGGCCGCGCCACGGCCAGCGGCATGCCCAGCCGGTCGCCGGCCCAGTCGCAGACGTAGCGGGCCAGGTCGGCGGGGGCGCGCAGCACGCCACGCTCACCGAGCTGCCGTTCGAGGATGTCGACCAGGTCGCTGGGGTGTCTCATCTGCTCCTCCGGAGGCGCGGCGGCCAGCCATCGCCTGCCTTGGCATTTGTGTATGAGAGGTATGCCATCGGCAGTGCCGTCATTGCAAGGCGAAGGCAACGGCACCGCCGCGTCTCGCCCCCCTTGGATGAATGGCCGTCGGCAGAGTTGCGTGGCCACGAGAGAGCGGCTAGGTTTCACTGTGTTGGTATGATACGTATACAGCAAGACTCTCAGTCCCAGGAGAACAACAAGATGACTCATCCACGCCAACTCACGCTGACCCGCTGGGTCTCCATGACGCTGCTGGCCTCGGGCATCGGCATCGCCGGGATGGTCCAGGCGCAGGAGAACCTGCGTTTCGCCCACGTCTACGAGACCTCCGAGCCCTTCCACAAGTGGGCCGAGTGGGCCGCGGAACAGATCGAGGAGCGCACCGAGGGGCGCTACACCATGCAGGTCCATCCGGCCTCGTCGCTGGGCAAGGAGGAGGACATCAACGAGGGGCTGCAACTGGGCACCGTCGACGTCATCTACACCGGCAACCAGTTCGCCGGCCGTTCCTATGGCCCCATGGGGATCGCCGGCGCCGCCTACATGTTCCGCGACTTTGACCACTGGCAGGCCTATGCCGACAGCGACCTGTTCCAGGAGATCGCCGAGGGCTACCAGGACGCCACCGGCAACGTGCCCATCGCGCTCAACTACTACGGCGAACGCCATGTGACCTCCAACGAGCCCATCAATACCCCGGCGGACATGGAGAACCTGCGCATCCGGGTGCCCAATGCGCCGCTGTACATGATGTTCCCGCGGGCGGCCGGGGCCAACCCGACCCCGATCGCCTTCGACGAGGTCTACCTGGCCCTGCAGCAGGGGGTGGTGGACGCCCAGGAGAACCCGCTGCCGACCATCCGCGCCAAGGCCTTCCACGAGGTGCAGGACACCATCAACCTGACCGGGCATATCACCGACTCGCTGATCACCATCGTCGGTGGCCCGCGCTGGAACCAGCTCTCCGAGGAGGACCGCGAGATCTTCCGCGAGGTCTTCCAGGAGGCGGCCCGGAACAACACCGAGGAGATCGTCCAGGCCGAGCAGGAGCTGGTCGCCTGGTTCGAGGAGCAGGGCACCACCGTCAACGAGGTGGATCGCGCGCTCTTCCGTGAGGTGGTCGAGCCCCATCACCTCGGCGACGCGGCCACCTGGGACGAGGACAACTACGAGCGCCTGCAGGCGATCGGTCAGTAAGCCATCCCTTTCCTGACCGCCTGTTCCGCCCGCTGTCGGGCGGAGCGGGCAAGGAGGCCTGCCATGTCGAACCAACCCGAGGGTCAGGGGCCCGTCATCGACTTCGAGGCCGCCTTCGAGGACGATGACGTCTTCCGTTTCGACGACCATGCCGTCGAGGACTACGTCACCCTGGTGGTGTTCTGGGCGCTGATCTTCGTCGTCTTCCTGCAGTTCTTCACCCGCTATGTGCTGGGTGATTCCACCACCTGGACCGAGGAGATCGCCCGGTATCTGCTGATCCTGGTCGGTTTCATCGGCAGCATCATGGCGGTGCGCAAGGGCAGCCATATCATGGTGGAGTTCTTCTACCACTACATGCCGCCCTGGCTGGCCAGGGCGCTGACGCGGCTGGTCGATCTGACCTGTATCGCGTTCTACCTGGCCCTCGCCTGGGTGACCTACCAACTGGCGGGCCGGACCGGCGGCATGATGATCTCGGTGGACGTGCCCAAGAGCGTGCTCTATTACGCCGTCTGTGCCGCCTTCGTGATGATGGCGCTGCGCGGCATCCAGCGTCTATGGAAACTCCATCTCGCCGCGCATGGCTGAGTCCTGCCGGACGGTAACGCCATGAACCCTGACTAACGAGGCAAGATGACTGAAGCTGCAAGGGGCCATGCATGTCTCGACTCACCGTGATGCGTTGGCAGAAGCCCGTCGTGACGCCGCTGCTCTCGGCACTGGCCGTGCTGGGGTGCGTGATCCTGGCGGTGATGGGGCATTACCTGGCGTTCCTGTTCTTTTCGCTGTTCACCATGCTGGTGCTGGGCGTGCCGATCGCCGTCAGCCTGGCCGGCGCCTGCCTGCTGTTCGTGCTGATCACCGGTCAGGTACCGAACGTGGTGGTGGCGCACCGCATGATCAACGGCATCGACAGTTTTCCGCTGCTGGCGATTCCCTTCTTCATCTTCGCCGGCAGCCTGATGAACAATGCCGGCATCACCGAGCGCATCTTCAACTTCGCCAAGGCACTGATGGGGTGGATGCGCGGTGGCCTGGGCCACGTCAACGTGGGGGCGAGCATCGTCTTCTCGGGGATGTCGGGCGCCGCGGTGGCCGATGCCGGCGGCCTCGGCATGATCGAGGTGAAGGCGATGAAGGATGCCGGCTACGACGAGGAGTTCGCCGTGGGCATCACCGCGGCCTCCTCGACCATCGGGCCGATCATCCCGCCGAGCCTGCCGATGGTGATCTACGGCGTGATGGCGTCCGCCTCGGTGGGCCAGCTGTTCGCGGCGGGGCTGATCCCCGGCCTGCTGATGGGCGCGATGCTGATGCTGATGATCTTCCTGATCTCCAGGCGGCGCGGCTACCAGCGCGATGCCACCTTCTCGGTGCGGGTGCTCGGCCACAGCTTCGCCCGTGCCTTCCTGTCGTTGCTGACGCCGGTGATCATCGTCGGCGGCATCATCACCGGCGCCTTCACCCCTACCGAGGCGGCGGTGGCGGCGGTGTTCTATGCGCTGCTCCTCGGGGTGGTGGTCTATCGCACCCTGACCTGGCGCAAGCTGCTCAGGGTCAGCATGGAGACCATCGAGACCACCGCGGTGATCCTGTTCATCGTCTCGGCGGCCTCGATCTTCGCCTGGATCCTGACCAGCAACCAGGTCACCCAGCACGTCATTGCGCTGCTGGGACCCTTCGCCGACAGCAAGGTGGCGGTGCTGATGATGGCCAACCTGGTGCTGATCATCGTCGGCTGCTTCATGGAGACCATCGCCGCCATCACCATCCTGGTGCCGGTGCTGTTGCCGCTGGCCATGGCGGTGGGCGTGGATCCGGTGCACTTCGGGGTGATCATGGTGCTCAACCTGATGATCGGCCTGCTGACCCCACCGGTGGGGATGGTGCTCTATGTGCTGTCGCGGGTGGCCAACGTCAGCTTCGAGCGCTGCATGCGCGGCACCATTCCCTTCCTGATCCCGCTGGTCATCTGCCTGCTGCTGGTCACCTTCGTTCCGTCGCTGTCCATGTGGTTGCCGACCCTGGTCTACCGCTGAGCCCGAGAGAGATGATTGCCCATGAACGACACCCGGAGAGACGCTCGCCCGCTGGATTTTCGCGTGGCGGTCGACGACCTCGAGCGCTTCATGCTCGCGGTGCTGCGCCGGGCCGGTGCCGACGAGGCATCGGCCGACGCGGTGACCCGTGCCCTGGTCACCGCCTCGCGGATGGGCACCGACAGCCACGGCCTGCGCCTGCTGCCGCACTATCTCCAGGCGCTCGAGGGCGGCCGCATCCGGGGGGCGCCGCGGATGCGCTTCACCCGGCACCTGCCGGCCACCGGCTACCTGGATGCCGGCGACGGCTTCGGCCACCTGGCCGGCTTCACGGCCATGGAACAGGCGGCGACGATGGCCGCGGAGGTCGGGGTGGGGGCGGTGGCGGTCGGCAATTCCTCCCACTTCGGTGCCGCGGGCTGCTACGCCCTGGCCGCCGCCGAGCGCGGACTGATCGGGCTGGCGGTGTGCAATTCGGACCCCTTCGTGCTGCTCCACCAGGGCAGGGCACCCTTTCACGGCACCAACCCCATCGCCTTCGCCGCCCCGGTGGCCGGGCAGTCGCCTTACCTGCTCGACATGGCGACCAGTGCGATTCCCTGGAACCGGGTGCGGCAGTACGACGCCATCGGGCGCGTGCTGCCGGATCAGGTCGCCGCCGACGCCGAGGGGCGGGTGACGCGGGCGCCGGCCGAGGTCGCCGCCCTGCTGCCGCTGGGGGGCAGCGACTTCGGCTTCAAGGGGGCGGGGCTCGCTGGCATGGTCGAGGTGCTGAGCTCGACGCTCTCCGGCATGCTCAACGGCTTCCGCCTGCTGCCCATGGGCGGGCCGGACCTGGCGACCCCGCGCGGGGTCGGTCACTTCTTCCTGGCGTTGAATCCGGCGGCCTTCGTCGAGCGCTCGACCTTCGAGGCGTGCCTGGGCGACTACCTGGCCGACCTGCGGGCCCAGCCGGCTGGCAGCGGCGCCGAGGTGCTGGCCCCCGGCGACCGCGAGTGGCGCTGCCAGGCCCGGCGCGATGCCGAGGGCATCCCGCTGGACAGCGCCAATCAGACGGCCTATGCCGCCCTGGCCGAGGCAGCCGGCATCGCGCCGCTGCGGCGCCTGGGCTGACGCGGTTGTCGGGCGAAAATGCGGTAACATGGCGGTAACGAGGAGGGGAGGTTCACGCCCCGTTTCGACCAGTCAGGAGAAGGGTGCATGACCAGATATCGGGTGGAGCGCAAGACGCTGTCCGAACAGGTGTCCGAACAGCTCGAGGCGGAGATCCTCGAGGGACGGCTCCGCGAGAACGACCAGCTGCCTTCCGAGCGCGAGCTGATGGAACAGTTCGGGGTCGGCCGCCCCGCGGTACGCGAAGCGCTCTTCCACCTCCAGCAACTGGGGCTCGTCGCCATCAACAGCGGGACCCGGGCGCGGGTCATCCGGCCGACCGCGGAGTCGGTGATGGCGAGGCTCTCGGGCGTGACCCGGCAGCTGCTCTCGAAGCCCGACGGGCAGCAGTACTTCCAGGAGGCCCGGGCCCTGTTCGAGATCTCGCTGGCGCGCTATGCCGCCCGCCATGCCGGCGACGACGACCTGGCGCGCCTGCGTGGCGCCCTGCAGGACAACCGCGACGCCCTCGGCGACGAGGCGCGCTTCAAGCGCTCCGACAACGACTTCCACGGGGTGCTGGCGAGCATCGGGAAGAACCCCATCTTCGACGCCATCCACGTCGCGCTCTCCGAGTGGCTCGACGACCGCCGCGCCCAGGTGCTGCAGCAGAAGGACGAGGACAAGGCCGCACTGGCGGCCCATGTCGAGATCGTCGAGGCCATCGAGTCCCGTGACCCCGACGCCGCCGAGGCCGCCATGCGCCGCCATCTCGACCGCCACTACGGCACCTACATGCAGCTCAAGAAGCGCCTCACCGACGCCGAGTGAGCCGCGGGGTCGGCAACACCGCCAATCCCCTCAGATCGGCAGGGTCAGTTGGCGCCGCTGGGCTTCCGGCACCAGCCGGGCGCCGACGCCGAGCAGTCGCACCGGGCGGCCGGCCCTGGCCCAGGCCGGCTCGAGCAGGCGAGCGAAGCTCTCCGGGGTGGGCAACAGCCCGCGGTGCTCCAGGGTGGTGAGGCTGAAGTCGTCGAAGCGCACCTTGACGAAGATTCCCGCCAGCGGTGGGTGGCCGTGGCGGGCCAGGCGCGCCTCGAGGCGTTCGCACAGCGATGCCAGGGCGGCCCGGCAGCTCGCCAGGTCCGGCAGGTCGCGCTCGAAGGTGGTCTCCGCACTGATCGACTTGCGCTCGCGCTCGACACGCACCTCGCGTTCGTCGATACCGCGGGAGAGTTCGAACAGCCGCCGGCCGAACTTGCCGAACTCCTCGACCAACCGCTCCAGCGGTAGCTCGCGCAGCTCTGCGCAGGTGGTGATGCCCAGGGCATCGAGCCGCGCCCCGGTGGCCGGCCCGACGCCGTGCAGCTTCTTGACCGGCAGGGGCCTGACGAAGTCGTCGACCCGCGCCGGCGGGATCACCGTGAGGCCGTCGGGCTTGTCCCAGTCGCTGGCGATCTTGGCCAGGAACTTCGAGGGCGCCACGCCCACCGAGACGGTGATGCCGGTGCGGGCCAGGCACTCCTGCTTGAGCCAGCGGGCCATCCAGGTGGCGCTGCCGGAGAAGCGCTCGACCGCGGTGACATCGAGGAAGGCCTCGTCCAGCGAGAGCGGCTCCACCAGGGGCGTGAGCTCGTGGAAGACCGCCTGGATCCGGCGCGAGACCTCGCGGTAGCGCTCGAAGTCGCCGGGCAGCAGGGTCAACTGCGGGCAGAGGCGCAGGGCCCGGGCGGTGGGCATCGCCGAATGGATGCCGAACGCCCGGGCCGGGTAGTTGCAGGTGGCGATCACCCCGCGCTTCTCGCGGCTGCCGCCGATCGCCAGGGGGATGTCGCGCAGGCTCGGGTCGTCGCGCATCTCCACCGCGGCGTAGAAGCAGTCGCAGTCGGCGTGCAGGATCTTGCGCTCAGCCGAGGGCTTGGCCATTTCCACCGCGGATCACCCCAACCCCGATACCCTCGATCTCCAGCTCATGCTGGCGCAGGTCGATCTCGATGGGCGCGAAGTCGGGGTTCTCGGCCGCGAGCGTGACCCGGTAGCCGTGGCGGTGGAAGCGCTTCACCGTCACCTCGTCTTCGAGGCGTGCGACCACGATCTGGCCGTCGCGTACCCGGTCGGTGCGGTGCACGGCGAGCAGATCGCCCTCGAGGATGCCCACGTCCTTCATCGACAGGCCGCGCACCTTGAGCAGATAGTCGGCGCGGGGGGTGAAGTACTCCGGGGGCAGCGGGCAGTAACGATCGATATGCTCGGCGGCCAGGATCGGGCTGCCCGCGGCCACCTCGCCGATGATCGGCAACCCCTGGGGGGCGGTGGTGTCGCCTTCGGGGGCCTCGGGCTCCTGGGCGGGCAGGCGGATGCCGCGGGAGGTGCCGGGTATCATGCGGATCACCCCCTTGCGCTCGAGGGCCCGCAGGTGTTCCTCGGCGGCGTTGGGGGAGCGGAAGCCCAGGGCCCGGGCGATCTCGGCACGGGTGGGCGGGTAGCCCAGCTCGCTGATGGTCTTGACGATGAAGTCGTGGACGTTCTGCTGGCGCGGGGTCAGGGGGCGTGTCATACGGCCTCCGGGTGGCAGTGGGTGGCGATCGGGAGTCCGGATCACCCAGGCATTGGTCAAGTATACAGCATGGAAGTTCATCCAGTAAAAGGTCGGCCATCCCGGGAGGCGTTTTAAACACCGCTCGTCGGTTTAGCATTGAGCGGGAGGGCTTGGCTGACGTACAATCCTGTTACGTTTAAAACAACTGTTTCCAATCAGGATGTCATCGCTCATGGCCCAGACCGATACCGTCACGCGGATTCTCGATACGGCCGAAGTGCTGTTCGCCGAGCGCGGCTTCGCCGAAACGTCGCTGCGCAACATCACCAGCAAGGCCAGGGTCAACCTGGCGGCGGTCAACTACCATTTCGGTTCCAAGAAGTCGTTGATCCAGGCGGTCTTCTCCCGTTATCTGGACCCCTTCACCGAACGCTTCCACCTCGCCCTGGACGAGCTCGAGGCCCACTATGCGGGGCAGGTGATCCCCCTCGAGGTGCTGCTCGAGACCATGGCCCGCACCGTGCTCGAGGTGCCGGCCGAGCGCAACAGTCTCAAGGTGTTCATGCGGCTGCTCGGGCTCGCCTACAGCCAGGCCCAGGGCCACCTGCGCCGCCATATCCAGGAGGAGTACGGCAGCGTCTTCACCCGCTTCAGCGAGCTGGTGCGCCTGGCCACCCCGGACCTGCCGGATGTCGAACGCTTCTGGCGGCTGCACTTCGTGCTGGGTACCGTCATCTTCACCCTCTCGGGGCTCGATGCGCTGCGCGATATCGCCGAGAAGGACTACGGCGAGCATACCTCGGTGCGTGACCTGATCCGTCGCCTGCGTCCCGTGGTGGTGGCGGCGATGAACGCGCCCCTGCCCGAGCCCGCCCAGCCCAGGGCCGAGGCGAGCTGATGCGCACCCCGCGGCTCGACGATCTGCCTCCCGCGCGGGGCCACTGGCTCGAGATCGATACCACCGCGCAGCGGCTGGTGGCATGGCAGGGGCGCGAGACGCACTTCGACTGCCCGGTCTCCACCGGGGCCGCCGGCACCGGGCAGCACGAGGGCAGCGGCCAGACCCCGTTGGGCTGGCACTACGTGCGGGCCGCCATCGGTGCCGGCGAGCCGCCCGGCGCGGTGTTTCGCGGTCGTCGTCCCACCGGCGAGGTGTTCTCCCCGGCGCTGGCCGCCGGCCACCCCGGGCGCGACTGGATCCTGACCCGTATCCTCTGGCTGTGCGGCCTCGAGCCCGGCCACAACCGCGGGGGTGACGTCGACTCCCAGCGCCGCTATATCTATCTGCACGGCACACCGCCCGATCAGCCCATGGGCGAGCCGCGCTCCCACGGCTGCATCCGCCTGCGCGATGCCGACCTGCTGGCCGTCTTCGCGCTGGCCGTCCCCGGCACGCCGGTCTGGTTGCACGACTGAAGCGGCCCCGCCGCGGCTGTCCCGGCGGGCGACTTTGGTCTAGAATCTGCCCCCTTCCACGCCAAGGAGCACGACCATGACCCAGACCCTCGGCCCGGTGATGCTGGATCTGGAAGGGCCTCGCCTGACGCGCGACGAGCGCGAACTGCTCGCCCGTCCGGAGGTCGGCGGCGTGATCCTGTTCGCCCGCAACACCGAGTCGGCGGACCAGGTCCGCGCGTTGTGCAGCGAGATCCGCCGGGTTCGTCCCGAACTGCTGCTGGCGATCGACCAGGAGGGGGGGCGGGTGCAGCGCCTGCGCGACGGGGTCACCCGCCTGCCCGCCATGGGGCGGCTGGGGCGTGACTTCCCCGCGCTGCCGGAGGTGACCGTGCGCCTCTGCCAGGACACCGGCTGGTTGCTCGGCATGGAGATGGCTGCCTGTGGCCTCGATCTCAGCTTCGCCCCGGTGCTGGACGTCGACTGCGGCCTCTCCACGGTGATCGGCGATCGCAGCTTCTCCGCCGACCCCCAGGCCGTGGCGGCGATGGGCGGCGCCTTCGTCGACGGCCTGCACGAGGCCGGCATGGTGGCGGTGGCCAAGCACTTCCCGGGCCACGGCGGGGTGGCGGCCGACTCCCACCATGCGCTGCCGGTGGACGAGCGGCCGCTCGACGAGCTGCGCCGCCACGACCTGGTGCCGTTCGCCGCGCTGGCCTCACGCCTCGACGCGGTGATGCCCGCCCATGTGGTCTATTCCGCCTTCGATCCTCGCCCGGCCGGTTTCTCCCGGGCCTGGCTGGGGATGCTGCGCGAGAGCCTGGGGTTCAAGGGCGTGATCTTCTCCGACGACCTGAGCATGGCCGGTGCCCATACGGCCGGATCCCCCGCCGAGCGCGCCCAGGCGGCCCTGGCCGCCGGCTGCGACATGCTGCTGGTGTGCAACGACCGCGCGGCGGCGCTGGAAGTGCTCGCCGCCTGCCAGGGCCAGGTCGCGCGGCGCGCACTCAAGCTGCGCTACGGCCGCGCCCGGCCCGACCTCGCCGCCCTGGGGGCGCTCTCCCGCTGGCGCCGCGTGCATGCCCGTCTCGAGGCCCTGGCGTCCCACTGAGGCCAGGCGCCTCTGGTGGCTCCCCGACACGTTCTACCTCCACCCGCCGACTGCGAGCCGATATCCGATGCCCAAACTCGACGCCGATGTTCACCAGTCGCTGACCGACATGCGCGACATCATGGACAACGCCGACTGCCTGATCTCCCAGGACGAGGTCGAGCGTGCCCTGGATCGCATGGCCGACGAGATCACCCGCGACCTCGGCGACAAGCTGCCGGTCTTCTACTGCGTGATGAACGGCGGCCTGATCACCACCGGCCACCTGCTGACCCGGCTCGGCTTCCCGCTCGAGGTCGATTACCTGCACGCCACCCGCTACCGCGGCGGCCTGCGTGGCGGCGAGCTGTTCTGGCGCGTCTCGCCGGAGATTCCCATGGCCGGCCGGCACGTGGTGATCGTCGACGACATCCTCGACGAGGGCGCGACGCTCGCCGCCATCCTCGACTACTGCCGTGAGGCCGGGGCGGCGAGCATCGCCACCGCGGTGCTGGTCGACAAGCAGCACGAGCGCAAGGCGGTGCCCGGGCTCAAGGCCGACTACTGCAGCCTGGAGGTGGTCGACCGCTACGTCTTCGGCTTCGGCATGGACTACAAGGGCTACTGGCGCAACGCCCCCGGGATCTTCGCCCCCAAGGGGCTGTAGGCGCTTGGCCCCGCCGGCGATCGGCACCGCAGGCGCTCCGGCAGATTCTGGGGAGCTCACCCGGGGCGTTCAGAGCGAGACGCCGCGCTTCCAGGGAATGAAGTCGTACTGGGCCAGGGCGACCGCCCTGGGCCGGTAGCGCCCGGAGGCGGTGTCGATGCACTGCTGCAGCAGGTGCCCGGCGAGCTCGTCGATGGTCGCCTCGCCGCGGATGATCGGGCCGGCATCGAAGTCGATGACATCGGCCATGCGCGCCGCCAGCTCGCTGTTGCTGGCGATCTTCAGCACCGGGGTGACCGGGTTGCCGGTGGGGGTGCCGAGGCCGGTGGTGAACAGGATCAGGTTGGCGCCGGAGCCGGCCAGTGCCGTGGTCGATTCCACGTCGTTGCCCGGGGTGCAGAGCAGGTTGAGGCCTCGGCACACCCGGGGCTCGGTGTAGTCGAGCACGTCGACCACCGGGCTGTCGCCGCCCTTCTTGGCGGCGCCGGCGGACTTCATGGCGTCGGTGATCAGGCCGTCGCGGATGTTGCCCGGCGAGGGGTTCATCGAGAAGTCGGCGCCGACCCGCGCGGCATGCTGCTGGTAGGCGCCCATCAGCGCCTCGAAGCGCGCGGCGATCCGGTCGTCGCGACAGCGGGCGATCAGTTCGTGCTCCACGCCGCACAGCTCCGGGAACTCGCTGAGGATGCCGCTGCCGCCCAGCGCCACCAGGCGATCGATCACCGCGCCGACCAGCGGGTTCGCCGACAGCCCCGAGAAGCCGTCGGAGCCGCCGCACTCCACGCCGATCGAGAGCTCGGCGAGCGGCGCCGGGGCGCGCTCGACCCGGTTGGCCAGCGCCAGGCCGTCGAAGATGGTGGTCAGCGCCTCGCGGATCAGCGCCTCCTCGCTGGCGCTGGCCTGCTGCTCGAGGTAGTGCACCGGGCGCCGCCCCTGGGGGTCGCGTTCGGCCACCGCGGCCTCGAGCATCTCGATCTGGGCCTTCTGGCAACCCAGGCTGAGCACCGTGGCGCCGGCGACGTTGGGGTGGCAGATATAGCCGGCGAGCAGCCGGCAGAGGGCCAGGGCGTCGTCGTCGGTGCCACCGCAGCCCAGGGTGTGGGTGAGAAAGCGCACACCGTCGACGTTGGGGAAGAGCCGTTCGCGGGGTGGGGTGGCCTCCTCGGCCAGCGGGGCGCCGTGCAGCAGCTCCCGGGCCAGGCGCTTGTAGTCGCGGTAGGGATCCTCGCCCAGGGCGTCGGCGACGCTCTGACGCAGCACCTCGATGTTGCGGTTCTCGCAGAACACCAGGGGCACCACCAGCCAGACGTTGGCGGTGCCGACCCGTCCGTCCGGACGGTGATAGCCGTCGAAGGTGGCGCCGGCGAAGGCGCCGACGTCGGGGGCCTGCCAGTGGCCGCGACGCGCCTGGGGCCGGCTGGTGGCGGTACTGTGCTCGGTATTCCCGGTGGTGATGGCCTCGCCCTCGGCGATGGGGCGGGTCGCCCGGCCCACGGTGACGCCGTACATGATCACGCTGTCGCCCTCGGCCAGCGGGCCGAGGGCGAACTTGTGCTTGTGGCGGACGGGGCCGACCAGGCGAATCCGCCGGCCGCCGTCCTCGACCAGCGAGCCCTCGGGCAGGTCCTTGAGCGCCACGCGGACGTTGTCGGCGGCATGTACCCTCAGGGTCGCGAGCCGGCCGGCATCGCTGGCAATGGGGTGGGTCATCGTCCGGCTCCTGGCAGGGGATCGAAGGAGGAGGCTCAGGCCGGCTCGTCGGCGACCACCGACTGGCACTGCTCGCCGAGCCCCTCGATGCCCAGGCGCATGCGCTGGCCGGGCTTGAGATAGACGGGCGGCTTCTGGCCCATGCCGACGCCGGGCGGGGTGCCGGTGGAGATGACGTCCCCCGGCTGCAGGCTCATGAAGCGGCTCAGGTAGCCGATCAGGAAGGGCACGCGGTAGACCATGGTGCGGGTGCTGCCGTCCTGGTAGCGGTGGCCGTCGACCTCGAGCCACATGGCCAGCGCGTGGGGGTCGGCCACTTCGTCGGGCGTGACCAGCCAGGGCCCCAGGGGGCCGAAGGTGTCGCAGCCCTTGCCCTTGTCCCAGGTGCCGCTGCGCTCGAGCTGGAACTCCCGCTCGGAGACGTCGTTGACCACGCAGTAGCCGGCCACATGGTCCAGGGCGTCGGCCTCGTCGATGTGGCGTCCGGCCTTGCCGATCACCACGCCGAGTTCGACTTCCCAGTCGGTCTTCCGCGAGCCGCGGGGGATGATGACGTCGTCGTCGGGGCCGCAGATGGCGCTGGTCCACTTGCTGAAGACCACCGGCTCGGCGGGCACCTCGGCGCCGGTCTCGGCGGCGTGGTCGGAGTAGTTCAGTCCGATGCAGATGAACTTGCCGACCCGCCCCACGCAGGGGCCGAGCCGGGTGTCGGCGGGCACCGCGGGCAGCCGCTCCGGGTCGATCCCGGCGAGTACCGCCAGGCGCTCGCGCCCCAGGTGGGGGCCGTCGATGTCGGGGACATGGGCCGAGAGGTCGCGGATCACGCCGTCGGCGTCGAGCAGCCCGGGTTTCTCGTGGCCCCTGGGGCCGAAGCGCAGCAGTTTCATGTCTTGGGTTCCTTGGGTCGTTGCGGGGTGTCTTGCGTACGCCTTGCTCAGGCGAGCCAGCCGCCGTCGATGATCTGCACCGTGCCGGTGGTGTAGCCGGATTCGTCCGACGCCAGGTAGGCGGCCAGGGCGGCGATCTCCTCGGGGGTGCCGAGCCGGCCCAGCGGCTGGCGGGCGATGAAGGCATTGTAGACCTCCGCTTCCGAGCGCTGCTCCCGGGTGGCCTGGTCGCGGATGCGCTGGCGCAGCGAGGGGGAGTCGACGGTGCCCGGGCAGATGGCGTTGCAGCGGATGCCCCGGGTCACGTAGTCGGCGGCCACCGACTTGGTCAGGCCGATCACCGCGGCCTTGGAGGCGCCATAGGCGAAGCGGTTGGGCACGCCCTTCAGGCTCGAGGCCACCGACGCCATGTTGATGATGCTGCCACCGCCCCGGGCGAGCATGCCGGGCAGCAGGGCGCGGATCAAGCGGTACATGGCGGTGACGTTCAGCGCCAGGGAGCGTTCCCAGTCGGCCTCCTCGCACTCGAGCAGGGTGCCGTTGGCGACGAAGCCGGCGCAGTTGAAGAGGATGTCCGGGGCCGGCAGTTCGTCGGCCAGGGCGGCGATCGCCCCCGGGTCGAGGACGTCGAGGCGGCGGGTCTCGATGCCCGGCGTGGCGTCCAGCTCGCGTAGCCGGTCCGGGTCGATGTCGGTGGCGATCACCCGGGCGCCTTCCGCGGCGAAACGCAGGGCGGTGGCGCGGCCGATGCCCTGGGCGGCGGCGGTGATCAGGGCGGTCTTGTCTCGCAGTCGCATATCCGGTCCCTGAGGGTAGGTGTCGGTGTTGTGGACGCCGTCTCTCCGTCTGCTGCGTCGACCGGCGCGGCGCGATTTGTCCGGTCATATAGTATGACAGGATACCTGCCTGACGACTCTTCCGAGTATGGATCAGTTTCCGGGCCCTGCCAACCAGTGGCCGGGAGGCGGGGCTATCCGGGGGCAGGCCTCCGGAAGGCGCTGTGAACCCTTCCCTGGGCGCTACATTCGCCATCCATGGCGAATGACCTTCACTACGACCTGTCCCCGACGCCCCTCATGTGTTGTTGGTCTACGGCAAAGGAGAAAACGCAACGGGCGGCCTCGAAGGCCGCCCGAGCGGTGAGAAACGAGGGGAGGGAGCGGGGATCAGCGCGTCTCGAGGGCCTTCTCGAGGATCGCCAGCCGACCGGGGACCAGGGCGTCCTCCACGGCGGTGATGCGCAGCACATGCCCCAGCGCCGGGTCGGCGGGGCGGGCGATCAGGCGCCCGGCGTCGAGCAGCTCGCCATGGACGCGTCCGGCGAGCTCGGCGTCGGGCAGCCGCAGGCCGATGAAGTTGGTGGCGCTGGGCAGGACGTCGGCGCCCAGGGCACGGAAGTGCGCCGCCAGGCGCGCGCGGCGTTCGAGCACGGCGGCGACGTGGGCCCGGCTCTCCTCGGGGTGGTCGAGGACCACCTCGGCGGCGGCCTGGGAGAGCGTCGAGACCGCGTAGTGGATGCGCACCTTCATCATCACCGCCAGGGTCGCCGGCTCGGCGATGGCGTAGCCGACCCGCAGGCCGGCCAGGCCGTGGGCCTTGGAGAGGGTGCGCAGGCGGATCACGCCGGGGAGCGCCTCGCGGGCGAAGGGAGTGTCGGCGTCGTCGCGGAAATCGTGGTAGGCCTCGTCGAGCAGCAGCCAGCAGTCGTCGGGCAGCTCGGCGCGCAGGCCGCGCACGGCGTCGTCGTCGTGCAGGTGGCCGCTGGGGTTGTCGGGGTTGGCCAGGTAGACGAGCCGGGCGTCGTGGGCGTGGGCGGCCCGGGTGAGTGCCTCGAGGTCCGGGGCGAGGCGGCCCGGCCCCTCGTCGTAGGGCACTTCCACCAGCCGGCAGCCCTGGCCGCGGGCGAAGTAACCGAAGGTGGGGTAGGTGCCGGTGGTGCCGACCACGGTGAGGCCGGGCTCGGCCACGGCACGCAGCGCCAGGGCGATCAGGCTGTCGGCCCCGGCATCGACCAGCAGCGCCTCGAGGGGGATGCCCTGCTGGTCGGCCAGGCGCCGGCGGATGCCCAGGGCCTCGGCGTCGCCATAGCTGTAGACGTGCGCGACCATGGCGTCGCCGAAGTGGGCGCGCAGGGCACGGTGGGGCATGTCGAGGCCCTCGTTGGAGCCCAACTGGTGGGGAATCTCGCGTC
The DNA here is from genome assembly GCF_002879645.1 of Halomonas heilongjiangensis. Classification (GTDB taxonomy): domain Bacteria; phylum Pseudomonadota; class Gammaproteobacteria; order Pseudomonadales; family Halomonadaceae; genus Halomonas; species Halomonas heilongjiangensis. The sequence continues at coordinate 38,402 of NZ_PNRE01000049.1, read as the reverse complement.
CCAGGCGGCGTTCGAGCACGCGCACGCCGGGGAAGGGGTTGGTCGGGCCGTCGCCGAGCAGATGGTCGGGGTAGCGGGGCATGGGGTCTCCCGTGGGTGAAGGTCGAAGGCTCAGGGGTCACTTTCGCATAGTGATCCTGTGGGGTCAGACCCCAAAGTTTGCTGTGGGGTCAGACCCCAAAGCAGACTTAAGGGTCTGGCCCCTCAGGAGACTTAGCTGCGCTGGGGCATCGGGTAGCGGCGGTCGGCCTTGCCGGCCTTGATCACCTGGCCGGGGGTGGCGTGGCCGACCAGGTCGGGCAGGGTGGCCGAGACGGCGAGCAGGGCGTCGAGGTCGACGCCGGTCGCCACCCCCATCTGCTCGAACATGTGCACCAGGTCCTCGGTGCAGACGTTGCCGGTGGCGCCGGGAGCGAAGGGGCAGCCGCCGAGCCCGCCCAGCGAGGCGTCGAAGCGGGTGATGCCGGCCTGCCAGGCGGCCAGGGCGTTGGCCAGGCCCATGCCGCGGGTATCGTGGAAGTGCAGGGTGAAGGGGGCCTCGGGGAAGCGCGCCAGCACCGCCTGGCACAGCGCGGCGACCTGGGCGGGGTTGGCCATGCCGGTGGTGTCGCACAGGGTCACGCCGTCGATGCCCAGTTCGAGCAGTCGCTCCACGAGTTCCAGTACCCGGGCCTCGGGCACCTGGCCCTCGAAGGGGCAGCCGAAGGCGGTGGAGAGCGAGGCGTTGACGAACACGCCGCGCCCCCCCGGCTGGGAGGCGACGACCTCGAGGATCCCGGCGAACTGCGCGAGCGACTGTTCGGGCGTCATGCGCAGGTTGGCCAGGCCGTGGGAATCGCTCGCCGACATCACCAGGTTGATCTCGTCGACCCCGCAGGCGAGCGCCCGTTCGGCGCCCTTGACGTTGGGCACCAGCACGGTGATGCCGACCCCGGCGCGGCGCCGGATGCCGCGCACCACCGCCTCGGCATCGCGCAGGTGGGGAATCGCCTTCGGCGAGGTGAAGGAGCTGGCCTCGATGCGGGCGAGGCCGGTGGCCGAGAGGGCGTCGATCAGGCGGATCTTGGCCGCGGTGGGCACGAAGGTGGCTTCGATCTGCAGGCCGTCGCGGGGGGCGACCTCGTTGATCTGCAGTGGCGGCATGTGGCTCTCCCGATTTGCGCGGTCAGATGATCCCGGCACCGCGCAGCTTGGCGCGGGTCGCCTCGTCGATGCCGAGTGCGTCGAGCACCTCGTCGGTATGCTGGCCGAGGGCCGGGCCGCCGTTGCCGAGCCGACCGGGGGTGGCACCGAGTCGGGGCAGCACGCCCGGCACCTTGAGCGGCCGGCCATCGGGGCGGACGAAGGTCTGGATCATCTCCCGGGCCAGGTAGTGGGGGTCGGCGGCGATGTCGGCGGCGGTATAGGGATAGCCGGCCGGCACCCGAGCCGCGTCCAGCGCGGCGAGGATCTCGTCGCGGCCACGCTCGAGCGTCCAGGCCTCGATGGCGGCGTCGATCTCCCCGGCGCGGCGGGCCCGGCCGTCGTTGTGGGCGAGCTCAGGGTCCCCGGCCAGGTCGGGGCGGCCGATCACCTCCATCAGGCGCTTGAAGATGCTGTCGCCGTTGCCGGCGATCAGCACGAAGTCGCCGTCGCGGGTGCGGTAGGCGTTGGAGGGGGTGATGCCGGGCAGGGCGCTGCCGCTGGGCTGGCGGACATGGCCGCTGGCGTCGTACTCCGGCAGCAGGCTCTCCATCATGGCGAACACCGACTCGTAGAGGGCCACGTCGATCTCCTGGCCCAGGCCGCTGCGGTGGCGCTCCTGGAGGGCGAGCAGGGTGCCGATCACCGCGTAGAGCGCCGAGAGCGAGTCGCCGATGCTCACCCCGACCCGCACCGAGGGGTCGCCTGGCTGGCCGGTGAGGTAGCGCAACCCGCCCATGGCCTCGCCGATCACCCCGAAGCCGGGCTTGTCGCGGTAGGGGCCGGTCTGGCCGTAGCCGGAGATGCGCACCATGATCAGCGTCGGGTTGATGGCGGAGAGCCTGTCATAGCCGAGCCCCCAGCCCTCCAGGGTGCCGGGACGGAAGTTCTCCACCAGGACATCGGCCTCGGCGACGAGCCGGCGCACCAGGTCCTGGCCCTCGGCCGCGCGCAGGTCGAGGGAGACCGAGCGCTTGTTGCGGGTCTGCACGTGCCACCAGAGCGAGGTGCCATCCTCGATCATTCGCCATTTGCGAAGCGGGTCGCCGGTGCCGGGGGGCTCGATCTTGATCACGTCGGCGCCGAACTCGCCGAGCAGCTTGGTCGCGAAGGGGCCGGCGATGAGCTGGCCGAGCTCCAGTACCTTCAGGTCGGCCAGCGGGAGTTGGCGTGTCTCCGGGGTCGTCATGGGGCACTCCTGGTACGTTGTTCCGTCAGGATGCGCCAGTGGTCGGCCCCCCGCAATTAGGCAATGGGGAATCCGGGTTTCGTGATCAGCGAAGTCATGGGCTAGGATGGCCAGGCGCCGTCTCTCTCGATTCCGGCCCGAGGAACGCCCATGCGCCGCTTCGATTTCGTCACCCTCAAGCTGTTCGTCTCCGTCGCCGACGAGGGGCGGCTGACCGCGGCCGCCGCGCGGGAGCACCTGGCACTCGCGGCGGTGAGCAAGCGGATCAGCGATCTCGAGGCGCTGGTGGGCACCACGCTGCTCTATCGGCGCTCCCGCGGGGTGGAGCTCACCCCGGCCGGCCAGGCCTTCCTGCACCATGCCCGGCGCATTCTCGAGAACCTCGAGCGGCTCGAGGCGGAGCTCAGCGAATATGGCGAGGGGGTCCGCGGCCACGTGCGCATCCACTCCAACACCTCGGCGATCATCGCCTTCCTGCCCCAGGACCTCAGCGCCTTCTCGCGACGCTATCCGCAGATCAAGATCGATCTCCAGGAGCGGGTCAGCGGCGAGGTCATCGCCGCGGTGCGCGATGGCCTGACCGACGTGGGCATCTTCGCCGGCCACGTCGACGCCGGCGACCTGCAGGTGCTGCCCTATCGCAACGACCGCCTGGTGCTGATGACCCCGCGAGACCATCCGCTCGCCGCCCGGGACCGGATCTGCCTGCATGAGGCTACGGACTTCGACTTCATCGGGTTGCAGCAGGACACCTCGCTGCAGTCGCTGCTCCACGAGCAGGCCAGCCGCGCCGGCAGGACGCTGCGCATGCGCATCCAGGTGCGCAGCTTCGATGCCATCTGCCGCATGATCCATCACGGCATGGGAGTGGGGGTGTTGCCCGAGCGTACCATCTACCGGGACCTGCGCGACCTCGAGTTGTGCAGCATCCCCCTCGCCGATCCCTGGGCGCGGCGCGAGCTGGTGATCGGCGTGCGCCGCTACGAGACGCTGCCGGTGATTGCCCGGCATCTGGTCGACCACTTGATCACGCCCGAGGCGGAGTGAGCGTGCTCAGGCGTCGTCGCGCAGGATCGTGAAGGGCGACCACTGCTGGCACAGCGGGGTGACCTCCAGGCGGGTGATGTTCACGTGGGGCGGCAGTTCGGCGATGTGCAGGGCCTGCTCGGCGACGTCTTCGGGTCGCAGGGCGCGGGTTCCCCGATAGTAGTCGTCGACGACGGCGTGGTCGCCCTTCATGCGAACCAGGGTGAACTCGCTCTCGGTCATGCCCGGGGCGAGATCGGTGACGCGCACGCCCTGGCCGCTGACGTCGCAGCGCAGGTTGTAGCTGAACTGTTCGACGAAGGCCTTGGTGGCGCCGTAGACGTGGCCGCCGGGGTAGGGGGTGTGACCGGCGATGGAGCCGATATTGATCACCGTGGCACCGGGGCCGGTCTCGATCAGCCGCGGCAGCAGCAGGCGGGTGACGTTGACCAGCCCCGTGATGTTGGTGTCGACCATGCGGTGCCAGTCGGCCAGGTCGGCGTCCTGGGCCGGCCCCTTGCCGAGGGCCAGTCCGGCACTGTTGAGCAGCAGCCGGATGCCGGTGAAGGAGGGCGGCAGCGCCTCGACCACGCGTGCCACGGCCGCGTGGTCGGTGACGTCGAGCTCGGCGACATGCACCGGCACCGCGCTCTCGAGTTCCCGTTGCAGGGACGCGAGCCGGTCGACACGGCGACCGGTGAGCACCAGGGCCCAACCGGCAGCAGCGAAGCGGCGGGCACAGGCCGCGCCGATCCCCGAGGTGGCGCCGGTGATGAAGGCGACGGGTCTGGCTTCGTGCATGGTGAATTCTCCTGCGGCGCGGGCCGATGGCGGGTCTTGCCAGTGAAGAGCCCCGCTATCCTTTGGTGGTATTGGTCTTTGGTCGTATCGGGTCCGATTCCGTTCGGGACTCCCGGCGCTTCGGGCGTATCGTCAGGTATCGCGATTGACGAAGCCTGCCTTCATCAACGCCGATTTGAGCAACGTCCGGGCTTGTCTCACTATCAAGTGACAATAATGAAACCCGTAAGGAGAACCCGATGCGGCACACACTGCTCGCCACGCTGACCACCCTGGGATTCGCTGCGGCCGCTCCCTTCGCACTGGCCGATACCATCGAGATCCAGGTCAACAACACCATGAGCGAGGGGGGCTCCGAGAGTGCCGCCGTCGAGCGCTTCGCCGAGTATCTCGAGGAGCAGGCGCCGGGCCGCTTCGAGGTCCGCCCCTTCCTTGCCGGCTCGCTGGGCGGCGAGAACGCCGTGCTCGAGTTGCTCAATCTGGGCCAGACCCAGATCTCCATCACCGGCGGCAACTGGCGTCAGCAGTATGCCCCGGAGTACGACGCCATCACCGTGCCCTTCGTGTTCTCCACCTGGGAGGAGGTCGACGCCTACATGGAGAGTCCCTCCGGGCAGACGCTGATCGAGATCGCCGAGGAGAAGGGCGGGCTCAAGTATTTCGGCACCCAGCACCGTGGCCCGCGACACATGACCGCCAACAAGGCGATCCAGAGTCCCGACGACCTGCAGGGCTTCCGGCTGCGGCTGCCGTCGCTGCCGGTATGGCTCGAGGTGTGGGAGGAGATCGGCGCCCAGGTGGTCAACGTGCCGGCGCCGGAGATCTACCTGGCCATGCAGACCGGTCAGGTCGACGGCCACGAGAACTCGCTCTCCTCGCCCTACACCCGTCGGCTGTGGGAGGTCCAGGACCATATCATCATGACCAGTCATGTGATGTTCCCGTGGAACTGGGTGGCCAGCAAGCGCTGGTGGGAGGGCCTGGACGAAGCGGACCAGGCGCTGATCACCGAGGCGATCCATGAAGCGCGCCAGCATGGCACCGAGCGGGAGCGCGAGCTCGACGAGTACTATCTCGAGGAGCTGGAGAAGGAGGGCATGACCATCATCGAGCCCGATGTGGAGCCCTTCCGCCAGGCCGGGCTGCCGGCCATCGAGCGTATCCTCTCCGAGATGGCCGATGGCGTGATGGACGACGCCCTGGGCAGCGACGACTGACCGCCGGCGAGCCGTCCGGCCCAGGCAGCATCGCAGCGGCGCCCCGGGGCGCCGCTGCGTCGTGGACGAGGGTTCGACAACGAGGGATACCCCAAGTGGTGCATGATACCGGGATACCGAAGGGCCGCATCGACCGGGCGGCCTTTCATCTGCTCAGGGCCGTGACCCTGATCTGCGACGCCCTCGGCGTGCTGCTGCTGGCGAGCGTGCTGCTCATGATCGTGGCGGCCGTGGTGGTGCGCGACATCATCGGCGCCGGCCTGCCCTGGACCGAGGAGATGGCCTCGCTGCTGGCCATCTATGCGGTGGGGTTCGGCTCGCTGTCGGCCTGGGTGCGCGGCGAGCACCTGCTGGTGGATCTGTTCAGCCATCGCCTGTCGCGGGTCGCCCTGGCGCTGCAGTATCGCCTGGTCGCGGGGTTCTCCTGTGGCTTCTTCGTGCTGGCTGCCTGGGGCGCCTGGATCATGTCGGACATGAGCGCCAACAACCGCACGGTGTCCCTGGGCATCAGCTTCAGCTACCTCTACTACGGCATCTTCATCGGCTTCGCCGGCATGGCCGTGCTGTCCGCCTGGCAGACGCTGCGTGGGCGGGTCGACTGGAAGCCGGTGGCCGACACGAACGGGGAGCCCGACTGATGCTCGAACTGCTGATCTTCGTGGGCGGCCTGCTGGTACTGATGGTCATCGGCTTGCCGGTGGTGGTGGCCATCGGCATCACCTCCTTCATCGCCCTGGCGGTGACCAGCGCCAGCGGCCTGCCGGTGGAGCTGATGTCGCTGCGCATGGTGCAGACCCTCAACAACTTCACCCTGCTGGCGATTCCGCTGTTCATCCTCGCCGCCAACATCATGAACACCGGCTCGACGACGACGCGGATCTTCGATTTTGCCACGTCGCTGGTGGGTTTCACCAAGGGCGGGCTGGGCCACGCCAATGTGGTGGCGAGCTCCATCTTCGCCACCATGTCGGGGACCGCGGTGGCCGACGCCGCGGGCCTTGGGAGCATCGAGATCAAGGCGATGAAGGAGCGCGGCTATGACCTGGGCTACTCGACCGGGGTGACCGCCGCCTCCAGCGTGATCGGGCCGATCCTGCCGCCGAGCATCGCCCTGGTGGTCTATGGCTGGCTGGCCAACGTCAGCATCGGCGCCCTGTTCATGGCGGGGTTGTTGCCGGGGATCCTCATGGCCCTGCTGCTGATGGGCATGACGCTGGTGATGTCGCGGCGGGTGGTGATGCCGGCGCCGCTACCCTTCGATGCCGGCGAGGTGCTGCGTACCGGGCGCCGCGCCATCTTGCCGTTGATGATGCCGGCGATCATCGTCGGCGGCATCTGGACGGGCTTCTTCACCCCGACCGAGGCGGGGGCGGTGGCCTCGCTGTACGCCATCGTGCTGGGTGGGCTGGTCTACCGCGACCTGAGTCCCAGGGACCTCTACCAGGCATTTCGCCGGACCCTGATGTTCAGCGTGGCGATCCTGCTGATCATCGCCGTGTCGAGCTTCTATGGCTGGATCCTGGTGCGCATCGGCATTCCCCAGGCGCTGGCCGCCCAGGTCGCGGGGCTGGACCTGCCCACCGCACTGCTGCTGCTCGGCTTCGCGCTGTTCTTCCTGCTGATCGGCTGCTTCATGTCGGTGGTCGAGAGCATCCTGATCTTCACGCCGATCGTGGTGCCGGCGGCCCTTGCCGCAGGGCTCGACCCGATCCATTTCGGCATCGTCATGGTCATCACCCTGTCGGTGGGAGTGATCACGCCCCCTTTCGGCAATGTGCTGTTCCTGATGGTGGGCATCACCCGGTTGCGCTACAGCCAGGTGGTGGTGGCGGTGCTGCCGTTCCTGGTGCCGATCCTCGCCACCATCCTGATCCTGATCGCGATCCCGCCGGTGGCGACCTGGCTGCCGGGTGCGATGGGCTACTGACGGCGGTGGGCGGTGAACGCCCGCCGCCGCCACGGGTCAGAGCATCATGTCGTAGCAGGGAGCCCGATATGCTCGCGAGTATTCAGCGTTTCTTCCAGCAGGCCCTCGCCGAACCCGAGAGCGGCAGCGGCCCGGCCCCCACCCTGGAGCTGGCCGTGGCGGCCCTGCTCTGCGAGGTGGCGCGAGCCGACTACCACACCGACGAGAGGGAACTCGAGGCGATGCGCGAGTTGCTCAAGCGTCACCTGGCCCTGGGGGATGCCGCGGTGGAGGAGCTGATGGCGCTGGCCCGGGAGGAGGTCGAGACCTCGGTGGATCACTACCAGTTCGTCAGCCTGATCAAGCAGCATTACGGCTATGCGCAGCGCTGTGCGCTGGTCCACATGATGTGGTTGCTGGCCAACGCCGACGGCGACCAGGATGCCCTGGAGGAGCACCGTATCCGCCAGCTCGCCGACCTGCTGCACGTCAGCCACTCGGATTTCATCCGTACCAAGCTCAGGGCGCAGGAGGGGTAGCGGCCTCGCTTGACCTGGGTCGGCTTGATCGGTGTCGTCCTCTTGCTACGCTTTGTCTGAAAACTGCCTGCGCTCGCCCATCCGGCGTTAAAAATCGGCTCAAAGTACTCATTTACACCGCGTAAACTCCGTCTTTTCGCCGATTTTTGCCTTGTCTGGCCATCGCTCGCCGACTGTTCAGACAAAGCTTAGAATGTGGCGTATCGGGCTCCGCCGGATGGCGGAGCCTTTTGCATGGCGAATGACGGCGTGTCCAACGACAGGGAGAGGCAGATGTCTCGCGAGATCATCGTACTGGGGGCCGGCATGGTCGGCGTCTCGATTGCCTGGCATCTGGTCCGGCGCGGCCATTCGGTGGTGCTGGTGGACCGTCGCGAGCCGGGGCGGGAGACCTCCTTCGGCAATGCCGGGATCATCCAGCGCGAGGCGGTCAAGCCCTATCCCTTCCCCCGTGACCTGGGGACCCTGGCGCGGGTGCTGCCGAACCGGGCGGTGGACATCCGCTACCGCCTCGGCGGTGTGATGCGGGCGGCGGGTCCGCTGCTGCATTACTGGCAGCACTCCTCGCCGCGGCGCTACGACAGCATCGTGCCCGAATACGCCTCGCTGATCTCGCTCGCCCTCGACACCCATGCGCCGATGATCGCGGCCGCCGGTGCCGAGGCGCTGGTGCGCAAGGAGGGGTGGCTCGAGGTCTATCGCACGGTCGAGGGGCTGGACGCCGAACGGCGCGAGGCCGAGGAGGCGGCCTCGCGGTTCCGGGTCAACCACCGCCTGCTGGATGCCGACGCCCTGCAGGCGCTGGAGCCACATCTCGTCGGCGGCCTGGCCGGCGCCATCCACTGGCTGGACTCCTGGACGGTGGCCGACCCCGGGGCCCTGGTGCAGGCCTATGCCGCCTCGATGGAGGCCGCCGGGGGGCGGCTGATGCGTGCCGAGGTGAGCGATATCTCCCGGGCGGGTCAGGGCTGGCGGGTGACCACCGACCAGGGGGCGCTGGAGGCCGGCGAGCTGGTGCTGGCCATGGGGCCCTGGTCCGGCGACTGGCTATCCCGGCAGGGCATCTCGGTTCCGCTGTTCGTCAAGCGTGGCTATCACATGCACTATGCCGCCAAGGGCGAGGCGCGCCTCGGCAACTGGGTCATGGATGCCGAGGTGGGCTACCTGCTGGCGCCGATGCGTGCCGGCATTCGGCTGACCACCGGCGCCGAACTGGCACGCCGCGAGGCCCCGCCGGACCATGGCCAGCTGGCCGCGGCCGAGCGGGTGGCGCGGCGCTTCTTCCCGCTCGGCGAGCGGCTGGATGCCGAGCCCTGGAAGGGCGCGCGACCCTGCACGCCGGACATGAAGCCGGTGATCGGCCCGGTGCCGGACCGCCAGGGGCTCTGGCTCGCCTTCGGCCATGGCCACCATGGCTTCACCCTGGGGCCGGCGACCGGTCGACTGCTGGCCGAGATGATCGACGGCGAGCCGACGGCGATCGACATGGCGCCGTTCCGCGTCGACCGCTTCTGAATCAGGCGCTGCCCTGGCGGCGTCCGTTGAAGTGGTGGATCAGCCACTTGGTCAGCAGGGTCAACACGAAGACACCCCAGCCGGCGGTGGCGAGCACGTTGAACAGCAGCATCTTCTGGATGCCGCCGAGGGGAGTGAACAGGGTCTCGATGACGATGGCAATGAGGAAGGCCAGGGTGAGCGGCAGGGCGAGGATGTGCATCCACATCTCGGTACGCCGCTTGCGCACGTGGTAACGGCGCAGCAGGACCCGGAAGGGGCGGTGCACGAAACTCACCAGGATCATGCTGCCGAGTCCCAGCAGCGCGGCCAGGGTGGGTTCGATGCTGCCGATGCGGGCGGAGAAGCTGACCGACCAGAACACCGCCAGCCACATGACTCCGGCCAGGACGGCGACCAGATCGGCGTAGTGACGCACCTTCGGCATGTTGTCTCCTTCGATGGATCTGCCGGCATGATACGGCAATTTTCCCGGCCGTGAAGGGGGGGGCGTCGCGACCCGTGGCGCCCGGCCGCTTCCCCCTTGCGGTATACTGGCGCGACCGACGATCCACTTGCCGATACAGGACGCGCCGTGAACTCGATCACCCTGACCCGCCCCGACGACTGGCACCTGCACCTGCGCGACGACGAGGCGCTCGCCGCCGTGGTGGCCGCTACCGCCCGTCAGATGGGGCGTGCCATCATCATGCCCAACCTCAAGCCGCCGGTGACCACCACCGAGCAGGCCAGGGCCTATCGCGAACGGATCCTGGCGGCCCTGCCCGAGGGCAGCCGCTTCGAGCCGTTGATGACGCTCTACCTCACCGACAACACCCCGGCCGAGGAGATCGAGCGGGCCGCCGCCAGCGGCCTGGTGCAGGCGGTGAAGCTCTATCCCGCCGGGGCCACCACCAATTCCGACTCCGGCGTCACCGACCTGGCCCTCTGCGACGCGGCCGTTGCCGCCATGGCGCGCCTGGGCGTGCCGTTGCTGGTGCACGGCGAGGTGACCAGCGCCGAGATCGACATCTTCGATCGCGAGGCGGTGTTCATCGAGCGGGTCATGAAGCCGCTGCTGGAGCGCCATCCGGACCTCCGGGTGGTGTTCGAGCATATCACCACGGCCGATGCCGCCGAGTTCGTCGCTGCCGCCCCGGCCAACGTGGGGGCCACCATCACCGCCCACCACCTGCTGTTCAATCGCAACCACATGCTGGTGGGGGGTATCCGCCCGCACTACTACTGTCTGCCGATCCTCAAGCGCGAACGCCATCGCGAGGCGTTGCTGGCGGCGGCCGTCTCGGGCAGCCCCAAGTTCTTCCTGGGTACCGACAGCGCCCCCCATGCCCAGGGCGACAAGGAGAGCGCCTGCGGCTGTGCCGGGGCCTATACCGCCCCGGCGGCGATCGAGCTCTATGCCACCGCCTTCGAGCAGGCCGGTTCCCTGGAGCGTCTCGAGGGCTTCGCCAGCCACTTCGGCCCGGACTTCTACGGCGTGGCGCGCAACGCCGACCGCGTCACCCTGGTCCGCGAGCCCTGGACGCTGCCCGAGACGCTGCCCTATGCCGGCGGCCAGCGCATCGTGCCGCTGATGGCCGGCGAGACCCTGGAGTGGCAGCTGAAGGGATGACGCGTCGGCGCCGCCCGTGTGGGGTCAGGCCCCTTGGTCGGCGACCGGCTGCGGGCTCGCCTGGGTGACCGGGCTGGCCAGCCGCTTGACCATCGCTTCGACCATGCGGGCCGAGTGGTCGGCAGCTTTCTCGAGAAACTGTTCGAAGGAGAGGTGGTTGTCACCGCCGCCGGCGATATCGGAGAGCGCGCGGATCACCACGAACGGGCAGCCATAGAGGTGGCAGGTCTGGGCGATGGCCGCGGCCTCCATCTCGGCGGCGAGCATGGTGGGGAAGCGCGAGCGGGTCTTCGATACCAGCTCGGGGCAGGCCATGAAGACATCGCCGGTGGCGATCAGCCCCTCGACCACGCGCACCTCGCCGAGGGACTCGACGCACTGCCGCGCGACCCTGACCAGACGCTCGTCCGGCAGGTAGGCGGCGGGCATCTGCGGTACCTGGCCATGCTCGTAGCCGAACACCACGGCGTCGACGTCGTGGTGGCGCACCTCGCTCGAGACCACCACATCGCCGATCTCCAGGCCCTCGCCGAAGCCGCCGGCCGAGCCGGTGTTGATGATCGCCTCGGGCCGGTAGACGTCGAGCAGCAGGGTGGTGCCGATGGCGGCGTTCACCTTGCCGATCCCGGATTGCAGGATCACCACCTCGACCCCGTGCAGGCGTCCCAGGTGGAAGGTGCAGCCGACATGGGTGCGGGTGCGCCGGTCGTCCAGCAGGGAGGCGAGGTGCTCGACCTCCTGGGCCATGGCGCCGATGATGCCGATCCGTTTCATGCGAACACTTCCGTCCACTCGTGGCGCTTGTCGAGGAAGCCCCGCGCGATGGCCTTGGCGCCCTCCAGGCTGTGGCTGGCGGCCCAGCCGCACTGCATCTCGTTGCAGGCCGGTACCGCGTCGGCCTCCAGCACGTCCTCGAGGGTCTTCTGCAGCAGGGTCAGCACGTCGTCGTAGTCGTCATGGTTGATCAGCGCCACGTAGAAGCCGGTCTGGCAGCCCATGGGGCTGATGTCGACGATGCGATCGGAGTGGTTGCGCGACAGCTCCGCCATCAGGTGCTCCAGGGAGTGCAGTGCCGGCATCTCCATGTGCTCCCGGTTGGGCTGACAGATGCGCATGTCGTACTTGTGGATGCGGTCGCCGTTCAGGCCGGTCTTGATGTCGGCCAGGCGGACATAGGGCGCCTTCACCTTGGTGTGATCCAGGTTGAAGCTTTCCACGTTCATCTTGTCGCTCATCGACGGGCCTCGCGTTGCGGTGGGTGGGCGTCTCGGGGAATCGGGCGCGCATTCTAGCGGAGTGCGCGCCGGTGTGCATGTGTCGATCCGCTCAGGCCGGCTGATGATCGACCGCCATGGCGTCGTGCAGCTCCGCCGCGACCAGGGTGTTCTCGAGCAGCGAGGCCACCGTCATGGGGCCGACGCCGCCGGGCACCGGGGTGATCCAGCTGGCGCGCTCGGCCGCCGGCTCGAACTCCACGTCACCCACCAGGCGGCCATCCTCCTCGCGGCTGATGCCGACGTCGATGACGATGGCGCCGTCCCTGACCCATTCGCCCTTGACCAGTCCCGGCCTGCCCACCGCCACCACCAGCAGTTCGGCGCGCCTGACGTGCTCCTCGAGGTTGCGGGTGAAGCGGTGGCAGATGGTGGTGGTGCAGCCGGCGAGCATCAGCTCGAGCGCCATGGGGCGGCCGACGATGTTGGAGGCGCCGACCACGGTGGCGTCCAGGCCGCGCACCTTGAGGCCGCTCTCCTGAAGCAGGGTCATCACCCCCTTGGGGGTGCAGGGCCGCAGCATCGGCAGGCGCTGGGCCAGTCGGCCCAGGTTGTAGGGATGGAAGCCGTCGACATCCTTGTGGGGCAGGATGCGCTCGAGGATCGGCCGGGCATCCAGGTGCTCGGGCAAGGGCAACTGGACCAGGATGCCGTCGACACGGGGGTCGGCGTTGAGGCGGTCGACCAGCCCCTCGAGCTCCTCCTGGGAGGTCTCGGCGGGGAGCCGGTGGCGGAAGGATTCGATCCCCGCCTCCACGCAGGCGTTGTGCTTGTGGCGCACGTAGACGGCGGAAGCGGGGTCCTCGCCCACCAGCACCACGGCCAGGCCGGGCGTGCGAGCGCCGGCGTCATGGCGCACCTGCACCTGGCGGGCGACCTGCTGGCGGACGCGGGCGGCAATGGCCTTGCCATCGATCAGTTGGGCTGTCATCGAACTTCCCCTGGTGATGAGTGGTGGCGGCGCGGGCGCTCGTGGCGTCCACGCGGGCGAAAGGCAGACGATTTTCGCATGACAGGCCGCCGAGGCAAAGCGCCGGGGCCCGTCGTGACGCCGTTCGTACTTGACCCGGGGGGAAAGTTCCGTAGAATACGCAGCGCTTGGCGAGGCCCCTGCGGCGGCGCCAGGGCCGCTTGATCGCTGGCGGGGTGTAGCGCAGTCTGGTAGCGCGCCTGCTTTGGGAGCAGGATGTCGGGGGTTCGAATCCCTCCACCCCGACCACAACTTGTTGATTGAATGGGTTTATTTTTCAGTCGGGGGTTGCGGTCACGAGGTCCGGAACGTAGAATGCGCCTATAGCTCAACCGGATAGAGCAACGGCCTTCTAAGCCGTAGGTTGCAGGTTCGAGTCCTGCTGGGCGCGCCACCTGCGGTGGCGGCGAGTCTCGGTCGAGCGAGTGTCGAAATGGTGGATGTAGCTCAGTGGTAGAGCCCCGGATTGTGGCTCCGGTGGTCGTGGGTTCGATCCCCATCATCCACCCCATTGCGACACGGGCGGTTGCGGTACAGGCGGTCAAGGCAGTGGTGGATGTAGCTCAGTGGTAGAGCCCCGGATTGTGGCTCCGGTGGTCGTGGGTTCGATCCCCATCATCCACCCCATCCCTTGACAGGTCCCGGCACCTCGTCTTTCCTGTTTCTATTCGCACGCCATTCTCTGATTCATCCTGCACACGGGCTGCCCTTCGGCACTCCGATTTTTCTGTTTGCCGTCGCTTGGTCCTTTCGAGTCGTCGCCGGTGGCGCACTTCCGCTCCGCTCTTTTTTCGCCGGCATGTCTTGCAACGCGCCCCCGGTGCCCCCATTTGGCGGGTATGGTGCTTGCCAGTGCCGGGCGGGATTCTTAGAATCCCTCCCTTGACCCTATTCACGCTTTCATCAGAACGCCCCCAGTCGGTAGAGGACTATTCATGCAAGTTTCCGTCGATACGACCTCCCAGATCGAACGCCGCATCATCGTGCAGGTGCCGGCAGCCGAGGTCGACGAGGCCGTCGCCGCCCGTCTCAAGGACGCCGCCAAGAACGTTCGCATGGACGGGTTCCGCAAGGGCAAGGTGCCGATGTCGGTGATTCGGCAGCGCTACGGCCGCGACGTGCGCAACGAGGTGGTGGGCGAAGTGATGCGCGAGCGCTATGTGCGTGCCATCACCGAGGAGAACCTCAACCCTGCCGGCTTCCCGCAGATCGAGGCCACCGTCAACGAATCGGGCAAGGATCTGGAATTCACCGCCACTCTGGAGGTCTATCCAGAGATAGAGCTGGCCTCCATCGAGGGCACCGAGGTGGAGCGCCCGGTGGTCGAGGTGACCGAGACGGATGTCGACGAGATGGTCGAGACCCTGCGCAAGCAGAACGCCGCCTGGGAGGCCGTGGAGCGTGCCGCCGAGGATGGCGACCAGGTGACCATCGACTTCCAGGGCTTCCTGGGCGACGAGCCCTTCGAGGGCGGCAGCGCCGAGGGGCACAGCCTGGTGCTCGGTTCCGGCAGCTTCATTCCCGGTTTCGAGGAGCAGCTGGTCGGCGCCAGCGCCGGCGAGGAGAAGGAGCTCAAGGTCACCTTCCCCGAGGACTACCAGGCCGAGAACCTGGCGGGCCAGGAAGCGACCTTCAAGGTCAAGGTGCACCAGGTCAGTGCCCAGGCCCTGCCCGAGGTGGATGCCGAGTTCGTCAAGAAGTTCGGCGTCGAGGACGGCGACCTGGAGCGGTTCCGTGCCGAGGTCACCCGGAACATGACCCGCGAGGCGAGCCAGGCGGTGGACAACCGCGTCAAGCAGCAGGTGCTCGAGGCGCTCAAGCAGGCCAACGACATCCCGGTGCCCCAGTCGCTGGTGCAGCAGGAGACCGACGGCCTCAAGCGCCAGGCGGCCCAGCAGTTCGGCCTGGGTGAGGACTTCGACGTCTCCCAGCTGCCCAACGAGCTGTTCGCCGAGCAGGCGAAGAGCCGCGTGCAGGTCGGCCTGCTGCTGGCCGAGGTGATCAAGTCCCACGAGCTCGAGGCCTCCGACGACGAGGTCAAGGCCAAGGTCGAGGAGCTCGCCGAGCAGTACCAGGAGCCGGAGCAGGTGGTCGAGTACTATCTCGGCAACGATCAGCTCAAGACCCAGGTCAAGTCCGCCATCCTCGAAGAGAAGGCCGTCGACAAGCTGCTCGAGCAGGCCACCGTCAAGGACGCGGAGATGAGCTACCAGCAGGTGCTGGCGGCTGCCCAGCAGGCCGAGAGTGACGAGGCCGAAGAGATCGAGGAGAGCGAGGAGAACGGCGAGGAGAGCAAGGCCTGATCGCCTCCTTCACCTACTCCTCCCCCGCCGGCGAGGCCGGCGGGGCGTTACGCTTCCATTCATCGGATGCAAGGACATCACACTGATGAGCAACGAGTTCGATATCCGCAACGCCGGCGGCCTGGTGCCGATGGTGGTCGAGCAGAGCGCGCGCGGCGAGCGGGCTTATGACATCTATTCCCGCCTGCTCAAGGAGCGTGTGATCTTCCTGGTGGGTCCGGTGGAAGATTACATGGCCAACCTGGTGGTGGCGCAGCTGCTGTTCCTGGAGTCCGAGAACCCGGACAAGGACATCCACCTCTACATCAACTCGCCGGGCGGCTCGGTCACCGCAGGCATGTCGATCTACGACACCATGCAGTTCGTCAAGCCCGATGTCTCCACCGTGTGTATCGGTCAGGCGGCGAGCATGGGGGCGCTGCTGCTGGCCGGCGGTGCGGCGGGCAAGCGGTTCTGCCTGCCCAATTCGCGGATGATGATCCACCAGCCGCTGGGCGGCTACCAGGGGCAGGCCTCGGACATCGAGATCCACACCCGCGAGATCCTCGGTATCCGCGACAAGCTCAACCAGATCCTGGCGCACCACACCGGCCAGGACATCGAGACCATTGCCCGGGATACCGATCGCGACAACTTCATGAACGGTGCCCAGGCCGCCGAGTATGGCTTGATCGATGCCGTGCTGGATAAGCGCCCGACATCCTGATAGCGTGAAACCTATCCACGCACGCTCGATTCACGCGCGATTGACATGATTCACGGCGGCCACTGGCCGCCGTCGAGAACACGGCGACAGATGGTCGCCGAAGCGAAAGAGGTACGCGAATGGCCGACGGCAAAGGCAAGGACGAAGGTGGCAAGCTGCTCTACTGCTCGTTCTGCGGCAAGAACCAGAACGAGGTGCGCAAGCTGATTGCCGGCCCGTCCGTCTATATCTGCGATGAGTGTGTCGACCTGTGCAACGACATCATTCGCGAGGAAGTTCTCGATGCCGATGCCGAGAGCGACGAGGAGCGTCTGCCGGTTCCCCGCGAGATTCGTCACACCCTCGACGACTATGTGATCGGCCAGGACCGCGCCAAGATGGTGCTGTCGGTGGCGGTCTACAACCACTACAAGCGCCTGCGTTCCGACGTGAAGGGCGACGACGTCGAGCTCGGCAAGTCGAACATCCTGCTGATCGGTCCCACCGGCAGCGGCAAGACCCTGCTGGCCGAGACCCTGGCGCGGCTGCTCAACGTGCCCTTCACCATCGCCGACGCCACCACCCTCACCGAGGCGGGCTACGTCGGCGAGGACGTCGAGAACATCATCCAGAAGCTGCTGCAGAAGTGCGACTACGATGTGGAGAAGGCCCAGCGCGGCATCGTCTACATCGACGAGATCGACAAGATCTCGCGCAAGTCGGACAACCCCTCCATCACCCGCGACGTCTCGGGCGAGGGGGTGCAGCAGGCGCTGCTCAAGCTGATCGAGGGCACCACCGCCTCGGTGCCGCCCCAGGGGGGGCGCAAGCACCCGCAGCAGGAGTTCCTGCAGGTCGATACCGGCAACATCCTGTTCATCGTCGGCGGCGCCTTCGCCGGCCTGGACAAGGTGATTCGCGATCGTGCCGAGAAGGGCGGCATCGGTTTCAACGCCACCGTCAAGAGCAAGGACGAGGCCAAGGGCGTCGGTGCCCTGTTGGCCGACGTGGAGCCCGAGGACCTGGTCAAGTTCGGCCTGATCCCCGAGTTCGTCGGTCGCCTGCCGGTCATCGCCACCCTCACCGAGCTCACCGAGGATGCGCTGATCCAGATCCTCACCGAGCCCAAGAACTCGCTGCTCAAGCAGTACGGTCGGCTGTTCGAGATGGAGGGCGTCGAGCTGGAGTTCCGCGACGATGCGCTGCGTGCGGTGGCCGGCAAGGCCATGGCGCGCAAGACCGGCGCCCGCGGGCTGCGCTCGATCCTCGAGTCGGTGCTGCTCGATACCATGTACGAGATCCCCTCGCTGGAGGGGGTGAGCAAGGTGGTGATCGATGCCTCGGTGATCAGTGGCGAGAGCGAACCGCTGCTGATCTACTCACAGCAGGAAGAGCCGCGGAGCGACGGTACCGACGGCTAGGCCCGGGGTTGCCCGGCGCCTGATGTGGGAGCGAATTCATCCATGATGTGCCGAGCCGGGCGCCCTTGCCGGGCGCCTGTCCGGCACCGCTCATGATGGATTGGCTCCCGTTTCTTTTTCCTGGCGCCATGCGCCTTGCAAAGCCGCTCCGCCGCCCCCACTCCCGAAGTAGCCGATACCAGTATCCGATAGAGTCCGTATCCACCCGATTTCGTTTGAGGAACGTCTGCGATGCAGCAGAACGCCGAACAGACCCTGAGTCTGCCCCTTTTGCCGCTGCGGGACGTGGTCGTCTACCCGCAGATGGTCATTCCGTTGTTCGTCGGCCGCGAGAAGTCGATCCTGGCCCTCGAGGCGGCGATGGACGCCGACAAGCGTGTCCTGCTGGTGGCCCAGCGCGAGGCCAGCAAGGATGATCCTGACGGGGGGGATCTGTTCTCCATCGGCACCGTGGCCGAGATCATGCAGCTGCTCAAGCTGCCCGATGGTACCGTCAAGGTGCTGATCGAGGGGACGTCCCGTGCCGATGTCGGCGAGATCCTGGTGGTCGACGGTGGCTACAGCCGGGCCGAGGTGGTGCTGCGCGAGAGCGAGCCGCTCACCGCCCGGGAGCAGGAGGCCCTGGTGCGGGTGCTGCTCAACCAGTTCGAGCAGTACGTCAAGATGTCGAAGAAGGTGCCCAACGAGGTGCTCAACTCGCTCTCCGGCATCGAGGATCCGAGTCGGCTGGTCGACACCATCTGTGCCCACCTGTCGCTGAAGATCGACGACAAGCAGCAGCTGCTGGAGATGGATCGGGTGCGCGATCGCATCGAGCACCTGATGGCGCTCATCGAGTCCGAGATCGACCTGCTGCAGGTCGAGAAGCGCATCCGCTCGCGGGTCAAGGACCAGATGGAGAAGTCCCAGCGCGAGTACTATCTCAACGAGCAGATGAAGGCCATCCAGAAGGAGATGGGCGAGCTCGAGAACGTGCCCAACGAGGCCGACAAGTACGAGCAGGCGATCAAGGAGTCCGGCATGCCCAAGGAGGCTGCCGACAAGGCCAACCAGGAGCTCGGCAAGCTGAAGATGATGTCGCCGTCCTCGGCGGAGGCGACGGTGGTGCGCTCCTATCTGGACTGGCTGGTGGCGGTGCCGTGGAAGAAGCGCACCCGGGTCCGGCACGACCTGGTCCACGCCCAGCAGGTGCTCGACGAGGACCACTACGGCCTCGACGAGGTCAAGGCGCGCATCCTCGAGTACCTGGCCGTGCACAAGCGGGTCAAGAAGCTCAAGGGGCCGGTGCTCTGCCTGGTGGGGCCGCCCGGGGTCGGCAAGACGTCGCTGGGGCAGTCCATCGCCCGGGCCACCAACCGCAAGTACGTGCGCCTCGCGCTCGGTGGGGTGCGCGATGAGTCCGAGATCCGCGGCCACCGGCGCACCTATATCGGCTCGCTGCCCGGCAAGATGATCCAGCGCATGGCCAAGGCCGGGGTCAAGAATCCGCTGTTCCTGCTCGACGAGGTCGACAAGATCGGCATGGACCATCGTGGCGACCCGGCGTCGGCGCTGCTCGAGGTGCTCGACCCGGAGCAGAACGATACCTTCAGCGACCACTACCTGGAACTGGACTACGACCTTTCCGAGACCCTGTTCATCTGTACCGCCAACTCGATGAACATCCCCGGTCCGCTGCTCGACCGCATGGAGGTGATCCGCCTGCCGGGCTACACCGAGGACGAGAAGCTGGCCATCGCGCGGCGCTACCTGGTGCCCAAGCAGCTCAAGGCCAATGGCTTCAAGGACGATGAGCTGGCCTTCTCCGACGAGGCGCTGCTCGAGTTGATCCGCTACTACAGCCGCGAGGCCGGGGTGCGTGAGCTCGAGCGGCAGATCGCCAAGGTGTGCCGCAAGGTGCTGCGCGAGCGCCTGGAGAAGGAGAGCAAGGAGGGGGCGCAGGCGCCGGTGGTGCTGGCGGCGGCGGACATCGAACCCTATGCCGGGGTACGCCGCTACAGCTATGGCCTGGCCGACCAGGAGGACCAGGTGGGGCGCGTGACCGGCCTGGCCTGGACCTCGGTGGGCGGCGAGCTGCTCTATATCGAGTCGGTGGTCACCCCGGGCAAGGGGCGCATCAACAAGACCGGCTCGCTGGGCGACGTGATGAAGGAGTCGGTGAGTGCGGCCCACACCGTGGTGCGGGCCCGGGCCCTGGCGCTGGGCATCGACCCGGAGCGCTTCGAGAAGGAGGACCTGCATATCCACGTTCCCGAGGGGGCCACCCCGAAGGACGGGCCCAGTGCCGGGATCGCCATGGTCACGGCCATGATCTCCGCCTACACCGGGCGTCCGGTGCGCTGCGACGTGGCGATGACCGGCGAGGTCAACCTGCGTGGCGAGGTGCTGCCGATCGGCGGGCTCAAGGAGAAATTGCTGGCCGCCCGGCGCGGTGGTATAAAGATCGTGCTTGTGCCCGAAGAGAATCGCCGGGACCTCAAGGAGGTTCCGGACAATATCAAGGAAGCACTCGATATCAGGCCGGTTCGCTGGATCGACGAGGTCATGGAGGTGGCGCTGGCGGAGAAGCGGGATGTATCAAGCGAGGAATCCCGGCCGGACGACTCAGCCTCTTCGCACTCGATGATCAGCACGCATTAACGATTAAAAGTCCATCATACCGGAGTCAAAAGCCCGATATGATGGGGTTTGTCGCGTGAGGTTGCTTGACAGATGTTTCATCGCATTGCTATAAATTGCGCCATGCTTTGATCGCGTTAGCCAGCCGAAAGTCGCGTCGATTAGAGTCATTTTCTGAAACAGTCAAGGGGTGAAGTGTGAACAAATCCGAGCTGATCGAAGCCATCGCTGCGTCTGCCGACATTCCCAAGGCGGCCGCTTCCCGTGCGCTGGACGCCATGGTCGAGACCGTGGCCGATAGCCTCAAGAAGGGCGAGAGCGTCTCTCTGGTGGGCTTTGGTACCTTCGCCGTGAAGGAGCGTGCCGCTCGCACCGGTCGCAACCCGCAGACCGGCCAGCCGATCGAAATCAGCGCTGCCAAGGTGCCGAGCTTCAAGGCCGGCAAGGCGCTCAAGGATTCCGTCAACTGAGTGGACGGAGCCGTCCGCACCACTGACGGTTGATCTTGCTACAGGCGCATCGCCCCGGCGGTGCGCCTGTCTTCGTTCCGGCGGCACCGCGGTGGCGGTGCCCGGATGGTCGCGAGCATCCCCGCGATGCGTATAATGTGGCGCGTCCGTGCCAACATCATCAACCGAGGCCTGCATGCTGCAAAGTATTCGAGATCGCTCCAGGAGCTGGGGTGCCAAGATCATCATCGGCGCCGTGGTCGCGACCATGGCGCTGTTCGGCGTGGAGTCCCTGGTGGGGCTGTTCGGCGGTGGTGGCGACGATATCGCCAAGGTCAACGGCGAGCCGGTCACCCGCCAGCAGCTCGAGCTGGAGGTGCAGCGTGCCATTCGCAGCGGCCAGGTACCGCCGGAGCAGGAGCGGGCCCTGCGCAACCAGATGCTCGACCAGCTGATCACCGACCGGTTGCTGACCCAGTATGCCGAGGAGGGCGGGCTGCACCTCTCCGAGGAGCAGCTCGATCAGCTGATCGTCTCGCTGCCCGAGTTCCAGGACCAGGAGGGGCGCTTCTCCAGCGAGCTGTTCCGTAATCGCCTCGCCAGCGCCGGCTACACGCCGCTGGCCTTTCGCGAGGAGCTGCGGGTCGACATGAAGCGCCAGCAGCTGCAGCAGGGGCTGGCCTTCAGCGACTTCACCCTGCCTTCCGAGCAGGAGAGGCTGGGGGCGCTGCAGCGTCAGACCCGTAGCTTCCGTCATCATGCCCTCACCGCCGCCGACCTCGAGGCTGACCTGGAGGTCACCGAGGAGGCGATGCAGCGCTACTACGAGGCCAATGCCGAGAACTATCAGCGACCCGAGCAGGTGCGCCTGGAGTACGTGGTCATCGATCGTCAGCAGTTGGCCGACGAGATCGAGGTCGAGGAGGAGGCGCTGCGCGAGCTGTGGCAGGAACGCAGCCGTGACGCCGATCGCCGGATCTCGCACATCATGCTGACCTTCAACGGCGAGCGTTCCCGCGAGGAGGCCGTCGCCGAGCTCGAGACGGCGCGCGAGCGCCTGGTCGACGGCGAGGCGTTCGCCGACCTGGCTGCAGAACTCTCCGAGGATACCGTCTCGGCAGAGCAGGGCGGAGACCTCGGCGTGATCAGTCGTGGCTTCTTCGGCGAGGCGTTCGAGGATGCCGCCTTCGCCCTGGACGAGGGCGAGGTCTCCGACATCGTCGAGACCGACAATGGCCTGCATCTGCTGCAGGCCACGGCGCTGGAGCGTCAGCCCTTCGAGCAGGTGCGCGACGAGCTGCGCCGCGAGGTGGCGATGTCCCGGGTTTCCGGGGAGTTCAACCAGCGTGTCCAGCGCCTGATCGACGAGAGCTTTGCCGCCGATGACCTGCGCAGCGTGGCCGACGCCATCGGCCTGGAGCTGCACGAGAGCGACTGGGCTTCCCGCGACGGGGCCGATGGCGTGCTCTCCGAACCCGGCGTGATGGCCGAGGCGTTCAGTGCCGACGTGCTCGAGGAGGGCTACAACAGCGAGGTGATCGAGCTCGACGAGGACCGCCGACTGGTGCTCCGGGTGGCGGATCACCGCGAGGCCACCGTGCTCGAGCTCGACGAGGTGCGTGACAGGGTGCGCGCCAGTGTCGAAGCGCGCCTGCGTCGCGAGGCATTGATCGAGCTCGCCGCCGAGCGCGTCGAGCAGCTGCGCGCCGGGGAGGCGCCGGAGATCGAGTGGCAGCAGGCCGAGGCGGTCAGTCGTGAGGCCGCCGACGGCCTGCCCCAGGCCGTGTTGCAGGCGGCCTTCCGCCTGCCCGCCCCGGAGGGCGAGGAGCCGGTCTTCGGCCATGCCGTCGCCGGCGACCGGGTGGTGCTCATCGCCCTCGATCGTGTCGAGCCCGGTGAGGTCGACGGCGAGGTCGAGCGCTTCGTGGCACGCATGGCCGAGCGGCTGCGGGCCCAGGCGGCGATCCAGGGGTTGCTCGACGACCTGCGTGACAAGGCCGATATCGAGCGTCTCTGAGCGGCGCCGGTCAGTCGGTAACGGAGGGGCGCTACGGCGCCCCTTCTTGTTTGGTCTCGATCTTATACCGTTATCTCGAGTATGCCCCCCAACGCCGCTCATGCCTCGGTAGTTGCCAAGAGGGCGGTTCGGCTCCCGGGCGGTGACCCGGGAAGATGATAATGTTATCTTGTAACATTCACGGTTTTGCCAGGGCCCGCCCCATGTCGACTGCCATCGCCAATCTCCCTGTCCACCTGATCACCGGCTTCCTCGGCAGCGGCAAGAGCACGCTGATCCATCGGCTGATCGAGCGGA
Source organism: Halomonas heilongjiangensis (assembly GCF_002879645.1). Taxonomy (GTDB): domain Bacteria; phylum Pseudomonadota; class Gammaproteobacteria; order Pseudomonadales; family Halomonadaceae; genus Halomonas; species Halomonas heilongjiangensis. The sequence goes on along the minus strand of NZ_PNRE01000049.1, from coordinate 15,380 downwards.
AGCCTGCCGAGGAGCGCTGGGCGGTGTTGATCAACGAGTTCGGCCAGGTCGGCATCGACCAGGCGATGTTCGCCGAGCGCGACGACCTGGTGGTCAAGGGGCTGCCCGGGGGATGCCTGTGCTGTCAGCTCGCCTTCGTGATGCAGGCGACCCTGGTCAACCTGCTGCATCGTCATCGGCCCGATCGCTTGATCATCGAGCCGTCGGGGCTCGGCCACCCGGCCGGCTTGCTCGAGGTGCTCCGCGGCGAGGCCTTCCAGGGGGTGCTGGAGGTCCGCGACATCATCGTGGTGCTCGATCCACGACGGCTGGACGATCCCCGCGCCCGGGAGCACGAGACCTTCCGCGATCAGTTGGAGGTGGCCGATGCCGTGGCCCTGACCATGACCGACCTGGCAACCGCGGAGCAGGTCGCGGCCGCCCGTGAACTGGCGGCGCGGCACTGGCCGCCGCGGCGCTGGGTCGCCGAGGCGCCCCATGGCGACTTGCCGGTGGCGCTGTTGCTGGAGAGCGAAGCTCGCCGCGGTGAGTCCGCGGCGAAGGGCAGCAGCACGCATCGCGAGCTGCGCGACGCGGCGCGCGGCGTGCTGCTGCTCGACGATTTCGCCGCGGTACGCCCCGAACCGGGTCGGCCGCAGCGCGAGTCGGGCTCGGCGCTGGGCCATACCACCCTGGGCTGGCGCTGGCACCCCGACGATGTCTTCGACCTCGACCGGGTCACGGCGCTGCTGGGGCGGCTGCCGCGCGGGTTGCGGGTCAAGGGGGTGCTGCATACCGAGGCAGGCTGGAAGCTCTACAACCGCGCGGCTGGCGCGGTGAGCCTGACCGCCAGCGCCTGGCGGCAGGATTCGCGGCTGGAGGTGATCGGCGAGACGGGCAGCCTGCCCGAGGCAGAGGCGCTGGAAGCCGCACTTCGGGAATCTCTGTGCGGCGCCAGGGCGGATCCGCAGGCTAGAGGCTGAACGCCCGCAGCTCGGGCTCGCCGCCGCCCTCGACCACGATCTCCCAGCCCTGGTCGGGGCGCCAGTCGCCGAGCACCAAGCGTCGGGCGGGCCGGCCGTCGATCTCGAGTTCGTGAACGGCGGGGCGGTGGGTATGGCCGTGGATGAGGGTGGTGACGCCGTGCTCGGCCATGACCTTTTCCACCTCCGCGGGGGTGACGTCCATGATGTCGTCGGCCTTGTTGGAGGTCGCCTCGCCGGATTGCTGACGCAGCGACTGCGCCAGGGTGAGGCGGTCCTGGATCGGCATGGCCAGGATCTGCTGTTGCCACTGGGGGTGGCGGGCCTGGGCCCGGAAGGCCATGTAGGCCTCGTCGCGGGTGCAGAGGCTGTCGCCGTGCATCAGCAGCACCCGCTCGCCGCCGAGCTCGACCACCGCGGGGTCGGCCAGCAGGGAGGCCCCGGCAGCGCTCGCGAAGCGTTCGCCGAGCAGGAAGTCCCGGTTGCCGTGCATCAAGTGGATCGCGGTGCCATCATCCGCCAGGCGGTGCAGGGCCTTGGCCACCCGTGACGCCAGGGTGGCGTTGCCGGTGGGGTCGGCATCGCCCAGGTCGAGCAGGTCGTCGCCGATCCAGGCCTCGAAGAAGTCGCCGAGGAGGTAGAGGGCCGCGACGCCGGTGGCGCGCTCCTCGAGCCAGCGCAGAAAACCGTCGGTGATCTCGGGCGCACCGGGGTGCAGGTGCAGGTCGGATATCAGCAGGGTGGTCATGGGGGAGTCTCGCAGGGTGCTCGGTGACGCGTGGCGTAACGCAGCACGCCCGCGGCAGGCGGGCGTGGGGCGGGGCGGCGACGAGGATCAGGCGTCGGCCTCGTCCTTGAAGTAGGCGCGCTGGATGATCACGTCGTCGGCGGGCACGTCGGCGTGCATGCCGCGGCGGGTGGTCGGCACGGCCTTGATCTTCTCGACCACGTCCATGCCCTCGACCACTTCGCCGAACACGCAGTAGCCCCAGCCCTGGATCGACTTGCCGCTGTGGTTGAGGAAGTCGTTGTCACCCACGTTGATGAAGAACTGGGCGGTGGCCGAGTGGGGGTCCTGGGTGCGCGCCATGGCCAGGGTCCCGGTGGCGTTGACCAGGCCGTTGTCGGCCTCGTTCTCGATCGGGTCACGGGTCGGCTTCTGGTTGAAGTCGGTGTCGAAGCCGCCGCCCTGGATCATGAAGCCGTCGATCACACGGTGGAAGAGGGTGTTGTCGTAGTGCCCGTCGCGCACGTACTGCTCGAAATTGGCTGCGGTCTTCGGTGCCTTCTCGCGGTTCAGGGCGATGGTGATGTCACCGAAATTGGTCTGCAGAATGATCATCGATAAGTTCCTGTACGATAAAGGGGCGTTGCCTTGGCGTTGCCCATGGGCGTGGCGCTATAATACCGGTTTTGCTTCGATGCGCGAAGCGAGCGTCGAGACGATCGGGACTGTCGCCGACAGCCGCATCGCCCGGGGCTGATCCGTCGCCAGGCCTGCACCTTTTAACCAGAGGCTGTTCTTCTCAACATGACCACCGATACCACCAGCGCGCCGAACTTCATCCGTCACCAGATCCGCGAGGAGATCGAGGCCGGTCGCGCCGGCAAGATCGTGACCCGCTTCCCGCCGGAGCCCAATGGCTTCCTGCACATCGGTCACGCCAAGTCGATCTGCCTGAATTTCGGGCTCGCCGAGCAGTTCGGTGGCGACTGTCACCTGCGCTTCGACGACACCAACCCGGCGAAGGAGGAGCAGGCCTACATCGATGCCATCAAGGAGGACGTCGCCTGGCTGGGGTTCGAGTGGGCCGGACCGGTGCGCTTCGCCTCCGACTACTTCGACCAGCTCTACGCCTGGGCCCAGCACCTGGTGCGCGAGGGCAAGGCCTATGTCGACGACCTGTCGCCCGAGGAGATCCGTGAATACCGCGGCACCCTCACCGAGCCGGGGCGCCCCAGCCCCTACCGCGAGCGCAGCGCCGCCGAGAACCTCGACCTGCTCGAGCGCATGCGCGTCGGCGAGTTCGCCGAGGGCGAGAAGGTGCTGCGGGCGAAGATCGACATGGCCTCGCCGAACATCAACCTGCGCGACCCGATCCTCTACCGGATCCGCCATGCCCACCATCACCAGACCGGCGACAAGTGGAAGATCTATCCCTCCTATGACTTCACCCACGGCCAGTCGGATGCCATCGAGGGCGTGACCCACTCGATCTGTACCCTGGAGTTCGAGGACCACCGCCCGCTCTACGAGTGGTTCCTCGACAACCTGCCGGTGCCGGTGACGCCGCGCCAGATCGAGTTCGCCCGGCTCAACCTCAACTACACCCTGACCTCCAAGCGCAAGCTCAAGCTGCTGGTGGACGAGGGCATCGTCGACGGCTGGGACGACCCGCGCCTGCCGACGATCTCCGGCATGCGCCGCCGCGGCTACACCCCGGCGTCGATCCGCAGGTTCTGCGAGATGATCGGCGTGACGCGGGCCGACGGCGGCCTGGTCGATATCGCCATGCTCTACCACGCGATTCGCGCCGACCTCGAGGAGAACGCCCCGCGGGCCATGGCCGTGCTGCGGCCGCTCAAGGTGGTGCTGACCAACGTGCCGGAGGACTTCGAGGAGGTCTATGAGGTGCCCGGGCACCCGGCCCGCGAGGACATGGGGGTGCGCAAGGTGCCCTTCACCCGCGAGCTCTACATCGACCAGGACGATTTCCTGGAGGAACCGCCGAAGAAGTTCTTCCGCCTGGCACCGGGCCAGGAGGTGCGCCTGCGCAACAGCTATGTGATCCGCTGCGACGAGGTGATCAAGGACGGGGCCGGCGAGATCGAGGCGCTTCACTGCTCGGTGGACTTCGACACCCTGGGCAGGAACCCCGAGGGGCGCAAGGTGAAGGGCGTGATCCACTGGGTCAGCGCCGCCCATGGCGTGCCCATGGAGGTGCGCCTCTACGACAACCTCTTCCAGGTCGAACAGCCCGACAAGGACAAGGATGCCGATTTCCTCGACCACCTCAATCCCGAGTCGTTGGTGGTGTGCCGGGCGATCGGCGAGCCGAGCCTGGCCGACGCCGGGCCCGAATCGCGCTTCCAGTTCGAGCGGGTCGGCTACTTCTGCGCCGACCGCCACGCCAGCCGGGGCGACGCGCTGGTGTTCAACCGCACCGTGGGGCTGAAGGACGGCTGGGCCAAGGTTCAGAAGCAACAAGCCCAGAAGAACGAGCAAGGCCAGAAGAAGGGGTGACATGCAGATCTACAATACGCTGACGCGCCGCAAGGAAGCCTTCACACCCATCGAGCCGGGCAGGGTGCGCATGTACGTCTGCGGCATGACCGTCTACGACTACTGCCACCTGGGCCACGCCCGGGTGATGGTGGCCTTCGATGTGATTACCCGCTACCTGCGCTGGCGCGGCTTCGATGTCACCTACGTGCGCAACATCACCGACATCGACGACAAGATCCTCAAGCGCGCCGACGAGAACGGCGAGCCGATCGATTCGCTCACCGCGCGCATGATCGATGCCATGCACGAGGACGAGGCGCGGCTCTTCGTGCTGCGCCCGGATCACGAGCCCCGTGCCACCGGCCATATCGGCGAGATCGTCGCCATGATCGAGACGCTGATCGGCAAGGGCTACGCCTATGCGGCGGACAACGGCGACGTCTACTACCGGGTGCGCCGGTTCGAGGGCTACGGCAAGCTCAACAACCGTGACCTCGACGAGATGCGCGCCGGCGCCCGGGTCGAGGTCGACGAGCACAAGGAGGATCCGCTCGACTTCGTGCTGTGGAAGGCGGCCAAGCCGGGGGAGGCCAGCTGGCCCTCGCCCTGGGGCGAGGGGCGCCCCGGCTGGCACATCGAGTGCTCGGCGATGTCGACCTGCTGCCTCGGCGAGACCTTCGACATCCACGGCGGCGGGCCGGACCTGACCTTCCCCCATCACGAGAACGAGATCGCCCAGAGCGAGGCGGCCACCGGCAAGCCCTACGTCAACACCTGGATGCACGCCGGGGCGGTGCGGGTGAACCAGGAGAAGATGTCCAAGTCGCTGGGCAACTTCTTCACCATCCGCGAGGTGCTCGAGGTTCACGACCCGGAGGTGGTGCGCTACCTGCTGGTGGCGAGCCACTACCGCAGCCCGATCAACTATGCGCCGGAGTCGTTGTCGGAGGCCCGCAAGTCGCTGGAGCGCTTCTACAATGCCCTGGATGGCGTTGAGGTGGATGGCAAGGATGAACAAGCCATTCGCCAGGAGCAGGCGCTCGCCAAAGCCGTTGATGGTGACTTCGAAGCGCGCTTTGTCGCCGCCATGGACGACGACTTCAATACCGCCGAGGCGCTGTCGGTGCTCTTCGACCTGGCCCGCGAGCTCAACCGGGCCAGGAAGGAGGCGCCGGGGCTTGCTCCCGGCCTTGCCCATGAGCTCAAGCGCCTGGGTGGCATCCTGGGGCTGCTCACGCAGGCCCCGGCGGCCTTCCTCCGGTCCGGAGCCGGCGAACTGCCGCTGAGCGAGGCCGAGATCGAGGCGAGGATCGTGGCCCGCGGCGAGGCCAAGCAGGCCAAGGACTTCGCCACGGCCGATGGCATTCGCGACGAGCTGGCCACCCTCGGCATCATCCTCAAGGACTCCCGCGAGGGGACGACCTGGGTGTTCGAGAAGGCCGTCGACTGAGCGTCTGCTGCCTGTCGTGTTGGTCACGACGCCCGGCGCCATCGACTGGATGGGCCGGGCGTCGTGGTGTCCGGCCGTCCTCGAGGCGCGGGCCGCCATGGCATCAATGAGCATTATCTCGCTCATAAATACTCGGATGCGCTTTTTTGGGGAATTATTTTTCTCACTTCTGTCGTGCAGGCTATAATGTGAGCAGAATAACTCACATCTATGGCCGGCCATGCAACTGACGCTGCAACTCTATCTCGCCCATCGCTGGCAGGATGCCGCCGTGCTGGAGTTCCCCGAGCCGGATCGGGGCACCCGGGGCCGGGTCCGGCTGGGTTACCTGCAGGATCATGCCCTGGCGTGGATGTTCCGCGACGATGAGCATGCCTGCAGCCTGACGCTGCCGGTGGAACTGATGATGAAGCACCAGTCGCCGCGCTGGTTCGGCTTTCTCGAGGACATCATGCCGGCCGGTGCCAGCCGCCGTTACTGGGTCGAGCACCTCGGCCTCCAGGACGTGCCGGTCGGCCAGCAGGACATGGCGCTGCTGAGGCACGGCACCATCGCCCCGGTCGGCAACCTGCGCATCAAGGAAGCCGTGCCGGCGGCGCCTGCCGGTTCACGGCTGCCTCAACGGCGCTTCGCTCTGGCCGATGTCGTCGAGCGGCATGCGGACTTCCTCGAATATGCCCAGCAGATGGGAGCGGCCAGTGGCGGTGCCACCGGCGCCGGTGGCGAGGCGCCGAAGCTGCTGCTGCGCCTGGGGCAGGGCGAGCAGGTCTGGATCGACACCTGGCAGGACGACCCCCGACAGCCCGATCCGCATTACCTGGTGAAGTTTCCCCGGGGGCGCCGCAGCCAGGATGACTGTGACATCCTGCGCACCGAGTATCACTACTATCAGGAGCTCGCCTCACTCGGCGTCGACACCATCGATACGGCCGCCATGCGCCTGATCGAGGGCGAGCGTTACCCGTCGCTGTGGTTGCCGCGCTTCGACGTCGAGATGCGTCGGGGGGGGCTGGAGCGCTGCGGGCTGGAATCCATCTATGCCCTGGTCGGGGCCGCCCCGGGTACCCACCTGAACCACTTCACCGTGATTCGGCGGCTGGTCGAGCTGCTCGATGCCCAGTACCGCGTGGTGGAGCTCGACGAGGCGTTCGACAGGGAAGCCTTCGTCATCGAATGGGTCAAGCGCGACCTGCTGAATGTTGCCTTCGGCAACTCGGACAATCACGGACGCAACGCGGCCCTGCTGAAGCGACCCGAAGGGATCTGGCACTCTCCCGTCTTCGATTTCGCGCCCATGAAGGCCGATCCGGAAGGCGTGACGAGAACCACGCGCTGGGGCTCGCCCTTCGAGGAGGGCGGTGAGTTCGACTGGCATGCCATCAGTGAGGCTCTGGCCGACCTGGCGTCCCCCGCGCGGATGCTGGATGAGCTCATGGCCACGGCGGCACGGCTGGTGGGCCTCGGGGATCGTCTGCGGGACCGGGGAGTGCCCGAGCGTATCCTGACCATGCCGGCCGTGGGGTTGCCAGCGCTGGATGAGCGGCTCGCGCGTTGGGGGCTGGCATGAAGCGTCGCGAACATACGCCGGACGAGCGCGAAGCCAGGCTGGTGGCCCTGACACGGCAGCTGTTCGCCGGTGAGATCAGCGAAGGGCGGCTGCTTCGAACCCTGCGCCGCGAGGTGCTGGGACTCTCCCAGGAGGACTACGCGCGCCTCGTCGGCGTCAGTCGCCGCACCCTGTCGGACATGGAGGGTGACAAGGGCAACGTCTCGCTCGTCGTGATGAATCGCGTCTACCGGCCGCTCGGGCTGCGGGTCGGGCTGATTCCCCGTCAGTCGGCGCTGCTCGAACGGCTGTTCGGGGCGGACGACGGCGCCAGCGGATGAGCGGATCGGTCACGGCGGCTTTGGGGGCAGGGGAATCTGCCGCGGCCAGCCGTCGTCGACCAGGAAGAGGCGTTGCCGGCTGCCGGCCGTTCGTTCGAGAACGATCTGCACCGGCGGGCCGGGCCGGCCGAAGTGCTGCGCCAGTTGCGCCTCGAGCTCGCGCAGCGGCAGCAGGTCGCCGCGGCGGGGCAGGGCGAGCCAGTGGGGCTTGCGCAGCCAGGCGCCGTGGCTGTCGCGGGGCAGGCCGTCGCGGAAGCGTCGCCAGTCGCCCCAGAACAGCCAGGTGCCGCGCAGGTGATCGACGGTGGCCTCCCGCGGTGGCGGCAGCGGGGCGTGCCAGGGATAGAAGAGCACCCCGGGCATGGCCAGCCGGCGATGGAGCGCCGGTGCCCGGCGGGTGCCGGACATGTCGGGCAGCATCAGCGCGCGGATGGCCTCCCTGGCCTCGACGGTCTCGGTCAGGCGCAGTTGATGCAGATGCAGGTGCTCGCGCTTGGTGGCCAGGCTGTCGGCACCGCCGGGGCCGATCCAGCGGGCCTGGTCGGAGGGCGCGCCGGGCCCCTCCGGCAGGCCGAGATAGAACTTGATGGCCACCTCCAGGTGGACCGGGGTCGGGTCCCCGCGGTGACGGTAGAGCAGATCGAGCTCGCCCAGCGTCACCTTGTCCCGGTGGATGCGCAGGTTGTGGGCCAGCAGCCGGGTACCCGGGGCGCTTTCCAGCAGGAACTGCCAGAGGCATTCGTGGTAGAGGCCCATGCGCCCCATCAGGGATTCGCCGATACGTCGCACCAGGGCCTCGGGGTCCGCCTCCAGGGCATCCAGCCAGCCGGCCAGGGTCGTGTCGTCGGCGAGCCCCAGCTCGGCACGGGTCGGCCGGCCGGGCCACGGCATGTCGAGCAGGTCCGGTGCCAGCAGGACCCAGGCCAGGTCCCGTACCAACGGGTCGTGGCAGCGATCGAGCAGGTCGAGGGGCGGCGGGTTCATGATCGGGGTTTCCACGTTGGGTCCGCTGTCTGACAGCCAAGCTATACAGGCCTTATACTCCGGATACATTCACCAGCATACGGGTGGTACGCATGAACCGCACCCTGAACGGACTCGCGGCGCTGGCCGCCGGCACTTTCCTGACGCTTGCCACGGCCCAGGCCGATGCACCGGTGGTGGTCTCCTCGAAGATCGATACCGAGGGCTCGGTACTCGGTCAGCTGATCCTGCAGCGACTCGAGGCCGGCGGCATCGAGGTGCAGGACCGCCTGCAACTGGGGGGCACCAGCATCGTGCGCGAGGCGCTGCTGGCCGGCGAGATCGACCTCTACCCGGAATACACCGGGAACGGGGCCTTCTTCTTCGACATGACCGACAGCGACGTCTGGCACGATGCCGAACGGGCCTACGCGACCGTGCGCGAGCGCGATGCCGACAACGGCCTGGTGTGGCTGTCGCCGGCCAATGCCAACAACACCTGGGCGATGAGCGTGCGCGGCGACCTGGCCCGGGAGCACGCGCTCGCGACCCTCGAGGACCTGGCCGTCTACCTGGCCGATGGCGGAGAGCTCAAGTTCGCGGCGAGCGCCGAGTTCGTCGAGTCCGAGCAGGCGCTGCCCGCCTTCCAGCAGGCCTATGGCTTCGAGCTCTCCGAGGCGCAGCTGCTGGTGCTCTCCGGCGGCAACACCGCGGCCACCATGCGGGCCGCCGCCCAGCAGACCAGCGGCGTCAACGCGGCCATGACCTACGGCACCGACGGTGGCCTCGGGGCCCTGGACCTGGTGGTGCTGGCGGATACCCTGGGCGTGCAGCCGGTCTACCAGCCGGCACCGGTGGTGCGCGAGGAGGTGCTGGCGGCCTACCCCGAGATCGAGTCGCTGCTGGCGCCGGTCTTCGAGGCCCTCGACCTCGAGACCCTGCAACACCTCAACGGTGAGGTGGCGGTCAACGGCCGCGATCCGCGCCAGGTGGCGGCGGACTTCCTCGACGACCTGGACGATTGAGCGACGCCATGCGCAGGGACGCGCCGCGACCCAATCGGGTGCTGCCGCTGTTGATGCTGGTTGCCCTGGCCGCCTGGCTGGGGCTGGTGGCGGTCAGCGTGGCACCCAATCGCATCGTGCCGGGGACCGGTTTTCGCGCCCATGAGGTGGTCGGCTGGGCCGGGGCCCTCGGCGCCTGCCTGCCGCCGCTGGCGGTGGCGGTGCTGGCCTGGCATCCGTCACCGGCACGGCTGCGACACGCCCTGGTACTGATCGTGCTGCTGCTGATGGCGCTGCCGGCCTGGCTGGGTCTCGCCGCGACGCGGCTGGTCGATCCCGAGCTGCCCCAGGCACGGCTGGGTCTGGGGTCGGCCTTCTGGGTGCTGCTGTTCCTGCTGCTGCTCGCCCTGATCGAGCTGCGCTCCCGGCTGGCCCTGTCGCGGCTCGTGGGCTGGGTGCTGCTGGTGCCGGTGTTGCTGGCCTGGTGGCTCGCCCTGGCGTCCTGGCTGGAGCCCCTGGCCCTGCTGCAGGAGTATCGGGCGCGTAGCGACCAGTTCGCCACGGCGGTGTGGCACCACCTCGCCCTGGTCGGGGCGGCGGTGGGCGCGAGCCTGGTGATCGGGGTCGCGCTGGCGCTTCTCATGCGTCCGCATGCCGGCCTGCAGCGGGCCGGCTTCGGCGTGCTCAATTTCCTGCAGACGATCCCCAGCCTGGCGCTGTTCGGGCTGCTGCTGGCGCCGCTGGCCTGGCTGGGGGCCAACGTCGAGTGGCTGGCGGCCCTCGGCGTCCGCGGCATCGGCTGGGCGCCGGCGCTGCTCGCCCTGATCGGCTACAGCCTGCTGCCCATGGTGCGCAACACCTTCGTGGCGCTGGAGGGGGTGGACCCGGCGGTGATCGAGTCGGCCCGGGGCATGGGCATGAGCCGACGCCAGGTGTTCCTGCAGGTGCGCCTGCCCCTGGCGCTGCCGGTGATCCTCGAGGGGGTGCGCATCACCACGGTGCAGGCCATCGGCCTCACCGCGGTGGCGGCGCTGATCGGGGCCGGGGGGCTGGGCGGCTTCATCTTCCAGGGGCTGGGCCAGGCGGCCATGGACCTGGTGCTGCTGGGGGCACTGCCGATCCTCGTCATGGCGCTGGTGGCGGATGCGCTGCTGGGGGCCCTGAGCGAACGACTGCACCCGGGAGGGGCGCGATGATCGAACTGTTCGACGTGACCAAGCGTTTCGGCAGCGAGACCGCCGTGGACGGCATCTCGCTGCGCGTCGAGCGGGGCGAGCTCTGTGCCCTGGTGGGCACTTCCGGCTGCGGCAAGTCGACCACCCTGCGCATGATCAACCGGCTCATCGAACACAGCGCCGGCGAGATCCACCTCGATGGCCAGCCGGTGCGCAACTTCGACGAACAGGCCCTGCGCCGGCGCATCGGCTATGTCATCCAGAGCACCGGCCTCTTTCCCCACTGGCCGGTGGCCCGCAACATCGGCCTGGTGCCGCGGTTGCTGAAGTGGCCCCGGGCCAGGATCCAGATGCGGGTCGAGGAGCTGATGTCACTGCTGGGGCTGCCGATGGCGAGCTTCGCCGACAAGTATCCCCACCAGCTCTCGGGTGGCCAGGCCCAGCGCGTCGGGGTCGCCCGCGCGTTGGCCGCCGACCCCGATATCCTGCTGATGGACGAACCCTTCGGGGCGCTGGATCCCATCACCCGGGACACGCTGCAGGAGGAGCTGCGTGACCTCCAGTCGCGGCTGCACAAGACCATCGTCTTCGTCACCCACGACATGGACGAGGCGCTGCGGCTGGCCGACCGGCTGGTGGTGATGGACGCCGGGCGCATCGTCCAGCAGGGGGCGCCGCTCGACCTGCTGCGCGACCCCGCCGACGACTTCGTCGCCTCGCTGCTGGGCGGTGACGACCGCGGTTTCAAGGAGGCGGCGCTGACCCGGGTCGAGGAACGGATGCTGCCGCTCTCGCCACGGTTGATCGCCCGGGCCCGGGTGCATCGCGAGGCCACCCTGCGCCAGGCGCTGGCGGTGATGTTCCGCGAGCACGCCGACCGGCTCACCGTGATCGACGACGAGGACATGCCGGTGGGGGAGTTGTCGCTGCGCCGCCTGGTGGGGGCCCGGCCCCATGAATGAGGCGGCGATGACGCCGGGCCTCGCGGCGGGGCTGCGGCGCTGGGGGGTGCCGCTCGTGTGGCTCGGCCTGCTGTTGCTGGCGAGCCTGGGCATGGCCGAGCTGGAGGCCGTGTTCCGCTGGCTCGAGCCGGACTCGCGCGAGGTGATCTACCGGCGCACCGAGTTCCTGACGCTGCTCGGTCGCCACCTGCTGGTGGTGGGGGTGGCCTCGCTGCTGGCGATTGTGGCCGGCGTCGGGGCGGCGGTGCTGGTGACCCGTCCGTTCGGCCGGGATTTCCTGCCGCTGGTGGCCCAGTTCGCCTCCATGGGGCAGACCTTTCCGCCGGTGGCGGTGCTGGCGCTGGCGGTACCGGTGCTCGGTTTCGGTACGCTGCCGATCATCGTCGCCCTGCTGCTCTACGGCCTGCTGCCCATCGTGCGCAACAGCCTGGCCGGGCTCCAGGGGATCGATCCGGCGGTACACGAGGCGGCCCGCGGCATGGGCATGAGCCGGGGCCAGGTACTGCGGCAGGTGGAGTTGCCGCTGGCCGCGCCGGTCATCCTGGCCGGGGTGCGCACCTCGGTGACCATCAACATCGCCACCGCCGCCCTCGGCGCCACCGTCGGGGCCAGCAACCTCGGTGACCCCATCATCTCCGGCATCGTCAACGGCAACACCGCCTATATCGTCCAGGGTGCGCTGCTGATCGGGCTGCTGGCACTCACCGTCGACAGCGCCTTCGAGCGGCTGCTGGGTTGGCGGCGGATTCGGTTCCGGTAGTGTTTTCCCTCGTATGTCGTCTCGGGGCTAGCAAGATGGATGCGTTTGATGGCATCTTACGTTAACGTCAACTAGTAGGCGTTGGCGGTACGCTGGAGCAAACCTCTGGCGCCTGGCTACATTAGAGTTGACACTGCCCTCACAAGGGGCAGTCGAGCTCCTGCCACCACCCAAGGACCAGGACGATGACAACGACACAAGACATCCATTCGCCGGACTTCCTGGCCGGCGATGAGTTCACGATCCCCACCTTCCGCCTGTTGCAACAGGACGGCACCCTGTTCGAGGGTGGCGAGTCGCCCGACCTCGAGCGCGACAAGGCGCGGCGCATCTACCGGGCGATGGTCTTCACCCGGGTGCTCGACGAGCGGATGATGGCCGCCCAGCGCCAGGGGCGCCTGAGCTTCTACATGCAGTGCACCGGGGAAGAGGCCGCGGTGATCGGCGCCACGGCGGCGCTGGACGATGCCGACATGATCATGGCCCAGTACCGCGAGCAGGGGGCCCTGGCCTACCGTGGCTTCACCTTCGACGAGTTCATGAACCAGCTGTTCGGCAACGAGCTGGACTACGGCAAGGGGCGCCAGATGCCGATCCACTACGGGTCGCGCAAGCTCCACTACATGACCATCTCCTCGCCGCTGGCCACCCAGATCCCCCAGGCCACCGGCTATGCCTATGGCCAGAAGCTGGCCGGCGACGGCCACTGCACCACGGTGTTCTTCGGCGAGGGGGCGGCCTCGGAGGGCGACTTCCACGCCGCGCTCAACATGGCGGCGGTGCACAAGGTCCCGGTGATCTTCTTCTGCCGCAACAACGGCTACGCCATCTCCACCCCCGCCGTCGAGCAGTTCGCCGCCGACGGCGTGGCGCCCCGGGCCTTCGGCTATCGCATGCACGTGATCCGTGTCGACGGCAACGACATCCTGGCGGTCTACCAGGCCACCCGGGAAGCCCGTCGCATCGCCGTCGAGCACCACCAGCCGGTGCTGATCGAGGCCATGACCTACCGCCTGGCGGCCCACTCGTCGTCGGACGATCCCTCGGGCTACCGCTCGAAGAAGGAGGAGGAGGCCTGGCGCGAGAAGGATCCCATCCTGCGCATGCAGCGCTGGCTGGTCGGCCAGGGCTGGTGGAGCGAGGACGAGGAGAAGGAGCTGCAGGAACGGTTGCGCCGCGAGGTGCTGGAAACCATGAAGCGCGCCGAGAAGCGCCCACCGCCGTCGCTCGACACCCTGGTCACCGACGTCTATGCCGACGTCACCCCGGCGCTGCAGCGTCAGCTCGACCATCTCAAGACCCATATCCGCAAGTACCCCGACGCCTATCCGAGGGGCGCGCGGTCACTCGATCCCGACGTGGTCGCCGGCGATGACGCCGCCGTGAAGGGAGGGGAATGAGATGCCGAAGATGAACATGCTGCAGGCCATCAACAACGCCCTGGACATCGCCATGGCCGAGGACGAGAAGGTGATCTGCTTCGGCGAGGACGTGGGTTTCTTCGGCGGGGTCTTCCGTGCCACCAGCCATCTGCAGGAGAAGTACGGCCGCGCGCGCTGCTTCAATACGCCGCTGGTCGAGCAGGGCATCATCGGCTTCGCCAACGGTCTCGCCGCCCAGGGCTCGGTGCCGGTGGCCGAGATCCAGTTCGCCGACTACATCTTTCCGGCCTTCGACCAGATCGTCAACGAGACGGCCAAGTTCCGCTACCGCTCCGGTGACCTGTTCAATGTCGGTGGCCTGACCATCCGTGCCCCCTATGGCGGCGGGATCTCCGGCGGCCACTATCACTCCCAGTCGCCGGAGGCCTACTTCGCCCACACACCCGGTCTCAAGATCGTGGTGCCGCGCAATCCCTACCAGGCCAAGGGGCTGCTGCTCTCGGCGATCCGCGATCCCGACCCGGTGCTGTTCTTCGAGCCCAAGCGGCTCTACCGCGCCTCCACCGGCGAGGTACCCGAGGAGGACTACCAGTTGCCCATCGGCGAGGCCGAGGTGACCAAGGAGGGCGCCGATGTCACCGTGCTGGGCTGGGGCGCCCAGCTGGAAGTGATCGACCGCGCCGTCGAGCTCGCCGAGAAGGAGGGCATCTCCTGCGAGGTGATCGACCTGCGCTCCATCCTGCCCTGGGACGAGGGCACCGTGGTCGAGTCGGTGCTCAAGACCGGCCGCCTGGTGATCACCCACGAGGCGCCGTTGACCGGCGGCTTCGCCGGCGAGATCGCCGCCACCATCCAGGAGCGCTGCTTCCTGTATCTGGAGTCGCCCATTGCCCGGGTGACCGGCCTCGATACCCCCTTCCCGTTGACCCTGGAGAAGGAGTACATGCCGGATCATCTGAAGATCTTCGAGGCAATCAAGGCCAGCGTGGCCTACTGACACCCGATATCCGGACAGGCGAGAGCCAGGACAGGAGAGTGCGAGATGAGTGACTTCATGCTGCCCGATATCGGCGAAGGTATCGTGGAATGCGAAGTGGTCGAGTGGCGGGTCGCCGAGGGCGACACCATCGAGGAGGACCAGCCCGTGGTCGAGGTGATGACCGACAAGGCGCTGGTGGAGATCACCGCCCCGGAGGCGGGGCGGATCACCCGGCTCTACGTCGCCAAGGGCGAGATCGCCAAGGTGCACGAGCCGTTGTTTGCCTACGAGAGCGAAGGCGAGGCGGACGCCGCGGCACCCCGGGACGAGCGGCAGGCCGCTGCCGTGGGCAAGCCGGCGCCTGCCGGGGCGGAACCGTCGTCTGCGCCCGTGGCCGCCGCCAGGGATTTCATCCTCCCCGATATCGGCGAGGGGATCGTCGAGTGCGAGGTGGTCGAGTGGCGGGTCGCCGAGGGCGACGCCATCGAGGAGGACCAGCCGCTGGTCGATGTGATGACCGACAAGGCCATGGTGGAGATCACCGCCCCCGAGGCGGGTACCATCAGCCGGCTGCATGTGCCCAAGGGCGAGATCGCCAAGGTGCATGCGCCGCTGTTCGCCTATGTGCCG
>NZ_PNRE01000090.1:83317-164896 GCF_002879645.1 Halomonas heilongjiangensis | reverse complement strand
CGGGCAGCACGGTGACCGTGACCTTCCCGGATGGCAGTGAAGGCGAAGCCGTGGCCGGTGAAGACGGTGGCTACGAGGTGACCTCCGAGACGGCCCAGCCGAGTGGTGAGGTCAGCGCCACCGCCACCGACCCGGCGGGCAATGCCAGCGAGCCGGCGACGGCCGACTATGAGGCGGAGGCTCAGGAGAATCCTATCCTGACCATCGCAGCGGCGGCGGATGGCTTCGTCAATGCCGACGAGCTCGATGCCGGGGTCGAGGCCCAGGTGCTGCTCAACACCGGCGCCCAGGAAGGCGATGAACTGACGATCACCGTGGAGGGCGACGGCGGCCCCTTCGTGACCACCCATACCCTGACCGTGGACGACATCGCTGCGGGTAGCATCACCCTGACACTCGATGTTGACGGTATCGAGGATGGCGAGTTCAGCGCCACGGCGGATATCGCGGGCAGTGTCTCCAATGTCGTGGGCTTCGAGCTGGATACTGTTGCTCCAACGGTCGGCGTGGACGACCTGATCACCAACGACGATTCCCCCGAGCTGACCGGCACCGTGGACGATCCCGATGCCACCATCACGGTAACGGTGGGCGGGGTCGACTATGAGGCCGTCAACAACGGTGACGGCACTTGGACGGTAGCCGACGATACCCTGCCCGAGCTGAGTGAGGGTGACTACGAAGTGACGGTGACCGCTACTGACCAAGCGGGCAATACGGCCATCGCCGCGGGTACACTGACCATCGACACTACCATCGATACCGATGGCGACGGGGAGACAGTGCGTATCACCGGTATCACCGAGGACGATGGCGTCGATGATTCAGACTTCATCACCTCCGATACCAATCTGGAGGTCTTCGGGACCGTTGACCTGGATGATGGCAATACCCTGAGTGTCGAGTTCGATGGCACCGTCTACACCGAGGCCGATGCCGAGCTAACAGTTGACGGTGAGGGCAACTGGACCCTAGATCTGACGGCCATTGAGCTGGCGGAGGGTACCTATACCGTTACGGCCACGGTAAGCGACGAGGCGGGCAATACCGCCAGCGACTCCAAGGAGATCACGGTCCAGCCGAATATCGCTCCTCAGGTCTTCGTCAACGATGGCAGCCTGTTGGGGCTGGTTGGCCTGGAGACCCTAGGTCTCATCGACTTCAATGATCAGGCCTTTATCGCCTACGACCGCGACGGCAACCTGGAGTCGGTGGTGCTTGTCTACGACCCTGCGTTGGCCCTGTTGGCCGAGGGCTGGAATATCTCGGAGAGGCTGGCCGCCGAACTGGGACTGCAGGTCGATATTCAAACCAACACCCTACTTGGGTTGGTCACCGATTCGACGCTGACCATTACCGCCCTGGATGGGGGCACCATCGATAACCTGGCGATCAATGAGCTGTTGGCGTCGGTTTATCTGGGCACTGAGTTAGATCTGCTGAGCGCGGACCTGCTGACGGAGGTCTCCATCACGGCAACCGATAGCGAGGGGCTGTCCGACACGGCTAGTGCCGTCGACCTCATCGATGCCGCTCTGCTCAGCGTCGACAGCGTGCCCGTGATCGAGGGCACCGACGGTGACGATTCCCTCGCGGCCCCGGATGGTGACGGCTACCGTATTTACGGCTACGACGGCAACGACACCCTGACTGGCGGCGACGGGGACGATCTGCTGCGCGGTGGTGCCGGCAACGATACCTTGAACGGTGGCGCCGGCAACGACCTGCTGATCTGGGAGGGGGTGGGCAACAACACCTTCGATGGTGGTGACGGCGAAGATACCCTGCTGCTGGACGGCGGGGGCTTCGTGCTGGACTTCGTCGACGATACCTCGGCCGACTATGTTGATCCGAACACGGTGAACAATATCGAACACCTCCATATCGGCGGCTCCAGTGCCAACGAGGTGACACTCGACGAGACGGCGGTGATCGAACTCACCGACGACAACAACCAGCTGTATATCGAGGGGGATCAAGGCGACACCGTCAACCTTGCCGGTGACTGGGTCGAGAGTGGGGCGGTGGAGTACAGTGGCGTGCTCAACGCCTACGATGGGGTGACCTACACCCAGTACACTCTCGGTGACGCCACCCTGCTGGTGCAGGACGGCGTCAACGTGGAGGCGGCCTGATCGGGGGTAGAAAGGGAAGCGTGATCCAGGAAGTGTGGCGTTCGGGTTATGGCGTGGCGCTTCCCCCCTTGATCAACGAACGCCGTCCTCGCCGCTTCGGCCCTGGCTGGGCCGGAGTGCTCCTCATGGGCCTGCTAACGTCGCCGCTACTCTCTTCTCCGGTCTGGGCGTTGAGCCTGGACGAGGCGGTGCAGCAGGGCCTTTCCATTCATCCGGCGGTCAGCGCCGCCGAGGCCCGGGTCGCCGAGGTCGGTACCCAGGTGGAGATCGCCCGAGACGGCTACTGGCCGACCCTGCAGGCTTTGGCAGGGCCGGAAAACTCGCTCTGGGGTGAGTTCGGCTATGACATCACCGCCTCGCAGATGCTCTACGATTGGGGGCGGGTGCGCTCGCGAGTAGAAAGTGCCTCGGCGGTGGAGCGTCAGCATCTGGAGGCGCTCAAGGTCACCAGCGACGAGGCTGCCCTGGACATCATCGAGGTCTATCTCGACGTACTGGCCGCCGAGGCGCGGCTGTCCGTGGTGGCCTCGCATATCGAGCGGCTCGAGGCACTCGCCGAGCTGAGCCGCGACCGTAGCCTGGTGGGCTACGTGGATCGCGGCGAGGCCGACCGGGCCGAGCTGGAGCTGGCCCGAGCCCTGGAGCAGCGTTCCCTGGAGCGCGGTGCCCTGAGCGAGGCCAGGGCCCAGTTCCGGGAGTTGGTCGACCGATCTCCCGGCGGGTTGCAATGGCCCACTCCCATCCCTCTGATCGAGCGCCTGCGCGAGACCACGGCGCTGGAGGCCGCGGTGGCCGAGGCGCCGCTGTTCCGCCAGGCCCGCGAGGAGGTGCTGGCGGCGCGTGCCGAGGAGGCGGAGTCCCGCGCCGCGCTGCGTCCCCAGCTTAATCTGGAAGGTTCGGTGCTGCGTCGCGAGATCGGCGGTCGCATGGAGGAGGACGCCGTGGTGGCGCTGCGCCTGCGCATGGATGCCTTCCAGGGCTTGTCCAACTTCCGGCGGGTTGAGTCGGCTCGTCAGCGCATCGAAGCGGCCCAGTGGACCCAGCGGGCCACCCGACGCGACTTGCGCCGCCAGCTCTTCACCCTGCTCGAGCTCGCCGAGATGCTGGAATGGCGGCTGGAGGCCGTGGAGGCACAGCACACCAGTGCCGTAGAGGTGGCCGACGCCTACCAGGAGCAGTTCGAGGTAGGGCTGCGCGAGCTGAATGACCTTCTGGTCATTCAGCGAGACCGCTTCGAGGCCGAACGGCAGCGCGTCGACCTGGTGAGCGAACAGACCAGGATACCGTATCGGGCCGCGGCCCAGCTGGGGCGGCTGGATGCCCTGCTGGATGCGGACCATGGCCAGGGCGTGGAGAGGGAGGTTCCATATGGCAACGGCACAGGTACTGGGGAACTCCGCTGAAGGAACCGACCCCCTGCGCGCCGGGCTCGTGCTGCTCTGCCACCGGCTGGGCCGCACCACCACACCGGCGGAGCTGGGCGATGGCCTGGCCCTGGAGCAGGGCTGCCTGCCGCTGGCCCTGGTGTCGCGGGCGCTGCGCCGGGTAGCGATCGAGGCCCGGGTGTTGGAGTCGCCCCTGGAGACGATAGGCGAGGGTCTGCTGCCGGCACTGCTGATCATGGCCGATGGCAGTACACGGCTATTGGTCGAATGGCGCGACGACGAGGCGGTGGTGCTGCTGCCGGAGAGTGGTGGTGGCAGCGAGACGCGCCGGCGAGAGGCGCTGACGGCCAGCTATGGAGGGGCCGTCGTGGTGGCGCGCCCGGCCTATCGGCCGGATGACCGGGCCGGCGACTTTGCCCGGGAGCACGATGAGCACTGGCTGAAGGGGCCGTTGAAGCGACGCTGGAAGACCTGGGTCGAGGTGGGCGTAGCGGCGCTGATGGCTAATATGCTGGCCATCTCCACGGCGATCTTCGCCATGCAGGTCTACGACCGGGTGGTACCCACCGCGGCCTTCGATACCCTGTGGATCCTGGCCAGTGGGGTGGCGCTCGCGGTGGTACTGGAGTTCGTGCTGCGTATCCTTCGCGCCCACCTGCTCGACATTACCGGCAAGGGGTTGGATCAGCAGCTCACGTCGCGGCTCTTCGAGCAGGTGATGCAGTTGCGCCTGGCGGCCAAGCCTGGCTCCACCGGGGCCTTCAGTGCCCAGATCCGCGAGTTCGAGTCGGTCCGCGAGTTCTTCACTTCCTCGACCATCGGGGCGATCAGCGACCTGCCCTTCGTGCTGCTGTTTCTGGGGGTGATCGCCTACATCGGCGGACCGGTGGCCTGGATCCCCTTCATCGCTATCTGGCTGATGGTCCTGCCGGGGCTACTGGCTCAGGGGCGCCTGGCGAAGCTCTCGCGGCGGAATCTGCGCGAGGGGGCGGTGCGCAACGGCGTGCTGCTGGAGTCCATCGAGAACCTGGAAACGGTCAAGGCGACCCGGGCCGAGGGGCGCAACCTGCGACTGTGGGAGAGCCTCTCGGCGGAACTCGCCGAGGTGGGCGTCAAGGTGCGAGGCCTCTCGGCGATGCTCGGCCATGGCGCCACCATGGTCCAGCAGCTCGGCTATGTGGGGGTGGTGCTGGTGGGGGTCTACCAGATCGGCGCCGGCAACATGACCATCGGGGCGCTGATCGCCTGCACCATCCTGGCCTCGCGCACCGTGTCGCCCATGACCCAGGTGGCCGGCCTCCTGGCGCGCTGGCAGCACGTCAAGGTGGCCCTCGAGGGGCTCGATGAACTGATGAAGGCGCCGGTGGAGCGCCCGGCGGGGCGCACCTTCGTCCGCAAGCCATCGTTGCGCGGCCACTACCGGCTGGAAGAGGTGCGCCTGCGCTACCAGGAGGAGGGGCCGGCCGCCCTGAATCTCCAGGAACTGGAAATCGCTGCCGGCGAGCGTATCGCCCTGCTGGGAGGCAATGGCGCCGGCAAGTCGACCCTGCTGCGTCTGCTGGCGGGGCTGAGCGACCCGGGCAATGGCAGGGTGCTGCTCGACGATGTCAGCCTGGGGCAGATCGAGCCGGCGGATCGTCGTCGCGCGATTGGCTACCTGCCCCAGGACATCGCACTGTTCTACGGCACCTTGCGCGAGAACCTGTTGCTGGACGGCGCCGCCCATGACGACGAGGCGCTGTTCGAGGCGCTGGATGCCGTGGGGCTGGGCGCCTTCGTGCGCCGCCATCCGCTGGGCCTGGACCTGCCGATCCAGGGCAGCGGCAGCGTCTCCGGCGGGCAGCGTCAGGCCATCGGCTTGACCCGGCTGCTGCTGCAGGACCCGCGCATCGTGCTGATGGACGAGCCCACCTCGGCCTTCGACCAGACCAGCGAGCGACGGGTCATCGACTACCTGAGTGGCTGGCTGGCGGGGCGAACCCTGGTGGTCTCGACCCACAAGAAGACACTGCTGTCCCTGGTGGAGCGGGCAGTGGTGCTGCGCGATGGCCGGGTGGTGATGGACGGCCCGGTGGACAGCGTGGTGAGCGGCAATCAGGTGAAGGTGCCGCGTCGCAAGCGTGTCGGGGAGGAGTGTCGGGATGGCTAACGGGCAGCGAATGGAGGCGCAGATCCTCCACGAACTGGGCGACTCCCGGCTCAGCTCGCACCACCGGGCCAGTCACCCCATCCTGTGGGTCAGCCTGTTGGTGCTGGGGGTATTCGTGGCCTGGGCGGCTTGGGCCGAGATCGACGAGGTGACCCGCGGCGAGGGGCGGGTAGTGCCCTTGACCCGGATGCAGACCATCCAGAGCTTGGAGGGCGGTATCCTCGCCGAGCTGCTGGTGCGTCGCGGCGAGCGTGTGGAGGTGGGGCAGATCCTGGTACGTCTCGACGACACCCGATTTCGCAGTGCCTAC
Source organism: Halomonas heilongjiangensis (assembly GCF_002879645.1). GTDB lineage: Bacteria > Pseudomonadota > Gammaproteobacteria > Pseudomonadales > Halomonadaceae > Halomonas > Halomonas heilongjiangensis. The sequence continues at coordinate 158,917 of NZ_PNRE01000090.1, read as the reverse complement.
CTGGAGACGGTGAGTCAGATCGCCGTGCTGCGGGTGGCCAGCGCCCGCCTGGAGGCCGAAGTGCTGGAGCAGGAACGCATCGACTTCCCCGCGGAGTTCGACCCCAAGGGCGAACTGGTGCGCTCGGAGCAGGCACTGTTCCGCGCACGGCGTGACCGGCTGCGCGAGGCGGAGCGCTCGATCGGCGAGGAGATCCGCCTGGTCCGGCGCCAGTTGGACCTGGTGGAGCCGCTGGTGCAGCGCCGCTCGGTCAGCGAGATGGAGGCGCTCAAGCTTGGCCAGGCCATCGCCAGCCTGGGGGGACGGTTGGCGGAGCTCCGCAACACCTATGTGCAGGACGCCTACGCCGAGCTCTCCGCCAAGCAGGCCGAGCTCAGCACCCTGGAGCAGATCCTGCTGCAGCGCAGCGACCAGCTGCAGCGCACCGAGATCCACTCGCCGGTGCGTGGTCGGGTCAACGATATCCAGGTCAACACCCGGGGTGGGGTGATCCAGCCCGGCGAGCCGATCATGGAGATCATCCCGATCGAGGACCAACTGTTGATCGAGGCCCGGGTGCGCCCCCAGGACGTCGCCTTCGTGGCGCCGGGCATGCCGGCCAGCGTCAAGGTCACCGCCTACGACTACACCATCTACGGCGACCTCGAAGGTCAGGTGGAGCAGATCAGCGAGGATACCATCGAGGAGGAGACGCCGCGCGGCAAGGAGGCCTTCTACGAGGTGCTGATCCGCACCGAGCGTGCCTACCTGGAGCGCAACGGCGAGATGCTGCCGATCCGTCCTGGCATGGTGGCTCAGGTGGATATCCAGACAGGAAAACGTACCCTGTTGAGTTATCTGCTGAAACCCATCATCAAGGCGCGCCTTTACTGACCCGGGAGGCTTACTCGTAGCGCTGCTTCCAGCGCTGGCGGGCGACCCGCTCCTTGATTACCTCCAGCATGTCGACGAGCACCTGCTCGGTGACCCGGTCGGTGTGGTCGTCGACCCGCAGCCAGGCCTCGAAGCCGCTGTCGGCGAGGTGTTCCACCAGCAAGTTGAACTCCGGCGAGCGCAGGCCCTCGATGGCTTCGTGCACCAGGCGGCAGGCGATATCGCTCAGCGAGTCGTCCAGGGCTCCGGCTACCTGTCCGCCCAGCGGCAGGCGCCGGAGGCGCTTCATCTCGGGGTTCTCCGCCAGGGTTCGCCCGACCAGGGCGCTGATGTAGCGCATCAGCTCGCCGCGATTGGTCCGGTAGGCGCTGTCGACCATCTCCTCCAGGCGTCGGCTGATCTCGTGGATCAACTGCTGCTTGCGCGGCATCACCACGTCCTCGGCGAGGCGCGTCGACAGGGAATCGCTGCCGCGGACCTGGTCCTGGATGTTGTCCAGCAGGCGCAGGGCGATACGGTCCGAGAGCTCCTCCATCAGGATGTCGTAGTACTTGGCGTAGACGCCATACAGCCGCCAGCGGCGGATATCGATCAGCCCCAGCCGCTGCAGCCGGTGCAGCAGCGAGACGACGCGCAGCACCCGCAGCAGCCGGAAGCCGCCCACCGGGATGCAGCCCAGCACGTCGTACCAGTGCACGAAGGGGTAGAAGAACCAGCGATGGTAGCGGCGCTCCAGGATGGCCACCGCCCAGCCCAGCAGCACGTCGAGCACGAAGACCGCCACGAAGGCCAGGTCGATGGCGACGAAGTGGGCATGGACGTGGCGGTCGTAGGCGTCATGCAGCCCCGGCGCCACGGCCTCGAAGGCGGCATTCAGCGGCGGCAGCAGGAACAGGCCGTCGAACAGCAGCAGCGCCAGGTTGGCGACGACCAGCACGATGACGAGCAGGTCCCAGGCCAGGTGGACGCGCTCCAGCAGGGACGATCGTGGTCCTCGATCGGGGAGCGAGGGGGACATGGCGCCTCCTTGTGCCCTGGTGAGAAGTGTGAGAGCCGCCGGAGTCGCAGCTGCCGCATGGCTCAGCGGGGCACCGCATCGTCGCCATGGCGGACGGTGGCCCGGGCCTGGCCATCATCGTGGTGCTGCTGGGTACGGCGCTCCTCCTCCTCGGCCTGCTTGCGCAGCTTCTTGCGCAGCGCGGCCTTCTCGAAGCGCAGCTTCTGCTGTGGCGTCGCGAGCGTCAGCGGCGGCACCCGGGCCGGCCTGCCGTCGGCGCCCACCGCCACCATGGTCAGGTAGCAGCTGTTGGTGTGGCGGATCATCTTCTGCTGGATGTCCTCGGCGACCACCTTGATGCCGATCTCCATGGAGGAGCGACCCACGTGGTTGACGCTGGCCAGGAAGGTGACCAGCTCGCCGACGTGGATCGGCTGCTTGAAGCGCACCTGGTCCACCGAGAGGGTCACCACGTAGTGGCCGGAGTAGCGGCTGGCGCAGGCGTAGGCCACCTCGTCGAGCTTCTTGAGGATGGCGCCGCCGTGCACCTTGCCGCTGAAGTTGGCCATGTCGGGAGTCATCAGCACGGTCATGGTCAGCTCGTGCTGGCCGGGCAGGGCGTGTTCGTCCATCAGGCACTTTCCTTTGTCGGGTTTACCACAGCATAACGCCTTGGCCGCGAGATGGGATGGGTGTCATCGGCTCAGCGCCGGCTCCCTGCCGGGGTGGTATGATCCGGGCATCGTCGATTTCGACGCCGCGGCGTCGACCGGAGAGGAGGAGATGCCATGAGGCCGCCGCACCCGATGCTGACTATGCCTCTACCTCGACCGGGGCCGCCACCTCGCCCGGAGTCGCGGCCTTGAGCCGGTGGCGACGCCTGCCGCTCCTGTGCCTGGTCGGGGTGGCGCTGGCCAGCCTCTGGTGGCTGTGGCAGTGGCAGTATGCCCAGTCGGAGGCGGAGGCGCGTCGCCATGCCGACAACCGGCTGTCGCTCTACGGCAGCAGCCTGCAGGGGGCCCTCGAGCGTTTCACCTACCTGCCGGGGCTGCTCGCCCACCAGCCCCAGATACAGGCGGCGCTGCTCGATCCCGCCGAGATCTTCGTGCCCCAGGTGAATGCCTTCCTGGCGCTGGTGGCCGAACGCTCCGGCGCCGAGGTGATCTTCCTGCTGGACGCCGAGGGCCGGACCCTGGCCAGCAGCAACCATGCCGAGGCCGACAGCTTCGTGGGCCATGACTATCGCTTCCGCCCCTACTTCTACGAGGCCATGGCCACGGGGCAGGGGGAATTCTTCGCCGTGGGGAGCACCACGGGCCGCCCCGGCTATTTCGTCTCCGCCGCCGTGGGGCCCGGCGCCCCGGAAGCGGCCCAGGGTGTGCTGGTGGCCAAGGTCTCGCTGGAGGCGCTGCAGGCGGACTGGCGCCGGGCCGGCGAGAAGGTGCTGCTCACCGATGCCAACGGGGTGGTGATCCTCTCCAGCCGACCCGAATGGCGCTATCGCCGCCTGGGGGAGCTGACCCCGCAGGCCCGCGAGGAGATCCGTCGGCAGCGCCAGTTCATGGGCGAGCCGCTCGAGCCGCTGGGGCGACGCCTGCGGGACGACTCGCTGCTGGTAGGGGGAGCGGGGCTCGGCGAGCGCCTGGTCGACACTACCCTGGCGCTGGAGACCCTGGGCTGGACGATGCACTACCTGATGCCGGTGCGACCGCTCTATGTCAGTGCCCGCAATGCCCTGATGGGGGGCGTGGCGGTGTGGCTGGCCCTGCTGCTGCTGGCGCTGTGGCTGCGCGAACGGCAGAAGCGCCAGCGGCTGCGGGAGCGTGAGGCGGCGATCATCCGCGAGGCCAACGAGCGCCTGGAGGCGCGAGTGGTGGAACGCACCCGCGAGCTGCAGGAGGCCCAGGCGGAGCTGGTGCAGGCCGGCAAGCTGGCGGCCCTGGGCACCATGGCCGCCGGCATCGCCCATGAGCTCAACCAGCCGCTCTCGGGGATCCGTACCTATGCGGCCAATGGCCAGCGGCTGCTGGATCGAGGGCGCTCCGACGCCGCCGACGACAACTTCCAGCGCATCCAGGCGCTCTGCGAGCGGCTCGGTGGCCTGATCCGCCAGCTCAAGCTGTTTGCCCGCAAGGGCGGGGCCCGGGAGCCGGTGGACCTGGTGGCGCGGCTCGACTTCGTCCTCGAGCTGCTGGCGGAGCGCTGCCGACAGCAGGGCGTGCGGCCCCGGAGCCGCCTGCCCGGGGGGGCGTTGTGGGTGCTGGGCGACGAGGTGCGCGTCGAGCAACTGCTGACCAACCTGCTGCGCAACGCCCTGGACGCCCTGCGCGGGGTGGCCGAGCCGTGGCTGGAGGTCGCCATCGAGGCCGAGGCCGAGCGCCTGGTGGTGACGGTGGCCGACAACGGCGCCGGCATCCCCGACGAACTGCTGGAGCAGCTCTTCGATCCGTTCTTCACCACCAAGGCGGTGGGGGACGGCCTGGGGCTGGGGCTGTTCATCAGCTACGGCATCGTCCAGGACCTCGGCGGGCGCATCCACGCCGGGAATCGCCCGTCGGGAGGCGCCTGGTTCCGTGTCGAGCTGCCCCGGGCCCAACCGACGGGCCTCGCGTCCCCGTCTTCGATCAGGGAGAGCCAGGATGAGCCATGATGCGTGCCCCGAGGCCCTGCCGATCTGGCTGGTCGACGATGACCCCGACGTGCGGGAGTCCTTCAGCCAGTGGCTGGAGCTCTCGGAGCTGGCGGTGCGCACCTTCGCGCGCGGCCAGGCGGCACTGGAGGCGCTGCGGGCCGGCGATGCCTGCGGCGTGCTGGTCAGCGACGTCAAGATGCCGGGGCTGGATGGCCTGGCCCTGCTGCGGGCCCTGCAGGCCCTCGACGATCCGCCGCCCGTGATCCTGATCACCGGGCATGGCGACGTGCCCATGGCGGTGGAGGCGATGCAGGCCGGCGCCTGGGACTTCGTCGAGAAGCCCTTCGCCCCGGAACGCCTGGAGGAGTGCGTGCGGCGCGGCCTGGAGCGTCGCCGACTGGCGCTGGAGAACCGTCGGCTGCGCGAGGCGCTGCGCGAGGGGAGCCTGGCCGCCCGGCTGCTGGGCCAGGCCCCGGGCATGGTGCGCCTGCGCCAGCAGCTCGACAACCTGGCGACGACCCGCGCCAATGTGCTGGTGCTGGGGGAGACCGGCAGCGGCAAGGAGGTGGTGGCGCGCTGCCTGCACGAGGCCGGCGGGACGAGCGGTCCCTTCGTCGCCCTCAACTGTGGGGCCATTGCCTCGGAGCTGATCGAGTCGGAACTGTTCGGCCACGAGAAGGGGGCCTTCACCGGGGCCAGCGAACGGCGCATCGGCATCCTGGAGCATGCCAGTGGCGGCACCCTGTTCCTCGACGAGGTGGAGTCGCTGCCGCTGGCGGCCCAGGTCAAGCTGCTGCGCGCCCTGCAGGAGGGCGAGCTCACCCGGCTGGGCAGCAATGCGCTGCTTCACGTCGACCTGAGGGTGGTGGCGGCGACCAAGGAAGACCTGCTGACGCTGGCCGCCGAGGGACGCTTCCGCGAGGACCTCTACTACCGGCTGGCCATCGCCGAGCTCGGCATCCCGCCGCTGCGCGAGCGGCGCGAGGACATTCCGCTGCTGTTTCAGCACTTCTGCCGTCAGGCCGCCGAGGTGCACCAGCGTCCGCCGCGAGAGCCGGATGGCGAGCTCCTGGCCGCCCTGGGACGCCACCCGTGGCCGGGCAACCTGCGCGAGCTGCGCAACATGGCGACCCGCTTCATCCTCGGTCTGGAGCTGCCGTGGCACGCCCGGGGCGCGCCGGTGGAGGAGGGGTCCCTGGCGGCGCAGCTGGCGGCCTTCGAGGCGGCGCTGCTGCGTGAGTCGCTGGGCCGTCATGGTGGCAATATCCAGGCGGTGCTGGAGGAGCTGGAGCTGCCGCGGCGCACCCTGAACCAGAAGATGCAGAAGCATGGGCTGCGCCGCGAAGCCTTCCTGGCCGGGGCAAGCGAACCTCCTGCGTCGTGATCCGCCCACGGGCCGGTGGCCATTTCCTGCCGAAGGTCGAGGCGGCATCGGCAACATCTTGCCGACCGACGCCCGTCCCTGGCCGTGGTTGCGCCTGATACACCGTTCAACCTATTGAAGGGAATGACATCTTCTGGAACTGGCAGGCATTTCGCTCTCCCTGGGCGCATGACCATAACAAGTCCTAGCGACCAGGAGAGATCACATGCACAAGCGCCAGTTCCTCAAGTCCGCCCTCTGCCTCGCCACCGCCGCCACCCTGGGCCTCGGTGCGGCCAGCGCCAGCGCCCAGAATGGCAGCGAAGGCGGCCAGTACATCATGGGCACCGCCACCACCGGGGGCACCTTCTACCCGGTGGGGGTGGCCCTCTCCACCCTGGTGCGGGTCAAGCTGGAGCCGACCCACAACATCACCGTCTCGGCGATCAGCTCCGCCGGTTCCGCCGAGAACCTGCGCCTGATGGACGACGACCAGGCCCAGTTCGGCATCCTCCAGGCCCTCTACGGTGCCTGGGCCTGGAACGGTGAAGGCCCGGTGCCCAAGGCCTACGACAACGTGCGCTCGGTCTCCATGCTGTGGCAGAACGTCGAGCACTTCGTGATGCGCAGCAACCGCCTGGAGAGCGGCACCATCGACGACCTGGCCCAGCTCTACGGGCGCGGCTTTTCCATCGGCGCCCGCAACTCCGGCACCGAGGGCTCGGGTCGGCAGATTCTTGCCGGTCTCGACATCGACCCGGAGCAGATGGATCTCGCCTACCTCGGCTACGGTCCCAGCGCCGACTCCATGCAGAACGGCAACATCGATGGCATGAACATCCCGGCCGGGGTGCCGGCATCGGCGGTGACCAGTGCCTTCGCCAATATGGGCAGCGATATTGCCATTCTGAATGTCACGGCAGAACAGCTCGAGCGCATCAACGGCGAGTACCCGGTCTGGTCCGCCTTCGAGATCCCCGCCGGCACCTACCCCGGCCAGGACGAGGCGGTACACACCATTTCCCAGCCCAACATCCTGGTGGTCAACGCCGACGTGCCGGACGAGCACGTCTACCAGATCACCAAGGCGATGTTCGAGAACCTGCCGTTCCTCAACAACATCCACCCGGCGACCCGCGACATGGCCCTGGAGAGTGCCCTGGATGGCCTGCCCATGCCCCTGCACCCCGGGGCGGCCCGTTACTTCCAGGAGCAGGGGCTAGCAATCCCCGAGCATCTGCTCGAGGGGTAAGCGCGCCTTTCCAGTCCTTGCCAGAGCCTGCTGCCAAGCCACCCCTGGCGAGGGGCGGGGGGGGCAGGTCGACGAGGAGGTCCTACGCCAGGGATGGCGTCGGTAGCGCCCAGGGACGGGTTCACAGCGCCTCCTCGCAGGCCTGCCCCCGGCAACGCCCCGTGATACTGCCGGCGGCACCGCTCCCCCATCCACGCCAGCTCCGTGAGAAAGCCCATGAACGCAACGTCACCCCCCGAGGCACGCGACGAAGCCGCCAGCGAATCCCGCGAGCGTCTCGACCACCCCTGGCTCGGCCGGGCGCTGTTTGCCCTGGCCATCGTCGTGGCCCTGTCGCACCTCTACTTCAACACCCTGAGCACCCTCTCCGAGGTATGGATCAGTGCCCTGCACTTCGGCATGTTCGGCCTGCTCTGCGCGCTGTCGGTGCCGATGCTCAAGGCCCGCTCCGCCGGCGGCCAGCGCCTGATGCTGGCGGTGGATATCCTGCTCGGCCTGGCCGCGCTGGGCTGCGCCTTCTACCTGATCGGCTTCGAGGACGCCCTCTACGCCCGCGGCGTGCGCTTCTCCCCCGCCGACTGGGTCGTCTCCATCGTCGCCCTTGCCCTGGTGCTCGAATTCGCCCGTCGCACCACCGGCTGGTTCATTCCCGTGCTGTGCCTGGTGGCGCTGACCTATGTGGCCTGGTGGGGTCGCTACGTCGGCGGAGTCTTCGGTTTCCCGGGCCTGACCTGGGAAACGGTGCTCTACCGTAGCTACCTGGGTGGCGACGGCATGCTCGGCTCCATCGCCCGCATCTCCTGGTCCTATGTGTTCATGTTCATCCTGTTCGGTGCCTTTCTGGTCCGCTCCGGCGCCGGCGACTTCATCATCCAACTGGCACGCTGCGCCGCCGGGCGCTTCATCGGTGGACCCGGCTTCGTGGCGGTGTTCGCCTCGGGGCTGATGGGCTCGGTGTCCGGCTCCAGCGTGGCCAACACCGTCTCTACCGGGGTCATCACCATCCCGCTGATGCGCAAGGCCGGCTTCCCGCCGCGCTTCGCCGCCGGGGTCGAGGCGGCGGCCTCCACCGGGGGCCAGCTGATGCCGCCGGTGATGGGCGCCGGCGCCTTCATCATGGCCTCCTACACCCAGGTCTCCTACCTGACCATCATCGGCGTGGCGGCCCTGCCGGCCCTGCTCTACTTCCTCTCGGTGGCGATGTTCGTGCGTATCGAGGCCAAGCGCAGCAACGCCCGGCAGGTGGAGACCGAGGAGGCGCCGCGGCTTCTCGAGGTGCTCAAGGGAGGCTGGCACTTCCTGTTGCCGCTGGTGGTGCTGGTGGCCTCGCTGATCCACGGCTTCACGCCCACCTATGCCGCCGGCATCGCCATCCTCTCGGTGGTGGTGGCCTCCTGGCTGTCCAGGCACCCCATGACCCCGAAGGCCATCCTCGAGGCCCTGATGCTGGGCAGCCGCAACATGGTGACCACGGCGATCCTGCTGCTCACCGTGGGCTTGATCGTCAATGTGGTTTCCACCACCGGGATCGGCAACACCTTCTCGCTGATGATCACCGACTGGGCCGGCGGCAGCCTGTTGATCACCATGGTGTTGATCGCCATCGCCTCGCTGGTACTGGGCATGGGGCTGCCGGTCACCGCCGCCTATATCGTGCTGGGTACCCTCTCGGCCCCGGCCCTCTACGGCCTGATGGCCCATGGCCAACTGGTGGATCTGCTGATGGCCGGCGAGCTGCCCGAGCAGGCCCGGGCGATCTTCATGCTGGCCGCCCCGGAGCACCTGGAGGCCCTCAAGGCGCCGATGGACGCCGCCAGCGCTCGGGAACTGCTGACCACGGTGCCGGACGACTTCCGCCATCAACTCTACGAGCAGGCCCTGTCGCCGCATACCCTGACCATGCTGCTGGTGGCGGCCCACATGGTGATCTTCTGGCTCTCCCAGGACTCCAACGTCACCCCGCCGGTCTGCCTGACCGCCTTCGCCGCCGCCGCCATCGCCAGGACGCCGCCGATGCGCACCGGCTTCACCGCCTGGAAGATCGCCAAGGGGCTCTACATCATCCCGCTGCTGTTCGTGTGGTCGCCGCTGATCGGCGGCACGCCCCTGGAGATGGCCACGGTGTTCGCCTTCGCGCTGTTCGGCATCTACGCCATCATTGCCGGGCTAGAGGGCTTCCTGGAGCACGAGCTGCCGTGGTGGCTGCGGCTGGCGATGTTCCCCATCGGGGCACTGATGCTCTGGCCCCATGGCCAGCTGGCGCTGGACGGCCTGGGACTGGTGCTGTTCCTGGGCGCCTTGATGTGGAGTGCCCGAGCGGGGCGGGTGACGACACGGTCGGCGATGGCCTAGCAGCGAGCGGGCGCTACCGCCGGGTTGCCCGGCGGTAGCGGAGCGTGATCAGAACCAGGTCAGGCCCACCGAGATGATGATCCCGGTGATGAGCAGCTGGACCAGGCAGAAGCCCATGATGTCCTTGGCCTTCAGCCCGGCGATGGCGAGTACCGGCAGGGCCCAGAAGGGCTGCAGCAGGTTGGTCCAGGCGTCGCCCCAGGCCACGGCCATGGCGACCCGGGGGATGTCCGCGCCGAGGGCCTCGGCGGCGGGCAGCATCACCGGGGCCTGCACCGCCCACTGGCCGCCACCGGACGGCACGAAGAGGTTGACGAGACCGGCGCTGAGGAATGACCAGAAGGGCAGCGAGGCCTCGGTGGCGAACGAGATCAACGACTCGGACATGGTCTCGGCCAGGCCCGACTGGACCATGATGGCCATGATCCCGGCATAGAAGGGGAACTGGATGACGATGCCGGCGCCCCCCTTGATCGCCTCGTTCAGGCTCGTCAGCAGGCTGCGTGGCGTGCGGTGCAGCACGATGGCCAGGGACAGGAACATGAAGTTGACGACGTTCAGGTTCAGGCCGCCACCGCGCAGGACGAAATGGTCGAGCAGGAAGAGCACCCCGGGGATGCCCACCAGCCAGGCCAGGGTCGTGCTGTTTTCCAGGTGCTCGGCGGGGCGGGTGATGCGCACCCGAGTCGGCGTGTCGTCGTCGAGCAGCTTCGGGTCGACGTAGACGCTCTCCTTGTCGTCGGGAAGCATCAGGCGGTTGACCAGCGGAATGGAGACGAACAGGCAGGCGACGAGGGCCAGGTTGAAGAAGGAGAAGATGGTCGAGCCGGTACCGATCACGCCGATCTGGTCGGCGGTGAAGTGATCCTCGGTGGCGATGGTCAGCGGGATCGAGCCGGCGAGTCCGCCGTGCCAGATCACGAAGCCGGAGTAGGCGCTGGCCACCAGCAGGCGGTAGTCGACCCTGACCAGCCGCGCCAGTTCCTTGGCGAACAGGGCCCCCACCACCAGGCCGAAGCCCCAGTTGATCCAACTGGCGGCCAGCGATACGAGGGTCACCAGGATGATGGCGCCGCCGGCGTTCCTGGCCAGGCTGGCGAGCTTCTGCAACAGGCGCTTGACCGGTGGCGAACTGGCCAGCATGAAGCCGGTGACCAGGATCAGCAGCATCTGCATCGAGAAGGTCAGCAGGCTCCAGAAGCCGTCGCCCCAGAAGCGCATCACCGCCAGCGGGGTCTGGCGTTCCACGGCGATGGCGGCGGCGGCGGCGATGATGGTCAGCAGCAGCACGAAGATATAGGGATCCGGAAGGTAGCGGTCGACCAGTTTGACGGCCGGCCTCGACAGGAACTTGAGCATGGCGGATTCGCTTCTTCTGTTGTGTGTGAGGCGTCTCAGGAAAAGTAGCGCAATCTCAGAAAGTTGCGTTATCGGACCGGTCAACGTTGCCGGCAAGGCGAGGTCGTGTCAAAGCGTGGTACATGCCGGTCTGTCCCGGCCGTGCCAGCGGGTGCGCCGGTAGTGGAGGTAGTAGGCCGTCAGCACCGCCGAGCGCACCAGGGCGAAACCGAGGAAGGCGAGCCACAGGCCGTGGTTGCCCAGCCCCTGGGTCAGCCACCAGGCCGGCAGATAGACGATGAGGCCGGCGAAGATGCTGTTGCGCATCTCGCGGCTCGCCGTGGCACCGATGAAGACGCCATCGAGCAGGTAGCTCCACACCGCGATCAGCGGCATGGCGACCATCCACGGCAGATAGCTGCCGGCGGTGGCCCGGACCTCGGGAAGGTCGGTGAGCAGGGCGATCAGCAGGTGGCCGCCCAGGGCGAAGGCCAGCGAGGCGGCGGCGGCGGTGGCCAGCGAGAAGAGCGCCGCACTCTTCACGGCCCGGCCGAATTCGTCCCAGCGCCGGCGTCCCACGGCGTGCCCGGTGATCGCCTCGGTGGCATGGGCGAAGCCGTCGAGGGCGTAGCTGGTCAACATGATGAACTGCAACAGGACGGCGTTGGCGGCCAGCACGGTATCGCCCTGCACGGCGCCCCGGGAGGTGAAGAAGGCCATGGCGAACAGCAGCCCCAGGGTGCGCACGAAGAGGTTGGCATTGACCTGGAACAGCTCGGCATAGGCCGTGATTCGCCACAGGTGCTCGCGCAGGAAGCGTCCTCCCAGCAGGCCGAGCTGGCGGGAGACCAGCCAGCCGCCGAAGGCCAGCGCCGTGTAGTCGGCGATCACCGTGGCCCAGGCCACCCCGTCGCTGGTCATGCCGAGGCCCACCACGAACAGCAGGTCCAGTGCAATGTTCACGCCATTGGTGAGCACCAGGATCGCCAGCGTCACCCTCGAGTTCTGCTGGCCCAGGAACCAGCCGAGGATCGCGTAGTTGGCGAGCACCGCCGGGGCCGAGAGGATGCGGATCCGGGCGTATTCGGTGGCCAGGTCGGTGGCGATCTCGCTGCCGTCGAGCAGCCACAGGCCGAGGGTGATCAAGGGCTTCGAGAAGAGGATCAGCAGTGCGCCGATGCCGGCCGCCAGCAGCAGCGACTGCCCCAGCAGGTTGCGTACCTCGCTGTCGTTCTCGCGTCCCACCGCCTGCGAGGTGAGGCCGGTGGTGCCCATGCGCAGGAAGCCGAAGCCCCAGTAGAGGAAGCCGAACAGGGTGGCGCCCAGGGTCACGGCGGCCAGGTAGCGCGAATCCGGCAGGTGGCCCACCACGGCGGTGTCCACCAGGCCCAGCAGCGGCACGGTGATGTTGGAGAGGATGATCGGCCAGGCCAGCGCCCAGAGGCGCCGGGGGGAGGCGCCGGGAGCGACAGGAGACGGTGACACGGCGGCTTCCGCTGACGGTGAAACCGAGCAGCATGGCGGGTGACAGGCCACAACGCAACAGCCCCGCCGAAGCGGGGCTGTCGGGTGTCAGGGTGAGGCCATCAGAAGCGGTAGCCGATGCTGCCGGAGATCATGTCGATGGTGAAGTCCTCGCCGCTCTCGCTGATATCGTAGCGCTCGAGCTCGGCGCGCATCACGATCTGGTTAACGACATACTCGGCGCCGATACCGTAGAAGGGGTCAGTACCATCCTCGCCATAGCTGGCCGAAGCAGACATTCCCATGAAGCTGGCGCTTTCCTTTAGGTCCGCATCCCAAGCAACCATACCGAGCTTGCCATAGACACTAAAGCCGCTCTGGATCGGAAGCTTGCCCACTAGCGCCGCGGTAAAACCATCGACACTCAACTTAGCATCCCCAGAAAAGCCTGCAGCTGTCGAGCTGGCAGTGAAACTCCCGAAGTCGACATAACCTGCCTCGACGGCGAAGTAGGGGTTGAACTGGTAGCCGGCAAACAGCTTGTAGCTGACATCGGTATCATCAGAGCTGACATTGGGAAATCCCAAGTCTCGGTAGAAGCCCTCAATGTTGAAATCCAGCTTCGCATGCCCGATACCGGCCCCCAGATAGGGACCTGCGTCGGGTACGCCGGGATAGCTCTGGGCAAGGACGGGGCTGGCGACCAGGGTGGCCAGGGCGGCGGTGGCGATCAGACGCTTCATCATGCGCTCCTTTGCATGCATGGTCGGGCCGGCGGCCCGTGGGGGGCAACCGCCGACAGGCGGCTACCCTTGGTGTAAGCCAGTGTGACAAACTGTAGCCTGATTGCGTCTGGAAGTTAAGTGGGATTCGTACCATGGTATGACGTGGATCATGCAGAGCAGAGCGGGGAGCGGGGGAATGATCATGACACGCAAGATTCTGGTGGCCACGGCGCTCGCCCTGGTCACTTTGCTGGGCAGCACGCCGGCGCTGTCCCAGGCGCAGCAGCGCCTGGAGGCGCAACCCAGTGGTGGCGCCATGGTGGCGGATGCGCTGATCGCCCGGCCGTTGCTGCTCGTGGCGACCCTGGGCGGGACGGCGGTGTTCCTGGTCTCGCTGCCATTCTCGGCGCTGGGCGGTAACGTGGGCCCCGCCGCGGAAGCGCTGGTCAAGACGCCCGCGGAGGCCACCTTCCGGCGCTGCCTGGGGTGTACGGTGAGCCGCCGCGGCGACGAGCTGTAGCCCGGCGCCTTGATGTCGCGGCCACACACGCCGGCGCCCCGCTGGATGAGCGGGGCGCCGGTGTCGTCGCGTCTTGACGGGGGGCGAGAGCGTCAGGCCGCGGTGATGATCTGGTACTTTTCCATCAGCTCGTCGCGGCTTTCCTCATGGGCCGGGTCGAGGGGGATGCAGTCCACCGGGCAGACCTGCTGGCACTGGGGCTCGTCGTAGTGGCCGACGCACTCGGTGCACAGGTTGGGGTCGATGACATAGATCTCCTCTCCCGGCGAGATGGCACCATTGGGGCATTCGGGTTCGCAGACGTCGCAGTTGATGCACTCGTCGGTGATCATCAGGGCCATGGGGGATACCTCACGCAGGGTAGCGCTTTTCCGAGTAATCTAGTCAGGCATTGTAATGGCTGCGCAGGGTTTCGGCGACCCTGGGATGCACGTGCTTCGAGACATCGCCGCCGAGCCGTGCGATTTCGCGCACCAGGGTCGAGGAAATATAGGAGTTCTCCACCTCCGGGGTCAGGAAGACCGTCTCCAGCTCCGGCATCTGGGCGCGGTTCATGTTGGCCAGCTGCAGCTCGTACTCGAAGTCGGACACCGCGCGCAGGCCGCGCAGCAGCACGCGCGCCTGCTGCTGCTTCATGAACTCGGTCATCAGCCCCGAGAAGCCCACCACCTCGACATTGTCGAGGGCCGCCACCACTTCCCGGGTCAGGGCGAGGCGGGTATCGAGGTCCAGTGCGGGCCCCTTGCCGGGGCTGTCGGCGATGGCCACCACCACCTTGTCGAACAGCCGCGAGGCGCGCTCGATCAGGTCGAAGTGGCCGTTGGTGATGGGGTCGAAGGTGCCGGGGTAGACCGCGATATTCATCCGCGTTCTCCCTCCTCGAGTCGTCCAAAGGGGTTGTCCACCACCAGCGAGACCGGCCGGGCATAGCCCGGGATGCGGATGCTCCGGTCGCTGACCTCGAGCTCCGGTCCCTCCAGCACGCCCTCGCCGAAGCGGTAGCGGGCCTGGAAGTGACCACGGTCGGCCTGCTGCAGGTAGTTGGCGGCGGCCTCGCGGGTGGTCTCGCGGCGAGCCTGCCAGGCGGCCACGGCGGCCTCTCCGTGACGCTGCATCAGCAGCCGTTCGGTGACCCCGGGCGAGAGCAGCACGCCGGTGGCGTTGTTGCCGCCGAAGCCCTTGGCATTGATGAAGGCGGCATCGGCGGCGAAGGACAGCGGCGTACGCGAGAAGCGTAGCCGCTCGGCGTAGACGTCGTCGGCCACCGCGTCCAGGGTCGGAATGCCCGGCAGCAGGGCGTGGGCGAAGCTGCCCAGGGCGCTGGCGAGCTGGTCGCCGGCGGCGCTGCCCTGCGAGTGGCCGACGAAGGCCTTGACCGCCACCACCGGCCAGGCTTCGATGCCGTAGGCGCGGGCGACCAGGTCGAAGACATGGGACTCGGTCACCCGGTTCTTGGGCGTACTGGTGCCATGGGCGTGGAGGAAGCTGCGCTCGCGCAGCGCCGTTTCGCCGAGCATGTCGCGGACCAGCGAGGCGGCCTTGCCCAGGGTGATGTAGTTGCCGATGCCGGGGGCCGAGATGGAGCGCTTCCAGCCGTCGGCATTGACGAACACCGCCGGCACGCTGCCGAGGATCTCGGCCCCCGTCTCCAGCGCCAGGGCATCGTCCATCAGCAGGATGAACTGGCTGGATTCGGCGATGGTGAAGCCGCAGTTGCGGGCAAAGGGCCGGCAGGCCTTCTGGTAGTCGGCATCGGTGAGCAGCTCCAGGGCGTCCAGCGACCGGAGGCTGTCGTCGTCGGCCAGGGCGCCCATGGCCCGGAAACCCTCGATGATCTCGGGGGTGATGGGAGCGTCGGCGGTGCCGACCATCACCACCCGGCGACGGCCGGCGCGGATATCCTCCACACCGAGCCGCAGGTTGTAGAGGAAGCTGGCACAGGCGCCGAGCACCGCACCGGTACCGCCCACGCTGCCCAGGACATAGGCGTTGAGGAAGTCGGCGGGCATCTGGCCGTAGCCCAGCGGCATCTGCTTCGAGGTGGCCCGGTTGCCCGAGACGAAGCTCTTGAGCAATCCGCCCCAGCCCTCGTCGTCGAGCTGGCCGATGGAGTTGCCGGCATAGACCGCCACCTCGTCGGGGTCGAGGCGGTCGCGAAGGGCATCCCACTCCAGGCCGCTGTCACCCAGGCAGTCGCTGGCGGCGAAGATCGTCATGGAGAGACCGCGGGGGTGATGCACGCTGCGGTAGAAGCGACTGGGCTCGAAGCCGGTGGGCAGCTGGCCGGCGGTGCGCACCTGGGCCTGACGAGTCTCGGGCAGCATCACTTCCATCTGCCCGGCGGGCACGGTGACCTCGAGGGTATGACGGTCGATCTCGTGCACCTGCCAGGTGGGCGGCAGGTCCTCAGGCAGCTGGCGACGGCGGATCCGGAAGGTCAGCGGCGTGTCCAGGGCGAGGCTCGCCCGACGGTTGGCGGGCAACCCCTCGTCGTTGAAGCGGGAATCCTCGATGCGCCGGATCAGGGTGTGGTCGAGCACCCGCTGGCGGGTCTGCTCGACGATGGCGGCGGGCTCGAGGGGGTGTCCCTCGGCGTCCTGCCAGCCGCCATCGTCCTGGCCGCTGGCCAGACGCATCATTGCCGCCAGGCCCAGCAGGGTCTGGGCCTGGTCGTCGTCGGGCAGGGCGCCGAGCACGGTACGGCGAAACGCCTGATGGCCCGAGGTTCTGCCGGCGGGATTCACGCCGCCCATGCCGACGATCACCGGTAAATGTGGCAAGCCGGGTTCCTCGTTGTGCTGTTGATGTCTACGAGCCGATTGTGAGTATCAGGCCATGGATCATAGCACCCGGCCTGGCGCGGCGTCATGCCGCGCCCAGCAGGGGGAGGAAGGGAGCGCGTGAAACGAGTGTTTGATGGCGGCCGCCGTCTCGGCCATCATCAAACGGCTGTTTGAGTCATACGAGTGGTCATGGGCGCGCCTCGTTGCGAGGCGCGCCATTTTTTCGGTTCTCCGGTATCTGCGCCGCCTCCGGCAGGCTGCTAGAATGGCCCTCCCCAAGCCGTTGCGGGTCGTCCGTCATGCAAGCCTCCTCCCGTGCGATCGTCTCCAATCAGCCTGGCCTCCACGACGGCCTGGCACAGCGTGTGGCGCGCTCGCTCGCCCACCCGTTGCGCAAGCCGGTGGCCGAGCATACCCGTGAGGCCTTCACGGTGGCCCGCCGCTGGTATGAAAGTCGCGGCGACATGCCGCTGATCCTGGATGCCGGCTGCGGCGTCGGCCTCTCGACGCGGCGGCTGGCCGCGCGTTTCGCCGACCACGCGGTGATCGGGGTCGACCGCAGCGCCGCTCGCCTCTCCCGGGAACATGGCCCTCTGCCCGGCAACGCCCTGCTGGTACGTGCGGACCTGGTGGACTTCTGGCGCCTGGCGCTGGCCGCCGGCTGGCAGCCGCTGCGCCACTACCTGCTCTATCCCAACCCCTACCCCAAGGCGGCCCACCTCAAGATGCGCTGGCACGGCCACCCGGTGTTCCCGGTGATCCTGGCGCTGGGCGGGCGACTCGAGCTGCGCTCCAACTGGCGGCTCTACCTCGAGGAGTTCGCCCTGGCGCTGGAGCTGGCGGTCGGCGTGACGGCGGCGGTGGAGCCCCATGTGCCCGGCGACGCGGCGCGGGCGCCCGAGGCGTACCTCACGCCCTTCGAGCAGAAATACCATGCCAGCGGCCAGGCCCTCTGGCGACTGGTGGCCGAGCTGCCCCATGATGCCGGGCTGGTGCCGACCGACCCGACCCGGCCAACCGGGAAGGAGGCGTGATGGCCTTCGTCTTCCTGGCCCTGGCGATCGTCGCCGAGGTGGTCGCCACCAGTGCCCTCAAGGCGTCGGACGGCTTCACGCGGCTGTGGCCCAGCGTCACCGTGGTGATCGGGTACGGTCTGGCCTTCTACCTGCTCGCCCTGGTGCTGCGTAGCGTGCCGGTGGGGATCGCCTACGCCTTCTGGGCGGGGCTGGGCATCGTGCTGGTCACCCTGGTGGGGCTGGTGGTCTACGGCGAGCGACCGGACCTCCCGGCCCTGCTGGGGCTCGCCATGATCGTTGGCGGCGTGGTGGTGATCCAGGTTTTCTCCTCGGTCTCGGCCCATTAAGCTGAACCCCGTGATGGCGTACGTCGCCATTCCTCCTCTCGATGATGACCGTCCGTGATGCTCCAACGACTGCTTTCCATCTCATTGCTTTGCTTGCTGCTAGTGTCGCCGCTGGTGCAGGCCAACGGCTTCGCGCGCCTGGCCGAGCTGGGCGAGCGGGGATTTCTGATCGGCGCCGAGGCCCGCTTGCTCGACAGCCGTGACGTCCTCGGCGCCATCGAACCGCAGCGCCAGCTGTCGCCGGCCTCGGTGACCAAGGCCTACCTGGCGGCGGCGGCGCTGGACCACTGGGGACCCCAGCACCGCTTCACCACGCGCCTGGTCAGTGACGCCGAACTCGACGCGAACGGCGTCCTGCGTGGCGATCTTGTGCTGGACGGCGGCGGAGATCCGGCGCTCTCCACCGAGGACCTGTGGCGACTCACCCAGCGGCTGCACCAGGGCGGGGTGCGCAGCGTCGACGGCCAACTGGTCGTCAGTCAATGGCGGTTCGGGCCGGTGGAGTGCATCACCACCGACCGCTGCCAGGCCCATTCCCGGGTCGCCAACGCCTACAGTGCCCTGCTCAGCTCGGCGGGGGTGAACCATGGCAGCTGGTGCGTCACCGTGGCCCCGGGGCCCGCCGCCGGCGAGCCGGCGCGGATCACCAGTTGTGACAGCCAGGCGGCGATCGTCGGCATCGACAACCGGGTCGTGACGCGGCCCGACGACAGCGGCACCCAGCTCAACGCCGAGCGTATCCTGGACAACGATGGCGACGTCATGGTGGTGAGCGGCCAGATCTCGCTCGACGCCTCCCCGCGAGAGATCTATCGTGCCAGTTCGGACCCGGCGCTGCAGACCGCTCGTACCCTGCTGGCGATGCTCGAGCAGGCCGGCATCGAGGTGCGCGAGGGTGCGACGACCAGTATCGCCGAACCGCCGGCCTCGTCCCGCCGGCTCGCCGAGGTGGAAGGCCTGCCGCTGCAGGAGTTGTTGCTGCGGACCATGAACCACTCCAACAACTTCATGGCCGACCTGCTCGCCCTCAACCTGGTGGAGACGCCCCGCGCCGACCTGCGGCTGGGGGGGCAGGCCATCGAGCACTTCGTGGGCGGCATTCCCGACCACGGCCCGCTGATCCTGCGCAGCGGCAGCGGGCTGACCCCCGAGAACCGGACGTCGGCACAGGGGGTGAACACCCTGCTGGAGAGCATGTTCCACCGTCCGGCACTCTTCCCCAGCTTCGTGGCCAGCTTCCAGTCGCCGGGCAACGGGGTGATGCGCTTCATGCGCCGCGGCTCCACGACCTTCCAGCACCATGTCATGCTCAAGACCGGCACCCTCAACCAGCCGGTGGCGGTGCGCGCCCTGAGTGGCTACTTCCGCACCCGGAGCGGCCGCTGGGGCGTGTTCAGCGTGATGGTCAACGGCACCTCGAGCACCCCCTGGCTCAACTGGGCCCAGGTGCTCGATCCGCTGGCCGAGGATCTCGAACGCATGATCAACGAGAACTGACAGGGACCCCGTCATGAAACCCGGACACACCGGCTGGCGCCACCTCATCAGTGCCACCGACTACTCGCTCAAGGGGCTGCGTGCCGCCTTCCGCCACGAGACCGCCTTCCGCCAGGAGCTGCTCGTCTGCGCGCTGCTGCTGCCGCTGGCCTGGTGGGTCGGCCAGGGGCCGGTGGAGTGGATCCTGCTGGCGGGCAGCTGCCTGCTGGTGCTGATCGTGGAACTGCTCAACAGCGCCATCGAGAACGTGGTGGACCGCATCGGCACCGAGCACCACGAGCTCTCCGGCCGTGCCAAGGACATCAGCTCGGCGGCGGTGATGCTGTCGCTGGTCGTCGCCGGCCTGACCTGGGGGTTGCTGGTCTGGCAGAAATTGCTCGGTTGATTCACGACTCTTTCCACGCCCCGGGTGCCGGGCGGCGGCCGGCTTCGCTATGCTGGGGACATTCGTCAACCCGGATGCGAGATGCCCATGGCCCTTCCCGACGACTTCCTGCCGCTGACCGACATTCCCGCCCCGCTCAGGGTGCCGCTGCAGCATGCGCGGGAGCGCCTGGCGGCGTCGCTCGAGCAGGCCGACAACCTGGCCGGCATGAGCGACGGCGACTCGCCGCTGGAGGACTGGCTGGCGCTCTCGGCGTCCCGGCGCGAGCAGCTGGCCCGGGTACTGGCGATCTCCAGCTTCGTCGCCGAGACCCTGGTGCGCCACCCCGAGTGGTTGCTCCATCTCGATGCCAGCGGCGAGCTGGAGGTCGCCCCCGATGCCGAGACCCTGCGTGAGTGGCTCGGTGAACGGCTCGAGGCCGTCGAGGACGAGCCGGCCCTGCAGTCCGTCATGCGCCGCTTCCGGCGCGCCCGGATGCTGGGCATCGTCTGGCGCGACCTGACCCGCCCGCCGGGCATCGACATGTGGGCCACCGCCGGGGCGGTCTCGCGGCTCGCCGAGACCTGCCTGGAAGGCGCCCTGGGGTGGCTCGAGCGCCATCTCGAGCCGCGCTGGGGGCGTCCCGCGCGGCGCCGCGACGGCGGCGAGCAGCGCCTGGTGGTGCTCGGCATGGGCAAGCTGGGGGCCGGCGAGCTCAACCTCTCCTCCGATATCGACCTGATCTTCGCCTTCCCCGAGAAGGGCGAGACCGAAGGCGGTCGCAAGTCCCTCGAACATCAGGAGTACTTCACCAAGCTGGGCCAGAAGCTGATCGCCGCGCTCGACCCGGTGACCGCCGACGGCTTCGCCTTCCGCGTCGACATGCGCCTGCGCCCGCTGGGCGACGGCGGGCCGCTGGTGGGCAGCTTCTCGTCGCTGGCCGGCTACTACCAGGACCAGGGCCGTGAGTGGGAGCGCTATGCCATGCTCAAGGCGCGGCCCGTCGCCGGCGACCGCGAGGCCGGGGCCGAGCTGCTGGCCGGCCTGCGCCCGTTCGTCTATCGCCGCTACCTGGATTTCGGTGCCATCGAGTCGCTGCGCGAGCTGAAGGCGCTGATCAATCGCGAGGTGCGCCGCAAGGGCATGCAGAGCAACATCAAGCTGGGCCCCGGCGGTATCCGCGAAGTGGAGTTCGTGGTCCAGGCCTTCCAGTTGATCCGCGGCGGGCGCGACACCGAACTTCAGGTGACCTCGCTGAAGACCGCCCTGGAGCGCCTGCCCGAGCTCGGCCTGCTGCCCCGGGAGGTGGTCGACGAACTGCTGCCCGACTACCTCTTCCTGCGGGACCTGGAGCACGTCCTGCAGGCGCTGGAGGATCGCCAGACCCAGCGCCTGCCCGACGACGACCTGGATCGGGAGCGCGTGGCGCTGGCGCTGGACATGGAGGACTGGCCGGCGGTGATGGGGCGGCTCGACGAGGTGCGTGGGCGGGTGCGCCAGCACTTCGATGCGGTGATCGCCGATCCGGAAGAGGAGGTGGAAGAGGCCGACGACGGCGCCGCGGCCGCGGTCAGCCTCGAGGAGTGGCGCGCACTCTGGCGTGGCGAGCTGGAGGACGACGAGGGCCAGGCGCTGCTGGGTGACGCCGGGTTCGGTGACCCGGCCACCGCCGGCCGGCGGCTGCACTCCCTGCGTCACTCCCGCCAGGTCCAGACCATGCAGCGCATCGGCTACGAACGCCTCGAGGCCCTGATGCCATTGCTGCTCGATGCCGTGGCCGCCAGCGAGCAGCCGGATACCGCCCTGGAACGCGTGTTGCCGCTGATCGAGGCGGTGTTGCGGCGCACCGCCTACCTGGCGTTGTTGCGCGAGAATCCCGATGCCCTGGGACACCTGATGCGACTCAGTGGTGCCAGCCCCTGGATCGCCGAGCAGCTCGCCCGCTATCCGATCCTGCTCGACGAGCTGCTGACCCCCGACACCCTCTACACCCCGGCCGACAAGGCGCGGCTCTCCGACGAACTGCGCCAGGCGCTGGGGCGGCTGCCCGAGGACGACGAGGAGGCCCAGCTCGAGGCGCTGCGGGTGTTCAAGCACGCCCAGACGCTGCACGTGGCGGCCTCGGACATCGTCGGTACCCGACACCTGATGAAGGTCAGCGACTACCTCACCTACATCGCCGAGGTGATCCTCGAGGCGGTGCTGGCCATGGCCTGGAAGCACCTCACCCGCAAGCACGGTTTCCCGCAGCGCGGCGACGGCGAGCGGGCCGGCGTCGACCCGGAGTTCCTGATCGTCGGCTATGGCAAGCTCGGCGGGATCGAGCTCGGCTACGGCTCCGACCTGGACCTGGTATTCATTCACGACGGCGCGCCCCAGGGCAGCACCGACGGCGAGCGGCCGCTGGACAACGCCGTCTTCTTCACCCGCCTCGGCCAGCGGATCATCCATCTGCTCACCGCGGTGACCCCGGCCGGCTCGCTCTACGAGGTGGACATGCGCCTGCGTCCCTCGGGCAATTCGGGGCTGCTGGTCAGTTCGCTCGGTGCCTTCGCCGACTATCAGCGCGACCAGGCCTGGACCTGGGAGCACCAGGCGCTGGTGAGGGCCAGGGTGGTGGCCGGCCATGAGCGGCTGGCCGAGCGGTTCCAGGCGATCCGCAGCGAGATCCTCGGGCGCTCGCGTGACGGCGGGGTGCTGCGCGACGAGGTGGTGAAGATGCGCCACAAGATGCGCGAGCACCTGGCCAGCAAGAGCGAAGGCGAGGACTTCGACCTCAAGCACGACCCCGGTGGCATGGTCGACATCGAGTTCCTCTGCCAGTATGCGGTGCTCTCCATGGCCGGCGACACGCCCGATCTATTGGCGTGGAGCGACAATATTCGTATTCTGGAGACCTTGGAAGCGACCGGCCGCCTGCCGGGGCGCGACTGCCAGCGCCTGCGAGACGCCTACCTCGCCTATCGCAGTGCGGCGCACCGGGCCTCGCTGACCCGCGCGGCGGGGCGCGGCCGGAATGCGGATTTCCATGCGCACCGTCAGGCCGTCATCGAGCTCTGGCAGCGACTGCTCGAGCCGCAGGACGACCCGCAATGATCCCGTCCCGAGTGTGGCGCCACGAGGCGCCGCGTCGCCGGCAGGTTCTCTGATTCAACACGACTAGAAGACGAAAGGACGTAGATTATGTCGATGGCTGACCGTGACGGTCTCATCTGGTTCGACGGCGAACTGGTTCCCTGGCGCGATGCCCAGGTGCACGTGCTGACCCATACCCTGCACTACGGCATGGGTTGCTTCGAGGGGGTGCGTGCCTACGCCACCGACAGGGGCACCGCCATCTTCCGCCTCAAGGAGCACACCGACCGCCTGTTCGACTCCGCCAAGATCCTCGGCATGGAGATGCCGTTCGACAAGGAGACGATCAACGAGGCCCAGCGTGCCGCGGTGCGCGAGAACGGTCTCGAGGAGGCCTACCTGCGCCCCATGGTGTTCTTCGGCAGCGAGGGCATGGGGCTGCGTGCCGACAACCTCAGGACCCATGTGATCGTGGCCGCCTGGGAGTGGCCGTCGTACATGGCGCCGGAGGCCCGCGAACTGGGCATCAAGGTGCAGACCTCCTCCTTCACCCGCCATCACGTCAACATCTCCGTGACCCGGGCCAAGGCCAACGGCCAGTACATCAACTCGATGATGGCACTGGCCGAGGCGCAGCGCGGCGGCTACGACGAGGCGCTGCTGCTCGACCCCCAGGGCTATGCCGCCGAAGGCTCCGGCGAGAACCTCTTCGTGGTCAAGAACGGCGTCATCTACACCCCGATGCTGACCTCCTGCCTCAACGGCATCACCCGCAACACCGTGCTGCACATGGCCGAGCACCTGGGCTATGAACTGCGCGAGAAGCTGATCACCCGCGACGAGATCTACATCGCCGACGAGGCCTTCTTCACCGGCACCGCCGCCGAGGTGCTGCCGATCCGCGAACTCGACGGCCGTGCCATCGGGGCGGGCCGGCGTGGCCCGATCACCGAGAAGATCCAGTCGCTCTACTTCGACCTGGTGCGCGGCAAGCAGACGCTCGACGACAACTGGCTGACGCCGGTGGCCTGAAGTCCCGGCCCGGCTCGCCCGGGAGCGTGATCACGGCGCCCCGCCTGTCGACGACAGGCGGGGCGCTTGCATGGTGGGGAGCCCTCGGTGCAGGACTAGAGCCTTCCCAACGCCTCTTCCAGGCCGTGCAGGTCGACGGTGGTGACGACATCGTTCGGGAAGGGGGAGCTGGCCGGGTCGGCGGTCACGCCGACGAAGAGCGTGGCGTTGGAGCGGGCCGCGCGGTAGTCATTGTAGGAGTCGCCGATCATCACCGTGTCGCGGGCGGCGTGCTGGCGCCGGGCCAGCAGGTTGCGCAGGCCGGTGACCTTGTCCGGCGGCGCCCCGATCACCTCGAGGAAGTGGCCGGCCAGCCCCCGGCGCTCGACGATCGCCCGGAGCTCGGGCTCGGGTGTGGCGGAGAGCAGGTAGAGCGGCAGCCGTCCCTGCCAGCGGTTCAGGAACTCGAGCGCGCCGGGAATCGCCGGGGCGTCCAGCAGGCGCTGCTCCACGCTGGCCTTGAAGCGTCGGCAGAGCGCCTGGATACGGGCCTCGCCGGCCTCGCGACCCAGGATATGCCCCTCGATGTGGCGGAACTTGACCTCCCGCGGCTGGCCGCCGCGGCGGTTGAGGTAGGCGGCCACGGCACGCCGGCTCTCCTCCGGCTCGTCGTCGTAGAGATCGGCGAAGGCCTGGCGCTTGAGACGGGCCGAGTCGAGGATGACCCCGTCGAAGTCGAAGACCAGAACCCGGTGGTGTCGGGAACAGCAAGCACTCAATGGGCGTTCTCCGCATCCTGCCTGAAGCGAGAACGCGGCCCCGGGGGCCGCGTCGTTGCCTGTGGCCTCGAATTCAGTTTCTCGCGAACCTGGCCATGATCCAACCCTTGAGCGGGGTGTTGCCGAGCAGCACCAGGGTGATCACCGTGGTCAGCGCGAGCGACAGCGGGTTGGCCACCAGCGCCAGCAGGAAGTCGCTACTGCTGTCGCCCACCGAGGACATCGCCTGGCGATAGGTCTCGTCGAGCAGCGGCCCGAGGATCACCCCGAGGATGATCGGTCCCATCTGGAAGCCGTACACCTTGAGCCAGTAGCCCAGGATGCCGAAGCCGAGCATCCAGTAGACCTCCATCATGTTGCTGTTGATCGAGTAGGTGCCGACCACGCAGAGCACCAGGATCAGGGGAATCAGGATGGCCTTGGGGATCTCGACCACCTTGGAGAAGACCTTGATGCCGGTCATGCCGAAGATCAGCAGGAAGATGTTGGCCAGCGCGAGGTTACCGACGGTGAACCAGAAGATGTGGGGAGTCTCGATCATCAGCATCGGCCCCGGATTGAGGCCGTGGATGACCAGGGCGCCGATGATCACCGCGGTCACGGCATCGCCCGGCATGCCCAGCGTCAGCATGGGCACGTAGGCGCCGCCGACCGCGGCGTTGTTGGCGGTCTCCGGCGCCACCAGCCCCTCGTAGGCACCCTCGCCAAACGGGCTCGAGGGATTCTTGACGGTGCGCTTGGCGTGGTCATAGGCGAACAGCGAGGCGATGTCGCCGCCGGTGCCGGGCAGGGCGCCGACCACGACGCCGATGATGGAGGTGCGGATCGACAGTGGCAGGAACTTCAGCACCATGTTCAGCGGCGGAATGATCTTGTCGACGTTCTGCTTGACCGGCACCTTGGCCATGTTGTGCAGCTGATAGAAGGCCTCGGCGACGCCGAACAGGCCGATCATCACCACGACGTAGTGGATGCCGCCGAGCAGCTCCATGCTGCCCATGGTCAGGCGCGGCTGGGCGGTGACCATGTCCATGCCCACCAGGCCGATGGTGGATCCCAGCGCCACGGAGAAGATGCCCCGCGCCAACGACTTGCCGGAGAGCGTGCTGACCAGCAGCAGGCCCATGATGGCAATCAGGAAATAGTCGCGGGGGGCGAACTGCAAGGCCAGGTCGGAGAGATAGGGGGCGGTGCCGGCCAGTACGGCCACACCGATGAAGCCACCGATCACCGACATCACGGTGCTCAGGCCGATGGCGCGACCGGCTTCACCGCGCTGGGCCAGGGGATAGCCGTCGAAGGCGGTGACCACCGCCGAGGGTGCACCGGGAATGTTGAGCAGGATGGCCGTGCGCGAGCCACCGTAGACGCCACCCACGTAGATGCCCACCATCAGCGCCAGGGCATTGTTGATGTCCCAGGAGAAGGTGAAGGAGATCAGGATCGACACCGCCATGGTCACGGAGAGACCGGGGATGGCGCCGATATAGATGCCGGCCAGGACGCCCAGGGCGGTCAGGCTCAGCAGGCCCGGGTCCAGCCAGGCCATGAGCAGAAAGGAAAACGTATCACTCATCGGGAGCCTCGAGGATCAGGGGAGGTAGACGCGGAAAACCATGGTGAACAGCCCATAGATCACGGCGATGGCCGCGGAGGTGATGATCAGCGAGCTGATGAACTTGCCCTGGCGGAAGTAGATGAACAGTGCCGCGAGGAAGACGAAGGTGCTGACGTAGAAGCTCGCCCAGACGATGGCGGCCAGGTAGAGCACGGCGACGACCGAGAAGATCACGATATGCGGCTGGAAGTGTTCGTGCAGGAACACCTCGGCCTCGTGTCGGGCGCTGCGGATGCGCGGATCGCGCCGCTTGCGGCGGTGGCTGAAGAGGATGGCCACGGAAGAGGCCAGCATCACCAGGGCCAGACCGACAGGAAACGAGCCGGCGGAATTGAGGCGAATCTCGCCATCGATCCGGAAGGCTTCGATCAGCACGCCGATGCTGAACAACAGCAGCAGCCAGTCGAAGGCCTTCTCGCCTGCCTGGACCCTTTCGAATTGCTTGCTCATGACAAGACTCCAAGGGGTGAAGGGCCATGCCCTTCACCCCCTGCTGCGGTGGGTGGAGTTACGGGCGCGGAATACCGAGCTCTTCCGGCGACACCTTGACCGTTTCTGCCTCGGCCTCATGCATGGACCAGGCGGTGACGGACTGCCAGTTGTCGAGGTACGCCTGGGCCTCGTCGCCGCTCAGGTTGAGGGTCGCACCACCGAAGTTGGTGAGGAACTCCTGGAACTCGTCGCCGGCCACGGCCTGCTCATAGGCGTCTTCCAGGGTGCTCTTGATGTCGTCCGGGGTGTCCTGATGGACGAAGACGCCCCAGAACGGGCCCCAGGGCAGGAAGGCCTCGATATCCGGGAGTGCCTGGGTGATGGGCGGCACCCCCGGCAGCGACTCGAGCTCCTCGCTGGTCAGCACGGCGAGGCCCTTGAGACGGCCGCCACGGATCTGCTCGGCCACGGCCGAGAGGCTCAGCGGCATGAAGTCGATATGCTCGCCGAGCAGCGCCGTCACGCCGGGGCCATCGCCACCGAAGGTCACGTCGCGCACGTCGAGCTCGTCCACGGCATTGATCATGGCATGCACGGTGCTGGGCAGGCCGCCGGCGCCGGTGCCGCCCATGCGCAGCTCGCCTGGATTCTCCCTGGCGTACTCCATCAGCTCGGCGAAGGTGTCGAAGGGGCTGTTCGGGTGGGCGGCGATCACCACCAGGCCCTGGCCGATGATGTTGACGGCATGCATGTCGTCATAGGTGAAGTCGGCCAGGCCCATCAGCGGGTAGAGCTGCGGGTTCTCGGCACCATAGAGCAGGTTGTAGCCGTCGGCACGCTGGCGCATCACGTGGTTCATGCCGATCACGCCGGTGCCGCCGGGGCGATTGGTCAGCACGATGGTGGTGTCGAGGATCTCCTCGACATGGGGCGTCAGGCTGCGGGCGACGTTGTCGGTGGCGCCGCCGGCCCCCCACTGGATGGTGCCCTGGATGTTGCGCTCGGGGTAATCGGCCAAGGCGCTACCGGCCACGGCCAGTGAACCGACGGCCACGGCGAGGCTGGTGAGCAGTGGTTTGAACATGCTGGATCCTCCGGAGTGCTTGTTGTGATCGCTGCCCGGGTCGGGCAGCGGCCCCTCTCTGGTGGAGGGGCTGTTGGGCAAGCGATGTTCGCTTGTCGAACGTAAGTGCTAGTAGCGAACACTAGAACTCCCTTCCAGTAGTGTCAATGGGGATGTGGCCATCTACGACGAAGGTTGAAGGCCTGGAAAGGGCGAGCCCGGGTGCCGGCGGGCGCGGCGGCCTTCCGGGCGGGGCAGGACCAGCGTGTCCTTCTATAGTAGTCGTCAGTGACCGTGATGGCCGTCATCGTGCATCTTGCGAACTAGCGGTCGCTATGCGAACATCGAAACCGAGTTCTAGATAATGTGGCCCAGGTCCGGATGCCGGTCGCCACGTCACAAGAGGAGACCCGGGTCGGCCAGGTTGGCTGACCGGTCCCGCGGTACCTTGGGAGAATGAGGATGCGTGCCATTGCGACGGTCTGCCTGAGCGGCGACCTCAGGACCAAGCTGGAAGCCATCGCCCGTGCCGGCTTCGATGGCGTGGAGATCTTCGAGAACGACCTGCTCTCCTTCGACGGCTCCCCGGAGGAGGTGCGTGAGCTGTGCGAACGGTTGCAGCTGAAGGTCGTCGCCTTCCAGCCGTTCCGCGACTTCGAGGCCATGCCCGAGCCACAGCGCAGCCGTAACCTGCAACGTGCCGAGCGCAAGTTCGATCTCATGGCACAGCTCGGCACCGATTTCCTGCTGGTGTGCAGCAATGTCTCGCCCCAGGCCGTCGACGACATGGATCTGGCCGCGGCGGACCTGCGGGAACTGGCCGAGCGTGCCGCCAGGCGGGGCATTCGCGTCGGCTTCGAGGCACTGGCCTGGGGGCGGCACATCTCCGATTATCGCGATGCCTGGGAGGTGGTGCGGCGCGCCGATCACCCCAGCCTGGGCGTGGTGCTCGACAGCTTTCATATCCTCTCGCGGCGCCACGACCTTTCCGCCATCGGCAAGATTCCCAGGGAGAAGATCTTCTTCGTCCAGGTCGCCGATGCCCCGCTGCTGGACATGGACATCCTGCAGTGGAGCCGCCATTTCCGCTGCTTCCCGGGGCAGGGGCGCCTGCCGCTCGAGGCGTTCATGGCGGCGCTGGCGAAGTCCGGCTATGACGGCCCGCTGTCGCTGGAGATCTTCAGCGATGCCTTCCGCGCCGCCCCCACCGAGGTCACCGCGCTGGACGGCCTGCGTTCGCTGGTCCTGCTCGAGAACCTGATCGAGGACGGGCCCTGGGCCAGCCATATTCCCCCGGCACCCCGCTACAACGGCATCCACTTCATCGAATTCACCCTCGACGAGGAGAGCGCCGCGCCCCTGGGCGAGTTCATCGACGCCCTGGGCTTTCGCCACGTGGGGCGCCATCGCTCCAAGAACGTGGAGCTGTGGAAGCAGGGCGAGATCCACCTGGTGCTCAACTTCGAGACCGACAGCTTCGCCCACACCTTCCGCCTGCTGCATGGCACCTCGGTGTGCGCCGTGGGCTTCCGCGTCGACGACGTGGAGCGGGCGCAGGATCGCGCCCGTGCCTTCAAGGCCCGGACCTTCCGCGGCCAGGTGGGCGAGGGCGAGATGGAGATCCCGGCGCTGCGCGGCATCGAGGGCAGCCTGATCTACCTGGTGGACGACGAGGCCGCCGCGGATCTGCAGTGGCGCACCGACTTCGAGCTCTTCGACCAGGAGAGCCGCAACGAGGCCGGCCTGACCCGGGTCGATCACCTCTCCTACGTGCTGCCGGCTACCCAGTTGCTCGGCTGGCAGCTCTTCTACCGCACCGTGTTCGGCTTCGAGGCCGAGGCCGAGCACGAGATCGTCGACCCCCGCGGCATGATGATCAGCCAGGCGGTCAACAGCCCCGATCGCAGCATCCGCCTGCCGCTGACCGTCTCCCAGGCCCAGGAGACCCAGCCGGGGCGCTTCCTCAGCGAGTTCCGTGGCGGCGTGCAGCAGCTCGCCTTCGAGAGCCGCGATATCTTCGCCACCGTGGACGAGCTGCAGGCCCGGGGCCTGCCATTGCTGCGGATTCCCCGCAACTACTACGACGACCTGGAGGCCCGCTATGGCCTCGACGAGTCCCTGCTGGAGGCGATGCGGACGCGCAACATCCTCTACGATCGCAACGACGAGGGTGAATTCTTCCACGCCTACACCGAGACCTTCTCGGGCCGCTTCTTCTTCGAGATCGTCGAACGCCGTGGTGGCTACCAGCAGTTCGGTGCGGCCAACGCCGGTATCCGTCTCGCCGCCCAGGCCGCCCAGCGCTAGCCCTTGAATCAGGAGATAACCATGCAGCTCGGTCTTATCGGCAAGGCCATCATGAACTCCAGCTCCCCGGACCTGCACGTGCGGCTCGGCCAGCTGACCGGCATCCCCACCACCTATGACCTCTTCGACGCCAACGAACAGCCCATCGTGTCGCTCGCGAGCCAGGTGAAGAAGGTGATCGACGCGGGCTATCGTGGCGTCAATGTCACCTATCCCTGGAAGGAGGAGGCGGTGAGGCTCGCGACTCGACCCAGCGAGGGGGCGCGGATGGTCGGCGCGGCCAATACCCTGGTGTTCGAGGGCGGCGAGATCATCGCCGAGAATACCGACTTCACCGGCTTCATGAGCGGCTTCCGGGCGACCCTCGGCGAACGCGAGCCGGGCCGGGTGCTCCTGATCGGCACTGGTGGGGTGGGCAAGGCGGTGGCCTTCGGCCTCGGCAAGCTCGGCGCCACGGAGGTGATCCTGATGGACCTCGATCCGGCCAAGTCGCACCAGCTGGCCGGCGAACTCCAAGCCCAAGGCTTCACGGCCTCCACCATCACGCCCGAGCGGCTCGCCGAGACGGTGCCGCGTTGCGATGGCCTGGTCAACTGCACTCCGATCGGCCACGAGAAGAGCCCCGGCTGGCCGCTGCCCAAGGAGCTGGTGGCGGCCCACCACTGGATCTTCGATGCGGTCTACGTGCCGGCGGTCACCGAGTTCGTCGCCGCGGCCAAGGCCGCCGGCGCGGCGGTGATGAGCGGCGTCAGCCTGTTCGTCTTCCAGGGCGTCGACGCCTTCAAGCTGTTCTGCGAGGATGAGGCCAAGCGCGCCGCCGCCGACGAGCAGGCCGCCACCCTCTTCGCCCACTACCGCCGCGAACTGCTGAAGGAGACCGACTCATGAGCCAGGGCAAGGTACTGGTCCTGCACGGCCCCAACCTCAACCTGCTGGGCACTCGCCAGCCGGAGATCTATGGCTACGAGACCCTGGACGACGTCGACAGCGCCCTGCGCGAGAAGGCGATCCTGGCCGGCTGGGATATTCACTGCCTGCAGAGCAACCACGAGGGCGAGCTGATCGACGCCATCCATACCGCGCGCCTCGACGGCACGGTGGCGATCATCATCAACCCGGCGGCCTATACCCATACCTCGGTGGCGATCCTCGACGCGCTCAATGCCTTCGAGGGCAAGGTCTTCGAGGTGCACATCTCCAACGTGCACCAGCGCGAGAGCTTCCGCCACCACTCCTACGTCTCGCTGCGTGCCGACGGCGTGATCGCCGGGCTCGGCACCCGGGGCTACCGGGCGGCACTGGACGCGGTGATCGAGGCCACGCAGCCGACCTGACCGATCGCCAGCCTTCTGCCTCCCTGCCGGGCCCACCGATCGGTGGGCCCGTGGCGTTGCACGGCCGAGAGCCCCGTCGTGAACTGACAAACCGCTAATGTTGGCTACTCTGAAGGGCAGCGGGAGGGAAGTTCCGTCATCGTGAGGGGGAGTCCCATGGAGGAGCCGGATACCGCCGTGCCGGAGGTCCGCAGGAAACAGGAGCTCAAGCTGTTCCTGTTCATCGCCGTCCTGTTGTTTCCGATCCTGGCGATCGCCGTGGTCGGGGGCTACGGCTTCGCCGTGTGGATGTACCAGCTCTTCGTCGGGCCGCCCGGGCCGCCGGCCTGACCCGGGGGTGGCATGCACAATCCGGACAACAACAACCATCGCGGCAATGACGGCAGCCGTCGCCAGTTCTTCCGCTCGCTGAGCGGACGCGGCCCCGTACGCCGCCCGCCCTGGACCGGCGACGACTTTCTCGAGCACTGCACGCGCTGCGATGCCTGCATCGACGCCTGCCCGGAAGGCGTGCTCCACCGCGGTGGCGGCGGCTACCCGGAGATCCGCTTCGAGCGCGACGGCTGCTCGCTGTGTGGCGCCTGCGTCGAGGCCTGCGAGGCGCCCGTCTTCGATGCCGCGCGCCGGCCCTTCCCCTGGCGGGCCGAGCTCCGGTCGCACTGCCTGGCCCTCGCGAACATTCACTGCCAGAGCTGCCAGGACGCCTGCGAGTGGCGTGCCATCCGCTTCCTCCCCGAGCTCGGCCGCCCCCCGCGGCCGCGGATCGACAGCGACGCCTGCACCGGCTGCGGGGCCTGCCAGGCGCTCTGTCCCAATGATGCCATCGCCATGTCCTCGCCGGAGATGCGCCATGTCCAGTGAGCACCTGCACATCGCCAGTTTCCTGGTGCATGTGCGCCCCGACAGGCTGGCCGCGGTGGCCGGCTGGCTGGCCCGCCAGCCCGATGCCGAGCTCGGCGGCGAGGATCCCGCCGGCAAGCTGGTGGTGGTGATGGAGAGCCGCCATGAGGGGCGCATCCTCGCCCTGATCGATGCGGTACAGCAGCGCCCCGGCGTGCTCGGGGCGGCGCTGGTCTATCACCAGCTGCTCGACCCGCAGACCGCCGACGATCCCCAGGAGGCCACGCCATGAAACTGACGCGTCGTGAGTTCGCCAAGGCCAATGCCCTCGCCGTGGCCGCGGCCACCGCCGGCATGACCGCTCCCGCCGGCGCCAGCAACCTGATCACCAACGCCGAGCTGACCCGTATCGCCTGGAACAAGGCGCCGTGCCGCTTCTGCGGCGTGGGGTGCAGCGTCATGGTCGGCACCTACGACGGCCGCATCGTCGCCACCCATGGCGACAATCAGGCCGAGGTCAACCGCGGCTTGAACTGCGTGAAGGGCTACTTCCTGTCGAAGATCCTCTACGGCGAGGATCGCCTGCGCCAGCCGCTGCTGCGCAAGCGCAACGGCGTCTACGACAAGGACGGCGACTTCGAACCGGTCTCCTGGGACGAGGCGCTGGACCTGATGGCCGACAAGTTCAAGGCCGCCATCCGCGAGCATGGCCCCGAGAGCGTGGCGATGCTCGGCTCGGGCCAGTGGACGATCTGGGAGGGCTATGCGGCGAGCAAGCTGTTCAAGGCCGGCCTGCGTTCCAACAACATCGACCCCAACGCCCGCCACTGCATGGCCTCGGCGGTGTTCGCCTTCATGCGCGCCTTCGGCTCCGACGAGCCCATGGGCGTCTACGACGACATCGAGCACGCCAACGCCTTCGTGCTGTGGGGCTCCAACATGGCCGAGATGCACCCGGTGCTCTGGACCCGGGTCACCGATCGGCGGCTCTCCCGTCCGGACACCCGGGTGGCGGTGCTCTCCACCTATGAGCACCGCAGCTTCGACCTGGCCGACATCCCCATGGTCATGCATCCCAATGCCGACGTGGTGATCCTCAACTACATCGCCAACCACATCATCCAGTCCGGCCGGGTCGACCGGGACTTCGTCGACAGCCACACCAATTTCGTGCGCGCCGTGGACGATATCGGCTACGGCCTGCGCGACGAGGACCCGCGGCAGCAGGCGGCCGCCAATGCCGATGACCCCAACCGCTGGACGGAGATGAGCTTCGACGAGTTCGCCGAGCACGTCGCCGACTTCACCCTGGAGCGCGCGGCCCGGGAGTCCGGGGTTACGGAGAGCCGCCTCGAGCAGCTCGCCGAGCTCTACGCCGATCCCGACGTCAAGGTGATGAGCTTCTGGACCATGGGGGTCAACCAGCACACCCGCGGGGTCTGGGTGAACAACCTGATCTACAACCTGCACCTGCTCACCGGCAAGATCTCCGAGCCGGGCAACAGCCCCTTCTCGCTGACCGGCCAGCCCTCGGCCTGCGGCACCGCCCGCGAGGTGGGCACCTTCGCCCACCGCCTGCCGGCCGATCGGGTGGTCACCAACCCCGAGCATCGCCGCTTCGCCGAGGAGGTCTGGAAGCTGCCGGAGGGGACCATCCCCGAGCGGGTCGGCTTCCATGCGGTGGAGCAGAGCCGGCGGCTCAGGGATGGCGACATCAAGGTCTACTGGACCCAGGTCTGCAACAACATGCAGGCGGGCCCCAACACCCAGCAGGAGACCCTGCCGGGCTGGCGCAACCCCGAGGCCTTCGTGATCGTCTCGGACATCTATCCCACGGTGTCGGCCCAGTCCGCCGACCTCATCCTGCCGGCGGCGGGCTGGGTGGAGAAGGAGGGGGCCTTCGGCAACTCCGAGCGCCGCACCCAGTTCTTCCACCAACTGGTCGAGGCCCCCGGCGAGGCGCGCTCCGACCTCTGGCAACTGGTGGAGTTCTCCAAGCGCATCCGCGTCGATGAGGTGTGGCCCGAGGCGCTGCTGGAGCGAGCCCCGGAGTATCGCGACAAGACCCTGTTCGAGCTGCTCTACGCCAACGGTCAGGTGGACCGCTTCCCGCTCGCCGACATGGAGGAGGGCTATGTCAACCGGGAGGCGGAGGACTTCGGTTTCTATATCCAGAAGGGGCTGTTCGAGGAGTACGCCCGCTTCGGCCGCGGCAAGGGCAAGGACCTGGATGATTTCGATGTCTACCACCGGGTGCGCGGCAAGCGCTGGCCGGTGGTCAACGGCGAGGAGACCCTGTGGCGCTACCGCGAGGGGTTCGATCCCTATGTCCAGCCCGGCACCGGGGTGCAGTTCTATGCCAAGCCCGACGATCGGGCCCTGATCTTCGCCGTGCCGGACGAGCCCGCCCCCGAGCGGCCCGATGACGACTATCCGTTCTGGCTCTGCACCGGGCGGGTGCTGGAGCACTGGCACACCGGCTCCATGACGCGTCGGGTGCCGGAGCTGCACCGGGCGGTGCCCGAGGCACTGCTCTACCTTCACCCCGAGGACGCTCGGGAGCAGGGCATCCGGCGTGGCAGCGAGGTGCGGGTGGTGAGCCGGCGCGGCGAGGTGCGCCTGCGTGCCGAGACGCGGGGGCGTGTCAGGCCGCCTCGGGGGTTGGTCTACGTGCCCTTCTTCGACGCCAACCGGCTGATCAACAACCTGGTGCTGGATGCCACCGATCCCATCTCCAAGCAGACGGACTTCAAGAAGTGCGCGGTCCGCCTCGAACTGGTCAGCCTCGCCTGACGGCACCCGGCAAGGAGAGTGACGATGAAATGGCTCGCAATCGCAAGCGCGATGGTCGCCCTGGCCATGCTCGGCATGGGGGTGGCCGACGAGGGGCGCGATGCCTCGGCGCCGGACGGCCTGCGCCCGGGGGGCACCGTCGGCCAGAGCCTGCCGGCGCCGCCCATGGCCGGGCAGTCCCGGGAATCCGGGCGCGAGGTGCTCAACTACCCCGAGCAGCCGCCGGTGATTCCGCACAACATCCGCGACTACCAGGTGGACCTGCGCAGCAACCGCTGCCTGACCTGCCACAGTCGCGAGAACGCCGTGGACGCCGGGGCGCCCATGGTCAGCATCACCCACTTCATGGACCGCGACAAGCAGGTGCTGGCGGCGGTCTCGCCGGATCGCTACTTCTGCACCCAGTGCCATGTGCCCCAGACCGACGCCTCACCGATCGTGGGCAACACCTTCCGCACGGTGGACGAGGTGCTCACCGAGGCGCTGGAGCGTGAGGGAGGTGGGCAATGAGACGTTGGCTCTGGCGCTACTGGAGGCTCCTGACCCGCCCCAGCCTGCACTTCAGCCTGGGGTTTCTGACCCTGGGCGGCTTCATCGCCGGGGTGCTGTTCTGGGGCGGCTTCAACACCGCGCTGGAGGCCACCAACACCCAGCAGTTCTGCGTCTCCTGTCACGAGATGGAGCGCAACCCGCTGCAGGAGATGCAGGACACCATCCACTACAGCAACCGCTCCGGGGTGCGGGCCCAGTGCGCTGACTGCCACGTGCCCCACGACTGGACCCACAAGATGGCGCGCAAGATGGAGGCCTCCAAGGAGGTGTGGGGCTGGGTCTTCGGCTCGATCCGCACCGAGGAGCAGTTCGAGGCCAAGCGCCGCGTGCTGGCCGAGCGGGAGTGGGCGCGGCTCAAGGCCAACGACTCCCTGGAGTGCCGCAACTGTCACGAGTTCGAGCACATGGACTTCACCCAGCAGAGCTCGCGGGCCTCCAGGGCCCATTCCACCAGCCTGGCCAGCGGCGAGGCGACCTGCATCGACTGCCACAAGGGCATCGCCCACGAGCTGCCCGACATGGGGCCGGACTTCCAGGCCGGCAGCCCGGGGCTGCCGGGGGTCGACTCCTGGGTGGCTCACCTCGAGCGCGATTGACGAGGGGTGTGCCGCCTGGAGTGGCCAGGCTGTCAACACGTAACCATGCGTGACCTCAGTCAGCTGATCGAGTTCGGCCTGAGCGCAAGTTGGGCTAATGAGTGGCACCTGGTGTCCATGTCC
The DNA here is from genome assembly GCF_002879645.1 of Halomonas heilongjiangensis. Classification (GTDB taxonomy): domain Bacteria; phylum Pseudomonadota; class Gammaproteobacteria; order Pseudomonadales; family Halomonadaceae; genus Halomonas; species Halomonas heilongjiangensis. Next base: position 122,871 of record NZ_PNRE01000090.1, on the reverse strand, counting down.
AGCATGCCAACGGTCATGCCGCTGGCATTACGCTGCGTTCGCGATCCCGATCAGGGGCGCGGAATGCCCAGTGATTCCGGCGAGACCTTGGCCGAGCCGGCGTCTTCCATGGCCCAGGCGGTCACCGACTGCCAGCGACTCAGGAACTCCGCGGCCTCCTCGCCCTGCAGGTTGAGCGAGGTGGCGCCGTTGCGGGTCAGGAAGGCCTGGAATTCATCCTGGGCGATGGCCTCGGCGTAGGCGTTTTCCAGAGTGGCCTTGATGTCGTCCGGAGTATCCTTGTGGACATAGGCACCCCAGAACGGCCCCCAGGGCAGGTAACTCTCCATCTCCGGCAAGAACTCAGTGATTAGCGGCACCTCGGGAAGCTGCTCCACCGGCTCGGTGCTCAGCACCGTCAGTGCCTTGAGTTTGCCGGCACGGATCTGCTCCTGGGCCGAGGCCAGGGCCATTGGCATGAAGTCGAGGTGGTTGCCGAGCATGGCGGTAATGGCGGGTCCGTCGCCACCGAAGGTCACTGAGCGTACGTCCATCTCGTCCACGGCGTTGAGCATCGCCAACACGGTGCTGGGCAGGCCGCCGGCGCCGGCATCACCCATGCGCAGCTCGCCCGGCTTGGTGTGGGCCTCGGCGAGCAGGTCGCCGAAGTCGTTCCAGGTCTTCTCGGTCGGCGCCACGATCAGCACGATGCCCTGGCCGATCAGGCTCACTGGGTGCAGGGCGCCATAATCGAATTCGGCCAGTTCCAGGACCGGGTAGAGCTGGGCGTTCTCGGCTCCATAGAGCAATGAATAGCCGTTGGATGGTCGGGTGCGCACTACGTTGGTGCCGATCACCCCGGTGCCGCCGGGACGATTGTTGATCACGATGTCGGTACCCAGGATCGCCTCCGCATGGGGCGTCAGGCTCCTGGCCATGTTGTCGGTGGAGCCGCCCGCGCCCCAGGGCACCACGGCATCGATGCGTCGTTCGGGGTAGTCGGCGGCGGCCTGGCTGGCCAGGGTCAGGGTGCCGGCCATCACCAGCAGGCCGGTGGCGAGGTGGGGAAGTGCGTTGCGCATTTTCATGGGGATCTCTCGCTGGTTGGGTCAGTGGCTGGTGTCGAGCAGGAACTCGACCATAAGCTCGCGCACGGCGGCGAACATCTCGACGCCGCGCAGGGTGGGGCAGCCCCGCTCGCTGGCGGCCGCCAGCCAGGGGGTGACCTCGGGCGCGGTGATGACATCGCCGGCCAGGGTCTCGGGGGCTAGCCCCGCGAGATCGAAAGGCAGCGGATCGCTTTCGGCCATGCCGCAGGGGGTGGCGTTGATCACCAACGCGAATCCGGCGGGGTCGCGGCTACCGGCGGTGACCTCGCCAAGTTCAAGGCTGGCCAGGCGGGCGATCAGGGTGTCGCGGCGGTCGGGGTCCTCATCGTGGATCGCGAGGCTTGCCACGCCGGCGCGGATCAGTGCCTCGGCAATGGCCGAACCGGCACCGCCGGCACCGGCCAGCAGAGCGCGGCAGCCGTGCGGCTCGAAGCCTTTCTTGCGCAGTGCCTCCACATAGGCGAGCCCGTCCACCTGGTCGCCGTACCAGCCTCCGTCGGCATTCCGGCGCATCACGTTCACCGCACCCAGTAAATCAGCCCGTGCCGTGGCGCTGGCGCAATGGCGGTGGGCGGCGAACTTGTGGGGCACGGTAACGATCAGGCCGTCCAGATTGCGTGCCCTGGAGGTGCCAGTGATGAAGTCGCCCAGGTCGTCGGGCCCGATATGCAGGGGAGACAGCAGGGCGTTGTGGCCGCGCTGCTGGAACGCCTGGGTCACCCCCAGTGGCGATTTCACCTGGGCGATGGGGTCGCCGAGGATCAGATAGAGGCGGGTAGCGCCGTCGAGTCGTTCGATCATGGCAAGGCTCCGGCGTGATGGTGAGGAGATTATAGTAGAACATATCTTTAAAATGGAATACTATTCAATTAATGGCCATTGTTCTGTAGTGGCCAAGTTTCGCTATGCTCACCACAGGGCGGCCCGGACATGGCACTCTATGGGCCTCGACTGCTATCGGAAGGAAACGCCCATGGCTGGTGTGATGGAAAGAACTCTGGGAATTCTGGAACTGCTGGCGCGCGAGGCCGAGGGGCTGCCGCTGGCGGTGATCGCCGAACGGCTCGGCATGCCGCGCAGTGCGGCGCATCGCCTGCTGACCGACCTGGCCCGCTACGGCTATGTGCGGCAGGTACGCGACCAGGGGGACTACATGCTGACCACCAAAATGGTCTCCCTGGGACTCGGTTTTCTCGGCGAGATGGGTATCCTCGACGCCGCCCAACCGCTGCTCGACCGTCTGGCGGAACGCAGCGGCGAGCTGGTGCGACTGGCGGTGGTCGACGGCCGCTGCCTGACCTGGGTGGCCAAGGCCCAGGGCGCCACCCGCGGGCTGCGCTACGACCCAGACATGGGTGCCGTGGCCAAGCTCTCCTGCAGCTCCTCGGGGCTTGCCTGGCTGAGCACCCTGAGCGATGAGGCGGCCCTGGAACTGGTCGCGGAGCAGGGGTTTGGCAATGTCGAGGAGTATGGCCCCAACGCGCCGACCACGGTCACCGCCCTGCTGGAGTCATTGCGCAAGACACGCGAGCGCGGCTTCAGCCTCACCCTGGAGACCTTCGCGCCGGGCATGAACGCCATTGCCGCGCCGGTGCGGCGCGGCGACCAGGCCGCCTTAGGTACCCTCAGCATCGCCGGCCCCAGCATCCGCTTCACCGAGGAACGCATGCTGGCGATGGGCGATACATTGCTCAACGTGGCCGATGAACTGGCCGCATCCACTTCGGCCTCCAGCTTGCTGCGTACCGGCCGCCCCTCCACCGCCTCGCAGCTGTAGCGGGGCCCGACGACCCAGGAGTGATCTCATGCCCCCCGAGCCCCTTACCTTCTCCGCCTCCAATCTGGAGTGCGACCTGCTGGTGATCGGTTCGGGGGCCGGGGGGCTCGCCACGGCGGTCACCGCGGCCCACCTGGGGCTCGAGGTGGTCGTCGCCGAGAAGGCTCCCGTGCTGGGCGGCACCACCGCCTGGTCCGGCGGCTGGATGTGGATCCCCCGCAGTCCACTGGCACGGGAGGCCGGCATCGACGAGTCCCCGGAGGCGCCGCGGGCCTATCTACGCGAGGAGCTGGGGGAGGGGTACGAGCCGGCCCGGGTCGAGATGTTCCTGGCTCAGGGGCCGGCCATGGTCGACTTCTTTCGTCGCCACACGGCGCTGGACTTCGTCGACGGCAGCCGGGTGGCCGACTTCCACGGCCACCAGCCCCATGCCGCCACGGGCGGCCGTTCGGTATGTGCAGCGCCATTCGATGGCCGCCGCCTGGGGCGCGCTATCCGCCTGCTGCGTCCGCCTCTGGACCTGCACTCCCTGTGGGGCATGGGCATCTCTGCCGGCGCGGACCTGGGGCATTTCCTCAAGGCGATGCGCTCTCCGGTCTCCTTCGCCCATGTCGGCCGCCGCGTGGCGCGCCACTTTCTCGATCTGGCGATTCACCGCCGCGGCATGCAGCTGGTCAACGGCAATGCCCTGGTCGCCGCGCTGTTGAAGAGTGCCATTGATCGGGGGGTGACACTTCTGCCGTCGAGTCCCGCGCGACGGTTGGTCGCGCGGGAGGGGCGGGTCGCCGGGGCGCTGCTCGACACGCCGAGCGGCGAGTGTCGGGTGTGGGCACGGCGCGGCGTGGTGATGGCGGCCGGAGGCTTTCCCCACGACACTCGCCGGCATCTCGCGCTACTGCCCCATGTGGCCGCTGGCACCCCGCACCGCTCGGCGGCGCCGCTCACCAACAGTGGCGATGGTCTGCGCCTGGCCGAGGCGGTCGGCGCGCGGGTGCGGACCTTCGACTTCTCCAACGCGGCCTGGGCGCCGGTGTCGCTGGTGTCGCGCCGCGACGGCAGCGTCGGGCGCTTCCCGCATTTGATCGACCGCGCCAAGCCAGGGCTGATCGCGGTGACCCGCGACGGCCGACGCTTCGTCAACGAGGCCGGCTCCTATCACGATTTCATGCGGGCCCTGTTCGCCGCCGTGCCGGAAGGGGAGCCGGTAGAGGCCTGGCTGATCTGCGACCACCGCTTCCAGCGTCGCTACGGCCTGGGCATGTCGCGGCCGGCGCCGCTGCCGCTGTCACCATGGCAGCGCAACGGCTACCTCAAGAGCGGCACGACCCCGGATGCACTGGCCGAGGCCTGCGGCATCGATCCCGCGGGTCTCGCCGCGACGCTTGCAACCTACAACCACCATGCGGCTCACGGGGAGGACCCCGCCTTCGGGCGCGGCGAGATCCCCTACCAGCGTGGCATGGGCGATTCGGACCAGACGCCCAACCCCTGCGTGGCACCCATCGCTCGGGGGCCCTTCCATGCGGTGAAGGTGCTGCCCGGCAGCCTCGGCACCTTCGCCGGACTGGCGACTGACGAACACGGTCGAGTGCTGGGCGAGGACGCCACTCCGATTCCTGGCCTCTACGCCGCCGGCAACGACATGGCCAGTGTGATGGCCGGCCGCTACCCCGGCGGTGGCATTACTCTTGGGCCGGCCATGACCTTCGGCTATGTGACCGCGCATCATGCCGCCGGCCTCGCCCTGGCGGCCACCGGGCCGTCGCTCTCATCCTCGCCGGTCGGCGAGCGATCCGTTGGCTAGCAGAGGAGCCTGAGCATGGCACGAGTCTACTCGCTGTCGCACCTGACCACCGAAGGCCTGCGCCCACCCGAGATGCTCGAGGTGGCCGCGCGTACGGGTTACCGTTATGCCGGTATCCGTCTGCTGCCGGCCGCGCCGGGAGGCCTGGCCTTTCCGCTGATGAAGGATACCGCCCTGCGGCGCGACACACGGGCGGCCATTGCCGCCACGGGGGTTGGCATCTTCGATCTGGAAATGGTCCGGCTGGATGCCCGCTTCCGGGCCGAGGAGTACCTGGACTTCTTCGAGACCGGCGCCGAACTGGGCGCTCGGGTGATCCTGGTGGCCGCCGACGACCCGGACCCCGGCCGTCTGGTCGCTTCCTACGCGGCGCTCTGTGAGGCGGCGCGCCCCTTCGGGCTCGCCTGCGACCTGGAGTTCATGCCCTGGACCCGAGTCCCCGACCTGGACGCAGCGCGACGGGTTGTGGCACAGGCTGCCCAGCCCAATGGCGGCATCATCGTCGATGCGCTGCACTTCGACCGTTCCGGTGGCCGGCCGGAACAGCTCACCGAGCTGCCGCGCGACTGGTTGCACTATGCCCAGCTTTGCGACGGCCCGGCGGAGCGCCCGGCCGACGACGCCGAGCTGATCCGCGCGGCCCGCTGCGAGCGTTGGCTGCCCGGCGAGGGAGGCATCGATCTGGCCGGTTTCTGGCGCCAGCTGCCGGGCGACCTGCCGGTCAGCGTCGAGGTGCCGCACCAGCGGCGCATCGCTGAACTCGGTCACGAACGCTGGGCCCGGGAGGCCCTGCGCGCCAGTCGGCGCTTGATCGAGAACCTAGATCCCCGACACCCGACCCCCTGATCCCCGAGAAGAAGGAGAGAACCCATGCGAGTCCTGATCACCGGCGCGAGCCGTGGCATTGGCGCGGGCATCGCCCGCCAACTGGCGAGTGATGCCCTGGCCAGGGGCGAGACCCCGTACCTGGCGCTGACCGCCAGCCGCGAGAGCGAGGCGTTCAGCGCCTTGGTGGCGGAACTCGAAGCACAGGGGGCCAGGGTAACGGTGCTGGTGGGCGACATGGCCGATCCCGCTGTGCCGTCGCGGCTGGTGGAGGAGGCGCTGGCCTTCTGCGGAAGCCTGGACGGGGTGGTGTCCAACGTCGGCATCATGGCGCCCGGCCGTCTCGTCGAGCTGGACCAGGCCGAGTGGGATCGGCTGTTCGACGTCAATGCGCGGGGCCCCTGGCTGCTGGCCAAGGCGGCCTATCCGGCGCTCAAGGCCAGCCGTGGCAGCCTGGTGAACATTGCCTCCATGGTGGGTGTTCACCCCCATCCGGGCAGCGGTGCCTATTCCACCAGCAAGGCGGCGGTCATCATGCTTACCCAGCAACTCGCCCAGGAGTGGGCGGCGGACGGCATCCGGGTCAACAGCATCTCGCCGGGCATGATCCACACCTCGGCCACCGATAGGCTGTACCAGCATCCGGAGGTGGCCGAGCGGCGTCAGCAGGTGATTCCTCTGCACCAGATTGGCCAGCCGGCCCAGATCGCCGGCATCGTCGCCTTCCTGCTCGGCGAGGGCGCGGCCTATGTGACCGGCCAGAACCTGCTGGCCGACGGCGGATTCGCCGACTCCATCATGGCGCATATCCCTGGCCTGCCGCCCAAGGGCTAGCCTCCCGGGCCTCTCTGACCCCCCCCCCCCCCAGACGACCAGGCCCCCGGTGGAAACCGGGGGCCTGGTCGTTCATGGAGGGGGCGTTCAGGCAGGCATCTGGCTTCGCGTCATACCGCGGTCCGTTGCGACGTGCGGGCGTTGGCCCGGCCCTCCCCGTCTGCGGCGTGTTGGACGAGCCGCCAGGCCATCACCATGGCCGGCCCCAGGGTGGTGCCGGGGCCCGGATAGGTGCCGCGGAACATCGAACCCAGGTCGTTGCCGCAGGCGTAGAGCCCGTGGATCGGCCGTTCGTCCGCATCCAGCACCCGGCCGTCCTCATCGCCCTTGAGGCCGACGCTGCTGGCCAGGTCAGCCGGCCATACCGCCAGGGCGTAGTAGGGACCGGGGCCGAGCGGGCGCACGCAGGGGTTGGGGGTCTGCTCGGGGTCGCCGTTAAAGCGGTTCATGGCGCTCGTGCCGCGGCCAAAGATGGGGTCTTCGCCGCGTTCGGCATCGCGATTGTAGTCGGCCAGGGTCTGCTCCAGGGCGGCCGGGTCGACGCCGATTTTGCCGGCCAGCGCCTGGGGGGATTCCCCCTCGATCAGGTAGCCGGCCTTCAGGAACGGCTTGAGGCGACGGCTCCCGTGGAACACCATGCCCAGGATGTACTTGTCGAGGAAAGCCCTGTCGCAGATCAGGTGGGCGGGCTTGTCCGGCGCCTGCTCGGGTGAGCGCAGCATGCCCATCACGAAGTCGTGGTAGGAGTCCGACTCGTTGACGAAGCGCCGCCCGGCGCTGTTCACCGCGATCAGCCCTGGCTTGGCGCGGTCGAGGATGATGTGCGGCCACATCAGCTCCGTGCCGTCCTGGCGCTTGAGAATCGAGCAGGGCATCCACAGGCCGGGGCTATCGAGCCCCTCGGTCAGGGCTGCGCCGCCGGCCAGCGCCATCTCGACCCCGTCGCCGGTATTGGTCTCCGGGGCCAGGCAGTAGCGGCGCGCGGCCTCGGGGTAGAGCTGCTGGCGTAGCCGGGGGTGGCGGGCGATACCGCCGGTGGCCAGGACCACGCCGTGGCGCGCCCAGATCCGGCGATGCCCATCGGGGCCTGCCATGATGGCACCGACCACGGCATCCCCCTCCTTGACCAGTTCGACCAGGCGCGTCTCGAAGCGCAGCGGGACGTCCTGCTGGCGCAGGCTGTAGAGCAACTGGGCGACCAGGGCATTGCCCATCACCAGGCGGGTACCGCGCGGGTAGCGCAGGCGGTCGAAGGCGTAGCGCAGCACCGTGGTTGCGGCCAGGCGGAAGTTGCCCAGCGAGGCCAAGGGGTGCAGCAGGGCGTCGATCTCGTTGCGTGCCGTCATCATGCCGCCCAGGGCCAGGAACTCGCGCCGCGGCGGACGCACCCGGATGAAGTCGGCCTTGTCCAGCCGGCGGCCGTCGAAGGGCAGCGGGGCTAGGGCGCGCCCGCCGTAGGCTTCACCGGGCTGGTTGCCGATGTAGTCCGGGTGAGCCTGGGCAGCGGCCAGTTTCACCGCCGTCTTCGACTGCAGGAACTCGACCACCTGTGGGCCGGCCTCAAGGAAGGCGGCGCGCTGGGCGTCGCCACCGCGCTCGCCCACCACGGCGTCGAGGAAGCTAGCGGCGGCCTCGGTGGTATCGGGCACCCCGGCCTCCACACTGAGGTGGGTGCCGGGTATCCAGATGGTTCCGCCGGAGGTGGAGGTGATGCCGCCCACCATCTCGGTCTTCTCGCACAGCAGCACCTCGAGCCCCTCCAGGCTGCCGACCAGGGCCGCCGTCATGCCACCCGCTCCAGCGCCAACGACCAGCAAGTCGACCTCATCGTCCCAGGGGGACGTCGTCGTGTCCGGCATATACCACCTCACAGCATCATCAGGCCGCCGGCGTTTGGCGGCAATTTTCAGAATTAATTCCAATATCTGAATAGTGTTCCATTTTTTTCTATTCGGCAAGCCCCTGCCGCCCATCGTATGCCGTGGATGCCGAGCTCACGGCGAGCGCGGTATCTGTCGTTGGCCGGTGCGGGCGGCCTCCTGGATGGCATCGATCACCGCCAGGGTCCAGGCGGCATCCTCCACGCTGACCAGCGGTTCGGCCTGGCCGCGGGCGACTTCGATGAAATGGGCGAGCTGACGCTGCTGGGCGCTGCCCTCGGTGAAGCGGTGTGACTCGCAGACCAGTTGATGCTGCCAACCGCGAGCCTCGCCATATCGCCACAGCGAGAGTTGCGGCACGCTTAGCGCACCTTCGCTGCCGGCCAGGAAATAGCAGCTCTGATCGAGGTGTTTGGCATAGAGCGGTACCTCGTTGACGTTCTGATCCCAGCCCCAGGGGGACACCACACCGTCCGAGCCGGTCAGGCTGCCCAGGGCACCGTTCGCGAACTCCAGTTGGACGATGGCGCTGTCCTCCACCTCGAAACCGCGCAGGGCATTGTGGGTCATGGCCTGCACGGCCGAGATCTCGCCACAGAAGTGGCGCAGCAGGTCCAGGTCATGGACCAGGTTGATCAGCACCACCCCGGCTCCCGGTTGGCGGCGCCACTCCATGGAAAAATAGTCGTCGGGCTTGCAGGTTTGCCACATGCCGGTGACGGTGGCCAGGCGACCGAGACGGCCCGCGTCGATGATCGCCTTGGCGCGCTCGGCCACTGGGTTGTGGCGGCGGTGATGGCCGACCAGGATCGGCACGTCGTACCGATGTTGGGCGGCGATCAGCTGGCTCGCTTCTTCACGCGAGCAGGCCACCGGCTTCTCCAGCAGGGCGGGGATGCCGCGCTCCAGGCAGTCGATGGCGGTGGTGACGTGGAGATCGTTGGGGTTGGCGATGATCACGGCATCCGGTCGCACTTGGTCGAGCATCTCTCGGTGGTCGGTGAAGTGCTCGATGCCGGTCTCGTCGGCCAGCGCCGAGCTGAAGGGATCGGTGCTGGCCACCAGCGTGGCGGCGGATTCCCTGGCGATATAGCCGGCATGCTGGCGCCCCATGGCGCCGGCGCCGATCAGGGCGATCTTCAGGGGTGTCGTCATGGTCGAGGATCTCCGATGGGAATGGGGCGTCACAGCTTGGCCAGGGTATGACGCAGGTAGTCGAGGCTGGTGCCGATGGCGCTCGCTTCGTCACCGTGGGCCGGGTGCAGGTAGTCGATCTCCAGGGCTAGCAGGCCCTGATAACCATGCTGTTTCAGCAGCCGCAGCGTGGCCGGGATGTCGATCAGGCCCTGCCCCAGGGGCACGCTGGGCCAGAAGCCGAAACTCTTGGGGTCGCCACGGTAGGCGGTGATGTCCTTGAGGTGGGTGGCCCGGGCGTAGGGGGCGAGCGTCTCGATCGCCCTCATGGGGTCCTCGAACAGGCGCAGGTTATTGGCGGTATCGAGGCAGACGCCCAGGGCCGGACTGTCGACCGCCTCGATGAGCTCCACCAGTTCGTCGGCCAGCAGGTCCACATGGTTCTCCACGGCCAGCACCAGCCCTCGCTCTTCGGCACGCTCGGTGGCGCGCCGCAGCAGCGGCAGCAGGTCGCGTCTATGGTCCGCCCAGCTGGTCGGTCGGGTCCGCCGTCCCCCGGCGCAGATGCGCATCACCCCGGCCCCCAGGGCACGGGCCACCTCGATGTGGACGAAGAGGTCCTCCAGGGCCTCGGGCCGGCTGCCCGAGCCCAGGCCATCCGGATGTCCCCAGGCCCAGACCCGGGCGAGGCCCGCCTCGTCGAGCCTCTCGCGCAGCGCGGTGAGCCGCTCCGGGGAGGCGTCATCGAGCATGAAGGACTCCAGCGACACGCCCTCGACGCCGAAGGCGATGGCCCGGTCGATGACCTCGTCCAGCGTCATGGCCTGCTGCGGAGGGGACTCGAGACCGGGATAGACCTCGCCGAAGTAGCGGTGATAGCAGTAGGAGTCGATGGCGATCTGCATGAGGCTCCCTCAGGTGGTGATGACCAGACGTTTGGACTTGGTGCTTTGTTCTTTAGTGGAACTGTGTTCAAGTTTTTGTTGTGTGGTTATCAAGACATGGTCTAGGGTGCTCGTCAAGGGGCCGGCGAGTTCGAAGGACAGCACCGGTCTCCCTGCCATAGCGACAACAACGATTTGGAGTCCTGGAACCATGAACAAGCCGCTTTCCGCCCTCGCTCTCGCCGCCGTCCTGCTCCCCTTGACGGGTGCGGCCCATGCCGCCTACCCCGATCGGGACATCCATGCCACCATCCCGTGGGGAGCAGGAGGCTTGACCGACCTGGTGGCCAGGACACTGATTCCGCTGGCCGAGGACGTACTGGGAGTGTCCGTCATTCCCCACAACCGCCCCGGCGGTGGTGCAGTCATCGGGGTCAACTACGTGCGTCAGCAGCGGCCCGATGGCTATAACCTGCTGGTCGGCACCCAGGACACCACCCTCTATCCAGTGCTGGACGTCGCCGACTTCGCCTACGAGGACTTCACGCCCATCAATGTGATCGGCCAGGGACTGGTGGTGATCGCCGTGCATCCCGACAGCCCCCACGACACCTTCGGTGACCTGCTGGCCGCCATCGAGGCCGAGCCGGGTAGCCTGCGCATGGGCGATGTGGGCACAGGGGCGACGCCACATATCACCCACACCATCCTCGACGCCGTGACCGATTACGACCTCGACGTGCGCAAGGTGACCTTTGGCGGTGACGGCCCCGGCATCACCGCCTTGATGGGCGAGCACATTGATTTCATGCCGCTCAGCCTGCCGCCGGCGGTGGAATACCTGAAGTCCGGAAAGCTCAAGGGGCTCGCGATCCTGGCGGAGGAGCGCATCGATTTGCTGCCGGACATTCCCGCGGTCACCGAGGACTTGCCCGAGGCGGAGACGTATCTGCCCTGGGGGTCTTTCCAGGGCATCTACGTCCACAAGGACACTCCCGAGGAGGCCAAAGCCACCCTGGCCGACGCCTTCGAGGCGGCGGTGGGCAGCGAAGCCTTCACGGAACGCTACAACAGCGACTTCGGCGGCGTGACGCTGAACTTGCGCGGCGACGAGGCCCAGGAGTACATCGATCGCTGGCAGGCACTGACCAGCTGGCTACTCGAGGATGCCGGCGCCGCCAAGGTGTCGCCCGAGTCGCTGGGCATCCCGCGCCCCTGAGAGACCGAGACCGGCGTTCCCTTTCCTCCGTAGGAACTTGCGCCTCCGCGCCGATGCCGGAGGTGCCTTTTTGTGCTCACTGCTGGCGTTGGCGGAAGGCCTTGGGCGAGAGCCCGGTGTGCCGCTTGAAGAAGCGGGTGAAGTAGGCCGGCTCAGAGAAACCCAGGGCATTGGCCACCTGGCTGACGGTCATGCGGGTGTAGGTGAGCAGTCGCTTGGCCTCGAGCATCACCCGCTCATGGAGGAGTCGCTGGGCGCTGGCGCCGGCCAGGCGCTGGCAGAGGGTGTTGAGGTAGGTGCCGGTGATGCCCAGCCGGTCGGCCAGCGAGGCCACCGAGGGCTGCTCCCGGTAGTGCCGTTCCACCAGCGTCTGGTAGCGCACCAGGTGGGCGTAGCCCTTGTCGCGGTTGGGCAACTGATGGATGCGGCGCCGCTCGCCGCGGCGTGCCACCAGCACCGCCAGGGCCTGGATCATGGCGTGCAGCATCGGTTCGCGTCCCGCGGCGGGATAGCGATACTCCGCGTGCAACTGGGTGACCAGGGTATCGATGGCGGCGGCCTCGGGCTGGTCGGCCAGGGGGAAGTGGGCCGCCTGGAAGAAGGTCTGCCCCCGGCTGCCGAGCCGTTCGGCGAGCTCGCCGATTAGCGGCCGGGAGAGGGTGATGGCATAGCCGTCGGTATCCCGCTCGAAGTCGAAGCCATGGATCACCATGGCCGGCACCACCAGCACATTGGGCCCGGCGATGGGGTGCCCGACGCCCTCCAGGTGCAGTTCGCCCTCGCCGCGACGGATATAGAGCAGGTGCATCAGGTCCGCGTGGCGATGGGGCGGGATGTGCCAGTCGTGGGGGCCGCTGCGCTCGCGGATCAGCTCGCAGTGCAGCAGGTCCGGGGTCGGCCAGTGCTGGGTCTCGCCATACAGCTTGAACACCGGCACGGCCCGTTCCAGGGCATCGCTCATCGCTATCCTCCCCTACCCAGCGCTTCTTTCGCCCGAGCTTAGACCAAAGAGTGAAGGAAGTTAGAAATCGTCCAACTTCTGTTGGTCAATGTGCCTTATTTCGCCCCTCCCTCCAATGAAAAATACAAGCCATCCATCGCCATCGGGCGCCCCGGCCGGGTTGCCCTCACCATCAGAGGAGGCATCGGATGGCAGCACAGACGACGACAGCGGGCGATTGGCTCGGCCTGGCCGGCACGGTCCAGGTGGTCACCGGGGCGGCCAGTGGCATCGGTGCCGGTGTCGCTCGCGCCCTGGCCGAGGCCGGCGCCGACGTGGCCCTGCTGGACCGCAACCTGGCGGACTGCGAGGAGCTGGTGCGAACGCTGGACGACCTGCCCGGTCGGCGCATCGCCCTGGCCTGCGATATCGCTGACGAGTCGCAGGTCCGCCAGGCGGCGGCGGCGGTGGAGGAGGCGCTGGGGCCCTGCCGGGGGCTGGTCAACGGCGCCGGCATCCTGCGCCCCGGCGGGCTCGCCGAGGTGTCGCTGGCCGACTGGAATGCGGTGCTGGCGGTCAACCTCACCGGCTACCTGCTCTGCGCCCGGGCCTTCGGCCGGCCGATGCGCGACCGGGGCCGCGGCAGCATCGTGCACATCGCCTCGGTCTCCGCCAACCAGCCCCAGACCTGGAGCGGCGCCTACAGCCCGAGCAAGGCGGCGGTGGCGATCCTCTCCCGCCAGCTGGCCGCCGAGTGGGGGCCCCTCGGCGTGCGCAGCAACGCCGTCTCCCCTGGGATGATTCGCACCGAGCTCTCGGCGGCCTTCTACGCCCGGCCCGGCGTCACCGAAGCGCGCGAGGCCTTCACCGCCAGTCGTCGCATCGGTGAGGCCGAGGACATCGCCAACGCGGTGCTCTTCCTGCTCAGCGAGCGTGCCGGCTATGTCAATGGCGCCGAGCTCGGCGTCGATGGTGGCCTGCCCTGCATGCTGATGGACAAGGTGCCGCGTCCCGGCTTCTCGGCCGACTGATTTCCTTTCATTTCCGACCCAGGAGGGCCAGCCATGACCCCCAACCACACCTCATATCCGGAGGATCGTCAGTGCGATGTGCTGGTGATAGGCGCCGGCGCCGGCGGCCTCTCCACCGCCATCACCGCCGCCAGGCAGGGGCTCGAGGTCGTCGTTCTCGAGAAGACCGATGTCTTCGGCGGCACCACCGCCTTCTCCGGTGGCGTGCTGTGGATTCCCGGCAACCATCACGGCCGGGCCCAGAATCCCGACGACTCACGTGAGGCCGCCCGCGACTACCTGCGCACCGAGGCCGGCGATTTCTTCGACGCCGAGGCCGTCGAGGCCTTCCTCGACAAGGGACCGGAGATGGTGGATTTCTTCGAGCGGGAGACCGCCGTCCAGTTCGTGCCGACCCTCTATCCCGACTACCACCCGACGCGACCGGGTGGCGTCGATATCGGCCGTTCGATCCTGGCCGCCCCCTTCGACCTGCGCGAACTCGGCAAGGAGATGCGGCGGATGCGCCCGCCGCTCGAGACCATCACCTTCATCGGCATGATGTTCAACTCCTCCAATGCCGACCTCAAGCACTTCTTCAATGCCACCCGCTCACTGACTTCCTTTCGTTATGTGGCCAAGCGCCTGGCCATCCACTTGAAGGAGCTCGTGCTCTACCGCCGCGGCGTCAATGTGACCAGCGGCAATGCCTTGGCCGCGCGGCTAGCCAGGAGTGCCTTCGATCTGGGCATTCCGATCCACACCGGCGCGCCGGCCCGCGAACTGCTGCATGTCGAAGGCCGGGTCCGTGGCGCCCGGGCGCTGCTCGAGGGGCGCGAGGTGACCATCGAGGCACGCCGGGGGGTGGTGCTGGCCTGCGGCGGTTTCGCTCAGGACGTGGCGCGCATCCGCCAGGCCTATCCGCACCTGAGGCGGGGCGGTGAGCATCACTCGCCGGTACCGGAGAGCAACACCGGTGATGGCCTGGCCATGGTGGAGGCGCTCGGCGTGCCGGTGACCTGCGAGTACCCCCAGCCCTCCGCCTGGATGCCCACGTCCCTGGTACCCAGGAAGGGCGGCGGGACAGGCAAGTTTCCCCATCTGCTCGACCGCTACAAGCCCGGGGTGGTCGGCATCGGCCCCGATGGCCGGCGCTTCTGCAACGAGTCCGATTCCTACCACGACGTCGGTACCGCCATGCTCGAGCACTGTCAGGACGACAGCACCCATATGTGGCTGATCTGTGACCAGACCTGCCTGAGCAAGTACGGCCTGGGCTACGTCAAGCCGGCGCCGATGCCGGCCGGGGGGCTGATCCGCAAGGGGTACCTGAAGCGCGGCCGCACGCTGACCGAGCTGGCGCGTGAAATCGGGGTCGAGCCCGGCCAGTTGGAGCACACCGTCGCCGAGTACAACGCGGGCGCCGCGGTCGGCGAGGATCGCCAGTTTGGCCGCGGCACCACCAGCTTCAACCGCTACCTGGCCGACCCCCAGCACGGATCCAATCCCTGCGTGGCGCCGATCCACAAGGGGCCCTTCTACGCCGTCAAGGTCTACATGGGCGACCTCGGCACCTTCGACGGCATCAAGACCGACGTCTACGGGCGGGTGCTGGACGGTAACGGTGAGTGTATCCAGGGACTCTACGCCGTGGGCAACGACCGGCGCAGCATCATGGGCGGCAGCTATCCCGCTGCGGGGATCACCCTGGGACCGATCATGACCTTCGGCTACATCACCGGCCGCCATCTGGCCGGCATCGACGACGAACTGGCGCAGCGAGCGCCGGCCGCCGAGACACCGGGAAAGGAGAAGGCTCATGGCCATCAAGCCGCTGATTGACCACCGCGTCTACACCATCGCACCGCGCAGGATGGGCGAGTTCGTCGAGGTCTTCCATCGCCTGGCGATGCCGATCCTCAAGGAGACCCTGGGCACGCCGCTGGGCTTCCACACCAGCGTAGTGGGCCCCCAGAACCAGTTCGTGCACCTGTGGGGATACGACTCCCTGGCCGACTACGAGCGACGCTGTGCGGCGCGCGATGCGCACCCCGCCTTCGCCGAGTACCTGGCGGCCTCCGGCCACCTGATCGTGGCACAGGAGACCCGCCTGATTCGCGGCATCGATCGCCTCAATGAATGGGTGGCGTCATGAGTGCGGTGGCGTTGGTCACCGGAGGCGCCCAGGGCATCGGCTGGGCTACCGCTCGGCGCCTCGCTCGGGACATCCCCCATGTGGTCGTCATCGACCTCGACGGCCAGGCTGCCGTGGCTCGGGCCAAGGAACTGGGGCCGGGTCACCTGGGCATAGAGGCCGACGTTACCGACACGGAACAAGTCAGCGCCATGGTCGAGCGGGTAATGGCTGCCTTCGGTCGCATTGACGTGCTGATCAACAATGCCGGTATCGCCGAGCAGCCGGGGGAGACCCTGGGGCAGTCCGGGGAGGGCTTCGAGCAGGTGCTCAGGGTAAATCTGTGCGGCACCTTTCTGGTCACCCAGGCGGTCGCTGGCGAGATGCTGGCACGGAGGCAGGGAGCCATCGTCAATCTTAGCTCCATCGCCGCTCTGGGCGGCATTCCAACCCGTAACGCCTACGGTGCGGCCAAGGCCGGGATCCTTGGCATGACTCGCTCCATGGCCTGCGAATGGGCTCGACACGGGGTGCGCGTGAATGCCATCGCCCCCGGCTATGTGCGTACCACCCTGATCGACGAACTGGAACGGCGCGGC
Source organism: Halomonas heilongjiangensis (assembly GCF_002879645.1). Lineage (GTDB taxonomy): Bacteria > Pseudomonadota > Gammaproteobacteria > Pseudomonadales > Halomonadaceae > Halomonas > Halomonas heilongjiangensis. The sequence continues at coordinate 106,743 of NZ_PNRE01000090.1, read as the reverse complement.
ACCATCGATACCGCGGCCCTCGAGGCCAGAACCCCGATGGGACGGCTGGCCGACCCGGCGGAGATCGCCGAGGCGATCGCCTTTCTCACCTCGCCGCAGGCCAGCTTCATCACTGGCAGCGTGCTGGTGGCAGATGGTGGCTGGAGTGCCCTCGGGGCGCCGGAGGCGAGCCTGCAAACCTGATGCTTTCCCGGCCACCGATCAAGGAGGGCGGTGGCTATTCACCGTAGGGCAGGGATGAGCCGGCGCAGCGTGCTCGAACACGGCTGCGCAGTGCCCAGCGCAACCACAACCACAATAGAGGTGTACATCATGAAAAGCCTGACAACCGCGAGTCTCGCCATCTCCACCGCCGCCATGCTGATGGCCGGTACGGTCCTGGCCGACTACCCCCAACGCAATATCCAGGGCACCATCCAGTGGGGGGCCGGTGGTTCCACCGACGTGATCGCCCGCGGCCTGACGCCCCATGTGGAAGAGCTTCTCGGCACGACGGTCATCCTCACCAATCGCCCGGGGGGGACCGGGGTGATCGGCACCAATCACGTGCTGAACCAGCGAGCCGACGGCTACCACATCCTGTATGGCGCCGAGAATCCGCAACTCTTTCCCCTGCTGGGACTCGCCGACTTCGATTACAGCGACCTGCATCCGGTGAACATCACCAGCGTCGACATCGTGGTCTTCGTGGTACCGGCCGATAGCCCCTTCGAGACCATGGAGGAACTGGTCGCTCATATCCGGGAGAACCCGGGCGAGCTGCGCATGGGCAACCAGGGCGCGGCGAGTCTGGCCGCCACCACCCATGCGCTGGTCAGCAGTCTGATCGACTTCGACGTGCGCCATGTCACCTTCGCCGGCGAGGGCCCGGGCATTTCCGCCTTGCAGGGAGGGCATATCGATTTCATGCCCTCGAGCCTCTCCTCTACCCGCGAGTACATCAACTCCGGGCGTCTTCGGGCCCTGGCGGTACTCGATGCCGAGCGTCTCGAGGCTTATCCGGACATGCCGGCGCTCACCGAACTGATTCCCGGCCTGCGGCCCTACATGCCCTATGGCTCCTTCAAGGGCGCCTACGTGCATAAGGATACCCCCGACCACATCAAGGCGATCCTCGAGGATACCTATGCCGAGGCCGTGGAGACCGAGGCCTTCCAGGCCTTCCTGGACAACGTAGGGGCCACGGCACTGAACCTCTCCGGCGAGGCGGCTCGGGAGTACCTGCAGCGCTGGCAGTCGATCACCGCCTGGGCGATGTACGAGGCGGGGTCGCTGGACGACTCGCCACAGGTGCTCGGCATTCCCCGCCTCTGAATCTTGGGTAGACTAAAGTGGGGTATTGTTTGTTTTTGGAATAATGTTTCAAATTAGAACCTTGTTCCGGCTTTAGGATGGCCTGCCAAGAGCGACACACATCAGCGGTGCGGGCCCGAACACCGTCACCAAAATAACGCCAACAAGACGAGGTGTAGCATGCAAGAACTGAACGCAAGTCCACGGGCCACGAGGTCCCTCGCTCCCCTTTGCCTGAGTGTCCTGCTCGGTGCCGGGTTCGCCTTATCTCTGCCGGGCCTGGCAGGAATCACGCAGCAGGCCCAGGCGAGTGATACCAAGACCCTGCGGGCGGTGGCCCTGCATCGCACGGGGGAGAGCTACAAGAAGTGGCATTGGCTGGACGAGCGACTCCAGGAGGAGACGGATGGCCGCTACTCGCTTGAGATCGTCACCGCAGACGAGCTCGGGATGTCGGGGACGGAGTTCCTCCGAGTGCTGAGCTCAGGGATGATCGACTTTGCCGAGATCACCACCGGCTATGTGGCAGGCGATTTTCCGATGATCGAGGCATCGGAGCTTCCTGGATTGGCGTCGAGTTATGACGACTACCGAGCGATCACCGATGCCTGGATGACCCATGTGGTTGCGGAAAACGAGGACCGGATGGGGGGCAAGGTAATATCCAGCTTCGCCTGGGGGCCCATGCACCTCTACTCGACCTTCCCTGTTGACGAGTTGAGTGATCTGGAAGGCAAGAAGATCCGCGTCTTCTCTTCTAGTCAGGCCAAGTACCTCGAAGAGCTTGGCGCTGAGCCCATGAGCCTGCCGATGTCCGAGCTCTATGGCGCCCTGCAGAGGGGCCTGATCGACGGCATGGTAACCGGGGCCGAGCATATCGGCAGGATGAGCCTTTGGGAAACCACCGATCACGTCTCGGATATCGGCATCGCTCCGGCCACGGGGTACATCGTCGTCAGTCAGCGCACCTGGAACGACCTACCCGACGAAGTCCAGGCCACCATCGAGGAATTTTCCGACGAGTTCAGTGACGAGGGCTGGCGTCTCGGTATGAAGAATGCCGAGCTGGGCTTCGAGATCGCCCAAGAGAATGGCATGAATCTCGATCACGCTCAGCTGCCCGAGGCGTGGTGGAACGATATCCAGAATATTTCACAGGAAGTGGTACTGCCCTGGTGGCCGGGGCGCGTCTCTGACAGCGAAGGAGCCGCGCAGAGCTTCAATACCCATATTGCTCCCTTGAGTGGCATTCGCATCGAATAAATTTTCGCACCCTTAGCCGAGGGGATATCCTCATCCCCTCTCCCTACCCCCGGGTCACCACGCCGATCAACAGTATATGGCTGGCCCCAGTTCCTGGCATGGAGTGACATCACGATGAATCATAGAGCCAGCCAGACTTCAGTTCCTCTGACGTATTCCCTGTCCTTGTTGAGTGGGGCGGCGGTACTCTTGTTGGCCTTCTTCATGACCATCGACGTGACCAGTCGGCGCTTGGGCGGCCCTTTCTCCGGAATTTCTGACACAGTGGCGTCCTTCGTCATCGTCATGGTGGGCACTCTGCCGCTGGCCTATGCCCTGGCGATGAATGCCCATGTCAGGATCGATGTGCTGAAAACCATCTATCCCCAAAGGCTCAACTGGATATCGGACGTCTTCGCCTTCGTCAGCATGCTGGGACTTGCCACGGTGCTCGCCTGGCAGGCACTCGGCAATGCCTACGAGTCCTACCGAATCGGATCGCATATTCCCCAGGCAATCGTATCGCTACCGCTCTTCATTCCCCAGAGCATCATGGCGTTGGGCTATGTATTGCTGAGTATTCAGGCCACCAGACTGATTGTCGCCTTACTCCGGCCTTCCAAGGGAGGGATTTCTCATGCTTGAGATTGCCGTTTCTCTTACCATTTTCCTGCTTATTGGTTTTGTGATTGGGCTGCATGTGGCTGTCGTTCTTGGGATGGCTGCCCTGGTGGTGGGGTTGGTCTTCATCGGCCCCATCTGGGGTTTTTTTGGCCATGTTTCCTGGGCTTCCCACAGTACCCTTACGATCATCGTCGTTCCCTTGTACATCATGATGGGCGAGATCCTGTTGCGTAGCGGTATGACCGACGATCTCTACGAGACCTTCTCGAAGATGCTGAGCCGCCTGCCGGGCGGGCTGATGCACACCAACATCTTTGCCTCTGGGGTCTTCGCGGCCGTCTCCGGCTCCAGCGTGGCCACGACCTCGACCATCGGCTCCGTGGCGATGCCAGCGATGCGCAAGCATGGTTACAGTGAAAAGATCTCACTGGGCTCCATCGCCTCGGGTGGGACACTCGGGGTGCTGATTCCGCCGAGCATCATCATGATCGTCTATGGTCTCGTCGCTGAGGTGTCGATCGGACAACTCTATATCGCCGCCATTGTTCCTGGCCTTATCATGCTGGCCTCCTTTCTCGGTGTCGTGGCGGTGTTCTCCTTTGCCTCTCCCCACCGTGTGCGTAATTCTGGTGGCGAGGTCAGCGTGAAGGGGCTGGTGACGGGCATTCTCAAGATCCTGCCTATCGTCGGCCTGATTGGCGTCGTCCTCGGCTCGATCTACACGGGGGTGGCGACCTCCGTCGAGGCGGCAGCCTACGGCGTTACCGGAGCCTTCCTGATCGCCTGCTTCAAGCGGCGTGTCTCACTACGCATGCTGTCAGAGACCTTCGTGTCGACGGCAGTGACCAGCTGCATGGTGATACTGATCGTCGTCGCCGCCTTCCTCTTGCAGTTCGTTCTCTCCTTCGTTGGCATTCCAGCGGCCATCTCTGCTTGGGTTGCCGAACTCGGGCTGACCCAATTGCAGTTGATCATCCTGCTCTGCGTGGTGTTCATCCTCCTCGGCACGGTGATGGATGGCCTGGCCATCGTAGTGTCCACGCTACCTATCTTCCTGCCGGTGCTGGTGGCGGCCGATGTCGATCTGGTGTGGTTCGGCATCATCGTGGTCATTCTGGTGGAGCTGGCCCTGATCACCCCGCCGGTGGGCATGAATCTCTTTGTCCTTCAGGGCGTGAGGCAGCGGCTTGCCGGTGATGGACCCGTTGGGCCGATCACCGACGTTGTGCTCGGCGTCATGCCCTTCCTGATGGCCATGCTGGCGGTATTGGCGATCATCATCGCCTTCCCGGATATCGCGCTTTCCCTGGTCGGATCCCACATCAAGTAGCCTCGCTCGGAGTCGATTTCGCAATGAACCATTATGACTTTCAAGACCAGGTCGCCGTCATCACCGGCGGTGCCAAAGGCATCGGAATGTCGATCGCCAGGAGGCTCGCCGAATCCGGCGCCCGAGTCGTGATTTGGGACAGGCACCCCACTGCACCGGAGGAGACTCTGGGTAACGAGAGGGGGCACGCTGTGCTCGAAGTCGATGTGGGTGATTATCGGTCGGTCCAGCGCGCGCTGGACAGCACCCTGAAGATAGGCGGCGGAGTGGATGTGCTGGTGAATTCCGCGGGAGTGGTGGGGCCGGATTGTCCCTTGTGGGAGTACCCGCTGGACCAGTGGGAGAGGGTGCAGCGCGTGAACCTGGATGGCACCTTCTATGCCTGCCGAGCGGTCGTGCCCGAGATGATTCGGCGGGGCTATGGGCGGGTGCTCAATATCGCTTCGATTGCCGGTAAGGAAGGCAATGCCAATGGCTCGGCGTACAGTGCTGCCAAGGCGGCCGTGATCGCGATGACCAAGTCACTCGGCAAAGAGCTCGCCGGCCATGATATCGCGGTGAACTGCATCACGCCTGCTGCGGCCAAGACTGACCTGATGCTGGAGATGTCGGAAGACTATATCGCAGCAGTGCTCGCCAAGATCCCACGGGGCCGGTTCGTTACCGTCGAAGAGATCGCGGCGCTCTCTGCCTGGCTCTGCAGCCGTGAGAACTCGTTCACTACCGGTGCCGCGTTTGATATCAGCGGAGGGCGGGCCACCTACTGAATGGGGAGCGGCACCGAAAGAGGCCATTGGCACCTCCTCGGCGGTGCCATCATCTGGCAGTCCCCGGAGCACCTGGGAGGCAGCATGAGAGTTCTGATCAGCGGTGGCAGTGGTTTCCTTGGGGCCTGGATCATTCGGCGGCTGCTGAAAGGAGGGCACGAGGTTCGCGTTCTCGATCGTAGAGGCGACTCCCGACTGGTCGAGAGTATTGCGGGGTCTCTCGATGGGGTCGAATGGCGGTTGGGAGACGTAAGTGTGAGTGAAGACGTCATGGCAGCCGTCGCGGGCTGTGACGCCGTCATCCATCTGGCGGCCCTGCTGACGCCAGCGTGTCGCGACGACCCTCTTCTCGGTGCACGGGTCAACCTGGTCGGTACCCTGAACCTTTTCGAGGCGGCCAGGCGACATGGCTTGTCGCGCTTGGTCTATGCCAGTAGCGCGGGGGTGTTCGGTCCCGACGATGGGGGCACCCCGAACCCAATGACCCATTACGGTGCCTTCAAGCTGGCGTGTGAAGGCTGTGCCCGGGCCTACTTCCTAGACGCGGGCATCGACAGCGTCGGCTTTCGTCCCCTGGTGATCTATGGCCCGGGACGGGAGAGGGGGCTGAGTGCCGGCCCGACCCTGGCTTGTCGCGCCGCCGTGGCGCGACAGCCCTACACGATTCCCTTCACTGGGATGGCCGATTTCATCTTCGTCGGCGATGTAGCGGCGGCCTTCGAGGCGGCAGTTACACGGGACTATTCGGGCGCCCATGTCTTCAACCTGCGCGGTGAAACGGCGAGTGTTGCGGCGTTGATTGCCGAGATCCGCCGACAGGCACCGGAGGCCGCGCTGGAGGCGGCCGGAGAGGCGTTACCGATCCATGCCGAACTCGAGGCAAGCGAGCTGTCGCCGGTACTGGGAGACTTGCCACGCACGACCCTGCGAGATGGGCTATCGAGGACCCTCGACTTCTACCGTCAATAACAGGTCCTCGTGAACGGGTAGTGCCAGCTCCACGTTGCGATGCGTCAATGCTTGCGACTGGCCAGGAAGATCCCCGCGGCGATGATCAGGGTCGCACCCAGGTAGGTGGTGAGGGGCGGGAGGTCGCCGAACAGCACGAAGCCGAACAGCGAGGCCCAGACGATCTGCACATAGAGGAAGGGTGAGGCCAGGGAGGCGGGGGCGTGGCGCATGGCCAGGATCAGCGCCAGCTGGCTGGTGGCACCGATCAGGCCGATGCCCAGGAACAGCGGCAGCTCGGCGAGGCCGATTGGGGTCCAGAAGAAGGGCAGTGCGATCGAACTGGCCAAGGCGCCGGCCAGGCCGGCGTACCAGAGTGAGGCCAGCGGATGGTCGTGGCGCCCGAAGCGCCGAGTGGTGAGCTGGTAGAGGGCGAAGCAGAATGCCATGCCGAGGGGCAGCAGGGCCATGGGCTGGGCGCGCCAGTCCACCGGGCCCACCGCCACCAGTACGCCGACGAAGCCCACCATCACCGCCAGGCCGCGGGGCGCGTCGACCCGCTCGCCCAGCAGCGGCATCGCCAGCAGGGTGACCAGCAGCGGCGCGCCGAAATGGAAGACATAGACCTGCAGCAGGGGCAGCTCACGCAGCGACAGGTAGGCCAGCAGGCTGGCCAGTGCCAACAGCAGGCCGCGCAGGCACTGGCCGCCGGGGGACTCGGTGGCGAGCAGTGAGCGGCTTCTCGCCAGGCCCAGCCACACCAGGTAAGCGGCCAGGATCACCATATGGCCGGCGTAGCGGGCCCACAGCACCTGCACCGGTGAGTGGGTCTGGGTCAGCCACTTGGCGGTGCTGTCCAGCATCACGAACAGTAGGCCGGCGATCAGCATATAGCCGATACCGCGCAGTGGACGGTCGCTGGACACGGCCGCGGCGGGAGATGACGGCATGGAGGCTCCGGCGAGGAATGGGAATGAACTTTGGGAGCGGAACTGGGTTCTGATTCTAGCAGATGATAAGCTAGCAGGCTAAGAAAATCGCCGCCCGGCTGTGGCTTGTCGGGCGACGCGATGCGGATGTGCCGAGTGTCGGCTCAGTCACCGACCAGGGCGCGGGCCTTCTCCAGGGCCGTGCGGGCTCGCTCCAGGGCGCTGACCCCCTGCTGGCGCAGGGCGTCGGTGGGGATCTCCAGGCTGAGCGGCACAGTGGGCGATATCACCGCGAGCAGGCCCTTGAGATCCGCCTGGCCGTCGCCGGGGAAGCGCCGTTCGCAGCGGGCCTCGCGAAGGATCTCGTCCATGCTGGCGGGGATCGGTCCGGGCACGTCGCATAATTGCACGTAGCGCATCCAGTCGGCGGGCACCTGGGCCAGGTCCTCCAGGCGGCTGCGTGAGCGGTCCAGGTGGAAGGCGTCGACCAGCAGGCAAGCGTTGGCATGGCCGGCCTCGCGCACCGCGCCGACGATGTGGCGCGCCTGGTTGAGGTCCTTGACCCCGGTCCAGGGCATGAACTCCAGGTGGGGATGCAGGCCGTTGGGAGCGGCCAGCTCGCAGAGGGCGGCGAAGTTGTCGATCAGGCGCGCGTGGTCGTCGTCGTTGCCGGCGACCAGGATGTCGCTGGCGCCCAGTTCCGCGCCCACCTCCACGAAGCGAGCGAAGTCGTCGCGGACCCGGGTGTCGGGCTTGAGGCGCAGGATCTCGATATCGGCCACCTTGACGCCGGTGTCCCGGATGCGGCGCCGGGTCTCGCGCAGCAGGGCGGCATCGGTGAGCAGCGGGAAGCTCGGCTCCTCGGGAGTCGCCGGCGTGGGCCGCAGGCCCACGTAGTCGTAGCCGGCACGGGCCGCGGTCTCCACCATCTCCGGGGGCGACAGCTCCAGCACGGTGAGGGCGGCGAGGGAGTAGGGGTGTTGGCTCATGGGACAGGTCTCGGTGGGCGCCTCACTTCAGGGGCGAGAAGTCGGCCGGCATGTAGATGGTGGAGTGCATGTCGAGCAACTGGGCGGGCCCGCCCTTGGGGGGCCAGACGCCGTCGCTGACGGTACGGGTACGGATCTCGAGGCGCTCCTCCAGGGTCCGGTAGGGCCAGAGGTGCATGATGCGCGGCGTCTTGCCGTTGGTGGCGTAGAAGGCGGCGGCGAGCGGCGAGTAGGCGTCGGTGGTGCGCGGTGGCACGGCGTCGGTCCAGCCATCGAGGGTGGCCTTGAGCCCCGAAGGGCGCACGTCGTAGACGCGCAGCTCGTAGAAGGGGCCGAAGTCACCCGGGGTGATGCCGTCGAGGAAGGGGAAGAGGCTATAGTCCTCGATCCGCATGTTGGTCATGAACTCCTCGACACCGAGCGGATCGCCGGCCAGCAGCAGACGCTCGCGCTCCGCCTGGCGTGCCTCCAGGCTGTCGAAACCTCGCAGCACGGCCACCTGGTTGAGCGGCCCCAGTTCGGAATACCAGCAGCCGAACAGCTGTCCACCGACCCTGTCGGCCTGCAGGGCTTCCTGGATGCGCGCCATGGCCTTGCCGTGGGTGGCGACGCAAACGGTGAAGGTGATCAGTTCGAAGTGCTTCATGCAGTCTCTCCTGGGGTCGGGGAACCGGAATCGCTGAGGGCGGATGCCGTCTCGTGGCGCTGTCCGGCGGCGTGCAGGCCGGCGATATGGCCGAAGGTCATGGCCGGGCCGAGGTTGATGCCGCCGGCCGGGTAGAAGCCGCCCATGATGCTGGCCATGTCGGTGCCGGCGGCGTAGAGGCCGGGGATCGGTGTGTCGTCGCCATCGAGCACCTGAGCGTGCTCGTTAGTCTTGAGGCCGGCGAAGGTGCCGAAGCAGCCGGGCACCACCTTCACCGCGTAGAAGGGGCCCTGGTCCAGGGGGGCCACGCAGGGGTTGGGGCCATGGGACGGGTCGCCGTTCTTGCGGTTGTAGGGGGTGGCGCCGCGGCCGAACTCGGGGTCCTCGCCCCGGGCGGCGTGGCGGTTGTAGTCGGCCACGCTGGCCGCGAGCCCGTCCGGGTCGATACCGCACGCTTGCGCCAACTCGGCGAGCGTCCTGCCACGCTTGAGATAGCCCTTCTTGATCCAGTGCTTGAAGGGCAGTGGCGCCGGGCGGGTGATGCCGATGCCGTAGCGGCGCTGGAAGCGATGGGTGCAGACCAGCCAGGAACAGACCTCCTCGCCCCCCGGTACCGCCTTGACCATGGCATCCACGTAGTCGTAGTAGCCCCCGGCCTCGTTGACGAAGCGCCTGCCGTTGCTCAGCACGCCGATGAGGCCCGGCTTGCCGCGATCGATGATATGCGGGAAGTGACCGACCCGGCCGTCCCTGTAGGGCACCAGCGACACCGGCGCCCAGGCCACCGGGGAGTAGAGGCTGGTGTCGACCTCGCCGCCTGCCGACTCGCCCAGCCGCAGGCCGTCGCCGCTGGCCGAGGGCGGCGGCAGCGGCCAGTGTTCCTCGCCGGTCGGTGTGCGGGGAAAGAGCTCCCGGCGGCGTCCGGTGTCCCAGGGGAAGCCGCCGGCGGCCAGCACCACGCCGCGCCGGGCGGTCAGGGTGATCTCACCGTCGGGGGTCTCGACCACTACGCCGCCGACACAGCCGTCCGGCTCGGTGATCAGGCGTTTCGCCGGGGACGAGACCCGGGTCTCGACGCCCAGGTCGTCGGCGGCCTTGGCCAGCCGGCCGACCAGGGCCACGCCGTTGACCAGCTGCATGGCACGGCCGTAACGGGCCAGGTCATAGAGGTGCCGGGTGAAGCGCTTCGTCACATGGAGGAAAGACTTGAAGGAACGGGTGACGGTCAGGAAGGCCATAAGGTCCGGCCCGGCCTGGATCGGCATGCCCAGGAAGGCGGTCTCGGGCATGGTCTTGCGCAGCTTGGACAGCGTCCGGCGATCCAGCTCGCGGGCGTCGAAGGGCGCGGCGATCACCGAGCGGCCGCCGGTACCGGCGCCGGGGGTATCGCCGTGGATGTCGGCGATGGCATTGCCGTCGGCGAACCGCAACGCGGTCTTCTCGTGGAAGAAGGCGACCATCCTGGGGGCGGCATCGAGGAAGGCGTCGATCTTGGCCGGATCGTAGCGCTCGCCCAGCTCGTGGCGCAGGTAGGTGCGCACCGTCTCCGGGTCCTCGTCGATACCGGCGGCCTTGGCCAGCGGATTCAGCGGCGTCCACATCCAGCCGCCGGACCAGGCGGTGGCGCCGCCCAGCGTCTCTGATTTCTCCACCACCGCCACCTCGAGGCCCTGGTAGGCGGCGGTGACGGCGGCGGAGAGGCCGGCGGCGCCGGAGCCCACCACCACCAGGTCGTAGTCGTGCTGCATGTCGGCCATGTCGAGCCTCACTGGAACTGTGTTCCAGAACAATCTAGAACATAGTTCCAGTTTTTTCAATGGCCAGACGAATATATCGCCACGTCGCGGAAGAGGACGCGCCAGGGAGAGCCGCAGTCATGTCCGATACGTCGGCGAGCTAGCCGGTCGGCAGCAGGCCGTAGCCCTTCATCAGGCCGATGGCCAGGTTCAGGGTAACGAAGGCGGCCAGGGTGGCGACCATCAGCGCGGCGGCGCTGACACCGGCCATGCCGTAGCGCTGGCCGAGCAGCGGGTAGATGCTGATCATGGTGACGCAGGGCCATTCAGCTATTCACTACCGCGCAAGGCGTGCTGGCCATTCAGGAAGAGGGGATGCAGGTCTATACCCCGATACCGAGGAGCTCGAGCAGTTTCGAGATCGTGCCCAGCTTCGGGTAAAGGGGCGACTAGCCGATGACCTGGGCCCTGGGGCCGAGTGATTGGCAGCAGTCACTGGAGCCGGCCGCTGAGCGCAAGCGATGACTGACCGAGGACCATACCGGTGTGGCCCTCGGCTCCTGATGGGGCCGCGTTTGGGTGCTTGATTCACCCAGATCCGATGGCCTGCCCGGAATGAATGGCGCCGATCATTGGTCAGTGTCTTCGATCAGGCGTAGCGCGGCCTCGACGGCTGTCCCATAGCCGGACGGCCCCAGGCCCGCAATCACTGCCGTGGCGATGCGCGAGACAAGCGAGCGATGATAAATCTCCTCGCGCCGGTGGATGTTGGAAATATGCAGTTCGATGATCGGCCCGGGAAACATCTTGAGCGCGTCGAGGATCGGAATCGAGGTGAAGGTCAACCCCGCCGGGTTGATGACGATGGCGGCGGCGGGCTCATCGATGGCCTCGTGAATCCAGTCCACCAACTGCCCTTCGTAGCCGGACTGACGAAACACCACCGGCCGGGTGCCGGCGGCCTGCCGGCACAGGGACTCCACCTCCGCCAGCGTCGTATGGCCGTAGATCTCTGGTTCGCGCTTGCCGAGCCGGTTCAGGTTCGGGCCGTTGAGAATGTGAATGGGGCTGGACATGGACATTACCTCTTATCGTTATTCAGCCCTGGTAGCCGAACTGCCGCGGTAGCCAGAGAACCAGATCGGGGAAAAGCGTGATGACCGCCAGCGACAGGAAGAGCGCGGCGATGAACGGGACGAGATCGAGGAACAGGCTGCGCAACGGGGCGCGGGTAATGCTTTGCATGATGAAGATCAATAGTCCGTAAGGCGGTGTCACCAGCCCGATCATGATGTTCACCACCGCGATTACGCCGAAATGCACCAGATCTACGCCCAGGGCGTTCGCCGTGGGGATGAACACCGGCACGATGATCAGAATGATGGCCGTTCCCTCCAGCAAACAGCCCAGCAATAGCAGCACGAGGTTGACGAGCAACAAGAACTGCAGCACCGAAAGGTCGTAATCGGCCAGGAACAAGCGCAGTGCCTGAGGGATGTTCTCGGATGTCACCACGTAGTTGAACACCAGTGCCCCCGCGATCAGCATGCCGATGGCGACGGAAGAGCGGGCGCTGTTGACGAGCGAGCCGTAAACCTGCCGCACATTGATGTTGCGATACAGCAGAACCGAAATCAGGAAGGCATAGGCCGCGGCGACGGCGGCTGCCTCGGTGGGCGTCATCGCCCCGCTGTAGATCCCACCCAGCAGTACCACCGGTAGCATCAACGCCGGGAAAGCGCGGACGGTAATGCCCGGCAATTCCCGCACGGGTGTGGGCTCCTCCACCGGAAATCGCCGGCGACGCGCCGTGACCATCACCACGATCATCAGCATGACCCCCATCAACAACCCGGGAATAATACCGCCGAGAAACAGGTAACCGATGGACGCATTGGAAACCAGGGCATAAAGCACCATCGGAATCGATGGTGGAATGATCGGCCCGATGACCGCCGCGCTCGCCGTCAGGGCGGCAGCGAAACTGCGGGTGTAGCGCCCGTCCTGGATCATCATGTTGGCGATGATCCGGCCACTGCCGGCCGCGTCGGCGAAGGCCGACCCGGACATGCCGGAGAAGATGATCGACTGCACGATGTTCACGTAGGCCAGGCCACCGCGAAAGCGTCCGACCAGGGCATTACAGAAATGCAGCAGGCGATTGGTCATGGTGCCGATGCTCATCAAGTCCGCAGCGAGGATGAACAGTGGTACCGCGAGGATCACGTAGCCGGTGAACATGCTGTTCAGCAACCGTTCGGCCACCAGCCCCATATCCATCCCGTTCGTGAAAAGATAGACGACGGAGCCCGAAATCATCGACAGCCCGATGGGCAGGCCCAGCAGCGCCAAGGCGATGATCACCAGAAGCGTGAGCGTGAAAGGATCCATCCTTAACCTCTCTGTGTTTCGTCGTCGGCGTCACTGGTGGCCATCGGGTCGTGCCCCAGTGCGGCGCGAATGCCAATCCAGCTGTAGCGGATGACGATGGCTAGGGCGAAGACCACGTAAATCGAGTACAGCAAGTCGTAGCGGATGCGCAGATAGGACGTGCGCTGCACTTTCATGAAGGTCACATAGTCATAAACTGCGGGCAGCGAAACCAGGAAAAGGCCGACGATGCCAATGGAGAAAAACACCGTCATCACACGGCGGATAGAAGGACGAACATTGCTGTAGAATATGTCGAAGCGGATCTCGTCACGCTCGCGTGGAATGAAGGCCGCCCCGAACAGCACCAGCCAGACCCACATGACGGTGCTGAGTTCCGAGGCCCAGCCCGCTGGCCAGTTCAGAACGTAACGGAACAACACCGTGACCAGAAATGAAATGAACATGACGGCGAGCATGGCGGCCGCAATGGCCTCGGCGCCATGACGTAGCCAGGTCGCCAACCGGAGAATCTTTTGATGCATCTTCGTACCTCTAGGGTGGAGCGGAATCGGCCGCAACGCGGCCGATCCATCAGCCGTCAAAGGTTGTTGATGCGCTCAAGCATGCCTTCCGGCCATGCATCGGAGATTGACGATTCAAGATAGAGCTGCTGCGCATACTCGCGGAAGGCGTCCACATCCGGTGTGTAAAGGTCGAGTCCTTGTTCGCGGAAGAAGTCGGCCAGTTCCTGCTCATTGCGCTGATGTTCAGCCGTACTCCAGGCGATCGCTTCATCGGCGGCGGCCTGGAATTCTTGCTGTTGCTCCGGCGTCATGTCGTTCCAGACGCTAGAGGAGACCATCAGCAGGTCGAACGCCACGAGATGCGACGTCAGTGCGATCTGGTCCATCACTTCGTAGAAACGCATGTTCTGGACGTTCGGCAGGGGGTTGTCCTGACCGTCGATGGCGCCGGTCTGCAGGCCCGTATAGACCTCGGCATAGGCCATGGCGGTCGGATTGGCCCCCAGCGCCCGGCCCAGGAACTGCCACGACTCGCCAGGCGGCATGCGCAGCCGGACGCCGGACATGTCCTCGGGGGTTTCGATCCGCCTATCGTTCACCAGCCCCACATGGCGGGTGCCGAAGAAGGTCGGGCCCAGGATATGGACACCAAGCTGCTCCTCTGCCATGGCCTTCATTTCCTCGCCCGCTTCGCTGTTGAAGAACGCCACCAGGTGTTCGGCATCACGGAAGAGGTAGGCGGACGTCAGAATGGACCAGGCCGGGATCTGGTTGGCGACGTCCTGGGGCGCGACATTGCTCATTTCCAGGTTGCCGCGCTGGATTGCGACCAATTCCGAGCCCTGGCTGAAGAGCGTGCCGCCGTAATGCAGTTCCATATCGAAGTCGTCGGCGATGGCGTCTTCGAAGCGCTGCATCATCTCGGCACGGATGTCCTGCTCGGAGAACACAGCCGAGAAACGCAGCGTGGGATTGTCTTGCGCGACGGCCACGGTTGCCGTGGTTGCCGCGATCATCATGGCACTGGCGGCAAGAATGCCGCGGCATTGGGCGGTAATGGGCATGGAGTGCCTCCTTCATCTTGTCGTTGTGATGCGCCCGCAGCGAGATGGCTTGCTTCCCACGCTGGACAGTATCCATGCTACATCATGCATTTCATCGATCAACAGCTTTTAGCGTCTTTTCCATATATTTTTAATAATATCAGTTAAAGAGTGCGTTTCTCTTGCCGGGCTGGCTAGCGAGGGACACAATGCTCAGTACAACGAGGAGGTGAGACTTGCTGCCTGCACCACAGGAAACGGCGGGTGAAAGCGCCTACCGCTCGATCCGCAGCGACATCATCGGCGGTCGTCTAGCGCCGCGCTCCCGGCTGCGCCTGGAAGCGTTGAAGGAGCACTACTCGGCCAGCGTCAGCACCCTGCGCGAGACCCTCTATCGGCTGTCTGCCGAAGGCCTGGTCCGTTCCGAAGGTCAGCGAGGCTTCGAAGTCGCCGCCGTCACCCAGGAGGAGTTCCAGCAACTCGCCGATCTGCGCGAACTGCTGGAGGGCCACGCCCTGCGCGAGGCATTCCGCAAGGGCGACCTGGAGTGGGAAGGGCGGGTTGTCGGCGCGTACCACAAGCTCGAGACCATGGAGCGCCTGATGATGACGGGCGATACCAGCCGTAGCGCCGAATGGAAGCACTATGACCGCGAATTTCACCATACCCTGATTTCCGCATGCGGCTCGGTGGAGCTGCTCCAGGCTTATGGCGCGATCTTCGACCGTTACCAGCGTTATCAGATCGTCGCCGTCATCTTCCGCGGCAAACCGGCGGCGCAGGAACACCGCGTGCTGAGGGACGCGGCCCTGTCGCGCGACGCCGATCGCGCCATTGCCGTATTGCACCAGCATATCGCGGCCTGCGTGGCACATACGGTGCAGACCGGCCGGCTCTCCTCCGCCAGTCTGTCCCCAGCGCCTCAAACGCTTGGGATGCAGGACAAGCCAGAGGCGCTGACATCGGTGGGCGAGACGGCCTGGCGCCGCATACGCGCCGACATCATCGCCGGCAAGCTGTCCCCAGGAAAGAAGTTGAAGCTGAGCAACCTGCGGGACGACTACGGCACGAGCGTGGCCACGCTGCGCGAAGTTCTCAACCGGCTAACCTCGGAAGGGTTCGTCGTTGCCGAAGGCCAGCGTGGCTTCGAAGTCGCGCCGGTATCGGTCCAGAACATGCGCGAGCTGGCCGAGTTGCGATTACTGGTGGAGGGCCGGGCGCTGGAAGACTCCTTCGCGCACGGGGACATGGACTGGGAAGCGCGAGTCGTGGCCGCCTACCACAAACTCACCACCATGGAGGCGGGCATGGCGAGCGGCGACCGCCGGGTCGCCGAGCTATGGAAAAAGTATGACTGGCAGTTTCACCAGGCACTGATCTCGGCCTGCGGCTCCCAGGCGCTGATGCACCTGCACAACGCGGTCTTCGACAAGTACCTGCGCTATCAGCTCATCGCCCTGTCCTACCGGGGCCGCATCGCCGCCGACGAGCACCGGGCACTATACGATTGCGCCCTGCGGCGGGATGCCGAGGGCGCACGGGATATCCTGCAACGCCACCTGCGGGGCGGAACGGAGCATGCCTTGGCGACGGGGACCATCGCCGCCTGACGATTCATGCGTCTGGAACGGCCTCAGGCGCTCTCGTGCCGCTCCTGAGAGTGCGTGGCCTGGGCGGGATTCCGCAAACACCGCTACCTGGTCGGCAGCAGACCGTAGCTATTCATCAGGCCGATGGCCAGGTTCAGGGTCACGAAGGCGGCCAGGGTGCCGACCATCAAGGCGGCGGCGCTGACACCGGCCATGCCGTAGCGCTGGCCGAGCAGCGGGTAGACGCTGATCATCGGCGCGCAGGCGAACAGCAGGGCCCCGGCCAGAAGCATCGGGTCCGTCTGGGGCATCAGCAGGAAGAAGCCGAGCACCGCCAGGGGGTGCAGGATCAACTTACCGCCGACGATCTGCCCCACATCCCCCAGCATGCCGCGCACCTGGAGCCCGAACAGGGTGCCGCCGATCACGAACAGCGCCGCGGGGCCGGCGGCGTTGGCCAGCATGTCGACGACCTGGGCCAGGGGGCGGGGCGGGGCGGTCTCGGTCACGGCCAGCAGCAGGCCCAGTGCCAGGCCGATCAGGATGGGATTGCGCGCCAGCCGCACGAAGGTCTTGCGGGCGGCGGTGACGATCCCGGCGCCGCTCTGGCGCCCCGCCTCGGCGAGGATCAGCGCCGCCGGGATGATCAGCAGGTTCTCGATCAGCATGTTGAGGGCCAGGAAGACCGCGGCCGGCGAGGTACCGAGCACCATGGCGGCCACGGGGTAGCCGACGAAGCCGCTGTTGGAGGCGGCCATGCCCAGGGCGTGGATGGCGCCCTCGCTGAGCGGCTTGCGCTGCAGGGCCAGGGTCAGCAGCAAGGCGAAGGCGAACACCGCCAGCGAGCCGAGGCCATAGGCCAGCAGGTAGTGGGGCTGGAAGACCTCGTCCAGGGGGTTCTGGGTCAGGGCCCGGATCACCAGGGCCGGCAGGGCGAAGTAGAGTACGAAGGTGGCCACGCCCTGCATCTGCTCCCGATTGATCAGGCGGGTGCCCATGGCCAGGTAGCCGGCACCGATCAGCAGGAAGATCGGCGTGGTGATGGAGAGTATCTCGAACATGGGGGCCTCCTTGCCACGGGAGCCCGGCCGGGGCGAGGAGGGGATCCTGTGGCCCGGCCGTGCTCAGCGGGGTTGGCGATTCAGGTGAAGAGTCGCGAGGTAGGGGTGGCCTGGGAGAGCTCCTCGGCGGCGGTCACCAGCGCCGGCCCCAGTGCCTTCACCCGCTCGGCGTCGAGACGCACGCTGGGGCCGGCGATGCTCAGCACGCCCTGGGGATGGCCATCCAGGGGGTGGCGCACCAGGGCCGCCATGGCGGCGGTGCCGGGCCCCATGCTGTCGTGGGTCCAGCTATAGCCGCGCTCGCGGGCCCGGCGCAGGTGCTCGAGAAGTGATGCCTTGCTGCGCGGGGCATTGGGCCCCAGCGGGTGGTCGGTCTCCATGCCCTGGGTATCCACCAGGGCCAGGGCCTCCTCGTCGCTCAGCGCGGCCAGCCAGGCGTGGCCGCTGGCGGTACAGAACAGCGGCGCCTCCTTGCCCATGTCGGGGTCGTAGCGCAGGCCGCTGCGCGCCCCCTGGGCCTTGGCGATCCAGGTCAGTCGGTTGCCCTCTATCACCGAGAGCCGCACCAGTTCACCGCTCTGCTCGGCCAGGCGATCGAGGATCGGCTGGATGATGTCGCTTGCGCCGGTGCTGGCCAGGTAGCGAAAACTCATGGCCACCAGCCGCGTGGTCAGCTGGTAGCGCTGGCTGACCGGATCCTGGCGCACGTGGCCCAGGCGGATCAGCTCGTTGCAGATGCGGTGTGCCGCACTCTTGGGGATCTCCAGTCGCTCGGCGATGACCAGCAGTGGCAGGCCGCCGGCGTCTGCGGAGAGGGCTTCCAGCACCCCGAGGGTGCGTTCGATCAGGCTGCCCGCCATGGTGACGTCTCGCTATCCAAAATCGTTATTCTAGAATCTTGTTCAAAAAAAATCATCGTGCGCGTCGGACGCTCAGCTGATGGTGGCGCGGATCTCGCGGGCCTTCCGCTGCAGCAGTGGCAGGTACTCCTTCATCAGGGTGTCGAGATCGACCCGGGCGGCGTTGGTGCTGATGTTGATGGCGCCGAGCAGCTTGCCGTTGGCGTCGAAGGCGGGAACCGCCAGGGAGCGCAGGCCGGAGTCCAGCTCCTGGTCGGCGATCGAGTAGCCCTGCTGGCGCACCTTGAGGATGCACTTCTTCAGCTCGGCCTTGTCGGTGACGGTCTTGTCGGTATAGGCCTCGAGCACCACCCGCTCGAGATAGGCCCCGAGGTCGGCATCGCTCAGCTGGGCCAGCAGCACCCGGCCCATGGAGGTGTGCGCGGCGGGCAGGCGGGTGCCCACCGACAGGGTGATGGCCATCAGCCGGTGGCGCGACGAGGAGCGGGCGACGTAGATGACATCGTCGCCGTCCAGTACCCCCAGCGACGAGGACTCGCCGCTCTCGGCGGTGATGTCCTCCAGCACCTGCTGGATCACGCTACGATAGTTGTTGGCGGAGAGAAACGCATAGCCGAGCTGCAATACCCGCGGCGCCAGTTCGAACGACCGGCCCTGCTTGCGTACGTAGCCGAGTGCATGCAGGGTCAGCAGGAAACGCCGCGCCCGGGCGCGGTTCATGCCGGTGCGGCTGGCCACCTCGCTCAGTGTCATGCGTGGGTGGGCCTCGTCGAAGGCCAGGACCACCTCGAGGCCGCTGGCCAGCGCGGTGACGAAGTCACGGTCGTCCGGGCTGAGTACCTCTTCCTGTGCTGCTTCCATCCCGTCTTGTCCTTGGTCGAGTTGCTCGTGATCTGGCCTACAATCTAGCATAGTGTTCGAATTGCGAACACTTGTGCGACCATTGGGGGAGGCGTCGAGCCGCCTCCCGAGGCCCATCAGGAGAGACCCATGCCCGCCGCCCTGATCCAGCACCCGTTCATGAGTCAACCGGCCCTGGCCCAGTGCAACGCCCAGGCCATGGTCGATGCCATGCTGGCCTTCGAGCTGGCCCTGGCCGAGGTCCAGGAGGCCAGGGGGGCGGTGCCCGAGGGGGCCAGCCGCACCATGCGCGCGACCCTGGAAGCCTACGCCTTCGATTGTGACGCCATTGCCGCCGGCATCGCCAGCGGCGGCAACGCCGCCATTCCCTTCGTCAAGCAGGGGCGGGCCGCCCTGCCGGAGGCATTGAAGCGCTACTGGCACCAGGGCGCCACCAGCCAGGACGTGGTCGATAGTGCCCTGATGCTGCTGCTGGGGCCGCGGCTGGCCTCCCTCGACGCCCTGCTGGTGCGCTGCCGGGCCGCGGCGATCGACCTGATGGCCGCCCATGAGGGTACCGTGATGGTGGGCCGCACCCTGATGCAGCAGGCGCTGCCGATCACCTTCGGCGTCAAGGTCGCCCACTGGGCGCTGGGCCTGGAGCAGGCGCGCCGACGGCTGGCGGCGCTGGCCGAGACCGGCCTGCCGGTGCAGTTCGGCGGCGCCGTGGGGGTGCACTCCGGCTGGGACGACCTGGGGCTCGACTTCATGGACGCGTTGGCCGAACGGCTCGGCTTGGGTCGTCCAGTGCTGCCCTGGCATACCGATCGCCAGCCGATTCACGCCCTGGGCACCGCCCTGGATGCGGTGGCCGGTGCCGCCGAGAAGCTGGCCCTGGATGTCGCCCTGCTGACCCAGACCGAGCTGGGCGAGGTGGCCGAGCCGGCGGCTCCCGGCATGGGCGAGTCCTCGTCGATGCCCCACAAGCGCAACCCGGTGCGCTGCGCGCTGATCCGTGGGGCGGCCCGTCAGGTCCATGGCCACGCCACGGTACTGCTCAACGCCGCCGCCCAGCCGCTGGAACGGGGGCTCGGCGAGTGGCACGCCGAGTGGGCGCCGCTGATCGACAGCGCCCTGCTGCTCGAGGGCGCCCTTGAGCAGGCGGCGGTGCTGCTCGAGGGGCTGGAGGTCCATCCCGAGGCGATGCGGCGCAACCTGGCGGCGACCGGTGGCGGCATCATGGCCGAGCCGGTGTCGCGGCTGCTGGCGCCGGTGGTCGGCCCGGACGCGGCCAAGCGCATCAGCGCCGAGGCCGCGGAGACGGCCCGCCGCAGTGGCCGCGGCTATGCCGAGGTATTGAACGAGCATGCCGAGGTACAGGGGCGTCTCGACCCCGCCGCCGTGCACCGCGCCACGGATCCGGCCTTATACCTTGGTAGTGGCAGGGCCCAGGTGCAGCGAGCAATTAACTGGCTAACTAATTTTTAGTCATCTGATTTCATTGGATAAAGCTTCACCCTCAAGGGGGCTGGCTCGGTCAGCCCCCTTTTTCATGGTTTGACGGCGGTGGCGGGAGGGATTATTTTGTTCGTATCACAAACCTATGTTCACATAGCGAACTACGATGATCGGCTCTACCGGCATCGGCTTGAATCCCCAGGAGGCGAACCAAGATGGCCGAGTTTCTCAGCCTGCATGATGCGGTCGCGCGCTACGTCGAGGACGGCGCCACCGTGGCCATGGAAGGCTTTACCCACCTGATTCCCTTTGCCGCGGGTCACGAGGTGATCCGCCAGCGCAAGCGCGACCTGACCCTGATTCGCATGACCCCCGACCTGGTCTACGACCAGTTGATCGGTGCGGGCTGCGCGAAGAAGGTGATCTTCTCCTGGGGCGGCAACCCCGGCGTGGGCTCGCTGCATCGCCTGCGCGATGCCGTGGAGAAGGGCTGGCCGCACCGGGTCGAGATCCTCGAGCACAGCCACGCCGCCATGGCCTGCGCCTTCGAGGCCGGTGCCGCCGGCCTGCCGCTGGCCGTGCTGCGGGGCTATGTGGGCAGCGAGCTGCCCAACGTCAACGACCAGATCAAGTTCATCGAGTGTCCCTTCACCGGCGAGCGCCTGGCGGCGGTGCCCGCGGTGCGCCCGGACGTCTCCATCGTTCACGCCCAGAAGGCCGACCGGAAGGGCAACGTGCTGGTGGAGGGCATCGTCGGCGTGCAGAAGGAAGCGGTGCTGGCGGCGAAGCACAGCATCGTCACCGTCGAGGAGATCGTCGACGACCTGACCGCCGAGCCGGACTATCACCCCAACGCCTGCGTGATCCCCGGCTGGGCGATCAGCGCCGTGGCCGTGGCCGAGAAGGGCTCCTATCCCTCCTACACCCACGGCTACTACCCGCGCGACAACCGCTTCTACAAGGAGTGGGACACCATCGCCCGTGACCGCGACGCCTTCAGCCAATGGCTCGACGCGAACGTCTACCAGCAAGTGACCAACCCGGCAGGAGGAGCATCCTGATGAGCCTCGACTACACCTCCTCGGAGATGATGACCGTGACCGCCGCCCGGGCGCTGGAGAACGGCATGACCTGCTTCGTCGGCATCGGCCTGCCCAGCGAGGCGGCCAACCTGGCGCGCCTGACCCATGCCCCGGACGTGGTGCTGATCTACGAATCCGGCACCCTGCAAACCAAGCCGGACGTGCTGCCGCTGTCCATCGGCGACGGCGAGCTGTGCGAGTCGGCGCTGACCACCGTCTCGGTGCCGGAGATGTTTCGCTACTGGCTGCAGGGCGGCAAGGTCAGCGTCGGCTTCCTGGGCACCGCCCAGATCGACCGCTTCGCCAACCTCAACACCACCCTGATCGGCGACTACCATGATCCCAAGGTGCGCCTGCCGGGCGGCGGCGGTGCGCCGGAGATCGCCACCAACGCCGGTGAGGTGTTCATCACCCTCAAGCACTCCAGGCGCGCCTTCGTCAAGGACGTGGACTTCGTCACCACCCTGGGCTTCGGCCGCGACGGCAAGGGCCGCGACGGCGTGCCCAATATCGGCCGCGGCCCGACCCGGGTGATCACCGACCTGTGCGTGATGAAGCCCGATCCCGAGACCAAGGAACTCACCGTGGTCTCGCTGCACCCGGGGGTGACCCGCGAGGATGTGGTCGAGGCCACCGGCTGGGAGATCCGCTTCGCCGAGCACCTCGAGTCCACCCCGGAGCCCTCGGCCCATGAGCTCGAGATCCTGCGCGATTTGAAAGCGCGTACCGATCGCAAGCACGCGGGTGAATGAACCAGGAGTTGTTATGACCGACGTCTACCTTTGTCATCCGCGGCGCACCGCCGTGGGCCGCTTCGGCGGCACCCTGTCCAGCGTGCGCCCCGACGACTTCGCCGCCGCCATCTTCAAGGCGGTGCTGGCCGAGGCACCGGACCTCGATCCGGCCGCGATCGAGGAAGTCTTCATGGGCTGCGCCAACCAGGCCGGCGAGGACAACCGCAACGTGGCGCGCATGTCGGCGCTGCTCGCCGGCCTGCCGGTATCCATCCCCGGCACCACGATGAACCGCCTGTGCGGCTCCGGCATGGACGCGGTGGGCACCGCCTTCCGTGCCATCAAGGCCGGCGAGATGGACCTGGCCCTGGCCGGCGGCGTGGAGTCCATGTCCCGCGCCCCCTTCGTGCTGGGCAAGGCCGAGAGCGCCTTCTCCCGCACCCAGAAGATCGAGGACACCACCATCGGCTGGCGCTTCGTCAACCCGCTGATGAAGAAGGCCTATGGCGTCGACGCCATGCCGGAGACCGCCGAGAACGTGGCCGAGCAGTTCGCGATCTCCCGGGAGGACCAGGACGCCTTCGCCCTGCGCTCCCAGCAGAAGGCCGCCGCCGCCCAGCAGGCGGGCCGCTTCGCCATCGAGATCACCCCGATCGAGATTCCCCGGCGCAAGCAGGCACCGCTGCTCTTCGACCGGGACGAGCACCCGCGCGAGACCACGCTCGAGAAGCTCGCCGGCTTGCCGACGCCGTTCCGTGAGGGCGGCAGCGTCACCGCCGGCAACGCCTCGGGGGTCAACGACGGCGCGGCCGCCATGCTGGTGGCCAGCCAGGCCGCCGTCGACAAGCACGGCCTCACGCCCATGGCCAGGATCCTCGGCATGGCCACCGCCGGCGTCGAGCCGCGCCTCATGGGCTACGGCCCGGTGCCGGCGGTGAACAAGCTGCTCGAGCGCACCGGGGTGTCCCTCGACGAGATCGACGTGATCGAGCTCAACGAGGCGTTCGCCGCCCAGGCGCTCGCCTGTATGCGGGACCTGGGCCTCGAAGACGACGACCCGCGGGTCAACCCCAACGGCGGCGCCATCGCCCTGGGGCATCCGCTGGGCATGTCCGGCGCCCGCCTGCTGATGACCGCCGCCCATGAGCTGCAGAAGAGCGGCAAGCGCTATGCTTTGTGCACCATGTGCGTGGGCGTGGGGCAGGGCATCGCGACCCTGATCGAGCGGGCGTAAGCGCCCGCGGTACCGGCCTCGTGACGCATCCATGACCGCCGAACGAGTCCTTAAGCTTTGTCCGAAAAGTCGTCGAGCGATGGTCAGACAAGGCAAAAATCGGCGAAAAGACGGAGTTTACGCG
>NZ_PNRE01000090.1:31618-83263 GCF_002879645.1 Halomonas heilongjiangensis | reverse complement strand
TTTTTAACGCCGTATGACCGAGCGCAGGCAGTTTTCAGACAAAGCGTAGGCATTACGCGAGGTTCCCATGTCAAATCCCTGCATTATCTGCGTTGCCATCACCGGCAGCCTGCCACGCAAAGAGAACAACCCGGCGGTTCCGATCACCATCGAGGAGCAGATCGAGAGCACCCAGGCGGCCTTCGAGGCCGGGGCGACCATTGCGCACTGCCATGTCCGCAACGAGGATCAGACCCCGACCTCGGATCCCGAGAAGTTTGCCCGTTTGCTGGAAGGACTGCGCAAGCACTGCCCGGGCATGATCGTCCAGCTGTCCACCGGCGGCCGCTCTGGTGCCGACCGTGAGCGCGGCGGCATGCTACCGCTGAAGCCCGACATGGCCAGTCTGTCGGTGGGGTCCAACAACTTCCCTACGCGCGTCTACGAGAATTCCCCCGACCTGGTGGACTGGCTCGCCTCCGAGATGCTGACCTATGACATCAAGCCCGAGATCGAGGCCTTTGACCTGTCGCATATCCATCAGGCGGTGAACCTGATGAAGCAGGGCAAGATCAAGGCGCCGCTGTACGTCCAGTTCGTGATGGGCGTGAAGAACGCCATGCCGGTCGACAAGCCGACCTTCGACTTCTACATCGAGACCCTCGAGCGACTGGCGCCGGGTTCCCAGTGGTGCGGGGCCGGTGTCGGCGCCAACCAGTTAGTGCTCAACGAATGGTCGATCGCCGCCGGAGGCCACACTCGCACTGGCCTCGAGGACAATGTCCGCTGGGACAAGGAGCGCTTGGCACCCTCGAATGCCGCCTTGGTCGAGCGGGTGGCGGAGCTTTGCGAGAAATACGAGCGTCCGGTGGCTACCTGGCAACAGGCTCGCGAGATCCTGGGACTCAAGGCGGCTTAACGACTCTCCATCGGGGCCATTTCGGGGGCCACTGACGGACGGTACGGACCGCCGTCGAGGGGGACAACATTGAATTTTGACGTTAGGCGTCAGGAGAGACTTCCATGGCATTTCTGAACATCAACGGCCGCAGCGTGGCCTATCGCCTGCTCGGAGCCGAGGCGCTGCCGCTGGTGGTGCTGGCCCATCCGCTGGGCATGAGCCAGGCGGTGTGGGACGACGTGCTGCCGGCGCTGCTGCCACGCTACCGCGTGCTGACCTGGGACCTGCCCGGCCATGGCGCCAGCCAGGCCTGGGGCGAGGGAGCGATCACCCCGGCCGACCTGGCAAGCGAGGCCCTGGCCCTGGCCGACCACGCCGGCGCCGGCCGCTTCCACTTCGCCGGCACCTCCATCGGCGGCGTGGTGGGCCAGCAACTGCTGGCCGAGCACGCCGAGCGGCTCTACTCCGTCACCCTGACCAACACCGGGGCGGTGATCGGCACCAGCGAGCTCTGGACCACCCGCGCCGGCCGGGTGCGTAGCGAGGGCCTGGGAGCGATCAGCGGCGAGATCGTGCCGCGCTGGTTCTCCGCCGGTCGCATCGAGGCCAATCCGGCGCTCAAGCACGGCTGGATGACCCAGATGGGGCGTGGCGACGACGAGTCCTATGCGCGCCTGTGCGAGATGCTGGGCAGCCACGCCTTTACCGGCAAGCTGACCAGGAAGGGAGTGAAGGTGCAGTTGCTGGGCGGCAGCGAGGACCTGGCAACCCCGCCGGCGACGCTGGAGGCCCTGGCGGCCGAGTGCGACGGCGCGACGCTCGAGATCCTCGACGCCGTCGGCCATGTGCCCTCCGTGGAGGTGCCGGCCCTGTTCGCCGAGAAGCTGCTGGCGGTGCTGGCGGTGGACCTGGGCGACGTCGGCGACAAGGGCGTGGACTACGCCACCGGCCTGACGACCCGCAAGCAGGTGCTGGGCGAGGAACACGTGGCCCGCTCCACCGACAACGCCACCCGCCTGGATGCCCCCTTCCAGCAGATGATCACCCGCCTGGCCTGGGGCGAGCTGTGGAGCAACGACGACCTGACCCGTCGCGAGCGCAGCATGATCACCACCGGCATCCTGGCCGCCCTGGGCCGCGAGGAGCTCGAACTGCACCTCAAGACGGCGAAGCGTATCGGCCTCACCGAGGCAGAGCTGCGCCAGGTGCTGATGCACGTGGCCATCTATGGCGGCGTACCGGCGGCCAATCACGCCTTTGCCCTGGCCAAGCAACTGGGCTGGGGCGGGGAGCAGGCCTAGGTCCACGCCAGCGATCCCCCAGGAGTCTTACTGAAAAATCAGTGGGTTGAAAGTATTCGGGCGGTGAGCTGCCGGCGCTGGGAGGCGCTAGGGGGTCAGACCCCGGCGGGGTCGCATCCGCTCGCCACGTGCACGATGACAAGCCTGGCAACTTGGCTGGGGTCTGACCCCCTAGGGGCGGGCCTCGGTGCCGTTGAGGGACGATCCGCTAGGACCTTTTGTTAGGGTGCTAATAAGGAGTGCCCCATGGCATGATGCCGAACCGGCCTGCGGGCCGGTTTCGGCTTTCTGGAGACGGGGAGAGGGGCATGAACCAGGACGCGGCGACCATGGCATCCTCGGACCGGCTGCGCCAGGCGCTGCTGGCCTATGGCCTGCTGTGGTGCCTGGGGCTCTATCTGCGCTTGACGGTGCTGGTGGTGCCGCCGCTGATTCCCCAGCTCAAGGCGGTGTTGGGGTTCACCGGCGGCGAGGTGGCCATTGCCACCAGCCTGCCGCTGGTGACCCTGGCGGTAGGCGGCCTGGCGACCGGCTGGCTGCTGGCCCGGCTCGGGGTGCGCACTTGCGTGCTGGGCGGCCTGGCGGTGATGGCGATCGGGAGCGGTCTGAGGAGTCTTCCCGGCGCCTTCGTGCCCTTTATGCTGGCCACCCTGCTGATGGGCGCCGGCATCGCCCTGATGCAGGCGGCGATGCCGGTGCTGGCCAAGCTGTGGGCGCCCGAGCGCATCGGCCGCGCCTCGGCGGTCTACACCAACGGCCTGCTGGTGGGCGAACTGCTGGCCGCCGGGGCCACCGGGCCCCTGGTGGCCGCCTGGCTCGGCGCCCAGTGGCAATGGGCCTTCGCCCTGTGGGTCGCGCCGGTGCCGCTGCTGATGCTGGCCCTGGTGGTGGGCGGCCGACGCCTGCCGGCCATGACGAGTGGTTCCCGGGCCGCCGGCCTGATCCTGCCGGATGCCCGCGACGGTCGCATGTGGCGCCTGGTGGCGCTGCTCGGTGCGGCGGCGGCCCTCTACTTCACCGGCAACGTCTTCCTGCCGCCGCTGCTCGAGGAAAGCGACCGCCTGGCGCTGCTGGCGCCCAGCCTGACGGCGCTCAACGGCGCCCAGATGCTCTCCTCGGCGCTGCTGATCCTCTACGCCGATCGCCTGATGGGGCGGCCGTTGCCCTTGATCGCCATCACCGCCCTGGCCCTGCTGGCGCTGCCGCTGATGCTCTGGTTGCCCGGCAGCGGGGTGGTGTGGGCCGCCGGGGTGTTCGGCTTCTTCACCAGTGCGCTGTTCATCTTCGTGCTGGCGCTGCCGGCCTGGCTGGTGCGCCTCGAGGCGCTGCCGCGGCTGATGGCCGGCATGCTCTGCTTCGGTTATCTTCTGGTCTTCGCCATCACCGTGGTCGGCGGCTGGCTCAACGACCTCTCGGGGACCGTGGCGCTGGCCTTCCTGCCGACCCTGCTGATCAGTCTGGTGGCCATGGCGAGCACCCGCCGACTGCTCGCCTCCCGCCAGCAGGAGACCTGAATGCTCAATGCCCGGATCAAGCTGCGCCACCTGCAGGCCTTCCTCGAGGTGGCCCGCCAGCGCAGCTTCGCCCGAGCCGCCGAGCGGCTGGCGATCACCCAGCCGGGCATGTCCAAGACCATCCGCGAGCTCGAGGAGCTCCTCGACACCAGCCTGTTCGAGCGCACGCCCCAGGGCGTGGCCCTGACCCAGGCGGGGCTGACCCTGCTGCGCCACGCCGGGCCGGCACTGCGCGCCCTGGAGGAGGGCGTGGGGGCGATCGGGGATACCCATCAGGGGACGCGCTGGCTGCGTGTGGGGGCGCTCTCCACCGTGGAGAGCCGGCTGCTGCCCGAGGCGCTGCACCGCTGGCACGCCGAAGGCTCGGCGCACGGCGAGGTGGGCGTCAACGTGGTCACCGGCCCCAGCGCCTTCCTGCTCTCGCGGTTGCGCCGCGGCGAGCTGGACCTGGTGGTGGGGCGCATGACCGAGGCCCGCGAGATCCAGGACCTGGCCTTCGAACACCTCTACTACGAGCGACTGCTGCTGGTGGTGCGGGCCGGCCACCCCCTGGCCGGCGTGGATCCCCTGCCGCCCGAGGCGCTGACCGATCACCCCTGGGTGTTGCCACCGCCCCAGACCACCCTGCGCCAGCAGGTGGACAGCTTCTGCGTGCGCCACGCCCTGAGCCTGCCGTCGCGCCTGCTGGAGACCCTCTCGCTGCCGCTCAGCCGCCACTATACCCTCGAGAGCGAAGCGATCTGGGTCGCCCCGGAGGAGGCCGTCGCCGAGGATCTCGCCGCAGGCCGGCTGTGCCGATTGAGCCTGGATCTCGAGTCCCACGGCGGTTCGGTGGGGCTGTGCACCAACGCCAGCATGCAGCCTTCGCTGGCCCTGGAGGCCTTCTGCGAGATCCTGCGCCAGGTGGCGGCGGTATAACCACTGGGTTATGGGGGTGGGGCGAGACGTCAATTGGCAGCCCTGCGACAAGGCGCCACACTGAGCCCGATCAACCCCAGCCCAGAGATGACTCGACATGCAGCACGACAACAAGCGCTACGTGGAGCGCGACCGTGACTGGCACCCCGCCGCCTACACGCCCGGCTACAAGACCTCCGTGGCCCGTTCGCCCAGCCAGGCGCTGGTCAGCCTGCAGGCGCCCAGCGTCTCCGAGCTGACCGGTCCGGACTTCCGCCGGCTGCGCATGGGGCCCCACGACAACGACCTGCTGCTCAACTATCGTGAAGACCCCGCGTTGGCAGGGGCGGCTGGCCTGCCGGTCGGCGAGCGGATCATCATGTTCGGCCGGGTCATCGACCAGTTCGGCAAGCCGGTGCCGCACACCCTGGTGGAGATGTGGCAGGCCAATGCCGGCGGTCGCTATCGCCACAAGAAAGACGCCTACCTGGCACCGCTGGATCCCAACTTCGGCGGGGTGGGGCGCTGCCTCACCGACGATCAGGGCTGGTATCGCTTCCGTACCATCAAGCCCGGCCCCTACCCCTGGGGCAACGGCATCAACACCTGGCGCCCGGCGCATATCCATGTCTCGGTGATGGGGCCGGCGATCTCCACCCGCCTGGTGACCCAGATGTACTTCGAGGGCGACCCGCTGATCCCGATCTGCCCCATCGTGCAGACCCTCAACGACCAGGAGGCCGTCGAGACCATGATCGGGCGCCTCGACATGGCGCGCAGCCGCCCCATGGACTGCCTGGCTTACCGCTTCGACCTGGTGGTGCGCGGCGAACTGCAGACCTATTTCGAAAACCAGTAACCGGTTCGACAACCAGTAATCGCTTCGAGAACCAGTACAGGATGGGGTAACCAGACCATGCAACAGCCGAATTCCCGACCCTGCAGCGAGTTGATGCTGCGCGAGACCGCCTCCCAGACCGCCGGCCCCTACGTGCATATCGGCCTGGCCCTGCACGTGGCCGGCCTGCCCGAGCGCGACGAGGAGATCTGGAGTCAAATGGCCAGACCCGAGGCCGAGGGCGAGCCCATCGAGGTGGTCGGCACCGTGATCGACGGCAACGGCGACCTGGTGCGCGACGCCCTGCTCGAGGCCTGGCAGGCCGACGCCCAGGGCCAGTACCGGCCCGAGTTCGATCTACACAAGCCCTTCAACGGCTTCGGTCGCACCGCCACCACCGCCGAGGGCGGCAGCGAGTGGTCGCTGACCACCATCAAGCCCGGCGCGGTGACGCGCGGCGACGGCAAGGTGATGGCACCGCACATCAACCTGGCGGTCTTCGCCCGGGGCATCAACATCCACCTGCAGACCCGCCTCTACTTCGAGGACGAAGCCGAAACCAACGCCGCCTGCCCGGTGCTCAATGCCATCGAGTCGCCGGCCCGCCGCCAGACCCTGATCGCCAAGCGCGAGGAGGTCGACGGCAAGGTACGCTACCGCTTCGATATCCGCCTGCAGGGCGAAGGCGAGACGGTGTTCTTCGATTTCTAAACGCTTCGATTTCTGATTGGTCGTCACGACGGTGACGTCGGCCCCGCCTCGGCGGGGCCTTTTTCATTTGTTCTGACGGGCCGCGATGATGCGGTCGAGGATGTCGAGCAGCCACTCCCGCTCCCCCTCCTTCATGAAGGTGTCGAAGCCTTCCTCGCCCGCCACGACCTTGCGATTGAGGCGCTCGGTGAAGGTCTTGCCCTTGCTGGTCAGATAGAGGGCGTAGGAGCGACGGTCGTTCTTCGACTTGCGACGCTCCACCACCTCCATGCTCTCCAGCTTGTCGATGGCGGCCACCATGGCCGAGCGATCCACGTCCAGGGCCGCGGAGACCGCCGACTGGGTGAGCCCCGGGTTGTGGTAGATGATGGCGAGGATGCTGAACAGTCCTGGCGTGATGCCTTCCTGGGCGCAGGCCTCGAAGAAGACATCGAAATAGACGAGCTGCGCCCGGCGCAGCTTGTAGCCGAGGCGCGATTGCAGCATCGAGTAGTCGATTCCATTCCTGTCGTCGCTGTTCATGTGTCTGCCTGCCCCTCATAGACCAATGTTTAACGCGCATAATGTTTTGTGGTTAAACAGTTTGTGAAAGTATTGAGGTGCATGCTATCAAGGCGCCGCTGTCTAGGGTAGCGCACGCCATCACCGATCCTGACAACGATCACAACCCGCAGGAGCGCCCATGTCCCACCCCTTCCGCGATGTCCGTTTGGGCACTGCTACCGCCAAGTTGCTCCCGCGCGCCGACGGCACCCAATTGCTCAATGTCGAGGAACCGCTGGGCGACTACCCCGCCACCCTGCTCGAATGCCTGCATCGCTGGGCCCGTGAGGCGCCGGACCGGACCTTCGTGGCGCGGCGCGATGCCCGGGGTGAGTGGCAGCGCCTGAGCTATGCCGAGACCCTGACCCGGGTACGCCATCTGGCGCAAGGACTGTTGAATCACGGCCTGAGCCCCGAGCGGCCCCTGGCCATCCTCGGTGGCAACTCCATCGAGCACCTGCTGCTGGCGCTGGCGGCCATGTACGTGGGCATCCCCTTTGCCCCCGTCTCGCCGGCCTACTCGCTGGTCAGCCGGGACTTCGGCAAGCTGCGCCATATCGTCGAGCTGCTGACCCCGGGCCTGCTGATGGTCGATCGGGCGGAAGACTTCGCCGCCGCCCTGGCCGCGGTTCGCCCCGACGACTGCGCCTGCCTGGCGGTGGTCCCCGACGGGGTGTCGGGCGTGCAGGACGTCGCCGAGCTGCTGGCGACGCCGGTGACCGAGGCGGTCGATGCCGCCCATGCGGCCGTCACCCCCGATACCATCGCCAAGTTCCTGTTCACCTCCGGCTCCACCGGCATGCCCAAGGGGGTGATCAATACCCACCGCATGCTGTGCGCCAACCAGGAGATGCTGGCGGCACAGATGCCCTTCCTGCGCGACGAGCCCCCGGTGCTGGTGGACTGGTTGCCCTGGAACCACACCTTCGGCGGAAACCACAACATCGGCATCGTGCTCTACAACGGCGGCAGCCTCTACATCGACGATGGCCGGCCGGTGCCCGGCGAGTTCGAGAAGACCATCGCCAACCTCCGCGAGATCTCGCCGACGGTCTACTTCAACGTGCCCAAGGGCTTCGAGATCCTGGTCGACTACCTGAAGCGCGACGATGCCCTGCGTGAGACCTTCTTCTCGCGCCTCAACCTGATGTTCTTCGCCGCGGCGGGGCTCTCGCAGCATATCTGGGACGAGCTCGACCGCCTGGCGGTCCAGACGCTCGGCTGCAAGGTCGGGATGCTGACCGGGCTGGGGGCCACCGAAACCGCCCCCTCGGCGATGTTCGCTTCCCTGGAGGAGTCGCAGTCCGGCGTGGTGGGCCTGCCGGCCCGCGGGGTGACGGTCAAGCTGGTGCCCAATGGCGGCAAGCTGGAGTGCCGGGTGAAGGGTCCCAGCGTGATGCCGGGCTACTGGCGCCAGCCCGAGGTCACCGCCAGGAGCTTCGACGAGGAGGGCTTCTACTGCCTGGGCGATGCGGTCAGGTTCATCGACCCGGCCGAGCCGCAGCGCGGCATGCGCTTCGACGGACGCATCAGCGAGGACTTCAAGCTCGATACCGGTACCTGGGTCAGCGTCGGGCCGCTGCGCGCCCGCATCATCGAGGCCGGGGCGCCCCATGTGAAGGATGCGGTGATCGCCGGGCTCGACAAGCCCTATGTCTCGGCCATGGTCTTCCCGGACCTGGAGAAGTGCCGTGAACTGGCGGGACTGGACGGCACGGCAGAAGCCTCTGTGGTGCTGGCCAGCGAGCCGGTGCGCGAGCGATTCCTGCAACTGCTGCGCGACCTGGACGCCCAGAGCACGGGCAGCTCGACCCGGGTGCGTCGGTTGGTGCTGCTCGACGCGCCGCCGCGCCTGGATGCCCATGAGGTCACCGACAAGGGCTCGATCAGCCAGCGTGCCGTGCTCGAGAACCGGGCCGAGGTCGTGGTCGGCCTCTACCGCGATGCGCCACCGCCGGCCGTGCTGCGGCTCGACTGAGTGCCCACGGGGAATCACCCATGCTGATCCATACCCATACCCGGCTGATCGAGTGGAGCGACTGCGATCCGGCGGGGATCGTCTTCCATCCTCGTTATCTGGCCTACTTCGATCACGGCACCAACCTGCTATTCGCCAAGGCGGGTTTCGACCTGGCGACCCTACAGACGCGCTTCGAGGTGATCGGCTACCCGGTGGTGGACCTGCGCAGCCGCTTCCTCGCCCCCTGCCGCTACGGCGACGAGGCGCGCATCGAGACGCGCATCGCCGAGTTCCGCCACAGCAGCTTCGATGTGCAGCATGTGCTGCATCGCGGCGACGCCGTGGCCGTGGAGGCCAGGGTGACCCGCGTCTGGGCGGGGCGGCACCCGGAGGATCCCCGGCGCATGCAGGGCAGGCCGGTCCCGCAGGAGGTGCGGGCGGCGTTGTCTCGGCACTGAGGGAGGGGCGCATTGCTCTAGAGGCGATCGCTCTACAGGGCATGGCGCCTGCCGAGTTTCATGCCGGCGGTACCGCAGTGGCCGTTTCCAAGGTCTCCATGAAGGCGCGGGCGACGGCGTCCAGCATGGCATCGCCGGCCAGGGCGGGGGGGTACCAGAGGTGCATGTTGCGCTCGCCGAAGTCGGCCGCCACCGGCAGGCTCTGCAGGCCATAGTGTGGGGCGGCGATGTTGGTGAGGCGCTCGGGCATGATGCTCAGGTAGTCGCCGGTGGGCAGGATGTTCAGGCAGATCGTGGCATCGCCGGCCAGGGCGATATGGGTGTTCACCTGCTTGAGCCCGGCCTTCTGCAGGCGTTCCACCGGTGACTCCTCGAACTTGGCGTAGGTGGCGATATTGACCCAGGGGTAGCCGACCAGGTCATCGATCTCGATGCGCTCCTTGCCGGCCAGCGGGTGATGGCGGGAGGCGAAGATGGCCAGGCGATCCTCGAAGAGGGTGATGCGGTCGAGTTCCTGGCTCGCCGAGATCACCGTGGGGGCCACGGCGATATCCAGCTCGTCATCGTTGATCTTCTCGAACAGCCGGTAGGGGGTATCCACCTGGATCAGCAGTGACAGGCTCGGGTAGTCGCGCAGCAGCGCCTCGGTGACGGTGTGCATCAACAGGCTGGCCACCAGGGGGCCGACCCCGATGCGCAGCTCGGTCTGCATGCCCAGGCCGAAGCGGGTGGCGGACTGCTCGGCCGCCCACACCGACGTGGCGATGGCGCGCCCCTCCCGGGCCAGCATGCCCCCCAAGGCCGTCTGGCGCACCCCGTGACGGCTGCGGGTGAAGAGGGAGCCGCCGGCCTGCATCTCCAGCGTCTGCATGTTCTTGGTCAGGGTCGGCTGGCTGATGTGCAGCTTGCCGGCGGCCTGGCTGATGGAGCCGCAGTCGAGAATGATGGCCAGCTGCATCAGGTGCTTGGCTTCCATGGCGGCGTCCTCGTCGCTATATGTATTCAAAAATTTTACTCAAGGATATTAAAAATGAATTTTTGGAATCTCAATGCCTGAGGCAGGATAGGACACCCAGCGTGATACGGGGCGGCCCGGTGCCGTTTCGTCCTTGCTCTCGAGTCTTGCCATGGAGTTAGCCGATGTTCGAAGTCACGGCCCTGCTGTTCGGTGTCCTCTGTGGCCTGTTGATCCTGCTGTCCGGGGTCGGCGCCGGGGTGATCATGGTGCCGGGCCTGATGCTGCTGTTCGGCGTGGCGCCGGCCACGGCGGTGGGCACCGCCAGCCTGGTCTCGGTACTGATCAAGGTGGTAGCGACCTATGCCCACGGGCGCGACAGCCGCGTCGACTGGACGCTGTTCAAGCGTTTCTCGCGCTGGGCGGTGCCCATTTGCCTGCTGCTGGCCCTGGTCATCACCCTGCTGTTGCGCACCTCCTGGGGGGTGAGCGTGCAGCATGGGCTCAAGCTGGCGGTGCTGGCCGCCGCCGGCTTCGCGCTGCTGGCCAGCTTCCGGCCCCAGGTGCTGCAGCACGTCGGCCAGTGGCTGGGCGGGCTGATGCCCTCGGCCTGCGGGGCCATGGTGGGTGCCACCGGGGTGGGGGGCGGCGTGCTGATCGTGCCGACCCTGCGCGCCATGAGCGGCGCCGACATCAAGGTGGTGGTGGGCACCTCGACGGTCATCGGCCTGCTGCTGTCGGCCTGCACCGGCCTGGTGTTCGGCGGCGGCGGCCATCTCGAGCCGCTGCTCGCCCTGCTGGTGACCCTGGGCGGCGCCGTGGGAGTGATGCTGGGCCGGCCCCTGGTCGCCCGGCTATCGAGCCGTGCCGTCAGCGGCCTGGTCTACACCCTGATCGGCGTCTCGCTGCTCAACATGACCTACGATCTCCTCCTGGTGTGATCGGTAGATCCCCCTGAGCGAGGAAGCGCACCGAGAGCGCCTCGGTGGCCTGCGGCTGTCATCGCATCGGAGCGACCGGCGGATCGCATGCGACTAACGGCGAGTGTGTTGGACTAAAGTCTAAGTATCGGCTATTCTGTTAGCATCCTTACGAAATGACCGAGGTCCCATGCCATGACCACCCAGACGCTCTCCTATAGCGCGCCCGCCACTGCGCCCGAGATCCCCCTGTTCAAGCGTATCGGCGTGACCGCCTTTCGGCTGCTCGAGCGGATGACCGAGAGCGCCTACCGTCAGCACCAGGTCCGCCTGCGCAACAACTTTTATATCTGACGGGTGAGGCCGCGCCTGGCTCAAGGTGGGCCGGCTACATGACACAACGAGAAGAGCCAGCGCAGTGCGCTGGCTCTTCTCGTTGTGGGAGGGGGGGCTGGCTCAGGCGATGCGCTTGGGCCAGGGACTCTGCTCGCTGGCGGCGAGCATCTGGCGCAACAGCGCCTCGGTCAGGGCGTGACGCTGCTCGCGATGGGCCGGATCGTCCCAGAGGTTGCGGGTCTCGTGGGGATCGCGCTCCAGGTGGTAGAGCTCGCCCCACGCCTGGTCCTGGTAGAGCGTCAGCCGGTAGCCGTCCCGGAGCAGGGTGCGCGAGTGGGCCGGCCGCTCGAAGCCCCAGTGGGCGATATTGTCCTCGTGTTCGATCAGCAGTGAGCGCCGTTCCCAGGCCTCGCCGCGCAGTAGGGGCAGCAGGCTGGTGCCCTGGATGCCGTGATAGGGGGTGATGCCGGCGCGCTCGAGAATGGTCGGCGCCATGTCGATGGCCGAGGTCAGGGCCGCGGTGCGGCGCGCCTCGCCCGCCCCGGGCTCGGCCCAGATCAGCGGCACCCGGGTGATGCTGCGCAGCGGGGCGGGGCCCTTCAGCAGCAGGTTGAAGTCGCCCATGTAGTCGCCGTGGTCGCTGGTGAAGATCACCACGGTGTCCGCGGCGAGCCCGTGATCCTCGAGGCTCTCCAGCAGGCGGCCCACGGCGTCGTCGATCATGGTGATCATGCCGCAGGTCAGGGCCATGGCCTCGCGAATCTCCCGCTCGCTGGCCATGAAGGCCTTCTCGGTGCGCGCGTTGCGCTCCCCGCGGCGGTACTGGTCGGCGACGAAGCGCAGGTGCGGGGGGGGATTGCGGTGGGCGTCATAGGGCACCTCCACCTCGAAGTCGTCGGGATCGTAGAGGTCCCAATACCTGCCCGGCGGACAGAAGGGATGGTGGGGGTCGGGGAAGGAGACGAAAGCGAAGAAGGGCGCCTCCTCGCCCTGTCGCGAGGCCAGGTAGTCGCAGGCCTGGCGTTCCACGTAGCGGGTGGGATGCAGCTCCTCCGGCATGGCGGTGCGATAGGCCTGGGGACAGATGTAGTCGTGGGGCAGCTGATGGGCCGGGCCCTGCAGGCGCTCCGGGTCCTCGACCTGGCGGCGCAGCCACCGGTCGTAGTGGCCGCCGCAGTTGTCGCCGTGCTTGGTGACGATGTCGGCATGGGCGAAGCCGTAGTAGGGCAGCTCGACGCGGTACTCCGCCTCGTCGCTCCAGCGCTCCGGCTCCTCGTTGCGCCAGTCCTCGTCGCTCTCCTGGTGGGCATCCGGCACGCGGGCCCCGGCCGCGGGGTTCTGCTGCGGGACGTCGCGGCCGGTGAAGGGCTGCAGGTGGGACTTGCCGATCAGCGCCGTATGGTAGCCCTCCAGGCGCAGCGCCTCGGCGAAGGTGCTGTTGTGCCGGGGCAGGTGCAGCCCGTTCTTGCGCAGGCCGTGCACGCTGGGGTAGCGGCCGGTGACCAGGGAGGCGCGGTTGGGCATGCATACCGGGCTCGCGGTGTGGAACTCCTCGAAGCGGGTGCCCCGCGCCGCCAGGCCGTCGATATGCGGCGTCTTCAGCAGCGGATGCCCCATGCAGCCGAGGTAGTCGGCGCGCTGCTGGTCGGTGATGATGAACAGGAAGTTGGGTCTGCGGGTCATGCCAGGGCTCCCTTCTTGAGGCTGGTTTGGCGGTGCACCACCAGCAGGGCGACGCCGAGGAAGAAGGCCGGCCAGTGCACCAGCGGGAAGGTCACCAGCATGGCGATGGCCACGCCCACCCGCAGCGCGGCCTCGACGAACGAGAGCCGGCAGCGGTCGTGGCAGGCCAGTCCCGAGGCGATCAGCAGCACCGCCAGGCAGAGGCGCAGCAGGATCGAGGCCATGTCGTACCAGGCGCCCGAACCGCCCGCCTCGGGCACCAGCAGGAGCTCCGGGTAGAAGGCGAAGGTGAAGGGCAGCAGGAAGATCACCAGGCCGATGCGGGTCGCCTCCAGGGCGGTCTTGAGCGGCGATGCCTGGCTGATGGAGGCCGCCGCGAAGGCCGCCACCGCCACCGGTGGGGTGATCGCCGAGGCGACCCCGAAGTAGAACACGAACATATGGGCGACCAGCGGCTCCAGGCCCAGGCGCAGCATGGCCGGGCCCATGATCAGGATGATGGTCAGGTAGGCCGGCAGGGTCGGCATGCCCATGCCCAGCACCAGCGCCGCCATCATGGCCAGCAGCAGCGAGACCAGCAGGCTGCCCCCGGTGGAGGCGCCGATCACCTGGGCGAACTTGATCGGCAGGCCGGTGGAGGAGAGCACGGCGACGATGATGCCGACCACGCCCACCGCGATCAGCAGGGTGGCGAAGCTGTTGCCGCCATTGGCCAGGGAGCGGACCAGGGTCAAGGGAGACCGGCGAATCTCGGGGTTGAGCGCCAGGCTCAGCGGCACCACCGAGAAGAGCGCCAGGATACCGGCGCCGGCCGGGGAGAAGCCGGCGATCAGTGCGACCACCACCACCGTCAGCGGCACCGCGACCATGATCAGGTTGATGAAGTCCTGGCGCTCGGGCCGGTCGGCCGGGTCGAGGTCGACCGGCCGGCTCTCGATGCCCAGGCGGCGCGCCTCGTAGACCACGGCGGCGAACAGCGAGCCGTAGTAGAAGAGCGCGGGAATCAGCGCGGCGACGATGATGGTCAGGTAGGAGATACCGATGAAGTCGGCCATCACCAGGGCCGCGGCGCCCATGATCGGCGGCATGATCTGGCCGCCGCTGGAGGCGGTGGCCTCGACGCCCCCGGCGAAGGCGGGGCTGAAGCCGCGGCGGCGGATCATCGGGATGGTGATCACCCCGGTGCCCACCACGTTGGCCACGGCGCTGCCCGAGACCGAGCCGAACAGCCCCGAGGAGAGGATGGCGGCATGGGCCGGGCCGCCCCGGGCCCGCCGGAAGGCGTGCAGCGAGACCTTGATCAACGAGCCGCCGGCGCCGCTGCCCTCGAGCAGTGCCCCCAGCAGGATGAAGGGCAGGATGGTGTTGATGACGATGGCCAGCAGCGAGCCCAGCACGCCGTTGGTGCTGTTGTACCAGAGGGTATCCGCGGTGCCCTCGATGACGTCGATGGGGGCCATGCGGAACAGCCCCGGCCAGTGGTGGCCGGTGTAGAAGTAGAGCAGCGCCACCCCGGCCACGGCGGTCAGCGCCAGCCCCCACTGGCGCAGGCAGATCAGCAGCAGGGCGGCCACGCCGGCCAGCGCCGTCCAGGCGTGGGCGGCATCGAAGAAGAACAGGCCGCCCTTGAGGCGCTCCATGGTGACGTAGTAGTCGTGCAGGGCAACGATCAGCGCGACGAGCACTCCGACATCCAGCAGGCCGCCTGCCAGGCGCCAGACGGGGCCAGCGCCGTCGGGTGTCTTCAGCAGCGTCTGGCGGCCGACCACCGCCAGGCACGCCAGGCCCAGCATCAGCGGGTGCATGTACTCGTAGCCGAAGGGCCCCAGGCGAGGGATCGGGCCGAAGCTCGGCATGCTGTTGACGATGCCCAGCAGGGCGATGCCGAGGCCAACCGCGTAGGCCAGGACCGCCCGGAGGCGGACCTCGGAGTGCGGGAAGAGTGCGTGAGTCATGGGCAAGCCTGTCGAGTCGGGTCAGGGGGAGGGGCCCCGGCAGCGCCGGGGCCGGCGACTCAGGGGATCAGCTGCTCGGGCACCTCGACGCCGCGCTCCTGGTAGTAGCGGTAGGCGCCGGGGTGCAGCGGGGCATCGACGCCGATGAAGGCATCCTCGATCGTCAGGCCGTCGAAGATCGGGCTGGAGTCGCGGATCTCGTCGATGTTGTCCCACACCGTGCTGGTCAGCCGGTAGGCGGTCTCCTCGTCGAGGCTCTGATTGACCAGCGCCATCATGGTGAAGGCCAGCAGGGTGATGGTCTCCTCCTCGTTGACGGTGTTGGCGTAGGTGTCGTTGGTGATCTCCACCGGCAGCATGCCGGGGGTGGCCATCAGTTCCTGCCAGGTGTCGCTCGCCAGGCCCTCCTCGCTCATGCCGAGGAAGCGGATCGGGTTGACCAGGGAGTACTGCTCGATGGAGGCGGAACCGATCTGCGAGCCGCTCACCAGCACGTCCACCTGGCCGTCAGAAAAGGCCTGGCCGGAGCCGCCCCAGCCGAGGGTCACCGCCCGATAGCCCTCGTTGGGGCGCATGCCGGTGTTGGCATGGATCACCTGCTCGATGGCGGTGCTGGCGGCGCTGGCGGCCGGCCCGATGTAGACGTTCTTGCCGGCGATGTCGTCCCAGCTCTCGATGCCGCTGTCGGCCCAGGTGAAGACATGGTAGGCGCCGTGGACGAAGCCGAACAGCGAGCGCAGGTTGTCCGCCGCCTGGACGGCCTGGTCGCCCATCTCGCCATACATGCGGGTGCCTTCCCCCATGTAGCCGTAGAGCTCGGTGGGAATCATCGTCATATCGATGCGCCCGGCGCCCAGCTTGACGCCGGTCATGGCCAGGTTCTGGCCGGTGCTGAGCTGGATGTCGAGGTCGTGGTCGCGGCTGGCCAGGGTGCTCATCAGGGTGGC
Source organism: Halomonas heilongjiangensis (assembly GCF_002879645.1). GTDB lineage: Bacteria > Pseudomonadota > Gammaproteobacteria > Pseudomonadales > Halomonadaceae > Halomonas > Halomonas heilongjiangensis. The sequence continues at coordinate 67,365 of NZ_PNRE01000090.1, read as the reverse complement.
CAGCTGGGAATTGAAGGTGGCGGGATTGCCGCTTTCGGCGCGCAGGGTCTGGGCCTGCGCCTGGGCGGTGGTGAGGGCCAGGGCCCCGGCCAGCGCGGTGGTGGTGAGTAGTGTCTTGAGCGTCATGGGTGGCTCCGGGCGTGTCGTTGTGGGGTTGTTATTGCCGCGGCGACGGGGTGAGCCGCCGGCGTCACGGTTGGCCTCAGTCTGGGCTGGCGCGGTGCCCGAGGACCAATGCCATTCCACGGCGTGGGTATGCGTTTTTTCTATCAGGGGCTGGACGGAAGCGCCCGGCTGACCGTCAACAGGGTGTCGCGCAGGGCACTCAGGGCCGGGCTGGGGGCACTGTCCTCGCGCATGGTGAGGCCGATGGCCCGGGGCGGGCCCTGCAGGCGCAGCGGCAGATAGGCGAGGTGCCCATCCTGCACCTCGTAATGCACCTGGTAGGGGGAGATCAGGGCGAGGCGGTTGCTGTCCCGCAGCAGGGCGCGGATGACGCCCAGGTTGCCGGCCTCCACCACCGGCGTCGGCGGGGTGATGCCCAGGGTATTGAACTGCTGGTCGAAGCTGTGGCGGGCGGGCGTGCCCCTGGGGGGAGCGATCCAGGGCCAGTCGAGCAGTGCCTCCAGGGCCAGGTCGCTGTGCCCCATCAGGGGGTGCCCGGGACGCGCCACGGCGACCAGGCGGTCATGCAGCAGCACCTGCTGGGTCATCTCCTCCTCGGGATCGATGCGGTGCAGCACCCCGACCAGGGCATCGATCTCGCCGCTGCGCAGCGCCTCGAAGAGGACGTCATAGGTGCCCTCGTGGACGGTGACGGCGAGCCCCGGGCGCTCGCGCAGCAGGGTGTCCACGGCGCGCGGCACCAGCAGGGAACTGGTCAGCGGCAGGGCGCCGATGACCACCCGCCCCTGGGCCTCGCCCCGCCAGGCGGCGATGTCGTCCTGGAGCAGCGCCATCTCGCGCAGGGCCACCTTGGCGTGCCGGGTCAGCAGGGTGCCGCCGGGGGTGGCGATCAATCCGCGCTGGGTGCGCAGGAACAGCGGCGTGCCGACGCGTCCCTCCAGGTCGCGCAGGCTGGCGCTGACGGTGGGCTGGGTGAGCGCCAGGCGCCGGGCGGCCTGGCGCTCGTTGCGGGTCTCGGCCAGGGTCACCAGCACGCGCAGGTGACGCAGGGAGAGGCGCTGGGCCAGACGGTGGAAGTGGCCCCCGAGCGGCAGCTGGGCCAGTTGCCGCTCGGCGCGGGCGAACTGGTGGAGAACGCGACGGCAGCGGTGGGCCACCAGCTCGCCGGCCTCGGTACAGAGCATGCCGCCGTGGTGGCGCTCGAACAGCGACAGGTCGAGCGTCTTCTCCAGGTCGCGGATCGCCCGGGAGACCGCCGGCTGGGAGAGGTTGAGGGCCTCGGCGGCGCCGAGCACGCTGCCCCGCTCGGCGACGGTGGCCAGGGCGCGCAGGCAACGCAGGCTGGGTAGGCTGTCCATGGCTTCAGCCGGCGCGGCGGATCGGGCCGAGGTGGGGATCTCTCCCGGGTCGATCATTGTCGCTGAGCTCCAGCAGCGGATTGATGCTCATGTCTTCAATACGCATTCGATAGAGTCTCGGGCGCAGAGGGGGGCGATGCAAGGGCCATCGCGCCCTTGGGCTACCAGACGTCCTGCAAGCCCGGGAACCGAAGGCCACGGGCTCAAGGCGCATCGCCTTCCGCTCGGGGGTGTCGATTCCACAAGCACCCGCTCGACTGGATCAGGAGACAAGTGAAACAGCGGGTGTCTGCCAATCGACGGAGCTGGAAATGATGAAACTATACGGAACACCCCCGACCCGTGCCCTGCGTGTCATCTGGTTGCTCAACGAACTGGGCCTGGAGTACGACATGCTCCCGGTGAACCTCTTGCAAGGAGAGAACCAGCAACAAGGCTTCCTCGTTCTCAACCCCGCCGCCAAGGTCCCTGTGTTGGTCGACGGAAGCCTCGTGGTAACCGAATCGGCCGCGATCCAACTCTACCTGGCCGAAAAGTATCCACAGGCGGGATTCATCCCGGAGACGGTGGAGGAGAGAGCCCAGATGTATCGCTGGATGTTCTTCCTGGTGACCGAGATCGAGCAGCCGCTGTGGCGTATCGCTCGTCACACGTTCATTTATCCGGAAGAGAAGCGCTTGCCTCAGGATGTCGACCTGGCCAGGCAGGAGTGTCTGGAGATGGTGGCAGTGCTCGAGGGACACATGAAAGCACGCGAGTACATGGTTGGCGACCGACTCAGCGTGGCCGACTTCAACGCCGCGTATACCCTGGACTGGGCGAACGAAGAGAAAATGCTCGACGGCGCACCGCGGTTGAGAGAGTACCTGAAGTCGATGTACTCCCGCCCTGCGGCCCCGCCAACCATCGCTGAGGCGTTCGCGGCGCTGGAGAGCTAGCGCCTCAACCGGCGCTGCGGATCGGCACTCGGCTCAGGGCGTTGTTCTCGTCGGCCAGGCGCTGCAGCAGTCGGCACAGGGTCTCGCGCTCCGGCTCGCTGAGCGGGGCGAGGATCTCGTCCTGGGCGGCGAGTACCGCCGACTCGGCATCGAGGCGTAGCCGCTCGCCCTCTTCCGTGAGGGTGACCAGCATGGAGCGGCGATCCTCGGGGTTGCGGCGCCGGGTGACCAGGCCGCGTTCCTCGAGCTTGCGGACCACCACGGCGACGGTGTTGCGATCCAGGGCGGTGAAACCACCGAGCGTGATCTGGTCGAGGGCCCCTTTCTCGTCAAGGGCAGAGAGCAGCACGTACTGCAGCTGGGTCAGGTTGTACGCTTCGCACTTCCTGAGGAAGATCGCCACGCTGATCTGGTGGCAGCGCCGCAGCAGGTTGCCGGGGAGCGAATTGGCCTTGGTGAGTGGCGTACCGGTCATGGTCGCGGCTCCTGAGGTGTGAAAGTAACAAGCCGCGGCCAGGAACTGGCCGCGGCTTCCATCTTACCGTACCGGCGAGTCGCGCTGGAGGGATCACCCGGCGTGGGGGTGGTTCTCCGGCAGGGCATCGACGAAGGCCGGCAGCTGCAGGCAGTGCTCAAAGATCGCCTGGAGCGTCGGGTAGCGCGACATGTCGACGTCGAAGCGTCGGTTGTTGGCAATCTGGGCGAACAGGCAGAGGTCGGCCAGGCCGGGGGTGTCGCCATGGCAGAACTTGCCGCGGCGGGTATCGCCGGCGAGCTGCTGCTCCAGGGGCGCGAAGCCCTGGTCGACCCAGTGACGGAACCAGTCGGCCACGCCCGCTTCGCTGATCTTCAACTCCTGGCCCAGGTACTGCAGCACCCGCAGGTTGTTGACCGGGTGAATGTCGCAGGCGACGGCCTGGGCCAGCGAGCGTACCCGGGCGCGGTCCAGCGGGTCCTGGGGCAGCAGGGCGGGCTCGGGATGGGTCTCGTCGAGGTACTCGATGATCGCCAGGGACTGGCCGAGCACCGTGCCGTCGTCGAGCTGCAGGGCCGGTACCAGGCCCTGCGGGTTGAGCTTGAGGTAGGCGTCGGACTGGTGCTCCTTCTGACGCAGCACATAGGAGACGTGCTCGTGGGCCAGCCCCTTGAGGTTCAGCGCCGCGCGCACGCGCACCGACGCCGAGCTGCGAAAGAAGTTGTGGAGGACCAGGCTCATAGCCCCTCCCGCGGCGCCACGATGGTGATCGCATGATCGCCGATGCCGTCGATGCCGCCGGTGACCTTGTCGCCTACCTGCAGCGGGCCGACACCGGCCGGGGTGCCGGTGTAGATCAGGTCGCCGGGCCGGATGCGCATGGAGTGGGAGAGGATCGAGACGATCTCCTGGACGTCCCAGATCAGGTCGGCGATGTCCTGGTCCTGCTTGATCTCGTCGTTGACGGCCAGCCAGATGCGGCCGGTGGTGGGGTGGCCGATCTCGCTCGCTTTGCGAATGGGGGCGATCACCGCGGATTCGTCGAAGGCCTTGCCCCAGTCCCAGGGGCGCCCCTTCTCGCGGGCCTCGAGCTGCAGGTCGCGTCGGGTCAGGTCGTTGCCGGCGGCGTAGCCGTAGATGTAGTCGTTGGCCTGGTCCACGGGGATCTGGAAGCCGGCCTTGCCGATGGCGATGACCAGTTCCATCTCGTAGTGGAAGTTCTGGGTCTCCGGCGGATAGGGCACCTCACTGCCGTCGGGCACGATGGCGTCGGCCGGCTTGGTGAAGAAGAACGGGAACTCGCGGCTCGGGTCACGGCCCATCTCGCGGGCGTGAGCCTCGTAGTTGCGGCCCACGCAGAAGATGCGGCGCACCGGGAAGCGCTGGTCGTCACCCTCGATGGCGACGCTGGTGACGGGCTGGGGTGCGAAGACGTAGTCGGTCATGGTCGTTTACCTCTCGGTTCAGGGGGAGTCGTTATCAGTCGGCGTCGCGTTGTTCGCGCCAGATCCCCAGCTTCTGCTGGGCGACGCGGTCGGAGTAGCTGAACAGCACGGCGTCCTCGTCGGCCTCGTGGACCACTTTGTGCCAGCTGGGCATCACGAAGATGTCCTTGGGCTTCCAGTGGAAGGTGGTGTCGCCGATGGTGGTGCGGCCGGTGCCCTCGATCACGCTGAATACCGTGGCGTCGGTGGAGCGGTAGCCGGCGGTCTTGAAGCCCTTGGGCAGCAGCTGCACGAAGGGGGCGATGGTGGGCATGGCCCAGCCGCCGTCCACCGGATTGACGTAGCGCATCTTGAGGCCGTGGCAGGGGTCCCACTCGTCGCGCCGGCGCATGGTCTCCAGCGCCTCGCGGGTGCGCGCATAGGGGTAGTTGAAGAGCGGCGAGGCCAGGCCCTGCTTCTCGAAGTCCACCGGCAGCATGTTGGCGCCGTAGCGGGCCAGGGCGTCGCCGGTGGGCGTGGTGATCGCCTGCATGTCCTCGCCCAGGCCCTCGGCGAAGGAGGCGTCGAAGAACGAGAGCATGGGAATGTCCAGGCCGTCCATCCAGATCATCGGCCGGTCCGACTCGTTGCCGTGGTCGTGCCAGGCCCAGGGCGGGGTGATCACGAAGTCGCCTTCCTGCATGATCGTGCGCTCGCCGTTGACCGCGGTGCAGGCGCCGCCACCGTCCATCACGAAGCGCAGCGCCGACTGGCTGTGGCGGTGGGCCGGGGCCACCTCGCCGGGCAGCACCAGCTGCAGGCCGGCGTAGAGCGAGGTGGTGATGCGACTCTGGCCACGCATCCCGGGGTTCTCGAGGATCAGCACCCGGCGCTCGGCCTCCTTGGCGGTGATCAGCTCGCCGGCTTCCATCAGCAGCTCGCGGGCCGGGGCGAACTCCCACAGGTGGGGGACGCACTCGCTCTTGGGCGTCGGCGTGATGATGCCGCTCAGCACGTTCCACAGGGCGCTGTAGTCCTGCCTGGCGATCTTCTCGTAGTAGGCCTCGCGCTCGGGCGAGCTCTGCGGCTTTTCGGTCAGTGACATGGGATACCCCTCCTGTCGGGACGTGCTTATTGGGTGACGTTGCTCAGGCCGCTGCCGCCGTAGAGCCACTCGATGCGGTCGTAGAAGTCCTCGGGGCTCATGGCGCGCAGGGTGGCGTTGCGCATCGCGGCCTTGCCGCCGTCGGGGTGGTAGATGTACTCGCCCATCAGCCGCGAGTAGGTCTGCACCCGGGCGGTGCGGGCGAAGCGATCGTCGCGATAGGCGAGGAAGGCGTCGGCGAGGTCGGCCTTGTGGCCCAGGTGGTAGGAGAGGCAGACGGCATCTTCCATGGCCATGCAGGCACCCTGGGCCATGTACTGCAGCATCGGGTGGGCGGCGTCGCCGAGCAGCACCACCCGGCCGTCGATCCAGTGGTCGTTGGGATCGCGGTCGCACAGCACCCACATCTTCCAGTCCTGGCCGTGCTCGATGATCTGGCGAGGGCGCTCGGCGATATGGGCGAAGCCGCGGTACACCTCCTCCCTGGTCACCGGCTTGCCGGCCACCGGCTCGGGGGCATCGTTGTGGTAGGTCACCACCAGGTTGTAGACCTCGCCGCCCTTGAGCGGGTAGTGGACGATATGGCACTTGGGGCCGGCCCACAGGGTGGCGGCGTTCCAGCGAAGCTCCTCGGGCATCTGCGCGGTGGGGATCACCGAGCGATAGGTGGTGTGGCCGGAGACGCGGGGCTCGCCATCACCGATCACCTTCTGGCGGATCGGCGACTTCAGCCCTTCGGCGCCGATCAGGCACTTGCCGGTGACGCGTTCGCCATCGGCGAGGATGACGGTGGCGCTGGTGGCGTCCTGCGTGTAATCGACGACCCGCGAGTCGGTGCGCAGCTCGACCAGCACATTGGCCTCGCAGGCGTCGAGCAGCACCTTGTGCAGGTCGGCGCGATGCACCACCGCATAGGGGTTGTTGAAGCGCGCCCGGAACGCCTCGTCCAGCGGGATGGCGGCGATTCGGCGGTCCTCCATGGCGTCCATCAACAGCAGATTGTCGATGTACACCGCCTTGGCGCGGGCCTCGTCGCCCACGCCCAGGTAGTCGAAGGCGTGGAAGGCGTTGGGGCCGATCTGGATGCCGGCGCCGATCTCGCCGAGCTCGGGGGCCTGTTCCAGCACCAGGGAGGGAATGCCCTGGCGGGCCAGGCCCAGCGCGGCGGCCAGGCCGCCGATGCCGCCGCCGGCGATGATGATGGTGTCGTTGTTCATTGCTGCGTACCTCTCTCTTTCACGGGTCGGGCGTCTAGCGGAAGACGGCCACCAGCCAGGGGTTGAAGATGATCAGGAGAATCACCAGGCAGGCCGCCAGGATGAAGGGCATGATCCACAGCGTGATGCGCTGCAGGCTGACGTTGCTGATCGCCGAGGCCACGTAGAGGCCGGCCCCCACCGGGGGCGTCAGCAGCCCCAGGGTCAGGGTCATGCAGGTGACGATGCCGAAGTGGATGGGGTCGATGCCGTAGGTGGTCTGGGCCACCGGCAGCAGGATCGGTACCAGGATGATCAGGGCGGCGATGCCGTCGAGCACCATGCCCACCACGATCAACATCACGAACACCAGCAGCATGAAGATCAGCGGGCTCTCGGTGGCGCCCTGCATCAGGCCGGCGACCTGCTGGGGAATCTGGTTGTAGACCAGCACCCAGCCGAAGGCCTTGGCCGCGGCGATCAGGAACAGCACGATGGCGGTGTTGCGCGCGGTGCGCTGCAGGACGCCCGGCAGGCTGGATAGCTTGAGGTCGCGGAATAGCAGGCCCCCGATGATCAGCGCCAGCAGGGTGGCCGCCGCCGCCGACTCGGTAGGCGTGACGATGCCGAAGGCGATGCCGCCGACGATCACCAGCGGAATGCACAGGGTCAGGAGGGCGTTGCGGGTGGCCAGCCAGCGGTCGACGGTGGCACGTTCCTCCTTGGGGGCCTGGCGGGCGCGCCGGGCGATCAGTGCGATCAGGCCGCTGATCAGCACGAAGAGCACCAGGCCGGGAACGATGCCGCCCATGAACATGGCGCCGATGGAGACCTGGGCGATGACGCCGTAGATGATGAAGATCATCGACGGCGGAATGATCGGTCCCAGCAGGCCGGCCCCGGCGGTCAGCGCCGCGGCGAAGCCCTTGTCGTAGCCGTCGCGCTCCAGCTCCGGGGTCATCACCCGGCTCATGATGGCGATCTGCGCGGTGGCCGAGCCCATGATCGAGGCCAGCATCAGGTTCGAGGTCAGCGAGACATAGGCGATGCTGTGGGGGATCCACGAGAACCAGGCCCGCGCCGCCTCGATGATGCGCCGGGTGATGCCGCCCTCGTTCATGATCTCGCCGAGCAGGATGAACAGCGGGATCGCCAGCAGATCGAAGACTTCCAGCGAGCCGAACAGCACCTGGGGCAGGCTCTCGAGTACCCGGTAGTTACCGGTGTTGACCACGAAGGCCAGGGTCGCTGCCAGCAAGACGAAGGCGATCGGCATGCCCAGCAGCATCAGCAGGGTGAAGATGGCGAGTGTCATGGGCTCACTCCTCGTCGTCGCTGGCCAGGACGAAGACGGTGCGGGTGCGGTCCGGCAGCCTGGCGAGGATGTGGAAGATGGCGCTGGCGCAGAAGATCGGCACGATCAGGTAGAAGTGCCACTTCGGCCAGTCGAGGGTGATGGCGATGTCGTAAGCCACCGAGGGCGAGCGGATCCAGCCGATGGAGTACCACAGCAGCGTGGCCAGGATGGCCAGGCAGATCAGCTCGGTCAGCCAGTAGCAGGCGCGCTGCATTCCCGCCGGCAAGCTGCCGATCAGCATGGTCAGGCGGACATGCTGGTCATGATGGATGGACACCGAGATCGCCAGGAAGGCCATCCATACCAGGATGTAGACGGCCAGTTCCTCGGCGAAGAAGATCGGGCTGCTGAAGGCGTAGCGGGCGATCACATTGACGATCAGCAGGACGCTGAAGGCGATGATCAGCCCGCTGCACAGCCCCTGTTCGATGGCCGCCAGCAGTCGGCTGGCTCGATACAGGCGCCCTGCCGGGCGCGCCAGATAGTCGGTCGTCAGGGTCCGCATACCAGTCACCTCATGGGCAGGGGGAGGGCGGCGTCGGGACGGTTCATTGACCCGCCTGACGCTCGGCGACTTCCTGCTGGAAGGCCCCGATCACCGGGTGATCACCGAAGCGCTCGTCGAAGGCCTGGTTGGCGTCGCCGAACACGGCCTCGGCGTCTTCCAGGGTGAAGACATCGATGCGCTCCTCGAGTAGGGCCAGGTTCTTCTCTTCCGCCTCGATCTGTGCCTCGATGCCCCAGGCCAGGGCCTCCTGCATGGCTTCGTCGAGCAGTGCGCGTTCTGCTTCGCCGAGTGATGACCAGGTGGACTGGCTGATTACGGAGACGGCCGGAAAGGCCATGTGGTTGGTGAAGGTGAGGTGTTCGGCGACCTCGTAGAACCCGGAGCCGACGAGGGCGTCGAGGTCGATGTCCACACCGTCGAGCATCTTGTTCTGCAGGCCCTGGTAGACATCCGGAAGGTGCACCGGCGTCGGGCTGGCCTCGGTGGCGCGCCACCAGGTGTTCATGGCGGCGATGGGGATGATGCGGATCTTCCTGCCGCCGACGTCCTCCAGGCTCTCGACCCGGCCATCGCGCATCAGGATGTGGCGCATGCCGGCGAAGGTGTAGCCGAAGGCGTGCAGCCCCTTGTCCTCCAGGTTGTCGAGCATCTGCCGGGCGGCGGGGGTGTCGGTGGCCCGGGCGGCGTCGGCGACGCTGTCGAACAGGAAGGGGGTGAACCAGCCGACGATGGCGGGCTCGCGCTGGCTGGTGATGGCGGCGGTCATTAGCCCCAAGTCCAGCAGGCCGGTCTCCATCTGCGAGAACATCGCCGGCTCGTCGCCCAACTGGCCGGCCGGGAAGATGGCGATGGTCAGCTCACCGTCGCTGCGCTCGGCCACCGTCTCGGCGAGTCGCTCGGCGGTCTGGGTCCAGATGTGCTGGGGCGGCGTGATCAGCCCCATGCGCAGCTCGGTGGCCAGCACGGGCGAACTCGTGGCCAGCAGGGAGGCCGACAGGAGAGCAGCGGAGAGGGTGGTGCGGGTCAGGGCGCGTGTGGTGGTTGTCATTGTCGATGCCTCTGGAAGTCTGGGGTTGATTTGCATCGGGTCAATATTTGACCTACGTCAGTATTGTGATCATCACTATTGTGATCAATTAAACAAAGGTCTAAGAGCCACGTCTTGCGATGGAGGGGAAGCAAGGTAGGCGCGTGCCGGTAAGACCAAAGTCGGGTATCGGGAATGGTGGTGGGCTGGACTATAATCCGGAGACAAATAGGTGGTAATCACCACTGTTTAATAAATAAACAAATACAACCCGACCGCTGAGGTGACTCATGACGACCCGCCCCCTGTTCAAGACCCTCGCCATCGCCGCCGCCGTGGGCAGCCTGGCACTCGCCGGCCATGCCCAGGCCCGGGATCTGCGCATGGCCCCCGGGGTGCCCCCGGCCCACCCCGCCCACACGCCGCTCTACACGGGCTTCGTGGAGCTGCTCCAGGCCGAGTCCGATGGCCGGTTGGGGGGGCAGATCCTCGGCGCCGAGATCGCCTCGATCGGTAACATGCGCAACGCCATTCGCAGCGGCCTGGTGGAGACCGGCCTGTTCCTGCCGGCCTACTTCCCGGCCGACCTGCCCGAGATCAACCTGGTCGGCGACATGGCCCTGCTCGGTACCAACCCCTATGCCATGGGCGCGGCCATGACCGAGTACATCGCCACCTGCGAGGCGTGTCAGGAGGAGCTCAAGCAGCTCGGCGTCGTCTACACCAGCTCCCACTCCACCGACACCTACCAGATCCTGACCACCCGCCCGGTCAGCTCGGTCGAGGACCTGCGCGGTCTTCGCCTGCGCGTCGGCGGGCCCCAGTACTCGCGCTGGGCCGAGGCCATGTCCGCCACCCCAGCCTCGATCCCGGTGGGGGACACCTTCGAGTCCCTCTCCCAGGGCGTCATCGACGGCACCGTGGGCTCCATCGCCGACATCATCTCCTTCCGCCTCGAGGATGCGATCGATCACGTCACCATGCTCGACCTGGGGACCTTCCACAGCACCATCTCCCATGCCGTGGGGCAGCCGGTGTGGCAGTCGCTCTCGCCCGAGGATCGCGAGGCGGTGGTGCGCGCCTCGACCCGGGCCAGCGCCCGGGCGATCCAGCGCTGGGGCTACGAGATGATCGACGAGGCGCACGAGCTGGCCGGCGAGCACGGCATCGAGATCCTCGAGCCCAGCGACGACCTGATCGAGGCCAGCCGGGCCTTCGGTGAGCAGGACCTGGCGTACGCCGCCGAGCAGGCGGAGACGCGCTACGGGGTGAGCGATGCCCGCGCCAAGCTCGATCGCTTCGTGGCACTGGTCGACAAGTGGAATGCCATCGTCGAGGAGGCCGGCGAGGATCCGGAGCGGGTCGCGGACGCCGTGAATCGTGAGGTCTGGGACGGAGTGGACTTCTCCACCTACGGGACCTGATGCCACGCCGCCCGACGCCGGCTCCCCGGCTTCGGGCCCGCCCATGACGCAGGAGACTCCCCCATGGCCGCTTTGTATCGCCTGTCGAACCGGGCCGCCGTCGGTCTGGCGCTGCTGGGTACCCTCGGCATCCTGCTGATGGTGGTGCACGTCACCCTGGATGTGGTGCTGCGCTCGACCCTCTCGGTCTCGATTCCCGCCACCGTGGAACTGGTGACCCGCTACTACCTCATCACCCTGGCGCTGCTGCCGCTGGGCTGGGTGGAGTGGCGTCGCGGGATGATCGCCGTGGAGGCCCTGGAAGGAGTGATGGGCCAGCGCCTGGTGCGCTTCTCCGATGTGCTGGTGTCGCTGCTCTCGGCGGTAGTCTATGCCGTGCTGGCCATCGCCACCTGGGACAAGGCCATGGAGCAGTACGCCATCGGCTCCTACGTGATGTCGCTCAATTTCCCCATGCCGGTCTGGCCGACCTACTTCGTGCTGCCCATCGCCTTCGCCCTGGCGGCGGTGGTCTGTGTCGTACGGGTGCCCTTCCTGGCCAGGGGCGCGGCCCACCCCGCCGCCACGCCAGATGAAAGGTAATCCCCATGTCCGTTGATGTCGGCTTCTATGGCCTCGCCATCCTGCTGCTGCTGCTGGCGCTGCGGGTGCCGGTCGCGCTCTCGCTGATCATCGTCTCGCTGGGCGGCATGACGGTGATGTTTGGCTGGCAGACCACCATCGGCATGCTCTCCTCCACGCCCTATGAGTTCATCGCCAAGTGGACGCTCAGTGCTGTGCCGATGTTCCTGTTGATGGGGTTCGTCTGCTACCACGCCGGAATCACCAACGGCCTGTTCAATGCCGCCAAGGTGGTGTTCCGCTGGTTGCCGGGTGGCGTGGCGATCTCGAGCATCTTCGCCAGCTCCGGCTTCGCCGCGGTGAGCGGCTCCAGCGTGGCCTGCTCGGCCGCCATGGGGCGCATCGCCATTCCCGAGATGGTCAATGGCGGCTACAAGCCGAGTTTCGCCTGCGGCACCATCGCCGCCGGTGGCACCATCGGCGCGCTGATCCCGCCCAGCATCCTGATGATCGTCTACGGGGTCTTCGCCCAGGTGTCGATCACCCAGGTGTTCCTGGGCGGCATCACCATCGGGCTGCTGACCGCGGTCAGCTACAGCATCGTGATCCTGCTGGTCAGCTGGCGGCGGCCGGATATCGTGCCCCGTAAAGCGGCCGATGCGCGCGATATCAGCGCCCGGCAGGCGCTGGTCGAAATCTGGCCGGTGCTGGTGCTGGGCTCACTGGTGTTCGGTGGGCTGTTCTCGGGGGTCTTCACCGCCACCGAGGCCGGGGCCGTGGGGGCCGCCGGGGCGATCCTGATCGCCCTGGTCCTGGGGCGCCTGAGCGGCAAGGCGATGAAGGCCGCGCTGCTCGAGACGCTCTCCACCACCTCGGCGCTGCTGATCATCGGCGTCGGCGCGAGCATGTTCACCCTCTTCCTGAGCCTGAGCGGGCTGGCCGGCCACATCACCGGCATGGTGACCGGCTGGGATCCCACTTATCTCGAGCTGATGCTGGTGGTGGTGCTGATCTACCTCTTCCTGGGGCTGTTCATGGAGCCCTTCGGCGCCATGCTGGTGACCCTGCCGGTGCTGCTGCCCGTCTTCGAGCTCTACGACGTCAGCCTGATCTGGTTCGGCGTGGTGCTGGTGAAGCTGCTCGAGATCGGCATGATCACCCCGCCGGTGGGCATGAACATCTTCGTCATCAAGGGCGTGGCGGGCCAGTACGCCTCGCTGATGGATATCTTCAAGGGCGTGGCGACCTTCCTGGTGGCCGACATCGTCGTGGTCGCCCTGGTGATCTTCTTTCCCCGGATCGTGCTGGTGCTGACCGGCGGCTGAGCCGGGCAGACCCTGCGCCGCGGGGCACCTTGGCATGCGCCACGCAACACAATGTTTGTTGTGTAAATAATATATGTGTCAACAGATTGAATATCTCACGCAAGAGGGTCGAGAGAGTGAACAAGATCATCGACAGCGCTACCGCGGCGAGCCTGATCCGGGATGGCGACACCGTCATCTGGACCACCGCCGGCCTGTGTGGCTTCGCCGAGGCCGTGGCCACGGCGCTGGAGGCGCGCTTCCTTGCGACCGGCGCGCCCCGCGACCTCACCCTGGCCCATAGCTGCGGTTGTGGCGACGGCAAGACCCGCGGCATGAACCACCTGGGGCACGCCGGCCTGGTCAAGCGGCTGATCAGCGGCCACACCGGCCAGGCGCCGCGCATGGGCGAGCTGATCCGCGAGAACCGTATCGAAGGCTACCTGCTGCCCCAGGGCGTGCTGGCCCACCTGTGGCGACACATCGCCGGCAGGAAGCCCGGAGTGCTCAGCAAGGTAGGGCTCGGCACCTTCGTCGATCCGCGCCTCGAGGGCGGCAAGGCCAACGAGGCCGCCGAGGAGGACCTGGTCAAGGTGGTCGCGCTGGAGGACGAGGAGTGGCTGCTCTATCGCACCTTTCCGGTGGACGTGGCGGTGATCCGCGCCACCATCGCCGACGAGCGCGGCAACCTGAGTATGGAGCGCGAGGCGATCTTCCTCGAGCAGCTCTCCATGGCCCAGGCGGCCAGGAACAGCGGCGGCATCGTCATCGCCCAGGTGGAGTACCTGGCCCAGCAGGGCAGCCTGCACCCCCAGCGGGTCAAGGTGCCGGGCGACCTGGTGGACCATGTGGTGGTGGCCGAGCCCGAACACCATATGCAGACCATGGCCACCGGCTACAACCCGGCGCTCTCCGGTGACCTCAGGGTACCGCTGGGCGGCATCAAGCCGCTGCCCCTGGATCCGCGCAAGGTGATCGCCCGGCGTGCCGCCATGGAGCTGGTGCCGGGCGGAGTGGTCAACCTCGGCATCGGCATGCCCGAGGGGGTCGCCAGCGTGGCGGCCGAGGAGGGCGTCAGCGACCTGATGACCCTGACCACCGAGCTCGGCACCTATGGCGGCGTGCCCGCCAGCGGCGGCGACTTCGCCACCTCCTACAACGCCGAGGCGATCATCGACCACGGCTACCAGTTCGACTTCTACGACGGCGGCGGCCTCGACGTCTGCTTCCTCGGCCTGGCCCAGACCGACCACGAGGGCAACCTCAACGTCAGCAAGTTCGGCGACAAGGTGGTGGGGCCGGGCGGCTTCATCAATATCAGCCAGAACGCCCGCAAGGTGGTGTTCTGCGGCACCTTCACCAACGGCGGCGAGGTGGCGGTGGAAGACGACCGGCTGCAGATCCGCCGGGAGGGGCACCGCCGCAAGTTCGTGCAGCGCGTCGACCAGATCACCTTCAGCGGCCGCTATGCCCGGGAGACGGGCAAGCCGGTGCTGTTCGTCACCGAGCGCTGCGTCTTCGAGCTGCTCGACGGCGAGATCACCCTCACCGAGGTGGCGCCGGGCCTCGACATCGAGCGCGACATCCTGGCGGCCATGGACTTCGTGCCGCGCATCGCCGATGAGCTGCGCGAGATGCCGGCCGAGCTCTTCCAGCCCCAGTGGGGCGGCCTGCGGGCGCGGCTGACGCGCGACTGAGCATCAGGGTTGGGGCCGCGTTGCCGTGCTATCGGGACGGGCCCCCTTTTTCCCTTCCATCACGGTAATGGTTTCAGAGGTGAGCATGTTCAAGAACGCCTACATCCCCTACGGCGGTTACTACTCCAGCCCCTTCTGCAAGTGGATGGGCAGCCTGGCCAACCTCAACTCCATCGAGCTGGGCGCGGCCACCAGCAAGCGCTGGTTCGCCAGCCGCGACATCGATCCCGCGATCATCGACTACCTCTACCTGGGCGTCTCGGTGGGGCAGAAGTCGATCTTCTACGGCGCGCCCTGGGCGGCGGCCATGATGGGCGCCGGCCAGGCCCCGGGCCAGAACGTCACCCAGGCCTGCGCCACCGCCACCACCTCGGTGTTCAATGCCGCCCTGGCGGTGGAGAGCGGCAGCTTCGACACCACCTACTGCCTGCTCGCCGACCGCACCTCCAACGGCCCCCACACCATCTGGCCCAACCCCACCGGGCCGGGCGGCGAGGTGATCGCCGAGAACTGGAACATGGACAACATCGCCGCCGACCCGGCGACCGGCAAGGACATGCTGACCACCGCCGAGAACGTCGCTCGCGAGCATGGCTTCACCCGCGAGCAGGCCGACGAGCTGACCCTGCGCCGTTATGAACAGTACGCCGAGGCCCTGGCCGACGAGCGTGCCTTCCAGAAGCGCTACCTGTTCCCCGTGGAGGTGGCGGTCTCGCGCAAGGAGACCCGGCTCGTCGAGGCCGACGAGGGCGTGACCGCCACCAGTGCGGAGGCCCTGGCCAGGCTGCGCACAGTGCAGCCCGATGGCATCCACAGCTTCGGCGCCCAGACCCACCCGGCCGACGGCAACGCCGGCATCCTCGTCACCACCCGCGAGCGGGCCCAGGCACTGAGCACCGACCCCCGGCTGGCCGTGCAGGTAGTGGCCTACGGCCATGCCCGTACCAAACCGGCGCATATGCCCATGGCGCCGGCCGAGTCGGTCAAGCGGGCGCTGAATCAGGCCGGCCTGACCCTCGACCAGATCAAGACGGTCAAGAACCACTCGCCGTTCATCGCCAACGACCTGCACCTGGCCAAGGCGCTCGGCCTCGACGCCCACGGCTTCAACAACTACGGCACCTCCCTGGTATACGGCCACCCCCAGGGCCCGACCCTGGCGCGGCTGCTGATCGAGGCCATCGAGGAGACCGCACTCAAGGGCGGCGGCTATGCCCTGGTCACCGGCTGCGCGGCCGGCGACTCGGCGGCGGCGCTGATCGTCAAGGTGGGCTGAGGCCTCTCCGGTCATTCCAGCCGGGAGCGCCCGCCGAGGGATCGGATGGGTGTGTAAGCAAGAGAGCAAGGGACACGGATAGCACAGCGTAGTTATCGAAAGTTATCGAACTAGAACAACACGGAGATGAACAATGAAGGTAAATAAAAAAAGACTCGGCATGGCGGTCGCGCTTTCAGCCGTTACTGCACAGGCACATGCCTTGGATCTGGGTGAATTCGGTGGCGCGAATCTCAGTATCGGTGGCTATGTCAAGGCGGAGGGAATCTTTACCGACCCCGATGGTGGTGACAGGAACTTTGATGCTAGCGCTCGCCAGTCACGCATCAACTTCAAGGTCGACAAGGAGGTCCAGGGTCATAGTGTGACGGCCTTCGTGGAAGGCGACTTCTGGGATAATGCGACGGACGTCGACGATACCAGTTACGCCATGCGATTACGCCATGCCTACGTCCAGGTCGACGACCTGACCCTTGGGCAGACCTGGTCCGGCCAGTTCTTTGCCAACGCACCCTTCGATGTCGAGATACTCGACTTCTATGGCACGGGTGTCGGTAGCGTCTCCGGTAGCGGTGCGGTCGTCCGACCCGATGTGGTTCTGCACTATGCGCCGGGTGGATTCCGTTTCAGCCTACAGGATCCGATCTACCGCGATGCCGACTTCCCGGACATGGTGGCGTCCTATACGCATCGAACCGAGGCGGGGCACGCCTTCAACGCCGCCGTCACTGGGCGAGAGGTCGAAACCGGTGTAGAGGATTCGAAGTTTGGGGCTGCGTTCTCCCTGGCAGCAAAGCTCAATTTCGGCGATACCTCTCTTGCCCTGAGTGGCTATTCGGGGAAGGGTAATAATGTGTATTCCGGGTGGGGGTTCAACGGCGCGACAAGCCCGCGGACCCTGGCCTCGAGTGGGGAAGTCAATGCCTCTGGCGAGCTGGTGAGTACGACAGGGTATACGGCAGGTGTGAGCCATCGATTCAATGACCGATTCCGGGGCAACATCCGCTATGCCCAAGTGGAAGCGGATGAGGTGGCGCCGACCGTTGCTGACGACACCCTCGAGATGATGAACATCAATCTGATCTATACCTACTTGCCAAACCTGGACTTCGGTATCGAATGGCGTGACCGTAATGCGCCGACCATGCCGCTGCGTCCGGGCGGACAGCAGGTAGAGTTGATGGCGATGTACAGGTTCTGACTCGGGGCTTTAAGTTCTTGTTTCTGTTTTGATCGCTTGTATCACGTTAAGGCGAACCATCGGGTAGTTTGATGGTTCGCCTTTTTTTATATGATTTACAGGCTGGCGTCTGGGAAGCGAGTCAAGACCGCGCCGGCCTGGCGCAGGGTCTGGGCGTGGGCCCGGGCCTGGGGGGCCTGGGTGGCCATGTAGAAGCGGGCCAGCTCGGCCAGTCCCGCCAGGTAGTCGGCGTCGCCGTCGCCGGCCTCGCGGCGGGTGTCGGCGGCGAGCGCCAGGCGCGCCAGCTGCCAGGCGCCGCAGGCGATGCCCAGCAGGTGCAGCAGGGGCACGGCACCGGCGTAGAGGTCGGCGGTGTCGGCCTGGTGGGCGAGCAGCCAGTCGGTGGTCTCCTCGAGCAGGGCCGCCTGGTCGCGCAGCGCCTCCGCCAGGTCGCCGAGCCGCTCATGGCCGTCGAGCTGCGCCGCGGTCTCGCGGATATCACCAATCAACTCGCGCAGGGTGGCGCCCTCTTCGCGCAGTATCTTGCGGCCCAGCAGGTCGTTGGCCTGGATACCGGTGGTGCCCTCGTAGATGGTGATGATGCGGGCGTCACGGAACAGCTGGGCGACCCCGGTCTCCTCGACGAAGCCCATGCCGCCGAACACCTGGATGGCCTCGTCGCAGAGGTCGTTGCCCACCTCGGTGCACCAGCCCTTGGCCACGGGCATCAACAAGTCGACATAGCGGCGGTGCTTGTCGGCGACCTCGGCGTCGGGATGGTGACGGGCGATGTCGAACCAGCCGGCGGCGGTGTAGAGCAGGCCGCGCATGGCCATCAGCCGGGCGCGCATCGACACCAGCATGCGCTTGACGTCGGGGTGGACGAGGATCGGACGGCCCGTCGCGCCGCTGACGATATCGCGACCCTGGACGCGCTCCCGGGCATAGGCGAGGGCGGCCTGGTAGGCGCGCTCGCCGAGCGCCACGCCCTGTACCCCCACGTTGAAGCGGGCGTCGTTCATCATCACGAACATGGTGGCCAGGCCCTGGTGCGGCTCGCCGACCAGGTAGCCCAGGGCGCCGCCCTGGTCACCGTAGCTCAGGGTGCAGGTGGGGCTGCCGTGGATGCCCATCTTGTGCTCGATGGCGATGCAGCGGATATCGTTCTTCTCCCCCGGCTCGCCCTGGGCGTCGAGCAGGTACTTGGGCGCCAGGAACAACGACAGCCCCTTGACCCCGGGCGGGGCGTCGGGCAGCCGGGCCAGCACCAGGTGCAGGATGTTGGGGGTCAGCTCGTGCTCGCCGTAGGAGATAAAGATCTTCTGCCCGAACAGGCGGTAGGCCCCGTCGTCCGTGGGTTCGGCGCGCATGCGGGTGGCGGCCAGGTCGGAGCCGGCCTGGGGCTCGGTGAGGTTCATGGTGGCGGCCCACTCGCCGCTGACGATCTTCTCGAGCCAGGTGGCCTTCTGCGCCTCGCTGGCGGCGATCATCAGCGCCTCGGTCTGGCCCACGTTGAGCTGGGGCAGCATGGCGAAGGCCATGTTGGTGGAGAACCACATCTCCCACACCGGGGTGGAGACCAGCTTGGGCAGACCCTGGCCGCCATGTTCCGGGGGCAGGGAGAGGCCGATCCAGCTGGCATCGCGGAACTGGTCGTAGGCCGCCTGCCAGCCGTCGGGGGTGATCACCCGCTCGCCCTCCAGGCGGCAACCCTGCCGGTCGCCGGCCTGGTTGAGGGGGGTGAGCACACCGGCGGCGAACTTGCCGGCCTCCTCCAGCACGGCGCCGACCAGGTCGGGCGAGGCATCCTCGCAGCCGGGCAGCTGGCCGATCTGCTTCAGCCCGGCGAGCTCGTCGAGGATGAACTGCATATCACGCAGCGGCGCTTGGTAATCGATCATGGGGGAGTCCTCAAACTTACTAGTGGCCGGATCGTGGGCGGGAAGGGGCTGTCCCCGTCCAACCGAGGCATGGAGCTGTTTTCAACAGGCCTAGCGAGATGAGCGCCGGGGACAAGCCGAAGCGAGGGTCTTTTGCCATGGATGGCAAAAGTAGCGCCCAGGGATGGGTTCACAGCGCCCTCGCGTTGGCTTGGCGCCGGAAAAGCTCATCGCTTTCACCGAGCTGTGAAAGACACTCTTACCGCGGGGCCATGCGAATGGCCCCATCCAGGCGGATGGTCTCGCCGTTGAGCATGGCGTTGTCGACGATATGGCAGGCCAGGCGCGCGAACTCGTCGGGCTCGCCCAGGCGGCTGGGGAAGGGGATGGAAGCCGCCAGGGATTGCTGGGCCTCCTCCGGCAGGGCCTCCATCAGCGGGGTCTTGAACAGGCCCGGGGCGATGGTCATGACGCGGATGCCGTGGCGGGCCAGCTCCCGGGCGATGGGCAGGGTCATGGCGACGATGCCGCCCTTGGAGGCCGCGTAGGCGGGCTGGCCGATCTGGCCGTCGAAGGCGGCCACCGAGGCGGTGTTGATGATCACCCCGCGCTCGCCGTCGGCCTGGGGCTCGCCCCTGGCCATGGCCGCGGCGGCCAGGCGCAACATGTTGAAGCTGCCCAGCAGGTTGATGTTGACGATGCGCGCGAAGGCGTCCAGCGGCAGGGGTTCGCCGTGGCGATCGACGACCTTGGCGGGGTCGCCGACTCCGGCGCAGTTGACCAGCCCCTGCAGGCCGCCGAATGCCCCGAGGGCGAGGTCCACCGCGGCCTGGGCATCGGCTTCGCTGGTGACGTCGGTGCGCCGGAAGCGGACGCGCTCATCCGAGCCCCGGGCATTGAGCTCGGCGGCCAGGGCCTCGCCGCGCTCGGCATTGAGGTCGGCGATCACGACGTTGGCGCCGGCGCCGTGCAGGGCGCGTACGGTGGCCTCGCCGAGACCCGAGGCGCCGCCGGTGACGATAAAGGTGTTGTCCTGGAATTTCATGGTGTTCTCCTTGAAGCGTTCAGGTGCGTGGGCCCTGGCCCTTGCTCTTGAAGAAGCTGCCGATGCGCTCGGCGACCTCGGGGCTGGTCTGGGTCAGGGCGGCGGTCAGCGACTCCACGAACAGGCCGTCGTCGCTGGACATGTTGTCGATGCGCGAGATGGCGGAGACCATGGCCCAGTTGGCCATGGGGGCGTTCTCGGCGATGCGGGAGGCCAACTGGCGGGCCTTGTCGAGGCTCTCGCCCTGGCCGACCACATAGTGGGAGAGGCCGAGGCGCTGCCCCTCGTCGGCCTCCATGATGCGGCCGGTGAGCATCAGCTCGCACATGCGGCCGGGGCCGATGATGTTGGCCACCCGCACCGAGGCACCGCCGCCGACGAAGATGCCGTGGCGCCCCTCGGGCAGCTGGTAGAGGGTGCTGGATTCGGCCACCCGCACATGGGTAGCGGTGGCCAGCTCCAGGCCGCCGCCGATCACCGCGCCCTGCATGGCGCTGACCACCGGGACGCCGCCGTGCTGCAGGCGGTCGAAGATGCGGTGCCAGCCGCGGGAGTGCTGCATCACGCCGAAGGGGTCGCGATGCTGGTGCTCGGCCAGGTCCAGCCCGGCGCAGAAGTGCTTGCCCTCGGCGGCGAGGATGATCACCCGGGTGCCTGCCGGGGTGGCGACCAGTGCCTCCTCCAGGGCGCCGAGCAGGCGGTCGCTGACGGCGTTGCGCTTCTCCGGCCGCGCCAGGGTGATGGTGTAGATGCTGTCGTCCAGCGATGTCTTGACCAGGGTGTCGCTCATGGTGTTCCTCTGCATCAATGCTCGGTATTCAGGGTGATGACACGGGGATCGCCCGTGTCGTCGTAGAGGGCGTGGACCAGCTCGGTGCGACGATCCAGGACCTTGCGCTGGTTGATGTAGCCCTTGTCGGTGATCTCGCCGGCCTCCATCGAGGGCGGCTCCTCGAGCAGCAGGGCACGGGTCGGATAGGTGGAGCTGCCGCCGCCGCTCGCCTTCAGGGCGCGCATGGCCTCGCGCACGCGCTCGACGACCTCGGGCCGCGACAGCACGCTCGCCGCCGGGGCGTCCTCGGGGAGGGCCGGGCAGAGGCGGCGGCACTCGGCCAGGTGGGGGACGATCAGGAAACCGATCTCGTCGCGGTCGTGGCCTGTGACCACGATGTCCTGGGCGACGGGCTTGAGGGCATCCAGGCCGGTCATGCGCAACGCGCCCACATGCACCCAGGTGCCGGTCAGCAGCTTGAAGTCCTCGCTGACGCGGCCATCGAAGAGCAGGCCCAGCTCGGGACGCTCGGGGTCCACGAAGCGCACCGCGTCGCCGATCATGTAGAAGCCCTCGTCGTCGAAGGCCTTGGCCGACAGTTCGGGCTGTTTCCAGTAGCCGGTGAAGACGTTGGGCCCCTTGACTCGCACCTCGAGCTTGCCCGCCGTGGGCACCAGCTTGAGGGTGCAGCCCGGCACCGGCACGCCGATCACCCCGGAGCGTACCGCCGGGAAGTGGCAGTCGGTGCAGATCGGGGCGGTCTCGGTGGAGCCCCAGGAGGAGGCGATCAGCACCTCGCGGCCGGCGGTCTCCCGGGCCATGGTCTCGAGCTCGGTCCACAGGTGGTCGGGCAGCGCCGCGGCGGCGTAGAAGATCAGCTGCAGGCGCTGGAAGAAGGCCCGGCGCAGCTCGGCATCGTCGCGCAGCAGGGGCACCAGCATGTCGTAGGCCCGCGGCACACTGAAGTAGTGGGTCGGCGAGACCTCGCGCAGGTTGCGGGCGGTCTTCCCGATCAGCTCCGGGGTCGGCTTGCCGTCGTCCAGATAGAGGGTGCCGCCCCAGCGCAGGATGATATTGAAGTTGTGGTTGCCGCCGAAGGTGTGGCTCCAGGGCAGCCAGTCGAGCAGCACCGGCGCTCGCTCGGCCAGGGTCGGCCAGAGCAGGGCCTTGGCCTGCTGGTTGGAGCAGAGCATGCGCTGGGTGTTGGGGACCGCCTTGGGGGTGCCCACCGAGCCGGAGGTGAACAGGAACTTGGCGATGGTGTCCGGGGTGATGGCGGCGAAGGCGGCCATCACCGCCGCGTCATCGGCGCCTTTTTCCAGCTCGGCGAAGGGGGTGGCGCCCTCGCTGGCGGCGCTGCGGTTGCCGGCCACCACGATCCCGTCGTGGAGCCCGGCGATGGCCTCCAGCGCCGGTGCAAAGGGCTCGATGGGGTCGGCGTAGACCACCCCGGGCTGCAGCAGCCGGATCTGGCCCTTGAGCTTGGCGTGGTCCCTGGACATCAGCGAGCTGCCGGGCGAGATCGAGCAGGAGGGCACGCCGATATGCATGGCGGCGGTCATCAGCAGGGCATGCTCGATGCTGTTGTCCGAGAGGATCACCAGCGGGCGCTCGGGGGAGAGCCCCTGGCTCAGCAGCCAGCCGGCGATGGCGATCACCCGTCGGCGCGCCTCGCCGTAGGTGAGCGTGTTCCAGGCGCCCCGGGCGTCGCGCTCGGCCAGCCAGACGCGATCCGGGGCCTCGCGAGCCCAGTGCTCCAGCCATTCGCCGCTGCAGCGGGCGTAGTCGTCGCCCAGCGAGATCGCGGAGTGCAGCAGCCGGGTGCCGTCGTCCCGGCGCTCGAGTCGCACCCGGGGGGCGATGAAGGCAGGGGCTGGTAGCTGGTCGAGCGTGGAGGTTGTCATTATCGGCTCCTTGCCGTCAGGCTGAGCATTTATGTTGTTAGAAAATACTGTTGTGTGACTAAACAATATAGAGATTACAACAGCTCTCCGAGCGGGTCATCACCCGGGGCTACGTCTTTGGTCGAGTGTGGGCCATCGGGCCGGGAAGGGGAGAACGAAAAACGGCGGCCCAGGGGCCGCCGCGGGGCAGAGGGAGCGTCGTTACTCGGCGAACATCTCGAAGACCAGGCCGCGCAGCCAGCGGTTGCCGGCATCCTGGTGGAAGCGCCGGTGCCAGAAGAGGTTGATCGGGATCTCGGGGAAGGGCACGGGATGCTCGCGCATCGCCAACCGGAACCGCTCTCGGGTCACCTCGGCCAGCTTGTCGGTGACGGTCACCACCAGGTCGGTGCTGCTGACGATGTAGGGCACCGCGGCGAAGTGAGGAAGCTCGAGCCTGACCGGCCGGGTGACGCCAGACCTGGCCAGCTGCTCCTCGACGATGCCATGGCCGGTGCCCCGGGCCACCACCACGGCATGCTGGGCGGCGACGAAGGCCGCCAGGTCGAAATCCCCCGTCGCCAGGGGGTGGTCCGCCTTCATCAGGCAGACATAGCGCTGCACGAAGAGCCCCTGCTGGTAGAAGCCGGCGCCGAGCTGGGGAATCAGGCCGATGGCCAGGTCGATCCGTCCTTCCTCCATCTCCCGTTTCAGATCCTCGTTCTGGCTGCGCACCGTGCTCAGGCAGATGCCCGGGGCCTCCCGGGTCAGGCGTTCGAGCAGGCGAGGCAGGAAGACGATCTCGCCGATGTCGGTCATGGCGATGTTGAAGGTACGCTCGCTCACGGCCGGGTCGAAGTCTTCCGGCCGGTTGAGGATCTCCTGGAGACGGGCCAGGGCCTCGGCGATCGGTGGATGCAGGCGAGTGGCCAGCGGCGTCGGCATCAGCCCCCGCGAGGTGCGTTCGAAGAGCTCGTCGCCGAGCAGGGTGCGCAGCCGCTTCAGGGCATGGCTGACCGCGGGCTGGGTGAGTCCGAGGCGCAGCGCCACGCGCTGGGTGTTCTGCTCCTGGTAGAGGAGGTCGAACACCACCAGCAGGTTCACGTCGATCTCCGACAGCTTGATCATGGCGTCCTCGTCGTCAGGGCTGTTTTCCGCGCATCGAGGCATTGGACAAAGGTCGAGTCTCGACAGGTGAGGAATCATGCAGGTTATTGTTTTATGGGCTTATTAGTCGTGCTTATGCGGTGAATGCAGGGGGCTGTGTGGTCGCCGACGAGCGGCGCGCCTAGCGTGAGGGCACATCCCCTGTCAGTTCACGAGAGCACGACCATGGTAGCCAACACCCAGCAAAAACGCCTTTCCATCGGCATCATCGGCGGCGGCATCGGCGGCGTGGCCTTCGCCGTGGCCCTGTCGCGGGATCCCGGCCTCGACGTCCAGCTCTTCGAGGCCGCACCGCAGTTCTCCGAGATCGGTGCCGGCGTCTCCTTCGGGCCCAACGCCGTGCGGGCCATCCGGCTGCTCGGCCTGGAAGCCTCCTATCGTCGCATCGCCGACGCCTCCCCGGCGCCCTATGAGGACGTCTGGTTCGAGTGGCGGCGCTGGCACGACGACGCCTATTTGACCGCCTCCCTGGCACCCGGCTGCGGCCAGTCCTCGGTTCACCGGGCCGACTTCCTGGACGCCATCGTCGCCAATCTGCCCGAGGGGATCGCCCACTTCGGCAAGCGCTGTGTCGAGGTGCAGCAGAACGGTGAGGGCGCCACCGCACGCTTTGACGACGGGACCTCCTTCACTGCCGATTTCCTGATCGGCTACGACGGCATCAAGTCGGCGGTGCGCGAGCACGTGTTGCCGCCGGCCCAGTACGGCGACCTCGGCCCGTTCTGGAGCGGCACCTATGCCTATCGCGGGATGATTCCCACCGGGCAGCTGGAGGCGGCGCTGGAAGAGCGGAGTGCCGACAGGCGGCTGGCGCTGGTGCCACAGATGTACCTCGGCCCCGATCGTCACATCCTGACCTTCCCGGTCAAGCAGTCCGAACTGATCAACGTGGTGGCCTTCATCACCGACCGCTCCACCGCGAATCCCCGGTTGCCTGAGGGCGAGGCCTGGGTCACTGCCGTGACCCAGGAGGAGATGCTGGGCGTGTTCGAGGGCTGGGGCGTGGCATCCCAGGCCATCCTGGCCTGCATTCCCGAGCCGACCCGCTGGGCCCTGCATGAGCTGCCGGAGCTGCCCTTCTATCACCGCGATCGGGTGCTGATCGTGGGGGATGCGGCCCATGCCATGGTGCCTCACCAGGGCGCAGGGGCCGGCCAGGCGCTGGAGGATGCCTATGTGCTGGCCAGCCTGCTCACCGACCAGGCCTGCGATCGGCACAACGCCCAGCAGGTCCTGGCGGCCTTCGAGGCGGTTCGCCACGCGCGCACCTGCCAGGTGCAGCGTACCTCCCATGAAGCGGGAGACCTCTACGAGTACAGCGCCCCAGGCATCGGCGATGACGAAGCGAAGATATCTTCCGAGCTGGAGACTCGGTTCGACTGGCTCTGGAACCACGATCCCCGGGACGACGTGCTCGCCGCCAGGGAGCGTCTGGGGTGGGAGCCGGTGCCGTCGCTGCGCCGCGGCATCAGTATTCCTTGCTGAGCCCGGGCCCGCCGTGGTGCTTTCTCGATCCTTCCGGCTTCAGGCCTCGCAGCGCTCCTGGAGCTGTAGGGCGGCCTCGTAGATCTCGCCGGCCTTGCTGCCGGTTTCCTCCAGATAACCATCGATGGTTTGCTGCAGCACGGGGCCCCAGTCCGGGTGGTCGAGGGCGTCCTCGATGACCAGGAACTCATGGCCGGCGGCCTCGGCGTCCTCTCGGCCCTGGCGGATCAGCTCGTCGTAGACCTCCGCGGCGCGCAGCGACCACGCCAGGCCGCTGTGGTCGTCGATGACCCGCTGCAGGTCCTCGGGCAGGCCATCGTAGCTGCGCCGGCTCATGGTGGCGAACAGCGACAGGTCGTAGAGCGGCACCTCGGTGTGGTAGCCGGCCAACTCGTTGAGACGGAAGGTCTTCATGCCCTCCCAGTTGAAGCTCAGGCCATCCACCACGCCGCGCTGCATGGCGGTGAACACCTCGGGGGCCGGCATGCCCACGGCCTGGGCGCCGAGCCGGGTGAACATGTCGCCGACCACCGGCGTGGGACGGCGCAGGCGCAGGCCCTCCAGGTCCTGGGGCGTCTCGATCAGGTGCTCCCTGGTGTGCAGGTAGCCGGGGCCGGTGGTGAACATGAACAGCGGACGGGTATCGGAATACTCCGCCGCGAAGTGCCCCTGGTCGTAGAGGGATTGCAGGATGCAGGAGCCCTGGCGGCTGCTGGCCGAGACGCCGGGCAGCTCGACCACCTGGGTCAGGGGGAAGCGCCCGGCGTTGTAGCCCTGGGCCGAGGCGCCGATATCGGCGATGCCGCTGACGGTGCTTTCGTAGGCCTTGTCGGACTTGGCCAGGGTCTGGCTGGGGTAGACCTCCACCTCGAGGCGGCCCTCCGAGGCCGCTTCGACGCTCTCCGCCCAGGCCTGGAACAGCTCGCGGTCGATCAACGAGCCGCCGGGCCAGACGTGGGCGATGCGCAGGGTGGTGGTCTCGGCCAGAGCGGGAGTGGCGATGAAAACGGCGGCCAGGGCGCCGGTCAGGGCGCGGTTCAAGGTGCTCTTCAAGGCACTGTTCAGGGTGAAAGGGGTCACGATCTTGCTGGGTGTCATGGGGATTCCTCTTGTCGTTATGTTGTTGAAACGCTTATAGGTCCAGCACCAGGACCTTGCTCCTGGCGCGCGAGCAGCAGGGGGTGAACTGGTCGTTGGCGGCGTGCTCGTCGTCGTCCAGATAGAGGTCGCGGTGATCGGGTTCGCCCTCCAGCACCCGGGTCAGGCAGGTGCCGCAGACCCCCTGCTCGCAGGAGACCATGACCTCGATGCCGTTCTCGGTGAGGACCTGATGCACCGTCTTGTCGGCGGGCACGGTGAAGCTGGCGCCGCTACTGGCGATCCTGACCTCGAAGCTGTCGTCGTCGCTGGTGTCGGCCACGGCACCGGCGAAATACTCGGTGTGCAGGCGCTCGCCGGGCCAGCCCTTCGCCTTGGCGGTCGACAGCACCGCCTCGATGAAGCCGGTGGGGCCGCATACGTAGACGCGGGTGTCGGGCGCCGGTGTGGCCAGCAGGGCTTCCAGGTCCAGCTTCTGCTCCGGCGCGCCATCGTCGAAGTGAAAGTGCACTCGCTCGGCGAAGCCGGAGGCGGCGATGCGCTTACGAAAGGCGGTGCGTTCGGCGGAGCGGGTGCAGTAGTGCAGTGCGAAGTCGGCCTCAAGATGGGCCAGGCGTTCGGCCATGCACAGCAAGGGCGTGATGCCGATCCCACCGGCCAGCAGCAGGGTGCGCCCGGCCGGCTTGAGCGGGAAGTGGTTCTTGGGCGCGCTGATCTGGACCAGGTCGCCCACTTGAAACTCCTCGTGCATGGCCACCGAGCCGCCCCGGGAGGTGGGGTCGCGCAGTACCCCGATCAGGTAGCGGTCGCGCTCCTCGGGGTGGTTGCACAGCGAGTACTGGCGGATGACGCCTTCCTTCACCCGTACGTCGATATGGGCGCCGGCGCTGAACGCCGGCAGCGGCCGACCGTGGGGATCGGCCAACTCGAGGGTGACGATATCCTGGGCTTCCTCGTGACGAGCCTTGATCTCGACGATCAACGAGAGGGGAGCGCCGCTCATGCCGTGGCCTCCCCTGTGGCGGCCTCGCGCTCCTCGGCGAGGAGCCGGTCGATGATGCGTCGTGCCTGTACACCGCCGCCGTCGATGTTGAGCTTGAGCAGCCGGCGCTCCGGGTAGCGCAGCAGGTTGCGCTGCTGGGCCTCGAGCATCTCCAGGTCCTCGGCGAAGATCTGGCCCTGTCCTTCTCGGATCTTGTCGGTGAGTTCGGTGTCCTCGGGCTTGAAGTTGCGCGCCATGCCCCAGAAATACCAGATCGAGGTGTCGGTCTCGGGGGTGATGAAGTCCACCACGATGCTCGAGGCCTTGACCTCGGCCGGGGCCTGGTAGCCGCCATTCCCGGCATGGGCTACGCCGACCTCGATATGGACATGGCTCGGCGGGGTGAAGCGGCAGATCTGCCAGCGGTCCACCGCCACGTCGTCGGCCAGGCCGTTGCCGCGCAGGGCCGCCTGCCAGAAGGGCGGCGCCGGGATGCTCTCCATGTGCCGGCTGGTGACCACCTCGTCGCCGTCGACACGGGTCTCGGGGGCGGCCTCCTCGATCTCCGGCTGGCCGATGCTGGAGGCGTGCACATAGGTCTCATGGGTCAGGTCCATGAGGTTGTCGATCATCAGGCGGTATTCGCACTGGACGTGGTAGAGCCCGCCGCCATAGGCCCAGTCCGGGTTATGGGCCCAGTGCAGTGCCGGAATCAGGTCGGGGTCGGCCTGGTCCGGGTCGCCCGGCCAGAGCCACACGAAGCCGTGGCGCTCCTCCACCGGGTAGGCGCGGATGCTCGGGAAGCCGCGCACCCGCTGGCCCGGCATGCCGGCGCACTTGCCGTTGCAGCCCATCTCCAGACCGTGGTAGCCGCAGACCAGCTTGCCGTCGCGCACGAAACCCAGCGACAACGGGGCGCCGCGGTGGGGGCAGAAGTCCTCCACGGCGGCCACGCGGCCCTCGTCGCCGCGGAAGAAGACGATCGGCTCGTTGCAGATGGTGCGCCCCAGCGGCTTGTCCTCGATCTCGTCCGGGGTGCAGGCGACGTACCAGGTATTCTTGGGATAGGGGGCATTGGAATAGGGGGCTTGGAGTGTCACGGTTCTCTCCTCGGCGGGAATCTTGTGTTTGGATCCAAAGTAGAGCCTCGGGGTGTATTATTGGTCAACTTATGCTTTAGTTGGATCCATTGGTGGCGATAACGAGAATGTGCAGCGACATCAGGGAGATCGGGTGAGCAACAGCGACAAGAGTGTGGTGAGCCGGCTGCGCAAGCTGATCGGCGAGGGGGCCTACCGGCCGGGCGAACGCCTCGGCGAGGTGGCGGTGTCGGAGCAGCTGGGCGTCTCGCGGACCCCGGTGCGCCTGGCCTTCCGCACCCTGGAGCAGGAGGGGCTGCTGCAGCGGGCCGGCAAGCGCGGCTTCATGGTGCGGGAGTTCACCGACGCCGATGTGCTCTGTGCCGTGGAGGTGCGCGGGGTGCTGGAAGGGCTGGCGGCCCGGCGCCTGGCCGAGCAGGGCCTGTCGGCGGACCTGGACGCCGAGTTGCAGGTTTGGATCCAGAAGGGGCGGGAGCTGCTGGCCAAGGGCTACCTGGAGGAGCGCGACATCGACGCCTGGAGCGAGCTCAACCACCACTTCCACGAGGCCATCGTCGGCTCGGCCGGCAGCCCGGTGATCGGCGATGCCATCGCCCGCAACAACCATCTGCCCTTCGCCGCCGCCGACTCCATCGTCATCGACAGCGAGGCCCTGGATCGGGAGTACCGCAAGCTGCAGCTGGCCCAGATCCAGCACGAGCTGGTGGTCCAGGCGCTGCGCCACGGCGAGGGGGCCCGGGCCGAGATGCTGATGCGCGAGCACGCCTTCATCGGCCTGCGCTACGGGGAGCTGCTGGGCCTGGGCGCGGGGCCGGGTGGCGCGCGGTGATACGACTAAAGTCGCCCCGTTATCTTGGAAATGTCCAAGCGATCGTGCTGATTTTGCCTTATTTGGCGAGCGGCTTCGGGGAAAATGATAACTCCACCGATGCCGCCGTTATCCGCGACCGGGGCGCGTGCCATCGACCAAGGTCGATTTTCGCGAGGGCGGCGCGGCGGGTTACGTTCGGAGGCCGCAGCCGAACGAGAATTCGCATCACGAACATGCAGTGCACCATAACGATAACCGGAGCATCCTGATGAACCGCACCCTGTCCCGCTGCCTGCTGGCGGCCGCCATCGCCGGCCTCACCGCCGCTTCCGCTCACGCCGCCACTACCCTGCGCATGGCCCACTTCTGGCCGGGTGCCTCGGGCATCAACCAGGAGATCTTCGAGGCCTGGGCCGACACCATCGAGGAGGAGTCCGGCGGCGAGCTGCGCGTCGAGATGTTCCCCTCCGGCACCCTGGCCAAGCCCGACGCCATCTACGAGGCGGTGGGCAACGGCATCGCCGACATCGGCGCCACGGCCCAGGGCTACACCGCCGGCCGCTTCCCGCTGTCGCAGCTCGTCGAGCTGCCCGGCGTGGCGACCACCGCCACCCAGGGGGCCTGCGTGCTGCAGACCCTCTACGACGACGGCCACTTCGACGAGGAGTACGCCGACACCCGGCCGCTGTTCATGTTCACCACCGGGCCGGGCGGCATCCACACCATCGATACCGACGTCCAGACGCCGGCCGACCTCGAGGGCCTGCGGATCCGCCGTCCCACCGCCGTGGCCGGCGACATCCTCGAGAACATGGGCGCCAACCCGGTGGGTATGCCGGCCCCGGACATCTACACCGCCATGCAGCGCGGCGTGCTCGATGGCCTGAGCTTCCCCTGGGAGGGGCTCAAGGGGTTCCGCATCAATGAGCTGGTCGAGTACCACACCGAGGTGCCCTTCTACACCCTGATCTTCGTGGCCACCATGAGCCAGCGCACCTATGACGGCCTGAGCCCCGAGCAGCAGGCGGTGATCGACGCCAACTCCGGCATGACGTGGGCCGAGAAGGCCGGCGTGGTCTTCGACCGCCTGGACGTCGAGGGCAAGCAGGAGGCCGAGGAAGCCGGCCACACCATCCGCGAGATCGAGGCCCCGCTGGAGCACCCGGACTGGCAGCAGCCGCTCCAGGACGGCATCGAGGGCTACCTGGCTCAGCTCGAGGAGCGCGGGCTCGACCAGGCGCGCGAGGTCTACGAGGCCGCCCTCGCCGCCAGTGCGTCCTGCGCCGCCGATCAGGGGTAAGGGCGATGCAGGCATTCCTGGAAAGGGCCAGCCGCTGGCTGGCCCTCGTCTGTCGTGTCGTCGCCGGCCTCGCCCTGGTGGCGCTGCTGGCGGTGACCATCGCCGATGTCGGCACCCGCTACCTCTATCGCCTCACCGAGGGCGCCATCGCCCTGCGCGTGACCGGCAGCGTGGAGCTGGTCAGCTACCTGATGCTCTGTTCGCTGCTGGCCGCCATGGCGGCCAACGTGGAGAAGAGCCAGGTGGTGGTGGAGGCCTTCTCCCATGGCCTCGCGCCCGCCCTCAAGCACCGCCTGCACGGCCTCTACCTGCTGGGCTTCGCGGCGCTCGGCCTGGTGCTGTTCCTCGGCCTGCTCGACTCGGCCGCGGCGGCGACCCGCCACGGCGAGATCACCCAGGACCTGCGCCTGCCGATGGGCCCCATCTACCAGGTAGCCGCGACGCTCAGCCTGCTGCTGGGGCTGCGCAGCCTGATCCATGCGCTGCTCGGTGCGGTCTTCGGCGTCGCACAGGAGGTGTCCGGTGGTGAATGAACTGGGGAGTGAGATGATCGGCGCCATCGGGCTGGCCCTGCTGCTGGTGCTGATGGTGCTGCGCGTGCCGGTGGCCCTGACCATGCTGATCGTCGGGGTGGTGGGCTTCGCCCAGGTGATCAGCTGGGACGCGGCCATCGCCCAGGTGAAGACGGTGCCGGTGGAGGTGCTCTCCAACTACAGCTTCAGCGCCGTGCCGATGTTCATCCTGATGGGCGTGCTGGCGGCGCACTCCGGCATGGCCGGCAAGCTGTTCGACTCGGCGCGCAGCATCTGCGGCGGCTGGAAGGGCGGGTTGGCGATTTCTGCCATTGGTTCCTGCGGGGTCTTCTCGGCGATCTCGGGCTCCTCGCTGGCCACCGCCAGCACCATGACCCGGGTCGCCCTGCCGGAGATGGAGCGCTACGGGTACAACCGCGGCCTGGCCACCGGGGCGCTAGCCGCCGGCGGTACCCTGGGCATCATGATTCCGCCCTCCATCGCGCTGCTGATCTACGCCATCCTCACCGAGCAGTCGGTGGGCGACATGTTCATGGCCGGCCTGGTGCCGGGGCTGATGGGCCTGGTGATGTACGCGCTGACGGTCAGCGTGGTGATGCGCGTGCGGCCTACCCTGGCGGTGGCCGGCGAGCCCACGGCCTGGAGGGAGAAGCTGCTGTCGATGGGCGGCCTGGTGCCCTTCTTCGCGGTCTTCCTGGTGATGATCCTGGGCATCTACTTCGGCGCCTTCACCCCCACCGAGGGGGCCAGCGTGGGGGCCTTCGCCACCCTGCTCTACGCCCTGGCCAAGGGCATGCGACTGGCCGGCCTGTGGCAGAGCGTCCAGGAGACCCTGGCGCTCTCCGCGGTGGTGTTCTTCATGCTGGTGGGCGCCGAGACCCTGGGCTACTTCATCTCGGTGTCGCGGATCTCGTTCTCGATCAGCGACTTCCTGTATGGCGTGGACCTGGCGCCGATCCTGGTGGTGCTGTGCATCCTGCTGCTCTACTTCGTGCTGGGGATGTTCATGGACTCCATCGCCATGCTGGTGATCACGGTGCCGGTGGTCTTCCCGATCATCCAGTCACTGGGCATCGACCCGGTGTGGTTCGGCATCGTCACCGTGCTCACCGTGGAGCTCGGGCTGATCACCCCGCCGGTGGGCATGAACGTCTTCGTGATCAAGGCCATGGCGCCCCACGTGGGGCTGGGCGAGATCTTCCGCGGCGTGGCGCCCTTCATCGTCTCGGACTTCGTGCGCCTGGCGCTGCTGATCGCCTTTCCGGTGCTGTCCACGCTGTTCCTGCTCTGAGGCGCCGTGTCGATGGCTCGCCACGCCCCCGGTTCAGCTCGCCTGGCCGGGGGCGTGGCGTTCCGGGGCCTCGGTCGCCAGCTGGCGCAGCCGGAAGTCCCGCGGCGATAGGCCGGTATTGCGCTTGAAGAAGCGGGTGAAGTAGGCCGGTTCCGAGAAGCCCAGGGTGTCGGCCACCTGGCCGATGGTCATGTTGGTGTAGGTGAGCTGGCGCTTGGCCTCCAGCAGCAGGCGCTCGTGGAGCAGCTGCAGGGCGCTGCGGTCGGCCAGGCGCCGGCACAGGGTGTTGAGGTGGGCGCTGGTCATGCCGAGCTGGCCGGCCAGCGACTCGACGCTGGGCTGCTGGCGGTACTGGGCCTCGATCAACGCCTGGAGGCTGGCCAGGTGCTCGTAGCCCTTGTGTCGCTGTTGTCGGCCGCTGCGAGGCGTGCGCTCGTCTCGCGAGGTGTCGAGCCGCGACAGCTCCACCACCAGGGCCTGGATCAGGGCCTCCAGCAGGCTGGTGCGCCCCGGCGCCGGCTGGCGGTACTCCTCATCGATCTGCGTTATCAGGGTGGCGATGTGCCGCGCCGCGTCCGGTCGGTCGAGGCGGTGGAAGTCGGCGCGGACCAGCGCCTTGCCCTGTTCGGCCAGGCTGTGGGCCAGGTGCTCGGCCAGGGGCTGGGCCAGGGTGACGATATGCCCCTCGATATCCTCGGAGAAGCGGAAGCCGTGGATCGCCATGGCCGGCACCACGATGGCCAGCGGACCCTCCAGGCGATGGGGGGTGCCTTCCAGTTCCAGGGTCACGCTGCCGCTGGCAACGTGCAGCACGTGCACCAGGTCGGCATGGCGGTGGGCGCGGATGTGCCAGTCGTGCAGCCGGCTGCGCTCGGGAATCGACTCGCAGTGCAGCAGGTCCGGGGTCGGCCAGTGGCGGGTCTCGCCGTAGAGCTTGAAGACCGGCACCGAGGTTGCGGGGGCGGTGGGCATGGCGGCTTCCTGGGGATGCGACCAAAGTCGGTGCGCTATCCGCGTAATGTCCAAGTATTGATGCCGATCATGCCTTATTTGTCGGGCGAATTCATTGAAAAATGCAAGTCATCGTATATTGACGAATTCGATAGAGGCATCCCCATGAAGACTAGAGTCGCCATCATCGGTGCCGGGCCCTCCGGCCTGCTGCTCGGCCAACTGCTGAGCCGCCAGGGCATCGACAACGTCATCCTCGAGCGCAGGAGCGGCGAGTACGTGCTGAGCCGGATCCGCGCCGGGGTGCTGGAGCAGGGCATGGTCGACCTGCTGCACGAGGCCGGGGTCGCCGAGCGCATGGACGCCGAGGGCCTGCCCCATGATGGCGTCGAGCTGGCCTTCGACAACCGCCGGGTGCGGGTGGACCTCAAGGGGCTGACCGGTGGCAAGACGGTGATGGTCTACGGCCAGACCGAGGTGACCCGCGACCTGATGGAGGCCCGTGAGGCGAGCGGCGGCACGACGATCTACGAGGCCGACAACGTCCGGCTCCATGACCTGGAGAGCGAGCGCCCCGATATTAAGCCCTATGTCACCTTCGAGAAGGACGGCGAGACGGTACGCCTCGACTGCGACTACGTGGCGGGCTGCGACGGCTTCCATGGCGTATCGCGCCGGTCGATCCCCGGGGGCCGCATCACGGAGTTCGAGAAGGTCTACCCCTTCGGCTGGCTGGGGATTCTCGCCGACACCCCGCCGGTCGCCGATGAGCTGATCTATGCCCGCCACGCGCGCGGCTTCAGCCTGTGCAGCATGCGCTCCGCGACCCGCAGCCGCTACTACCTGCAGGTGCCGCTGGACGAGAAGGTCGAGGACTGGTCCGACGAGCGCTTCTGGGAGGAGCTAAAGCGCCGCCTGCCCGATGACGTGGCCGAGAAGCTGGTGACCGGCCCCTCCATCGAGAAGAGCATCGCGCCGCTGCGCAGCTTCGTGGTCGAGCCGATGCAGTACGGCCGCCTGTTCCTGGTGGGCGACGCCGCGCACATCGTGCCGCCCACCGGCGCCAAGGGACTCAACCTCGCCGCCAGCGACGTCAACACCCTCTACCGGCTGATGGTGAAGGTCTATCAGCAGGGACGGACCGACCTGATCCCCAGCTATTCGCAGACCTGCCTCAAGCGGATCTGGAAGGCCGAGCGCTTCTCCTGGTGGATGACCTCCCTGTTGCACAAGTTCTCCGAGGAGGAGGACTTCGCAACCCGCATGCAGCAGGCCGAACTGGACTATGTGACCAGCTCCGAGGCGGGCCTCACCACCATCGCCGAGAACTACGTGGGCCTACCCTACGAATCGCTGGAATAGGCCCGCGTCGCCATGGTGGCCTCCTTGACCCGGAAGAGGGAAGCCGGCGCTCAGGGATAGCGCCCGGTACGCCGGTTCTCCACCAGTACCTCGAGGATCGCATTGGCCTCCTGCATGATCGGCGAGGGCTTCTCGCCGCGCCGGCGGCTGCACAGTACCGGGGAGGTGAGGCTCTTGTCGGCCAGGTAGACGAAGACGATGCCATCCCGGCGTACCCGCTTGACCTGTTCGGGGACCAGGGTGATGCCGATCTCCGAGGCCACCAAGCCCAGCGCGGTCTGCAGCTCGTTGGCTTCCTGCACCACCTCCACCTTGAGGCCATGCCGGCGGAACAGGCCGAGGACCGTATCGGCCAGGCTGGGGCGCGGCTTGGCGGGGAAGAGGATCAGCGGGTAGCGGGCCAGCTCCTCCAGGGTGGGGGTGGTGTCTGCCAGGGGGTGGCCCTCGGGCAGGGCGGCCATCAGCGGTTCGTCGAACAGCACCTCCTGCTCCACGTCCGGGTCGTCGATCCTCAGGCGGCCGAAGCCGATGTCGATGCGCCCGGCCTTCAGCGCCTGGACCTGCTGCACGGTGGTCAGCTCCACCAGGGTTAGCTCGACATTATCCTTTTGTCGTAAGCCACGCACCAGCAGCGGCAGCTGGCCGTAGAACACCGAGGGCACGAAGCCGATGCCGAACAGCACGCGCTGGCTGCGCGCCATGCGCCGCGTGGCCTCCACGGTGGCATCCACCTTCTCGAGTATCTGCAGGGCATGTTGCTGGAAGAACAGCCCGGTGGGCGTCAGGCGCAGTCCGCGGGGGCCCCGCTCGAACAGTTCGGCCCCGACTTCCATTTCCAACTGTTTGATTTGTCGAGATAAAGGTGGCTGAGACATATGCAGCCGCTCGGCGGCGCAGGTGAGGTTGAGCTCCTCGGCGACCACGCAGAAGTACCGTAGATGGCGTAGCTCCATGATACCTCCTGGGTATGGCTCGGCACCCAAACAATATTGGTTCCGCCCTCGGGCTGCAATCACACTGCCACCCAATCACTAGATTCCCCGGATTGGGAGCCACCATGACACCCCTGATCGAGTCCATCGAGACGCTGTTGGTCGACCTGCCGACCATCCGCCCCCACAAGCTCTCCAT
>NZ_PNRE01000090.1:0-31568 GCF_002879645.1 Halomonas heilongjiangensis | reverse complement strand
GCAGGCTGGGCGTCAGCGGCTCGGCGGCGCTGTCGCGGGGCTCGTCGAGCACCTCGAAGGCGGTGGCCTCCAGCGGCGTGGTCGGCTCCGGCAGCGAGGGCGAAGTGGCGTTGTCATCGGCGGTTTCCGGTAGGTAAGCACTTACCGGGGCGGTGTCGGGCGTGGCCTGCGGCGTGGTGATCAGGCCGGAGGTACGCAGCGCCGAGTAGCTGGCGATCCACCACTGCTCCCGGGCCGGGCGCCGCGGCGTCAGTGCCTCGCCCAGGGCGGCCTGCCGCTCGTCCGGGCGGAACAGCGTCGCGGTGGCGGGCGGGGCCGGTTCGATGGCGATGGCCGCCTGATCGCCCTTGAGCGCCTCCAGGGCCGGGGCAAAGGCGGCCGGCTCCAGCGGTGCGCCATTCGCCAGCAGCTGGCCGATGGCGCTGCCCTCGCCGCCCTTGAGCGGCGCCATGCCCAGCCAGGTGGCGTGGCGGGCGCGGGTCAGCGCTACGTAGAGCTTGCGCAGGTCCTCGCCGAGGCGTTCGCGGTCGGCCAGCGCCAGGGTCGCCTCGTCGGCCTCGAGGCTGATGCGCAGCCGGCCCTCGGCGTCGTGCCAGCGCAGCGGCGAGTCGTCGGCCCGGGTGGCGCGGTGCCCGCAGATGAAGGGCAGGAACACCAGCGGGTACTCGAGACCCTTGGACTTGTGGATGGTGATCACCTGCACCAGGTCGGCGTCGCTCTCCAGGCGCAGCTTGTGGGCGTCGCCCTGGTCGTCGGGGGCGGCGATGGACTCGGCGAGAAAGCGGATCAGGGCGTGTTCGCCGTCGAGCTCCTGGCTGGCGTGCTGCAGCAGCTCGCCGAGGTGCAGCAGGTCGGTGAGATGGCGCTCGCCGTCGCTGGCCGGGCCGCCGCCCAGCAGCCGGCCGGGCACCTCGAAATCGTTCATCAGCCGCCGCACCAGCGGCAGCACGCCCTGGCGCTGCCACAGCCGGTGGTAGTCGCGGAACTGCAGTACCCGGGTTTCCCAGGCCAGTTCATCATTCCCTTGTGAAGAGCCAAGTCGGTCGAGTTCGGCCAGGCCGAGCCCCAGGGTGGGGGTGGCCAGGGCCGCGCGCAGCCGGCGTTCGTGCTCACTCGAGGACGAGGGGGACTCGGCGCAGGCGCGTAGCCAGGCCTCGAGCTCGAAGGCCATGGGCGAGGCGAAGACCTTGTCCTTGTCCGAGAGGTAGACGCTCTTCACCCCGCGCCGGGCCAGGGCCTGGCGGATGGCGCGGGCTTCATTCAGGCCGTTGACCAGCACCGCCATATCCGAGGGCGCCAGGGGCCTCAGCGTGTCGCCGTCGTGGAAGCCCGACTCGCCGCGGCGGCCACTCTCCAGCAGCGCGGCCATCTGCGAGGCGCAGCGTTCGGCCATCTCGCCGTGGTAGGCGGTCTTGGACAGCGGCTGCTCTTTCGAGACTTCAGGGGCATCGAGGCGCCACAGGGTCAGCGCCGGCTGGGGCTGGCCGTCGACGACCAGCGCGTCTTTCCTGCCTTTCGCCTTGACCGGCACGAAGGGCACCGGATTGCCGCCGTCCGCCTGCTTGAACATGAAGGCGCCGGGCGGGTGGGCCTCGGCGTAGGCGAAGCAGCGGTTGACCGCGGCGACCATGGCCGCACTCGAGCGGTAGTTGGTGCCCAGGGTGACGTGGCGGCCGGCGGTGTCGCGGCGGGCCTGCAGGTAGGTGTGGATATCCGCGCCGCGGAAGGCGTAGATCGCCTGCTTGGGATCGCCGATCAGGAAGACGCCTGTTCTGTGGGGATCGCCGTGGGGATCGCTGTGGGAATTGCCGCGGGCGTTCTCGGCCAGGCGGTAGACCCGGTCGAAGATGCGGTACTGCACCGGGTCGGTGTCCTGGAACTCGTCGACCAGCGCCACCGGGAACTGGCGGCGGATCTGGGCGGCCAGGGCCTCGCCACTGGGGCCACCCAGCGCCCGGTCGAGGTGGGTCAGTAGGTCGTTGGGGCCCATCTCGGCGCGGCGCTGCTGCTCGCGCTCGAGGCGCGCCCGGCACCACTGCACGGCGTGGATCAGCAGGTCGGCCCGCGGGTCGGGCAGCGCCTCCAGGGCCGCGGGCAGCTCGGCCAGGGCTTCCCAGGCCTCCGGCAGGGGCGGTTCCCCGTCCTGCCAGATCTCGGCCATGCCTTCCGGCGTCAAACGCTTCCAGGCGGCGTCGGTGAGCGCCGGGCGCAGGGCGTCGCCCTGGCTCCAGTCGCGCAGCGCGCCCAGCCAGTTGCTGCGGCTCCTGGCATTGAAGCTCTGGCCCTTGAAGGCCTTGCGCTTGGCGGCCTCCTCCAGCGCCGGTGCCAGCTCGTCGAGCCAGGCGGGCCAGGGCGCCTTGAGCTCGGCCAGGCGGGCGTCGCGTTCGGCCTGAGTGGTGGCCAGGGTCTCGGTCGGCTGCGGGGCGTCGGGTGGCAGGGCGTCACATTCGGGCAGCAGGCGGCGCACCGCGCCGTGCAGCGAGGCGCGGGTGTTGGTCGGCGCGTCCCAGTACTGGGTGATCTCGGCCAGCGCCTCGGCGCCCAGCGGGTAGTAGAAGCTGCGCCAGTAGTCGCGCACCACCTCCTGCTCCAGCTCGCTCTGGTCGGTTTCCAGCTCCAGCGAGAACAGGCTGCCGCTGTCGAAGGCGTGCTCGCGCAGCATGCGGTAGCACCAGCTGTGGATGGTCGAGACCGCGGCCTCGTCCATCCACTCGGCGGCCAGCTGCAGGCGGCGGGCGCAGGCGGGCCAGCCGGCCGGGTCGTACTGGTCGCGCAGGGCGACCAGCAGCGGGTCCAGCCCATCTGATGGGGCTGATCCGGGGGCAGGCCTCTGCGGAGGCGCTGTGAACCCCTCCCTGGGCGCTACATTCGACATCCCTGTCGAATGACCTCCGCTTCGACCTGCCCCCGGCGCCCCTTTGCCATGCTCAGCAAACTTTGGGGTCTGGCCCCAATGTTGACTTAGGCTAGGCGCGGCTTCGGGCGCCTGTAGAAACACCTCGGCGGCTTCGACCAGTCGGGCGCGGATACGCTCGCGCAGCTCCTGGGTGGCGGCGTTGGTGAAGGTCACCACCAGGATCTCCGGCGGGGTGAGCGGGCGTGAGAAGGCCGCCTCGTCCTGCTCGTTTCTCGCGCCCAGCACCAGGCGCACGTAGAGCAGGGCGATGGTGAAGGTCTTGCCGGTGCCGGCGCTGGCCTCGATCAGGCGGCTGCCATGGAGCGGAAACGTCAGCGGATCGAGCTCAGTGACTTCACTCATTTGTCATCTCCCTTGACCGCCAGGTAGAGCGGGGCCAGCAGCCGCTCGGTGAGGCTCGCGAAGTCGTCGCCGTCTTGCGAAGCGGCGCCCATCAGGGCGGAAAAATCGGGCCAGCGGTGGGCCAGGTAGGGGTTGCGATCCACCTCGCCGGCGGTGAAGTCGTCGCCCTGGTAGGCCTTGCGGGCGGCGTGCCAGGAGTCGCTGCCGGGGCCGTTGTCGTCGGCGCCACTGGTCTGTTTGTCGACCTTGCCCAGCCAGGCGAATGCGGCCTCGCAGGCCAGCGGCAGCGGCGCTTGCATGCCGGCCTGCCAGGTGGCGATCAGCTCGCGCAGCCGGCGCCGCGCGGTCTCGGGCTCCTGTGGCGGCAGGGTGACGTGGCCCGCCTTGGAGAGCAGCCGGGTGGTCATCGGTCGCTCGAGGTTGCCGGCCAGGTGCGCCACCCAGGGCCGCACCAGCTGGGCCCAGCGGTACTGGCCGCGGCCCCGCCCCTGGCTGATCAGGCTGCTGCTGGAGAGCAGCAGCCGGCAGCGCTCGCCCGCCTCATCGAGGCGCAGGGCGTCGAGCCAGTCCTCCAGCGGCGGGGCCTCGGCGGCGTTCGCGTCGAACAGCGCCAGGCGCACCGGCTCGGGATCCTCCACGGCGTGGGGCCATTGCTCGAGGGCCTCTCGGTAGGCCTCGAACAGCGCCTCCATGGGCTCGGCGAGCTGCTCGCGCATGCGGCTGCCGAAGGCGCCCATGGCCAGCACGCCCTGGCCTTCCAGGCGTTCGAGGGTGGCGTGCAGGGCCTCCACGCGGGGCTCCCCGGCGTCGATGGCGCGGCGCTGGGCCTGGATCAGGATGTCCTGCAGCTGCCAGTGGGTCAGGCCGTCGAGGGTGAAGGGCTCGTGGTCGAGGCTGGTGACGTCCTCGCGCTCCAGGAACACCCGGAGCCGGGTGGTGAAGAAGGCCTTGGTAGGATCGCGCAGGAAACTCCCCAGCTGGGCTATTGTTAACGGCGTTTCCTGCTTGAACGGTGACAAAGCTACTGCGCTCGACGATACGGCGTTAAAGCCCTTCTCAAACTGCTCATTTACGGCTCGTAAACTCCGCGTTTTCGGCGGGCTTTGCCTTGTCTCGTCTTCGCTCGTGACGCTTTGGGTCTTTTCCAATGTCGTTTCTTGCCCTGTCCTTGGGGACGTCTCGGTATGCACCTCCCGCCACTCATGGGCATAGGTGAAGAGCCGCTTGTCGGCGACGCTGCGCGCGTCCCGCTCCTGGGGGGCGGGAAAATAGGCGCGGCTGAACGGCTGCAGCGGGTGCTCGGTGGTCAGGGCGGCGAGCAGGCTGTCACCCGGAGCCTCGCCGCCCGCGGCGCGCCAGCCGGCGGCCAGGTGGTCGCGCAGCTGGCCGACCAGCACCGAGGGGGGCTTCTCGGCGTTGTCGACGATGCTGCGGCCGACCCAGCTGATATACAGCTGCTCTCGAGCCGAGAGCAGCGCCTCGAGGAACAGGTAGCGGTCGTCCTCGCGGCGCGAGCGGTCGCCGGGGCGGTAATCGCCGTTCATCAGGTCGAAGTCCAGCGGCGGGTGGTGGCGCGGGTAGTCGCCGTCGTTCATGCCCAGCAGGCAGACGCGCTTGAAGGGGATGGCGCGCATCGGCATCAGGGTGGCGAAGTTGACCGCGCCGGCGAGGAAGCGCTGGGAGAGGCTGTGCTCGTCGATCTGGCCCAGCCAGTGTTCGCGGACGATGGTCAGCGGCAGTTCGCGTTCCAGCCCGGCCTCGCGGGTGCTCTCCTGGAAGTCCTGCAGGGCCTGTTCGAGGCGCGCCAGCATCAGGCTGTCGCTGGCCTCCTCGGCCATGAAGCAGGCCTCGAGCAGCTCGCGCAGGCGGGTCACCCAGCCATCGGCGTCGGTGGGCCGGCGCAGCCGCTGCCACTGGGTCTCCAGGGTCTCCAGCAGGTGGGTCAGGGGGCCGGCCAGGGCCGCCTCCAGGCCGCCGATGTCATCGAAGGGCTCGATCCCCTGCCAGGCGCCGGCGGCACTGCCCACGGTGTAGCCGAGCAGCAGGCGGCGTAGGCCGAAGGCCCAGGTGTTCTGCTCCAGGCCGTCGGGCAGGTCGAGGCTGCCGCGCTGGCGGCCGTGCAGGCCCCAGCGGATGCCGGCGCCCTCGATCCAGCGCGCGAGCGTCGGCAGGTCCTCCTCCGCGATGCCGAAGCGGGCGCGCAGTGCCGGCACCTCGAGCAGGTCGAGCAGGTCGCTGACCGAGAAGCGCAGCTCCGGCAGGCGCAGCAGCTTCTCCAGGGCGATCAGCAGCGGCAGGCGGTGGCGGCTGGCCTGGTCGGAGAGGGTGTAGGGAATGTACCGCGGGTCGTCGGGAGGAACTTGACCGAATACGGCCTGGATATGCGGGGCGTAGTGGTCGATGTCCGGGACCATGACGATGATGTCCCGCGGGCGCAGCGTCGGGTCGGCGCTGAAGGCGGCGAGCAGCTGGTCGTGGAGGATCTCCACCTCGCGCTGGGGGCCGTGGGCGACGTGGAAGACGATGGAGTCGTCGCGCTCCACGTCCACCGCGGGCCAGGTGTCGCGGGTCTCGGCCAGCGGGCGCAGCTCGCGGATATCGTCCTGCAGTTGCTGCAGCAGGCGGCCGCCGCCCTCACTCACGCAGGGCTCGAACAGGTCGATGCGCAGCGCCTCGCGCGCGAACAGCCCTTCGTACTGCTGGCTGTCGTCGTGTTCGTCGAGCAGGCGCAGGTAGTCGCGGCCCTGCTTGCCCCAGGCGGCGAGCAGCGGCTGGGCGTGCAGGTGCAGGCTGGCCTCGCCGTCGCCATCGCCGAGCACGTCGAGGCGCTCGGGCATGCCGGCCTTGCGCTGCTGGCGCCGTCTCTCCGCGCGAAGGAGGTCCTTGTGCTCGATGATATCGGCCCAGTAGTGCTGGCAGGGGTTGTGCACGCACAGCACCACCTGGCTGACCCGGGCGATGGCGGCCAGGGCCTCGAGCGCCTGGCGGGGCAGCGAGGAGATGCCGAACACCAGCACCCGGCGCGGCAGGCCGGGGGGGCGATCGTTGGCCGCGAGCCGCTCGGCGGCGTCGAGGAAGCGCCGGTGGACCCGGGCGCGACTGGAGTCGATGCCGGCCTGGCCGTGGGCCGCGGCGACGTCGTCGCACAAGGCCCGCCACAGCTCGGGCTGCCAGCGCTGGGTGGCCTCCAGCTCGCGGCGCTGGCCGCGGGCGTCGATCCGCACGTCCTCGCCGGCGGCCCAGGCCTCGAGCCAGTCGGCGCGGTAGACCTGATACTGGTCGAACAGGTCGGCCAGGCGCTCGGCGAGCTGGTGGTGCTTGCGCAGGTCGTCGTCGCCGGCCAGGAAGCGCGCCAGGGGGGCGAAGTCGTCGCGGGCGAGCAGGCCGGGCAGCAGGCGCAGCAGCCGCCACACCAGCCGCGACTTGTCGAACGGCGAGGTGGCCGGCACCGCATCAACGTCGCCCTCGGCATGCTGTTCTTGATGAGTCAGCACCGCCCGATAGGCCTGCCACAGGAAGCGCGCCGGCAGGGTCACGTCGAGCGCGGCGGCGATGCCGGCGCCGCCGTTGACCGGGTCCTCGGCCAGGGCCAGCTTGAGCCACTGGCCGATGCCGTTGCTCTGCACCAGGATCGTCTCGTTCTCCAGCGGCTCGAGCGGGTGGCGGCACATCCACTCCACCGCCAGGCCGCGCAGGGCCTCCAGGCGGTTACCGTGGATCACCATGAAGCCGGGCGGGAGGGGGGCGGCGTGAGTGGCCAGGGGCATGGCGGGTCCTTCGCATGGTCCGTCTGGGAGCCATGGTGCCATAAATGCCGTTTTGCAGTGCTACGGGCGTGCGGGGTTACGCAGCGGCGAGAGGGGCGTTCCGTCCGCTCATCCCGGGCCGGGGGCGTGGAGGCGCCGCCAGCGCTGCGGGGCCATACCCATGGCGCGGTGGAAGTGGCGGGTGAAGTGCGACTGATCGCAGAAGCCGCACTCCTGGGCGATCCGCGACAGCGGCTCGTCGCCGGCCAGCATCCGCGCACAGGCGAGCTCCAGGCGCCGGTGGGTGACATGGGCCAGCGGCGGTTCGCCGAAGGCCTGCTTGAAGGCGTGGGCGAAGTGGCCGAGGCTCAAGCGGGCAATGGCGGCCAGGTCACGGACATGGATGGTCTCGTCCAGGTGGGCGTCGATATAGGCCTCGAGGCGCCGGACCTGCCAGTCGGCGAGCCCACCATGGTGGGCTAGCTCCGTCCAGTCTGGCGCCGGGGAGGCATCGTTGGCGGAGCCGGAAGAGGAAAACAGAGCGGTCTGCAGGGCCTGCTGCACGCGGCGGAAGCTCTCGCCGGGGCCGAGGATCACGATGATGGGCGCATCGGCGAACTCGCCGAGTAGATGGCCGAGAGCGTCCGGATCGAGCGCCTGCCTGTCCAGCACGACGACGCCGGGCTGCCGCGGTGGCAGGCGAGCGACGGCCTGCAGGCCGCCACGGGGCCTGTCGGTGCCCAGGCGACACGATTGCTCTTCGACGATCATGCTCCCTCCCCGCATGGCCATCGGTTCCCGACGATGGATTAACTATAGTGCCGTCCGGGTGAGGCGTCGTCGTCGCCTGTGTCCCGCCAAGGGGCAATAACGAAAGGCGGGTGCCATGGGCACCCGCTTCTTGTTAACCGGTGAATCACTGCGGCCGATACCGATACTCCTGCGGCGTCAGGGCGCCATCCTGGTTCCTGTCCAGTATCCAGAAGGCTTCCGGCAGCGGCCGGTTGGCGGCCTCGGAGGCCGTGATCCTGCCGTCACCGTCGGTATCCAGCCGAGAAAAGCCGCTACCGCGATGCTGCGGGGCCGAGGTCTCGTAGCGCACTTCCTGCATCCTGCGCTCGCGGAAGGGTTCCCCATCTTCTGCCCAGGCGACACCCGGTATCAACAGCGACCCCAGCAACCCCATCAATGCCAGTCTGTGAGTGACCATGTCCATTTACTCCCTGCGCGGGCCCGGCGAACGCCGGGCCCCGAGGAGAAGAATGGATCCTGTCCGCGGCGAATGCTTGATCGCGTCTGCGACGACTGGGATGTTCCTGCTGTCGCATCGGCGGGCTCGGCGAACACCCGCGTGAGGGGGTACCATCGATGTCATGACAAGGCCACGACCGGAGTAGAGACCCGAGATGAG
Source organism: Halomonas heilongjiangensis (assembly GCF_002879645.1). Classification (GTDB taxonomy): domain Bacteria; phylum Pseudomonadota; class Gammaproteobacteria; order Pseudomonadales; family Halomonadaceae; genus Halomonas; species Halomonas heilongjiangensis. The sequence continues at coordinate 23,152 of NZ_PNRE01000090.1, read as the reverse complement.
CGACTACCTGCTGGACGAGCATGGACTGAACCCGGGCAAGATCTACCGCCTGTTCACGGGCAGCATCTGCCCCCGGCCGATCGCCTGGGTCTCGACCCTGGACGCCCGGGGGAATGCCAACCTGGCGCCGTTCTCCTTCTTCAATGTGGTCAGCGTGGCGCCGCCGGTGCTGGGCTTCTCGCCGCTGCTCAACGGCGAGGGGCGTCCCAAGGACACGATCCTCAACCTGGGCGCCGTGCCCGAGTGCGTGGTGCATATCGGCGGCGAGGGGCTGATCGGGGCGCTCAACGCCACCAGTGCCAGCGTGGCCCACGGCGAGGACGAGTTCGCCCTGGCGGGGCTGGAGAAGGCGGTGATGCCGGGCGTCTCGGTGCCGCGGGTGGCCGAGGCGCCGGTGGCCTTCGGCTGCCGGCTGCGCGAGATCATCCGCTTCGGCGATCAGCCGCTGGCCGGCAACCTGGTGCTCGCCGAGGTGGTGTCGATCCATGTCGACGATGCGATCTGGAACGGCCGCCATGTCGATATCGCGGGGCTGCATCCCGTGGGGCGCATGGCGGGCAGCGACTATGCCAGGACCACCGACCGCTTCGAACTGGAACGGCCGGCCTGAAGGGTATCCCACCCCCCGATGACGAGGACGACCATGCCCTACGATCTCAGTGAACGCCTGGTCATCGGACTGGCGTCCAGCGCCCTCTTCGACCTGGCGGAGTCCGACCGGGTGTTTCGCGAGCAGGGGGAGGCGGCCTATCGCATCTACCAGCGCGATAACGAGGACGAGCCGCTGGGCACCGGGGTGGCCTTTCCGTTCATCAAGCGCCTGCTGTCGTTGAACGAGCTGAGCCCGGACAACCCCCCGATCGAGGTGATGCTGCTCTCGCGCAACGATCCGGAAACCGGGCTGCGTGTGATGAAGTCGATCGAGCACCATGAGTTGGGCATCACGCGGGCGGTCTTCCTGCAGGGGCGCTATCCTCACCGCTTCATCCCGGCGTTGAACATCAGCCTCTTCCTGTCGGCCAATCGCCAGGATGTCGACCAGGCGATCCTGGCGGGTCACCCGGCGGGCCAGGTGCTGTCGTCGGGCGATCTCGATCTGACCGACGAGGAGGAGCTGCGCATCGCCTTCGACTTCGACGGCGTGCTGGTCACCGACGAGTCCGAAACCATCTACCAGCAGCAGGGCATCGAGGCGTTTCGCGAATACGAGCGGACCAACGCCCGGGTGCCGGCCGAGGCGGGCCTGCTGGCCACGTTCCTACGCAAGCTGGCCCACATCCAGACGCTGGAGAAGCGGCGCGAAGAGGAGACGCAGGGCGCCTATCGTCCCAAGGTCCGGGTGTCCATCGTCACCGCCCGCAACGCGCCGGCCCATGAGCGGGTCATCCACACCATGCGCAGCTGGGGCGTGACCGTCAACGAGGCCTATTTCCTCGGCGGCATCGCCAAGGAGCACGTCCTCGGCATCATCAAGCCGCACATCTTCTTCGACGACCAGGCCTCCCACCTGTCGGCGACCAGCGATATCCTGCCGTCGGTGCATGTGCCGTTCGGGCAGCTCAATCAGCCACGCGGCGCCGGCGTGTTCCCGCCAGACCAGGCCGGGCCGCCAGACGAGCACCATGAATGACCAGGACGCGGGGCTCCTCTCACCCCGGCGTCGTGGTTGTTTCTCCTTGCGCTTCCCCGGGGCTCAGGACGCCAGGTTCTTGACGGGCTCGCCGGCGGCGAAGGCCAGCAGGTTGTCGAAGGCATCGCCGAAGTAGAGCTCGTAGCTGTCCCTCTCCACATAGCCGAGGTGGGGGGTGGCCAGCAGGTTGGGCAACTCGAGCATGGGGTGGGCGCTCACCGGCTCCGCGTCGAAGACGTCCACGGCGGCTCGGCCGGGGCGTCCGGCGCGCAGGGCGCTTTCCAGGGCACCGGCTTCGATCAGTGGGGCGCGGCTGGTGTTGACCAGCAGCGCGCTCGGCTTCATGCGGGCGAGGTGGTCGGCGGTGACGATGTCGCGGGTCGCGTCGTTGAGGCGCAGGTGCAGGCTCAGCACGTCGGCGCGCTCGAACAGCTCGTCCTGGCTGGCGGCGACCTCGAGGCCGGCCTCGCCGGCGCGCTGGCGGGTGCCGTCGCGGCCCCACACCAGCACGTGCATCTCGAAGGCCTGGGCGTAGCGGGCCACCAGGCTGCCGATCCGGCCATAGCCGAAGATGCCCAGGGTGCGGCCCTTGAGGCCGGTGCCCAGGGTGCGCTGCCAGCGCCCGGCCCTGAGGTTGGCGGTCTCCTCGGGGATATGGCGCATGGCGGCGAGCACCAGGCCCCAGGTCAGCTCCGCGGCGGCATAGGGCGAACCGGTGCCGGCCATCACCGTGATGCCACGTTCACGGCAGGCCGCCATGTCGACGTGCGCGGCCCCACCGCCGGTCTGGCTGATCACCTCGAGCCGGGGAAGCCGCGCCAGCAGTTCGGCGGTGATCGGCGTGCGCTCGCGGATCAGTACCAGGGCCTCGGCGTCCTGGAAGCGCTCGGCCAGGGCATCCAGGTCGGTCACGGTGTCGTTGAACACCGTGACCTCGTGGCCAGCGAGCTTGCCGAAGGCGTCCAGGGTGCGAACACAGTCCTGATAGTCGTCGGGGATCACGATCTTCATGAGGCTTCGTCCATGGCTGGGGGGCATACCCATGATGCAGTCCGTGCCACCGGCCCCTCAGCGGGCCAGGGCGTCCTCGACCAGCTCCAGGCGGTCCTGGCCCCAGAAGGGCTCGCCGTCGACGACGTACCAGGGTGCGCCGAAGCAGCCATCGGCCAGCGCGGCCTGGCAGGCCTTGTCGAGGCGCTGCTGGCCGGCGCCGCTCTCTGCTTCCTCGAGCAGGGCCCGGCCATCCAGGCCGCAGGCCTCGGCGACCGCCACCAGGGTGGCGGTATCGGCGATGTCGCGCTCCTCGGCCCAGCAGGCGCGCATCAGCGCCAGCGAGAGCTCGGCGATATCGTGCCCCCGGGCCTTGGCGGTGAGCGCCAGGCGTGCCGCCGGGCGGTCGTCGGTGGGGAAGTGCTTGGGCTCCACGTTGAGCGGTATCCCCAGGCGCTGCGGCCAGCGTTTGAGTTCCACCAGGCGATAGGCCTGGCGCTCCGGGGCGCGCTTGGCCAGCGGCAGACCCCCGGTCCTGGGGAAGATCGCGCCGAGCGTGAGCGGTACGTAGTCGACGCTGGCGCCGTGGCGTGCGGCGATCTCGCCCAGGCGGGCGTGCCCCAGATAGCTCCAGGGCGAGACGTGGGTGTAGTAGTAGGTGACGGTCGTCATCGATAGGTGTCCTCGAACTGCTGGCGCAGCTGGTTCTTCTGCACTTTGCCCATGGTGTTGCGTGGCAGGCTGTCGACGAAGAAGACCCGCTTGGGCTGCTTGTACTTCGCCAGCCGGCCCTGCAGGTGGTCGAGCACCCGCACCTCGTCCAGGTGGGCATCGCCTTCCGGCACCACCACGGCGGTGACGCCCTCGCCGAAGTCCGGATGCGGCAGGCCGATCACCGCGGACTCGTGGACGCCGTCGAGCTCGTCGATCACCTGCTCGACCTCCTTGGGGTAGACGTTGTAGCCCCCGGAGATCACCAGGTCCTTGTCGCGACCCACAATATGTACATAGCCGTGCTCGTCGACCATCGCCAGGTCGCCGGTGACGAAGAAGCCGTCCTCGAGCAGCTCCTCGCGGGTCTTCTCGGGCATGCGCCAGTAGCCGGCGAAGACATTGGGGCCGCGGATCTCGAGCATGCCGATCTCGCCCCGGGGCAGGGGCGCGTGGGTGTCGCGGTCGGTGATGCGGTACTCCACGCCGGGCAGCGGCATGCCCACGGTGCCGGCGCGGCGCTCGCCGTCGTAGGGGTTGGAGAGGTTCATGTTGGTTTCGGTCATGCCGTAGCGCTCGAGGATGGCGTGGCCGGTCTTCGCCTCGAAGGCCTGATGGGTCTCGGCGGTGAGCGGGGCCGAGCCGGAGACGAACAGGCGCATGTTGGCGGTCACCTCCGGGGTCAGGCGGTCGTCGGCCACCAGGCGGGTGTAGAAGGTCGGCACGCCCATCATCACCGTGCCGCGGGGCAGCTCCTCGAAGATCACGTCGGCGTCGAACTTCGGCAGGAACAGCATGCTGGAGCCGGCCATCAGGGTGACGTTGCAGGCCACGAAGAGCCCGTGGGTGTGGAAGATCGGCAGGGCGTGGATCAGCCGGTCGTCGGCGCCGAAGTGCCAGGCCTCGACCAGGGTCGCCGCGTTGGAGCCCAGGTTGCGGTGGGTGAGCATGGCGCCCTTGGAGCGCCCGGTGGTGCCCGAGGTGTAGAGGATCGCCGCCAGGTCGTGCTCGCCGCGTGCGACGATGTCGTCGCGGGGCTCGGCGCACGCGGCCGCCTCCATCAGGCTGCCGTCGCTGGCGGTGCCCAGGCTCTCCACCGTCGGACAGCCGGTGTCCGCGGCGATGGTGCGGGCCTCCCCGGCGTTGGCCGGTCGGCAGACGAACAGCGCCGGTTCGGCGTCGGTGAGGAAGTAGCGGATCTCCTCGCCCGTGTAGCCGGTGTTGAGCGGCAGATAGACGCCGCCGATGCGCAGGCAGGCGAGGTAGAGCAGGATCGCCTCCGGGCTCTTGTCGACCTGCACCGCCACCCGGTCGCCCGGGGTCACGCCCAGGACGGTGAGGGCCCCGGCCAGCCGGGCACTGGCGGCCAGCGCCTCGCGATGGGAGTAGCCGCGCCCCCCGTGGGTGGTGATGAAGTCCGCATCGCCGCGCTCGCGCATGCGCTCGGCGAAGGTAGCGAAGAGGTTGTGGCTCATTTGGCGGTCTCTCCCTTGGCCAGCTTCCTGGCCTTGCGGACGAGGTCGCGGACCTCCCCCGAATGGGCCACGGTGGCATTGGCGGTGTAGTTCTCGTGATTGCGCTCGATGTCGTCGAGCACGTAGAGGTAGTTGACCATCAGGCCCGCGCCCTGCTCCAGTCCCTTGGCCGAGACGTCGCCCAGCCAGTTGATGCGGTGCAGTTCGGCGCCGTTGCCCAGGTGGAAGCGGGCCACCGGGTTGAGCGGCAGCCCACGGGCGTTCTTCTCCTCGACCAGGTAGCGGGCGGCCAGCGGCCTGATCGTGGTCCCGAGGCGCTCGGCGAGCCGCGCATCCCGGTGCCAGTCGGGGGCGTCGAGCTCGGCGAGGGCCGTGCGCAATTCCGCCGGCAGGGTTTCGTCGTCGCGACGGTCGGCCAGCCACCGGGCGAAGCCGGGCACCGGCGAGAGCGTCACGAAGTGCTTCAACTGGGGGAGCTCCTGCTTGAGCTCCTGGACCACCTGCTTGATCAGGAAGTTGCCGAAGGAGATGCCGCGCAGGCCGGTCTGGCAGTTGCTGATGCCGAAGAAGGCGGCGGTATCCGCCGACTCGGGGTCGTCGATCTCGTGGTGGTCGCCGGCCAGGATCGGCTGGATCTGCTCCGGCAGGCCCCGGTGCAGGGCCACTTCGACGAAGATCAGCGGCTCGTCGCCTATCGCCGGGTGGAAGAAGGCGAAGCAGCGGCGGTCGCGGGCGTCGAGCCGGCGGCGCAGGTCGTTCCAGTCCTGGATCTCGTGCACCGCCTCGTAGCGGATGATCTTCTCCAGGATCGAGGCCGGGGTGTTCCAGTCGATGCGCTTGAGCACCAGGAAGCCACGGTTGAACCAGGAGCCGAACAGGTGGGCGAAATCGGCATCGATGGCGCCCAGGTGGGGCCGGTCGCGCAGCCACCCCAGCAGGTCCTCGCGCATGCGGACCAGCTCGTAGGTCCCGTCGCTGGCCAGGTTGAGGCGCCGGCACAGCTCCTGACGTCGCGGCTCGCAGGCCTCGAACAGCGCCTGCAGGCTGGCGTTGTCGCGGGCCTCGCGATAGGCCGCATAGGCCGCGTCGATGGCCGACGGCTCGGCGGCGAACTCCATCGCCAGCCCCTCGAAGAAGCGCTGCTTCTCCGTCTCGTCCAGCCGGCGGTACATGGCCAGCGCCCGGCTGGCGAGCGCGATGCTCGAGGCCTCGCCGTCGCTCGCCAGCAGGGCATGGCAGGCCGCGATCAGCTGGGCGTGGTCCGGGGCGGCGACGTCGCCCTGGCGCCGGCGCAGCAGGGCGTCGCGCTGGGTGATGCTGTTGAACAGCTCCTGCAGGAAGGTCATGTTCATGACGCGGCTCCTTTCAGCCCATGATCAGGTTGGGTAGCCAGAGGGCGATACCCGGGAAGAAACACAGCAACAGGATGCCGAGCGCCATGCACAGGGCATAGGGCAGGCTCCCCATCAGGATGTTGCGCAGCGAGATGTCCGGGGCGATGCTCTTGATGATGAACAGGTTCAGGCCCACCGGCGGGGTGATCAGGCCGATCTCCAGGTTGATGGTCAGGATCACCGCGAACCAGTAGGGGTCGAAGTCGGCGGCGAGGATGATCGGCAGCAGGATCGGCGCGGTCATCACGATCACCGCCACCGGCGGCAGGAAGAAGCCGGCGACCAGCAGGAAGAGATTGATCACGCCCATCAGCACCCAGCGGTTGACCTCCAGGTCGGCGATGGCGGCGGCCACGGTCTGGGTGATGAACATCGAGGAGAGCGCATAGGCGAACACCTCGGCGCAGGCGATCACCAGCATGATCATCACGCTCTCGCGCAGGGAGTCGCGCATGATCAGCTTGATCGGCCCGACCTGCCACATGCGGTAGATCACGATGGCCAGGGCCAGGCACAGGAAGGCGCCGACGCCGGCCGCCTCGGAGGGCGTGGCCACCCCGCCGTAGAGCGCGAAGAGGATGCCCGCCACCACCGCGAGGAAGGGCAACACACGGATCATCGCCTTGAGGTTGGCATCGACGTTGGCCCGGATGTTCTCCTTTACGTGCACGGCGGCCTGCGCCATGGGGTTGTCGTAGCCCCCCGCCAGGCGACAGGCGATCATGGTCCAGATCATGAACAGGCCCGCGAGCATGAAGCCGGGCACCACGCCGGCGATGAACAGCCGTCCGATCGAGGTCTCGGTGGAGATCCCGTAGATGATCATGGTTACCGAGGGGGGGATCAGGATGCCCAGGGTGCCGCCGGCGGCGATGCAGCCGGCGGCCACGCCATCCGGGTAGCCGCGGGTGCGCATCTCCGGTATGCCCATCTTGCCGATGGCGGCACAGGTGGCCGGCGAGGAGCCGGACAGGGCGGAGAAGATGGTGCAGGCGCCGATGTTGGACACCGCCAGGCCGCCCGGCAGCCGGCCCATCCACAGGTCCAGCGAGCGGTAGAGGTCGCGTCCGGTGGGCGACGAGGCCACCGCGGCGCCCATCAGGATGAACATGGGGATGGCCACGAAGCCGAACTCGGCGATGCGGTCGAAGAAGGTCTCGCCGAAGTAGGTCAGCTCGGGCAGGCCGCGATCGTAGATCAGGGCGGCCAGCGATACCCCGCCGAGGGCGAAGGCGATCGGCGTGCCGATGGCCATCAGCACGATCAGCGCGACGGCGACGATGATACCCAGGGTGATCGGATCCATGCTCAGCCCTCCCCGCGCAGGATTTCGGCGATGTACTGCAGGGTCAGCAGGGTGGTGCCCACGGCCATCGGCAGCAGGGCGGGCCAGAGCGGGGGATTCCACACCGTGCCGGTGGTCCAGCCGCCTTCCCAGGCTTCCCAGACGTAGATCCAGGAGGCATAGGCCAGCGCCGCGCAGAAGCCCAGCCCGATCAGCGAGGCGACGAGCAGCATCAGCTTGCGGCCGATACCGCCCAGGGCGTCCGGCAGGATGGTGATGGCGACATGGCCGCCGGTCATCAGCACGTAGGGGCTGCCGAGCAGCATGGCGGCGGTGACCGAGAAGACCGTGAACTCGGTCTGCCAACTGGAGCTCATGCCCAGCACATAGCGCACGAAGACCATATGGCAGATCACGACGACGCCGGCGATGAACAGCAAGCCGGCCAGGTAGGCGGTGGCGCGCGAGAGACGATCCATCAGGCGGATATAGCCGCCGAGGGGGCCGCCTCGCGCGGCGATGTCATGAGTGGTTGAAGTGGCCATGGTTCCCTCGGGAAGGTGGTTGCGCATGAGGTGGAAGGCGGCCACCCGCCTGGGATGGCCGTGCAACCCGTTGTGGTGTCAGGGCATCACTCGACCGCGAGGGCGGCGTCGATGATCGCCTGGCCGTTCTCCACTTTCTCGGCGAAGTTCTTGTAGGAGGTCTCCCGGGCGATCTCGAGCCAGGCGTTGTAGTCCTCCTCGGACATGCTGACGACCTCGACCCCGTTCTCCTGGTAGACCTCGATCATCTGCTGGTCGATGGCCGCGGCCTCGGCAGCGAAGAACTCCTCCGCGGCCTCGCCGGCTGCCATCAGGGCGGCCTGCTGCTCCTCGTTCAGGCCCTGCCAGACCTGTTCGGAGATCAGGATCGGCTCGTACATGAACCACAGCGCAAAGTCGCCCGGCTCGGTCAGGCATTCGACCTGCTCGTAGAGCCGGAAGGAGATGAACGACATGGAGGAGGTGTTGGCGGCATCCAGCACCCCGGTCTGCATGGCGGTGTAGACTTCCGATGAGGGCATCGAGGCGATCGAGGCGCCGGCGGCTTCCAGCATCTGTTCGAAGGCCGGACCGGCGGCACGGAAGTTCTGGCCCGCGACGGTGTCAGGCGAGGTGATGCAGCGCTCGCTGGAGGCGAAGCCACCCGACAGCCAGGCATCGGCCAGCACCCGGGCGCCACCCTCCAGGATCACCTCCTTGATCATGTCCATGTAGTCGGAGTCGTTCAGGCGCTTCGCGTGCTCATGGTTGCGGACCAGGCCGGGCATCAGGGTGGCGGAGAACTCGGGATGGCGCCCGCTGGCGTAGTCGAGCGGCAGGGAGGTGATGTCCAGGCGCCCCCGCACCAGCGCCCCCCACTGCTCGTTGGCCTTGAACAGCGACTGGCCGGGGTGGACCTGGATCTCGAGGCCCACGTCGGCCTCGGCGACGTGTCGGGCCATCGCCTGGACCATCTCGTCGCGCACGTCCCCCTGGCCACCGGGGAACTGGTGAGAGGCGCGCAGCACGGTCTGGGCCGAGGCGACGCTGCCGAAGGCAAGGGCAGCCAGCGCCGTGGTGGCGATGACCGGAGTGAGTGAGCGTTTCATGGCATCTCCAGTAACATTGTTGTTGTGAGTTGATATGTCCATCAGCGTTGCTGATGTATACTTCAATAGCCCCTTGGCTATACTAGTGTCAATTCTGCAGAGTTAGACAAAGGTGGCAGGTGCGTCGGTGCGGATGGCCGGCGGGCGCAGGGAAGATGGAGGAGAACGGCATGAAACGGTCCAATGCCCAGCGGCTGAGGGACGCCCTGGAAGACGACATCATCAATGGACGTCGTGCCCCCGGCGACCGGCTCGATCCCGAGGCGCTCTGCCGGGAGTTCGAGGTGTCCCGCACTCCGGTGCGCGAGGCGATCCAGCAACTGGTGGCCAGTGGCCTGGTGACCGTGTCGCCGAAGAAGGGCACCTTCGTGGCGCGGGTGGGCATCGAACAATTGATCGAGATGTTCGAGGTCATGGCCGAGCTGGAAGGCATGTGTGGTCGCCTGGCGGCACGGCGCATCAGCGAGCCGGAACTCGACGCCCTGCGGGGCGCCCTCGAGCGTTGCGAGGCGGCCGCGGCGGCGGGGGACACCGACGAGTACTACTACGAGAACGAGGCCTTCCATGACTGCATCTACGCGGCCAGCCACAACGGCTTCCTGGCCGGGGAGGCGCGGCAGCTCAAGCAGCGGCTGAAACCGTATCGCCGACTGCAGCTGCAGGTGCGCCAGCGCATGACGAGTTCGCTGAGCGAGCATCGAGCGGTCGTCGAGGCGATCGAGCGGGGCGATGCGCCGGGTGCCGAGCGCACCCTGCGCGAGCACGTGCTGATCCAGGGGGAGCGCTTCAGCGACTTCGTGGCCAGCGTGCGGCGCTTCGATGTCTCTCGTGAACAGGCCGCCGGCGGCGTCGCTGCCCGGTAGCCCCTCGCGTGATCACCCCAGCAGCATCGGCACCTCGCCCGCCTCGTGGGCCAGCAGCCACTGCTTGCGGCCGATGCCCCCGGCGTAGCCGGTCATGCGGCCGTCGCTGCCGATCACCCGGTGGCAGGGCACCACGATGGCGAGGGGGTTGCGGCCGTTGGCAGCGCCCACCGCGCGCTGGCCGCCCTTGCAGCCGAGCTGCTCGGCGATCTCGGCGTAGTTGCGGGTCTCGCCAAAGGGAATGCCTGATAGTGCCGCCCACACCCGGCGCTGGAAATCGGTGCCCTGGGGTGCCAGCGGCAGGTCGAAGTCACGGCGGGTGCCGGCGAAGTACTCGGCGAGCTGCTCCCGGGCCTGATCGGTCAGCGGGTCGGGGCGCGGCGGTTCGTCCCGCTCGGTGACGAAGTCGATCTCGGTGAGGCCGGCGGCGCTGGCGCGGATGCGGATCAGGCCCAGGGCGTCACTGGACGGGGGGCGGTAGTAGTCGACTGCTTCGCTGCTCATCGTCGTGGCTCCTGCCGGTGCGATCGGCGTCGCGTGATCGTATGGAAGGAGTCTACCGCGACTCGTGGCGACGGGCAGGACGAAATCGGCGGTGCAGGGGAGTCCGGTGGCCGACCCGGGGCGGCTCGAAGCGTCAAAGCCTTAGCGTTATACTCGGGTATTCATCCACCTTGCTGTGCTTCAGCCGCCGACCGGAGCCGCCATGTTTCCCGAGTTCACCCTGCGCTATGCCCGCCTGCCGAAACGCTTCTTCGAGCGCTTCGATCCCGTGCCGGTGCTCGAGCCGCGACTGGTGGCCTTCAACCGGCCGCTGGCCGAGGAGCTCGGCTTCGACCTCGACGCCTTCGATGAGCGCCAGGTCGCCGAGTGGTTCGGCGGCAACGCCGTGCCGCCGGGGGCCGAGCCGCTGGCCCAGGCCTACGCCGGCCACCAGTTCGGCACCTTCGTGCCGCGGCTGGGCGATGGCCGGGCGGTGCTGCTCGGCGAGGTGACTGACCGCCATGGTCGGCTGCGCGACATCCAGCTCAAGGGGGCCGGGCGCACGCCATTCTCCCGGGGCGCCGACGGTCGCGCGCCGCTGGGGCCGGTACTGCGCGAGTACCTGGTCAGCGAGGCGATGCATGGGCTGGGCATTCCCACCACCCGGGCGCTCGCGGCGGTGACCACCGGCGAGCGGGTCTTCCGGCGCGTGCCCGAGCCCGGCGCCGTGTTGACCCGGGTGGCCGCCAGCCACCTGCGGGTGGGCACCTTCCAGTACTTCGCCGCCCGTGGCGACGTGGAGGCGATCCGCACCCTGGCCGATATGGCCATCGAGCGGCACTATCCTGAACTACTCGGGCCCGAGCTGGCGGATGTCGACGAGGCCGGGCGCTACCTGGCGCTAGTGGAAGCCGTTGCCCGGCGCCAGGCGGCGCTGGTGGCGAAGTGGATGAGCGTCGGCTTCATCCACGGGGTGATGAATACCGACAACACGACGATCTCCGGCGAGACCATCGACTATGGCCCCTGCGCCTTCATGGAAGCCTACGATCCGCGCACCGTGTTCAGCTCCATCGACGAGGGCGGTCGCTACGCCTACGCCAACCAGCCGTGGATCGTCCAGTGGAACCTGGCCCGCCTGGCCGAGACCCTGCTGCCGTTGATCGACGCCGACCAGGAGCGGGCGGTGGAGCTCGCCACCGCGCTGATCCAGGCCTACCCCGAGCGGTACGAGCGTGAATGGCTCGCCGTGATGCGCGCCAAGCTCGGCCTGGCCACGGAGCAGGCCGAGGATCGCGAGCTGGCCGAGGGCCTCCTCGAGGCGATGCACGCCGGGCGCGCCGACTTCACCCTGGCCTTCCGCCGTCTGGCCGAGGCGCTGGAGACGGACGCCCCGGCACTGCTCGAGCTGTTCGAGCGCGACGAGCCCATCCGTGCCTGGCTGCCCCGCTGGCGCGCGCGATGGGCGCGGGAGGACCTGGACACGGCCGGCATCGCCACCCGCCTGCGTGCCGTGAATCCCGCCTATATTCCCCGCAACCACAAGGTCGAGGAGGCGCTGGCCGCCGCGGCCGAGCACGACGACTTCGGCCCCTTCGAGGCGCTGCGCGAGGTACTCGCCAGCCCCTTCGCGGAGCAGCCCGGCCGCGAGGCCTACGCCATGCCGGCTCCGCCCAGCGAGCGGGTCTTCCGCACCTTCTGCGGGACCTGAGGAGCAACACGCCACGCTCGTCCGCCCTGGTAGCGGGAAGTGTCCCCGTAGACGCGGGCGGGGGCGGCTGCTCGTGGGCTACTGCAGCTGGGCTTGGGTGGTTCGCTTCAGGGTCTCGGAAGGCAGCTCGCCGAAGCGCGCCTTGTACTCCTGGGAGAAGCGCCCCAATTGCTGGAAGCCGCAGTCCATGGCGATACTGGAGACGCTCTCGTGGGGAGCGGCCTGCTCCAACTGCTGGCGCACATGGTCGAAGCGCAGCTGGCGGAAGTGGGCGATGGGCGAGACCCCGTAGTGGGTATGGAAGTCGCGATAGAGGCGCTCCCGGGAGACCCCGGCGGCCCGCTCCAGGTCGGCCAGGCCCAGGGGGCGGTCCAGGGACTCCCGGAACAGGGCCTCGAGGCGGGCGAGATAGGCCGGGCGGCCCTGCTGGCGGTCGAGCAGTTCGCTCGAGTAGTTGTGGGGCTGGGTGTAGAGCAGGCTGGTGATCAGCGAGTTCTCGAAGTTGCTCCACACCTCGGGCAGGTCGCACAGCGAGCCTTCGGCATCCAGCATCTCCTGGAGGTTGGCCACCATGCGCCACCACTCCTGCACCGTGCCGCTCAGCGGCATGCGCGGATCGAAGATCACCGGGCGCAGCAGCTCCCGCCTCAGCAACTGGGCGAGCTTGTGGTCGATGGCCTGGCGCGACAGCCGTACCAGCCGCTTCCGGCAGCTCTCGTCCATGCTCAGCTGCAGCGGCTGGCTGGGCGAGATGATGGCGGCCACCCCGGTGTCGGAGCCGAAGGCGTTGCCCCGGAGCTCGAAGCTCTGGGAACCGCGCAGGGGCAGGCTGATGCTGTAGCTGTGGGTCAGGTCGGCGATATCGATATGGACGGGAGTCGAGTATTCGATGATGCCAATGGAGACGTTGCCCAGGCTGGTGCCCTGGTGACGAAAGCTGAGCTCTCGGGGGCGCGGCACCTCGAGGCGATGGGGGCCATTGACGCCACTCATCCAGCGGCAGGCCGAGTCGGGGTTCTGGAACTCGGCAGCGATCTGCTGTCGTGTCGGGGCAGGGGATACGGTCATGGTTCCTCCTTGCCTCGCCGTCGGGTGTGGTTGTCGTCGGGCCATCACGATGGCCGTGGAGAGACGGTCGAGGCCAATGTTCGCATAACGTTCTTGGGTACGCATTGCGAACTGGTGGGCTCATTTTGCCACCCTGATCAAGCAATGACCAGTTCCATAGAAGATACCGCCAATCGGCGTTGAGACAAAGCCGCTTCCTGTCGCATCCCTGAAGCCGTCACTGGCCGGCGCGGCGCCGGGTCTCGCTGGGAGGCTCGCCGAAGGTCATGCGATAGATCTGGCTGAAGCGGCCCATATGGGTAAAGCCCCAGCGTATGGCGATCTCGGTGATCGAGCCACTGCCATCATCTGCCAGCAGGGCTTCTCTTACCCTATGCAGCCGCACATTACGCAGGTACTCCATCGGACTCTGGTACCGGAAATCGTGAAACCCGGTATAGAGCGTCCTCAGGCTGACACCCGCTACCGCGGCCAGCTGGGCCGGTGTCAGCGGCTCCTGGGCGTGTTCCTCGATATACTCTTCGACCCGTTTGACGTGGCGCGGAGCCAAACGCCGGTCGCCCTGGTGAAGCTCATCGCTGTAGCTATGGGGCTGTACCGTCAGCAGGGTAGTGATGATGAGCTGCTCGAGCTGTGGGGCGATCAGTGGCTCTCTGGTGGCTTGGGGCGACTCATGCAGCAGCCGGGTGATGTAGGCGATGAGGTTGTACCAGCAGGGCTCAGCCCGCCAATGGAGCTGCGGATGAAAGCATAGTGGCGCGCGCAGCGGATGACCCAGGTGGCGGCTGCACGCCAGCTCCATGGCCTCTCGATCGATACGCAGCATGAGCTGGTCGCAGTCGTGGCTCCAGCGCATCTTGACGCGCGCCGTCGGGTTGAGCACCGAGGCCAGTGTCTGGCCCGAGGTGATGCAGTCTTGATCGCTCACTATCTCGGCCTGGCCACGCAGGGGCATCTGGATCAGGTAGAAGCGCTCGAGTCGCTCGGGGTCGATCTGCACGTCACTGCCGTAGGCCAGCCGGTGATACGACACCTTGCCCAATCCAACCGAGTGCAAGCGCGCCTCCAGGGCGCCGCTTTTCCCCAGGGGATCCAGTCGATGCGGCTTGAAGACATCGGAGACTCTCTCCTGGGTCTCCTCCAGGGTCTGCGAACTGAACACGAGTCGGTGGTCGTCCTCCAGCAACGCCGACCTGAGCCAGTCGGGTAGACGGTCTTTCGAAGTCATGGGGAGCTTCTCTAGTTATTGTCGTTACCCGCTTCAACCGAGCGGGTGTGTCTTGCTTGTGTCTTCCAGTATAAGGCTCGATCTCCTGATCCAAGTCGTGTCAATGCACTTTCTGCACGGAACGGATAACCGCTGCATTCAGCGGATCGTGTGACAGGAAGGCCCTTGCCTAAGGTGGTGGTGTGGATTTCCGCAATCCAGGAACAACACCAGGAGGCATGAACATGGGTACTTCCATCGAGATCCAGGCCGCGGATGGTAGCGGCAGCTTCAGTGGCTATCTGGCGCTGCCGGCCTCGGGCAGCGGCCCCGGTATCGTCCTGCTGCAGGAGATCTTCGGCGTCAACGCCACCATTCGCGAGATCGCCGATTACTACGCCGAGGAGGGCTATGTGGTGCTGGCGCCGGATCTGTTCTGGCGTCAGGAGCCCGGCATCGAGCTCGGATACGGCCCCGAGGAGTGGCAGCGGGCCTTCGGCTTCTACCAGGGCTTCGATCAGGATCTGGGCATCGAGGATATCGCCGCCGCCATCGAGACGCTTCGCTCTCGGCCCGAGTGCACGGGCGCCGTGGGGGCGCTGGGCTTCTGCCTCGGTGCACGGCTGGCTTATCTGACCGCCTGCCGCTGCGATGTCGATGCCGCCGTCGGTTACTACGGCATGGGCATCGAGAATCACCTCGACGAGGCGGTGAACATCCGCGGCCGGCTGGTGCTGCACTTCGCCGAGCAGGATGAATACTGCCCCGCCGCGGCACGCCAGGAGATCCAGGCCGCCCTCGGCGAGCGCGACGCCATCGAGCTCTACCTCTATCCGGGGGTGGATCACGCCTTCGCACGGCCTCGCTCCGAGCACTATGACAAGCCCGCGGCGCTGATGGCGCACCAGCGCTCGGTGGCCGCCTTCCGCAAGGCCATGGGGCCCCACTATGACCTCTCGGCCCTGTGGGACAAGCACTGCGAGTACGAGTTCTCCACCCGCAACGTGGACGACACCATGGCCACCATGGTGGCCGAGCCCTATGTGAACCATATCCCGACCCTCACCGGCGGCGTCGGCTACAAGGACCTGTACCGCTTCTACAAGCACCACTTCGTCGACAGCAATCCCGATGACACCACCCTGATTCCCCTCTCGCGCACCATCGGCGAGACCCAGATCGTCGATGAGCTGCTGTTCTGCTTCACCCATGATCGGGAGATCGACTGGCTGCTGCCGGGCATCGCCCCGACCGGCAAGCAGGTCGAGATTCCCCTGGTGGCGATCGTCAAGTTCCGCGGCGACAAGCTCTACCACGAGCATATCTATTGGGATCAGGCCTCGTTGCTGGTGCAGATCGGGGTGCTCGACCCCACCGGTCTGCCGGTGGCCGGTCGGGAAACCGCCGCCAAGCTGCTGGACGAGACGCTGCCGTCCAACCGCCTGATGGCGAGGTGGGCGGAGAGCGACGGCCGGTAACGAGAGGAGGGGAAAGCCATGAACGATTTCAACAACCGCAGCGTCGTCATCACCGGCGGCGCGACCCTGATCGGTGCCGCCGTGGCCGAGGCCTTCGTCGCCGCCGGCGCCAGCGTCACCCTGCTCGATATCGATGCCAAGGCCGGTGCCGTGCTGGCGGATCGTCTCGGTGAGCAGGGGCTCTTCATCGAAACCGACATCACCTCCGACGACCAGCTGGCGTCCGCCGTCCACGAGGTCGAGAGGCACTTCGGTGGCATCGACTGCCTGATCAACCTGGCCTGCAGCTACCTCGACGAGGGCGAGGCGTCGTCTCGGGCCGACTGGCTCAAGGCGCTGGATGTCAATCTCGTCAGCGCGGTGATGGCCGCCAAGGCGGTGCGCCCGGCGATGGTGAAGCGCGGCGGCGGCGCCATCGTCAACTTCAGCAGCATCTCGGCCCAGGCCGCCCAGACCGGGCGCTGGCTCTACCCGGCCAGCAAGGCCGCCATCAAGCATGTGACCCGCAGTATGGCACTGGACTTCGCCACGGACGGCATACGCGTCAACTCGGTCTCGCCCGGCTGGACCTGGTCCCGGGTGATCGACGAGGTCTGCGGCGGCGACCGCGACAAGGCCGACCGGGTGGCGGCCGACTTCCATATGCTCGGCCGGCTTGGCGACGCGGAGGAGGTGGCGGCAGTGGTGCGCTTCCTCTGCTCGGACCAGGCCAGCTTCGTCACCGGCGCCGACTATGCGGTCGACGGCGGCTATTCGGCCCTGGGGCCCGAGCAGCGCGTGCCGGCGATTCCCCGCCTGGCCGACTGAGCCAACCCTGGACCAGCCGTCCGGCTGGAACAACAACAATCGATGATGGAGATCATCATGACCCGACGTATCGCAATCGTAGGGGCCGGCCAGTCCGGCCTGCAGACCGGCATCGGTCTGCTGCAGCAGGGCTATCAGGTGACCCTGCTATCCAATCGCACCGGCGAGCAGATCCGCCAGGGTCGCGTAATGTCGAGCCAGTGCATGTTCGACCAGGCACTGCAGACCGAGCGCGACCTGGGGCTGAACTTCTGGGAGAGCGACTGCCCGCCGGTGGAGGGCATCGGCATGACGGTGCCCGATCCCGAGCGCCCCGGCGCCAAGCTGATCGACTGGGCCGCTCCCCTGGATCGACCGGCCCAGTCGGTGGATCAGCGGCTCAAGATGCCGGTGTGGATGGAGGAGTTCGTGCGCCTGGGTGGCGAGCTGGTGATCCGCGATGCCGGCATCGACGACCTGGAGGAGCTGGCCGCCAGCCATGACCTGGTGCTGGTGGCCGCCGGCAAGGGCGATATCGTGCGCCTGTTCGAGCGCGACGAGTCACGTTCCCGCTTCGACAAGCCCCAGCGGGCCCTGGCCCTGACCTATGTGCAGGGCATGGAACCCAAGGAGCCCTATTCGCGGGTGGCATTCAACCTGATCCCGGGCGTCGGCGAGTACTTCGTCTTCCCGGCGCTGACCCTCAACGGCCCCTGCGAGATCATGGTGTTCGAGGGTATCCCCGGGGGCCCGATGGACTGCTGGCAGGAGGTATCGACCCCCGAGCAGCATCTAGCCAAGAGCCTCGAGCTGATCCGTACCTATGCCCCCTGGGAGGCGGAACGCTGCAAGGACGTACAGCTCAGCGACGACAACGGTATTCTCGCCGGCCGCTTTCCGCCCACCGTGCGCAAGCCGGTGGCGACCCTGCCTTCCGGTCGCCGGGTACTGGGTATCGCCGATGCCCTGGTGGTCAACGATCCCATCACCGGTCAGGGCTCCAACAACGGCGCCAAGTGCAGCCGTGTCTACCTGGACGCCATCCTGGCCCGGGGCGAGGCGCCCTTCGATACCGCCTGGATGGAGGCCACCTTCGAGACCTACTGGCGCTATGCCAAGGACGTGGTGAACTGGACCAACAGCCTGCTGCTGCCGCCCGCCGAACACATCCTCGAGCTGCTGGGAGCGGCACAGCACTCGCCGGCGCTGGCCTCGGTGCTGGCCAATGGCTTCGACAACCCTCCCGATTACCTGCCCTGGTGGCTGGATGCCCAGGCCTGCGATCACTTCGTCAACATTCACCTGAAGAAGGGGGCTTGATCATGACCAACATGACTGCACCCGCCCCGGCACGGGGCAATGCCAGCGAGTTTTCCGAGGTGCTGGATGGTCGGGCCCTGCGCAATACCCTGGGGCGTTTCGCCACCGGCGTCACCGTGGTGACCTCGACCACCGAGACGGGGGCGCCGGTCGGCATCACCGCCAACTCCTTCTCGTCGTTGTCCCTGGAGCCGGCACTGATCCTCTGGAGCCTGGTGTTGAGCTCGCCCAATCTGGCGGCCTTCGCCGAGGGGCGACCCTTCGCGGTCAATATCCTCGGCGCGCATCAGGATGAGCTGGCCATGCAGTTCGCCCGGTCGGCGGAGGACAAGTTCGCGGGGGTCGCGCATCACGCCAACGCCCACGGGGTGCCGCTGCTGGCGGGGGCCCTGGCCCGGCTCGAGTGTCGCGTCGAGTTCACCCGTATCGCCGGGGATCACCTGCTGATCGTCGGACGTGTGCAGCGCTTCGACACCGAGGAGGGGGAGCCGCTGGTGTTCTATCAAGGGAGCTTCCAACGCGTCATCGCCTGACCACCCGACTAGCGCGGGTCCGGCCCGGCTGGCCGGCTCCACGCGAAAACAACAACAAGCCATGAGTAATAACCCCATGACTCACTATCACGCATCGCTGAGGGCCGGCGTCGCCGGCCTGACCCTGCTGTTCACGGCGACGGCCCAGGCCACCGAAGGGGGTGGCTCCAGCTACCCCATGGGCGCCGAGAACTTCCTGATGGGAGCCCTGCCGCCCCCCGGGGTCTATCCGCTGCTCTATGCCAATCACTATGCCGCTGACGAGTTCCGGGATGGCCAGGGCAATCGCCTGCCCATCGACTTCCGGTTGCGCGCCAATGTGGTGGCCCCGCGGCTGCTCTGGGTCACGGAGCAGACCCTTTGGGGCGGTCAGCTGGCCTTCGCCGGGCTCTTTCCGCTGGTCGATCTGGACGTCACCGTGAATGGCCAGCACGACAGCGACCGAGGTCTCGGAGACGTCGATCTCACCATGGCGCTGGCCTATCACCACAGCGCCAGCCTGCATAGTGCGTTCGGTATCGACGTGATCGCCCCCACCGGCAGCTACGATACGGGAAGGCTGGCGAATATCGGCCGTAACTACTGGACGGTACAGGGGGTCTATGCGATTTCCCATGTCGATCCCGGGGGGATCAACTGGGATCTCAAGTTGATGTATGACTACAACTTCGAGAACAGTGACACCAATTACCGATCCGGTCAGGAGCTGCATGCCGACTATGCCCTGGGCTACGGTGTGCATCCCAATTGGGTGGCGGGTATCGGCGGCTATGCCTATCGCCAGGTGACGGATGACAGGCTCAATGGGGTCGATATCGGCAATCGGGGCCAGGCCTTCGCCATCGGTCCATCGCTGAAGTGGGATAACGGCCAGGGGGCTTTCGTGACCCTCAAGTATGAGCGGGAGTTCGGCGTCGAGAATCGTCCCCAGGGGGATTCGCTGTGGCTCAAGGCGAGTCTGCCATTCTGATTCAAGACGTGCATAAGGGCTCGAAAAGGCACCGTTCGCTCCGGCGACGGTGCCTTTCTCTTTGGTCGTACAGTGTCGTTAAAACATATAAATATCAGTTGGTTAGCATGCTTCCTCGAGGGTGGCGAAAAAGTGCATAGCCTTCCTCCAATAACCGCATAGTGGCCCCAGGGGGGGATGCCTAAGGTAGGTCGTACCAAGACAAGCAACAAGACGGTAACGACCGATGACAGCATATCGCTCCCTCCCCGACTGGCAGGCGTTCGTCGAGAACTGTATCGACTTTCGCCCCGACGATGGCGTCTTTCGCGTTGCGCGGGACATGTTCACCGACGAGGCGCTGTTCGATCTCGAGATGGAACTGATCTTCGAGAAGCAGTGGATCTTCGCCTGCCACGAGAGCCAGATCCCCAACAACCACGACTTCATCACCATGCAGGCCGGTCGCCAGCCGATGATCATCACCCGCGATGGCAAGGGCGAGCTGCGGGCACTGGCCAATACCTGTCAGCACCGCGGCGCCACCCTGACCCGGGTCTGCAAGGGCAATCAGTCCACCTTCACCTGCCCGTTCCATGCCTGGTGCTACAAGTCCGACGGTCGCCTGGTCAAGGTCAAGGCCCCCGGCGAATACCCCCAGGACTTCGACAAGGCCAGCCGTGGCCTGAGCCAGGCGCGGATCGCAAGCTACCGTGGCTTCGTCTTCATCAGCCTGGACACCGAGTCCACCGTCAGCCTCGAGGAGTTCCTCGGCGACACCAAGCTGTTCTTCGACATGATGGTGGAGCAGGCGAAGGATGGTGAGCTCGAGGTGCTGCCCGGCGAGTCCCGCTACACCTTCAACGCCAACTGGAAGCTGCAGAACGAGAACGGCCTGGACGGCTATCACGTCAGCACCGTGCACTACAACTACGTCTCCACCGTGCAGCACCGCCGCGAGCTGGAGGCCCAGCAGCACGGCAGCAGCGGCGACACCCTCGACTACAGCAAGCTGGGTGCCGGCGACAAGGACACCGATGACGGCTGGTTCTCCTTCGCCAACGGCCACAGCCTGCTGTTCAGCGACATGCCCAACCCCCAGGTGCGCCCCGGCTACGCCACGGTGATGCCGCGCCTGCTCGAGCAGCATCCCCAGGAGCGCGCCGAGTGGACCATGCACCGCCTGCGCAACCTGAACATCTACCCCAGCCTGTTCTTCATGGACCAGATCAGCTCCCAGTTGCGCATCGTGCGCCCGGTGGCCTGGAACAAGACCGAGGTGATCAGCCTGTGCCTGGGCGTGAAGGGCGAGTCCGACGCCGACCGCGAGAACCGCATCCGTCAGTTTGAGGACTTCTTCAATGTCTCCGGCATGGGGACGCCGGACGACCTGGTGGAGTTCCGCGAGCAGCAGCGCGGCTTCGAGGCGCGGGCCACCGAGTGGAACGACATCTCCCGGGGCTATCAGAGCTGGGAATACGGCGAGACCCACAACAGCCAGGTGCTCGGTATCAAGCCGGTGATCATCGGCACCGAGTTCACCCACGAGGGGCTCTACGTCAACCAGCACGGCACCTGGCAGCGACTGCTGCTCGCGGGCCTCGAGAAGAAAGCACTCAAGCTCCAGGAGGTGTAAGTCATGAGCCAGCAGCAATCCATCGAGCAGTTCCTCTATCGGGTCGCCGAATACTGCGACACCCAGGAGTGGGACGCCTATCTCGACCAGTTCGCCCCGGAGTGCGAGTTCCATATTCCCCAGTGGAAGGGCGAGCACGAGATCACGTCCGACCCCAAGCGTGAGATGTCGTTGATGTACTACGCCGACCGCACCGGAATCGAGGATCGGGTGTTCCGAATCCGTACCGGCAAGTCGGCGGCCTGCACGCCGATGCCGCGCACCCTGCATCTGATCGACAACGTGCGCTGTGCGCCCCGGGATGATGGCCAGGTGCAGGTCAAGGTGAACTGGGTGACCCACTTCCATCGCTTCGGCGAGAGCGGTCACTTCTTCGGCACCGCCGACTACACCCTGCGGGGTGACGGCGACGACTGGAAGATCACCCGCAAGCACACCGTGCTGCTCAACGACAAGATCGATTCCGTCCTGGACTTCTATCACGTCTGATCACGCTGGAGGGCGAGTCATGCACAACACAGCCGCCATCGTCTTTCGGGACGGCACTACCCGCTTCGTCAAGGTCGACAAGAATGAACTGCTGATGGACGCCGCCCAGCGCCACGGGGTCAACCTGCCGGTGGACTGCCGGGAAGGGGTCTGCGGGACCTGCCGCTGCCTGCGCGAGTCCGGCGACGTCGACGTCGAGTATATCGACGAGGAGGCCTTGACCGAGGAGGAGATCGCCGAAGGGCATGTGCTGGCCTGCCAGACTCGCCTGCGCTCCAGCCAGGCCTCCTTCTACTTCGACATCGACTCCAACGTCTGCAGCGTGGCCACCGAGGTGCATGACGGCACCGTCAGCGCCGTGGAGCAGGTCTCCGATGCCGCCGCCATCCTCGAGGTCACCCTCGACGATCCCGCCCAGGCATTGCCGTACCTGCCCGGCCAGTATGCGCGCATCGAGGTGCCGGGTAGCGATGAGTGGCGGGCCTACTCCTTCGCCACCTCGGCGGTGAAGGAGGGCAAGCTGCGCTTCCTGATCCGTCTGCTGCCCAGCGGCGTGATGAGCGACTACCTGCGCGACCGCGCCAGGGTGGGCGACGCCATCTCCCTGGAGGCGCCCCTGGGGGCCTTCTATCTCCGCGAGGTGCAGGCCCCCCTGCTGATGGTGGCCGGCGGCACCGGCCTCTCCGCCTTCCTCGGCATGCTCGAGCAGCTGGCCGAGAAGGGCGAGTGCGCCCAGCCGATCCGTCTCTGCTACGGGGTGACCCAGGAGCAGGACCTCAGCGAGCTGGCGCGCCTGGATGCCTTGACCGAGACCCTGCCCGACTTCGCCTTCGAGACCATCGTGATGAACCCGTCCGAGGCCTGGCAGGGCAAGAAGGGCGTGGTCTGCGACCTCTTCGATCTCGACTTCCTGGCCCAGCCCTTCGACGCCTACCTGTGCGGGCCGCCGCCGATGATCGAAGCCACCAAGCAATGGCTCGAGGCGCGTGAGGTGGGTGAGCACCGCGTGTTCTTCGAGAAGTTCGTCTCGAGCTGATGAGACGCCATTTCCTGGTCCCGACCTGCATGAGTTGAGAGCACCATGAACGACATTCGTATCGAAGCGATCCAGACGCATCTGGTCGATCTGCCGACCATTCGGCCGCACAAGCTGTCGATGGCCACCATGGCCTGCCAGACGATGGTCATCGTGCGCATGCGCCACAGCGACGGCATCGAGGGGCTGGGCGAGGGCACCACCATCGGTGGCCTGGCCTACGGCCCCGAGAGCCCCGAGAGCATCAAGCGCAACATCGACAGCTACCTGGCGCCGCTGCTGGTCGGCCAGCCGTCCGGCAACGTCAACGCCCTGCGCGCCCGCTTGAACCGCCATGCCCGCGGCAATTGCATCGCCAAGTCGGCGCTCGAGACCGCGTTGCTCGACGCCCAGGGCAAGCGCCTGGGGCTGCCGGTGTCGGCTCTGCTGGGCGGTGCCCGCCAGGCCCACCTGCCGGTGCTCTGGACCCTGGCCA